>DAOUDE010000099.1:0-65413 GCA_034431475.1 Thermomicrobiales bacterium | reverse complement strand
ATGTCGGAGCCGTTGGCGACAGGCTTGGTGCGGCCATCCTCCGGAGCGCCGGGGATGTCGATCACCGTCACCGCACGCGGGGTGAGGGTCACCAGGCTGGGGTCGCCCAGCACCACGGCCGCCAGCGGATCCCAGAAGTCGTAGCTGCCCGCGGCGATGGACGCGGCGTTGGTCTCCAGGAGCCTGGCGACGAACTCGGCGGCGGGGGTGGCCTGCTCCGCCTGCAGCTTCGCCACGAACGCCGGGGTCACCGGCGCGTCGTTGGTGGCGTCCAGCGGGACCAGCGTGATCGGCACGCCAGACTCGAAGACGAGCCGCGCCGCGTGCGGATCGCTGTAGATGTTCCACTCGGCGCTGGTGTTCGCATCGCTGACGAAGGAGCCATCGACATCGACCGCGCCGCCCATGATCACCATCATCTCGATCTGGTCCACCAGCTCCGGGGTAGCCTCCAGCGCCGAGGCGACGTTGGTGAGCGGGCCGAGGGCGAGCACGGTCACCGGGGCATCGGCAGCCTGGATGGTGGAGGTGAAGAGCGCGACGGCGTCCTCCTCCGCCGCCTGCCCGCCCTCCGGCAGGCCGAGCGCCTCGACCGTCTCGATGGTGGTCATCCAGTCGGCTGGCGGGGCGTTGGTCCCAACCAGGGGATCCTCGGACCCGCAACTGACCGGGACATCGCTGTGGCCGGTGAGCGCCAGGATACCGAGGGCGGCGCGTACGCCCGCCTCGCAGTCGGCGAAGCCCGCACCGGTGACGGTGATGGCCTGGACATCGAACCGCGGGTTGTTGAGGACGTAGAGGGTGGCCATCCAGTCGTCGGAGATCATGTCGCTGTCGATGACGACGGGGGTAGGCGCATCCTGCGCGGAGGCCGCCGGGATGCCGCCGCCGCTGCCGATACCGATACCGAGGAGACAGGCGAGCGCCAGGCTGCGCGCCCAGGTGCGTGTGCTGGCCATGGTCGGGTTCCTTTCGCTGAACGTGGTCACGCGCCCCTTCGCGCGGTGCAAGGCCGTGTGCGGCACTGTAACAGGCCGGGGGCGCGGCGCGTGGGCCGGCAGCCCCGCTCCCGCGCACCGAACGGCAAGGGGAGGGAGGGAGACCGGGAACAGGCTGGGCTGCGGCTGGAGGACCCTCACCCCCAGCCCCTCTCCCTGTGCGCAGGGAGAGGGGAGCCGATCCGCGTGGGCGGGGCCAGGAACCGGCGCGCCGCAGCCACAGCGGACACACATGGCCGCCAAACGAAAGCCCCTCGCCCTGCGCACAGGGAGAGGGGTTGGGGGTGAGGGTCCTCCAGCCGCACGCTGCGGGCCGCGAGCGACGACGCCTACGCGGTGACCTCGAGGGCGTTGAGCACGCACATCACCCCGTCGGCGACATGGCAGGAAGCGCAGCAGGGAAGCAGCACATCCTGGCACACCGTGGGCTCGGGGGTCTGCGCGCAGTAGGCGGTCACCTGGTCGGTACAGGTGGCGATCTGCCGCTTGCACTTCTTACGGGCCTTCTTTCCGGCCTTCCCGGCCCAGGCGGCACGGGGTTGGGCCAGCGTCATGGCCAGCCCGGCCGCACCGAGGGCGAGCATGGCCCGGCGCCGGTCTGCCCCGGCCGCGCGCGCGATCGTGTCGAAAGTGTCGGTTTTCATGCACGTTACTCCTGCGTTGAACACGGCGACACGTGGCACTAACCCCTGGGCGGGTGTTCAGCGTAGCGGTTCACCGCATGGGGCGCAATGCCCGTGTGGAGAACTCCGCCGCAGCGTTGTGCAGGCAACAGTGGCCTGTCGAAAAGGGGCGCAGCGATTCGACCAGGGAGTGTCGCTGCCACTGCAGCGCCGGGGATGCCCGCACGGGACGGCTTCACGCAGCCGGGCGCGCCGGGCCCCGCACGTTACGAGGGAGCAAGAGCATGACCGATACCCAACATCTGCCCTCCGCCACGGAGCTGGCCGCGAAGGGCAGCCACCCCTTCCCCGGTGAGAGCCCGGCGTACCGCCAGGCGCGGGAGAAGCTGCTGGCCGAGGAGATCGCGCTGCGCCGCCAGATTCAGCGCGTGGCCGCGCAGCGCCGCGCGCTGCCGCCGGGGCCGGTGGCGAAGGAGTACCGCTTCCTGGACGAGCAGGGCCAGGAGCGCACCCTGCGCGATCTGTTCGGCGAGCACGATACGCTCTTCACTTATTTCTGGATGTACGGCCCGGAGCGCGAGCGCCCCTGCCCGATGTGTACCTCGTTCGTGGGCTCGCTCGATATCCCCGCGCCCGATATCGAGCAGCGCATCGCGCTGGCGATTGTGGGCCGCTCGCCGGTGGCGCGGCAACTGGCGTTCGCGCGGGAGCGCGGCTGGACGCACCTGAGCTTCTATCAGTTGGTGGGCGACGATTTCGCGATCGACTATCGCGGCCTCAACGGCAGCGATGAAGGGGCGATGGTGCTGGTCTGGCAGCGCGAGGGCGACGAGGTGCGCCTGTTCTGGGCGCCGGAGGGTGGCGAGGAAACCGCCGATCCGGGCTTCGATCCGCACCTTGCGCCAGACCCGACGCCGCTGTGGAACATCCTGGACTGGACGCCCGCCGGCCGCGGGACGGACTGGTATCCGCAGCTCGAGTACGGGCGGAGGAGCTGAGGACGCGGCGCGCTCAGGGGGTGACGGGCAGCGCCCTCAGGGGGTGCAGGGAGGGAGGAGCGAAAGGCGGTGGCGGGTTCGCGCGCATCCTCCAGAAGATCGCGCGGGAACCCGCTATGATGCGGCGAGCGCCCGCGACCGTGCGGCGTGCAGTCGTGGTCTGATTGCGAAAGGATCGGGCACGTGGGCTCCTCTCCTGTCATCCTTCCCAGTTCCCGCAGGCGCTTCGTGGCCGGTGTGGCCAGCCTTCCCCTGGCCTGGGGCGCAGCGCGCTTGCTCTCCCAGCGCGCCGCCGCCGCCGAGTTCGACTACGACGGCACGCCGGTGCCGCCAGCCACCGACGGCCTGCAGCGGCTGATCGATGGCAACAAGCGCTACGTGGCCGGGGAACTGACCGCGTTCGATGACCTGGCGGCCGACCGCGAGGCCACTGCAGGCGGGCAGCACCCGTTCGCCGTGATCGTGAGTTGCGCCGATTCGCGGGTGCCACCGGAACTGATTTTCGACCAGACGGTCGGGGATCTGTTCGTGGTGCGCACCGCTGGCCAGGTGATCGATGAGGCGGCGCGGGGCAGCATCACTTTCGGCGTGGATGTGCTGCGGGCGCCGCTGATCGTGGTGATGGGGCACTCGTCATGCGGCGCCGTGGCGGCGGCGATCGCGGCGCTGGATGGCGACCCGATCCCCGGCTACGCCTACCGCTTCGCGGAGGCGATTGCCCCGGCGGTGCAGGAGGTGCGGGGCGATGAGGGCGACCTGCTGGAGAACGCGGCCCGCGCGAACGTGATGCTGGGCGTGGAGCGGCTGCGCACGGCGGAGCCGGACCTGGCCCCGGTGATCGCGGACGGTTCGGTGACGATTGCCGGCGCCTACTACGACCTCGCCTCCGGGGAGGTGACGTTCCTGTAACGGATCGGGCAAGAAAGCCGCATTCCTGGCCCCTCGCCCTGGGTATTTGCGCAGGGTGAGGGGCGACGGGTCACGAACCCGCACCCCCAACCCCGCTCCCTGAGTACGTGCGCAGGGCGAGGGGCTTTTGGCGGCGACGTCAGAGGCCAGTTCTGCGCTCAGCACGTTCGTTCTGGCCCCGGCGCGCCCATTCCCGGCCCTGCCTGCGCCGATCGGCTCCCCTCTCCCTGCGCACAGGGAGAGGGGCTGGGGGTGAGGGTCCTCCGGCCGCGAGCCCAGTCTTGCCCCGCATACCTCCCCCTGCCAGCCGCGCACCGGGAGCGGGGCCTTGCGGTGGCCCCGGCGAAAGGAGTGCGCGATGCGCGTAGTGGTCGTGAACCACGTCAGTCTCGATGGCGTGATGCAGGGGCCGGGCCGCCCCGATGAGGACACGCGGGGCGGCTTCCAGCACGGCGGCTGGGCGCAGCATGACCCCGATCCGGCGCTCGGCGCGGCCATGGGCCAGCACCTGGGCCCGGATTTCTCCTGGCTCTTTGGGCATCGTACCTACGATGGGTTGCTCGGCTACTGGAACGCGGTGGGCGGGCCGTTCAAGGACCCGCTCAACCAGGTGCGCAAGTACGTCGCGTCCGCCGATCCGGAGGCGGATCTGCCCTGGCCGAACTCGACGCTCCTCACGGGCGATGTGCCGGCGGCCATCGCTGCGTTGCGGGAGCAGCCGGGCGGCAACCTCGTCATCATGGGGAGCGGGCAGCTCATCCGGTCGCTGCTCCCTCATGGGCTCGTCGATGAGTTCTTCCTGATGATTCACCCGGTCGTCCTCGGCTCGGGGCAGCAGTTGTTCGGCCCGGAGGCCGCCGCGCACCGGCTGCGCCTCGTTGATGCCTCGCCCACGGAGCGCGGCGTGCTCCTGGCGACCTATCACCCGCTCACGCGCTCAGGGAAGACGCACTTACATGCTTGGGGAGCAAGGGAATACGGAGAACGAAGCTCACCTCAAACTGGGGGCTAGAACCGACCACGCGCCGGCCGTGGGCGTGGCGCACGGCCTCGCAAATCCTGATCCGCTCCACTATGCTGCGTGCGCGAAACCATTGACATTTTATGGAATCCCCGCCGCAGCGACGCCGCCAGGGAGTTCACAGGCATGGAAGCAACGCGGTTTGACACATTGCTGCGCAAAGCCGCGCAGCAAGCCACCCGGCGCGAGGCGCTGGGGGCGCTCCTGGGTGGGACGCTGCTGCTGGGCACGAGGGGTGAGAGCGAGGCCAACAAGCAGGCGAAGCGGCGCAAGAAGCGCAAGCACCACGGCGCAAACGTCGAGATCCTGAAGGATGTCTCGTTCTGGGTGAACAACCGTTCCGGCACGGTCAAGGTGGCCGGGCCATACGGCGGCTGGCTGAAGAACGATCACCAGAACCTGGGTGGCTGTTATCCGCTGAACAACGTCAACCTCAACCCGGGAGAAGCGCAGCGCTACTTTGCCAACTCGAACGAGGGCTACGTGTTCATCAACGGCCTGTACTGGTTTGACTTTGACAACTGGGCATTCCAGTTCCCCAAGGTCTCGGCGGCCTATGGCGGCCGCCACCCCCGGGTACCGCAGAAGAACTGCCCGCCGCTCGGGGAGGCCGTGGTGACCCGCATGGCGCTGGATGTGGGGGACGAGATTTCGATCACGATGAACGGGAAGGTGTTCAAGGTGAAGCGCCACAAGGACACCTCGAGCAACAAGATTTTCGAAGTCATCGTGCCGCCAGGGCTGTAAGCGGCGGATGCGGGCTGGCGGCGAGGGCAGGCGCGCTTCCGCTGCACCCTCGCGTTTTTACATGAACCCGGCGGCGCGCGCCTGCTCGACGGCGTCCCAGCGGGTGGTTACCCCCAGCTTGTTGAGGATGGCGCTGACATGCCAGCTCACGGTGCGGCGGCCAATGAAGAGCAGGTCGGCGATGTCGCGGTCAGTCCGGCCGTCAGCGACGAGGCGCAACACCTCCTGCTCGCGGGCGGTCAGGGGCGATGCGCCCGGCAGCCGTGTGGCCGGCATCGCGACCGGGGGCGGGGTGACGCTCCCGGCGGTGGCGAGCGCTTCGGCCTGAGAGAGGACGCTCCCTTCCGCCCAGGCCGCCGCGAACGCGTCGGCCCCCAGTGCCGTGCGCAACGCGGCCAGGCTGAGCTCGGTGGCGGCGAGATCGCCGGGAAGGGACATGGCAATGCCCAGGCGCTCGCGCAGGGCCGTGGCGGCGGCGAACAGCAGGAGCGCCCGGCGATGGTCGTTCCAGACCGTGGCGGCGGTGGCGATGCCGCTCAGTGCATCGGCGACGAGACGGCGGTCGCCCAGCTCGCCCATGCGTTCCAGGCCAGCCAGGTACCGCGCCACGGCCAGCCGGTAATCGCCCAGGTCCTTGGCGATGCCGGCCAGGTCCATCAGCACCCGGATATCCGCCAGGTCGAGATCCCAGCCCGCATGGCAGCGTAGCGCGGCCTCGCCGTGCGCCGTCGCCAGCGCGAGATCCCCCCGGCCTCTCGCCGAATCGCCCAGGTTGGCGTAGGCAGCCCCGGTGGTGGCGGCCTGCAGGACCGCATCGTCGATCGCGGGCGCGAGCGTGAGCACCTCGCTAAGCGACGATTCCGCCGCCGCGAAAGCCCCCTGGTAGTTCAGAAAAGCGCCATGCACCAGCAACCCGTTCGCCAGATCGAAGGGGCTGCCGATGTCACGCAGGATGGGCAAGCCTTCCGCGAACGCCTCCTCGGCCCGGGCATCGTCACCCCGGAGCATGAAGAGTTCCGCGCAGCCGATCATGAGCCGTGCGCGGTCCTGCCGTGGCGCTGCCTCCCGCTTCCCCAGCGCGCGCAGCACCCAGGGCAGGGCATCGGGCACCAGGCTGAAGGCGCACCAGTAGCAGCAGAGCGCCGCGACCAGGGCCACAAAGCCGGCCGCCGGGCCACGCTCATCCAGCCAGGCGAGCGCGGCGCGCAGGTTGGCGTCGTCGGCGGCCAGGCGGTCAAGCGGGAGGCGGGTGGCCTCGGTGGTCACCAGGGGCCGCAGGTCTTGCGCCAGCGCCAGAAAAACCTGCGCGTGCGCGGCGCGGATGGCCTCGCCCTCGGCCACGGTGAGCCGCTCCAGGCCGTACTCCCGAATCGTCGCCAACATGCGGTAGCGCGGCGCGCCGTACGCGCCGGGGTCACGCACGATCAGGCTCTGGTCGAGGAGCGCCGCCACCAGATCGAGCGCGATCGCGGAGCCGTCACCCGCGGGTGGGGTGCTCCTGGCGGCGGCCTCCATCCGCCCGACGCGGTCAGCGGCATCCAGGGTAAAGCCCCCGGCAAAGACCGCAAGCTGGCGGAAGAGGCGTTGTTCCGCCGGGCCGAGCAGGTCATAACTCCAGGCAATGGCGTCGCGCATGGTGCGATGCCGCCGGGGGGCATCGCGGCTGCCACCGGCGAGCAGGGGAAGCCGGCGGTCGAGCTCGCGGTGGAGTTGGTCCAGCGAGAGCAGCTTCACGCGGGCCGCGGCCAGTTCGATGGCGAGGGGCAAGCCATCGAGGCGGGCGCAGATGCCGGCAAGCACTGGCGCGGATGCCTCGGGTATCTGGAAGGTGGGATCGTGCGCGCGGGCCCGCGTGACGAAGAGGCGCGCCGCGTCCGAGGCGAGGAGGGTAGCGGCGGTGACGGGCTCGGCGGGGAGGGGCAAGGGTGCAACGGGGTACTCGTGCTCTCCCGCCACACGCAGCGGCGCCCGGCTGGTCGCCAGCACGGTGACGCCCGCCGCGTGCGCGGCGATGGCCGAGATATCCGGTGCGGCGTCCAGCACGTGCTCGAGGTTATCCACCACCAGCAGCATGCGTTTGGCCCGCAGGTGGGCGTGGAGTTGCGCGCGGGGGTCGCGGCCCGCAACTTCCCGCAACCCCAGCGCCCGGCAGATGGCGGACAGGACATGGTGGGGCCGCGTGACGGCCGCGAGCTCCACGACCACAACGCCATCGGGGAACTGGGCGAGGGCCGCCTCGGCCACCGCCAGCGCCAGCCGCGTTTTGCCGATACCGCCGGGGCCCGTCAGCGTCAACAGGCGGACAGCCGGATCTCCCAGGCTGGCGACGACGGCCGCCACGTCCGGGACGCGGCCGACGAACGATGACAGGCGGCGTGGCAGAGCCGGCGGCAGGGCGTGGGGTTCCGAGAACGCGAGCAGCCGGGCCGATGGTCTGGCTGCCGGGAGTGTCGAGCGGCGCGTGGAGTAGCGCCACAGGTCATTGGCGGCAATGTAATACGTTGTGCCGCGCTTGGCGGCGGGCAATTCCCCCCGCTCGATGGCGCGGCGCAGGGAGCGCACGTTGCACTGCAGGATGCTGGCGGCCTCGCGCGTCGTGAATTCGCCCTCGCCCGGCGCCGGGGACGCGGCGGGGAGCCGCAGCACGGGCGGCAGGGCGTGGACCCCGCCTGCGGGATCGCCACGGGCATCGACCAACCGGCTCGCTTCCTGTGACTCAACCATGAGGAACACCCGTCCGGAGCGAGAAGGTATGACGCGGAGAAGGGCGGGACGGCATGCTTGCGCTGGCAGGGGACATGCTGACCAGTGAATCATCACTATGCCAGAAACAGGCGTCAGCGCACCAGTCGCCCTGTCCGCGACGCGGCCGCGAAAAACCCGTACAAGCCCCGGCACAGCGCGCGGTTCCCGCGGCCGGACCCACCTGCCATACTGCGCGACAGACCCTGAATGACCTGTCGTTACCACCGGGGGTCGGTGGACCCCGGTGGCGAGCAAGATGGAGACGCCGATGGACGATCTGCACGTCGATGCGCTCGCGCGCGGGCTGGCATCTTCCGGGACCCGCCGCCGTGTGCTGACCGGGCTGGCGACCCTGCCCGTGGTTGGCGGGCTGCTCGGCATCCTTGACGCAGACGACGCGGAGGCGGGCGGGCGCATGCGGCGGAAGCGGCGGCGCAGGCGCAAGAACAAGCAGAAGAACCGCTGCCAGCCAGACTGTGCCGGCACGTGCGGCGGGGCCAGCGACGGCTGTGGGGGGACGTGCGGCGATACGTGCCCGGCCGGGCAGGTCTGCGCGGGCGAGTCGTGCGAGGCGTGCGATGTCTGCGCGAGCGGCTGCGCGCACGCCACCATCCAGGCGGCGATCGCGGCGGCGAGCGCGGGCGACACGATCCGCCTCTGCGCGGGAACCTACGCCCTCGCCGCGGATGAAACCATCGATATCGACAAGGCCCTGACCATCATCGGGGCGGGCGCGGGGAAGACCGGTTCCATCATCGACGGGCAGCAACTGGCACGGTCAACCGCCGTGGTGCGGGTGCGACGCGTTGACCCGCTGGAGCTGCGGAGCCTGAGCATCACCGGGGGCAAGCGCCTGGGTGCGGACGGTGACCGGGGCGGCGGCATCGAGAACTCCGGGCAGCTCACCCTGACGCGCGTGCGGGTGACGGGGAATCAGTCTTCCGCCGGCGGCGGGATCTGGATGGAGACCTCGAGCAGGCTGACGCTCAACGCCGGGACAGCCGTGACCCGCAACACCGCAGTCAATGACGGCGGCGGCATCTTCAGCAACGGCGCGCTGATCCTGAACGCCGGGAGCAGCGTCACGGAGAATGACGCCGGGGCCGGGGGTGGGGGCATCCTGGTGGCCCAGGGCTCGCTCACCATCGAGCCCGGCGCGACCCTGGCGGACAACGAGCCCAACGACTGCTTCGGGACCGGCTGCCCCACGTAGGACGCGGCCGCAGACGGCGCGAACGCCGCCCATGATGGCCCGTGGGCGGCGTTCGCGCGTTCCACGACGCGGCGGCGCTGGTCCGCCAGATGCCGGAATCGCACCTGAACTGCCCGGCCAGCATCCCCTGGCTCGATGGGCTGGCGCTGGGCCCGGCGCTGGTGCGTGGCGACTGGCTGCAGTGCTCCCAGCACTATCAGGAAGACCGCGCCGAGGTCGTGGCCTGGCTGGCCGGGCTGCCGGCCCGGGAGTACGCGCGCCTGCTGGCGGCTGATGTCTGTAAGGTTTTGCACTGATCTCCGACTACCCTCGTGACGAACACGCGCACCCTGGGGGAATCGGCGGCCATGCCCAGCTTTGCTCGTCTCCGACCGGCAACCACGGATCTACCCCTGCTCGTTGTCGATGACGACGCGGCGCTCGTGGCGCGGGCGCGCGACGATCCAATCGCCTTTGCCGCGCTCTACGATCGCTACATCGACGCCATCTATGGCTACTGCGTGCTGCGGCTGGGCCGCCGCGAGGTGGCCGAGGATGCGGCCAGCGTCATCTTCTCCAGGGCGTTCGCCGGGCTGCCCCGGTACCGTGGCCCGTCCTTCCGCGCCTGGCTCTTCGGCATCGCCCATCACGTCGTGATCGACGTCTACCGCACGACGCGCAGTGATCTTTCGCTGGATGCCGCCCGCGACCTCGATGATCCGGCCAGGTCGCCGGAAGAGGCCGCAATTGCCAGTGAGTCGGAGCGGGCGCTGGCCGCCGCGCTGGCCTGCCTGACGCCAGACCAACGCCAGGTGATCGAGCTGCGCCTGGCGGGCCTCACCGGCGCCGAGATTGGCGCGGCCCTCGGCCGCAGCCAGGGCGCCATCGCGGTGGCGCAGCACCGGGCCATGCGCCGGCTGCGGCTTCTGCTGACGCCCGGCCAGCAGGCCGCGTGGGAGGAGGTGCGCCGTGCCTGACCCGAGAGAACCCAACGAGCAGCAGTTGGCCGCCTGGTGGGATGCCTTCGTCCAGGGTACGCCGCGCCAGCACGACCCGCCAGACGACCCGGACACCGCGCGGCTCATCGCGCACCTGCACGCCCTCTACCGCCCGCCGGTTCCCGATCCGCCGTTTCGTGATCGCCTGCGAAAGGAGTTGCTCATGACCGCCACGACCTTGCCACACGCCGCTGCGCTGAATGGGCACTCGCCCTTCACCCTCCCGCAGCCAGCGCCAACGCCGGTTGCAGGGTCGCCCCGCGCCGGCTGGCCTGGGCTGACCCGCAGCCGGGCCGCGCTGCTGGCCGCCGTGACCGTGCTCGTGCTGGCGCTAACTGTCGCCTCGCTGCCCTTCCTCGGTGCGCGGCTGGGCGGGCCGGGAGACGACCTGCCCATGCTCCCGGCCCTGATCAACCCGGATCAGGCCACGCCAACGGCGGGGGTCATTACGGGCGGGGATGATCCGCTGGCGGCGCCCGCCGGCGTGGCCGTGGGGCCCGATGGCACGCTCTATGTCGTCGATGTCCCGAACGATCATATCCGCGTCTTCAACGCCGACGGCACCCCACGCGCCACCTGGGGCACGAGCGGGGACGGCCCCGGCCAGTTCGGGTTCAGCCTCGACATCCTCTGGGGCGATGTCGCGGTCGCGCCAGACAACAATCTGTACGTCCTCGATCCCAACCTGGCGCGCGTCCAGGTATTCGCACCGGATGGCGTGTTCCTGTTCAGTTTTGGCGAGCGCGGCTCCGGTGACGGTCAGCTCCTCTTCCCGTCTGGCATCGGGGTTGGCCCCAACGGCAATGTCTATGTCGCCGACTATCAGAACCACCGGGTGCAGGTGTTTGCTGGCGATGGAACCTTCCTGGCGTCGTGGGACGGGACGCAGGGTGGCGGGTCGCCCCTGGCAGGGCCGGCCGATGTCGCGGTGGATGCCGGCGGCACGGTTTGGGTAACCGACGACATTCTGCAGAAGATCATCGGGTTTGCCCCGGATGGCTCCATCGCCAGCAGCTTCGGCAAGATCGGTGGGAAGCCCGGGGAGGTGCGCGGGCCGTGGGGCATCGCCATCGACGACGCCGGCGCCATCTACATCGCCGACTACGGGAATGACCGCATCCAGCAATTCGCCCAGGACGGCACGTTGCTCGGGCTCGCGGGCGAGAGTGGCGAGGCGCCCGGTCAGCTTACCGATCCCCACTATCTCGCCGTCGGCCCGGATGGCGCCGTCTATGTCGCGGAAGAGCGGACGAAGCGGCTGCAAGTCTTCGCGCCGGACGCGCTCATCCCGGCGGACCTGTTGCCGGCCGCCGATCCCGGCGCTTGAGGAACCCGGCGGCCAGCGTTCGGGTACGAGCGCTGGCCGCGCCGGGCCGGAGGAAGCAGCGCCGGGGGCGGCGCGGGGCGTGTCAGCGAGCGGCAGCCCCACGCGCCACGTTGGTGACGAGGTACCCCACGTTGCGCCCGAGCAACGACCCGGCGTCGTTATCGGCCGGGTAGTGGATACCGGCCCAGCAGCGGGACATCGCCGCCTCCTCGGCCAGCGCGAAGAGATCGCTGGCGTCGGCCGGGAAGAGGCTGGCCAGCACCACAGCCCCGGCGTTGGAGACGGTAGCGTGCGCCGAGGGAAACGCGGGGAAGGGCGGGGTGGGGAAGAGGACATCGAGTTCGGGATCGGCGGTGATCGGCCGCTCGGTCCAGTAGGTGTACTTGGCGGCGTAGTTGGCGACCTGGGCGTCGGCCTGGGCCACCGCCAGCAGCGCCAGCACGCGCGCCGCCTGTGGCAGATCGAGCCCATCGCGGGTAATCAGGTCGGCCGCAAAGCCGTTCCAGAGCGTGGAGGCCGAGGTGTTCTGCCAGTAGCGGGCGTGCTGCGCCTGGATGAGGGTGCGGCCGGCCACCGACTGCTGCACGGCGGCGAGCTGGCTCTGCCAGCCGGGCGAGTCGTAGGCGGCGGGCGGCGCGGGGAGGAACTGATCGGGGCTTTCCAGCACCCACAGCGCCCACGCGCCCGCGAGCGGCTCCAGCGGGGTCTCCACGAAGGCCGGGGGCGTCGGTTGCCAGGAGCCGGGGGCATCCGGGCGGCCCGTGCCGTCCCAATCGGCCTGGGTGGGGTCGGCTGCGCCGTGGGCCAGCGCGCGTTCGCCGATGGCCTGCCCCAGGCTGAGGCCGGCGTCGATGTCGGGGCGGGTGTTCAGCCCGGCCTGCAACCGGGTGAGCGCCACGGTGTCCGCCAGGGTGGTGAAGCGGCCGGGTGCGGCGTCGGGCAGCAGCCCGGCCAGCACGGTGGCGGCGGCCCCGGCCACGGCCGCGTGCGCCGAGGGGAATGCGGGGCGGTCGGCGGCGATCCCCGCCAGGGGCGTGATCCGTGCGTCGAGCGTGGCCGGGAGGGGCGCGTGGTAGGCATCCTGCGCGTCGTAGGCGGCCAGCACGGCGTCGGCCATCGCGGTTTGCAGGATGCCCTGGGCGCGGGATTGCCGCACGGAGGTCATCTTGAACTCGGCCAGGGCGGCGTTGGCCAACTCCGTCCACGGCAGCACCGCCGGGCGGCTGTTCCACTGCGTGATCAGCGCGATGGCCGCGTCGTCGCGCGCCGCCTGCATCTGCACCAGCTCGGCCAGGTCGCTGGCGGCCGGGCCGGCGGGCGCAGCTGGGCGCAGCTCATCCGGGCCGGTGAGGAGCCAGGTGTGGCCGGTGGCCGCGGGGCTGGTGGCCGCTGGCGCGGGTGTCCCGGCCTGGGCGAGCGCGAAGGAGGCGGCCGCGTGGGCCGCGATGCCGGCGAGGCTACCCGCCAGGAGCGTGCGGCGGGAGATGGCGGTGTGAGCCATTGCATGATGCGACATGGGATCTCCTTTTCATCGCATGGTTGGTGAAACGGCGCGCACTGACCCAGACTGGTCGCCAACGGCGAACAGCAGAAGCGCAAGGTGGCGATGTGGCGATGTGGGCCTGAGCGCAGACCTGAGCCAGTGTGCGGCGATGCGTGGCGTGATGCGCCGATCAGGTCAACTCAGCCCATAGGCGTTTCCTCCAGCGGGTTGGGGTTGCTCAGCGTGAGCAGCAGCACCGTGGCTGGCTCGGCGCCAGCCTGGAAAACCCGGCCCGGCGGAAAGGTGCGGACGGCATCAACGCCATTGACGACCGCGAAGCTGGTGGGCGTCGCCGGGCCTGGCCCGGCCCCGGCCGGCGGGGCATCGTGCGCCTGGAGTTGGCCCGACTCGATGTAGAGCAGCGTCATGCCCGGTGTGGTGTCGGTGGAAAACGTGGCGCGTGGGGGCAGCGTCAGCCGGTGTACGGCGAAGAGCGCCGGGGTCGGGCGCGGCGGGAAGGCTGACCCGGCGACGAGCGGATACCGCTCACAGCCGGCCGGTGGCATGCTGTTGCGAATCGTGGTGGTGCGCGCTTCCAGGAGCGACACCGGCTCCGGCCCGGCGTTGCGCCAGCGTGGTGAGACCCCGCTGGGATGAAACGCCTGATCGCCTGCCTGGAGCGTCACCGTGGAGCCTGCGGCCACCGTTTCGGGCTGCGCCGTTCCGGCCCGCGTGATGAGGCTGTTTCCGTTCGGGGTGAGCGTCAACTGGCCGGCCTCGACCAGGTAGAGCAACGGCCCGATCCCATCCCCGTCATCCAGCGCCCAGTCGGCGCCCGGCGCCAGGTGGACCTGTTCCAGCCCCAGCCAGAGTTCCTTGTCCGGCATGGAGGCCACCACCCCCTGCATCAGGACGGTGTCCTTGGCTTCAGCGATGGACGCCGCCTGCGGCAGGACGCGGAAGGCGGCGACGAGGTTCCCCATCGTGTCGCTGACGTAGACGTGCCCCTGCGCGTCCAGCGCCAGGGCGGCGGGGAAGGCGAACCAGGCGTTGCGCGCGGGGGCGGTGCTCAGCCCGGCTTCGGCCGAGAGGTCTTCGCGGCCGAACATGGTCACTGTGCGGAAGTCGCGGTCGAAGACCTGGACGCGCTTGTTGCCGGAATCGAGGACGTAGATGAGCCCCTGGGCATCGAACGCAATGTCGTTTGGCAAGCTCAGTTCGCCCTCCCGGTTCCCGCCGCTGCCCCAGGCGCGCAGGAACGTGCCATCGGGGGCGAACTGCGCGAGCCGGTTGTTGTTGTAGTCGCTCACCCAGACGCTGCCATCGCGGTCAATCGCGGTCCCGCCGGGTGCGTTCAGTTGGCCATCGCCGCTGCCCGGCTCGCCGATGGTGTTGAGGAAGCGCCCGTCCGCGTCGAAGCGCTGAATATCGTTGCGCTGGTCATCGGTGACATAAACCGAGCCGTCGGGAGCGGCCGTAATGAACATGGGGCTCAGGAATTGGCCAGCGCCTGTGCCCTGGCTGCCCCAGGCGGTCAGGAACGTGCGGTCGGGGCTGAACTTCTGAATGCGGAAGTTGTCGGCATCCGCCACGTAGATGTTGCCCGTGGCGTCGAACGCCACCTCGCCGCCGCCCTTGAAGCTGAACTGCCCGTTGCCCGAGCCGGGGGTGCCCCAGGCTTCGATAAACGTGCCATCCGGCGCGAAGATCTGGAATTGCCCACGGCTGCCGTCGGACACCCAGACGCGGCCATCCGGTGCGATGGTCACCCCAAAGGGATGGAACAGGGGGAGGTCTGGGCCGCCGTGGGTTTCCCAGACTTCCTCGACGGTGGGTGGCGCCGCGGCGGACGGACCAGGCCCGCCCTCCTGCGCTGGCATGATGGCCGGATGCTCTGCAGCGGTGGGCCAACGCAGGAGGGCGCCGCGGGCCACGAAGCCACCCACGAGCACGAGAAGAATGAGGATGGTCGCCACGGAGGATGCGAGCGACCCTGGCTGCCATCGCCAGCGCGGTGCAGGGTGTGTGACGGTGAGCGCCACCGGCTTGCCCGCGCCGTTGGCGCTGAGCGGCAGCGTGGACGGCGCAAGGGTGGGCAGGTGCGGCGCGCGCGCCACCTGCGCCTGCTGCGCTAGGGCGGCGTACACGGCGCGGTCTACCCGCGCGAGGGAGGCCGGGGCCGGGGGCAGGGCCAGCGCGTGGAAGGCGTGGAGGGCGTCGATCAGCGAGGGATCGACCGCGTAGCCCGCGGCATCGCGCCGCCCGCTCAGGAGGTCGTTCCAGCAGCGATCCAGCTCCTGGTCGTCGTTGGGTCGCTCAAACATGGGGCATCTCCGGGCGCAGGGCGGCTGCGGGCAGCAGGCGGTCACGCAGGCGGCGCAGCCCGCGTGACTGGGCCGCGCGCACGCTCATCTCCGAAATCTGCAGGACCCGCGCGATCTCGTGGGTCTGGCAGCCCGCCGCGCGCAGCTCCAGCACGGAGCGCTCGCGGCCGGGCAAGCCGGCCAGCAGGGTGTGAAGCTGCTCACGGTCACCGGTGGACATGGCGACCTCCTCCGGCGTTTGGCCCGGGTCCGGAACATTGGCGGCGTACTCCAGCGAGAGCGCGGCGCGGTGCTGGCGGCGCTGGCGATCGGTGATTTCGTTGTGGGCGATGGCGAAGAGCCACGAGCGAAAGGCATCGCCGTGTTCGGTGTAGCGCGGCAGCGCGTGGAGCGCCTTGATGAAGATGACGCTGGCGGCATCCTCGGCCTCGGCCCGGTCGCGCAGCCGGGCGGTGCAGTAGGTCAGCACCGGGCCGCGGTAGCGCTCGTAGAGCCGCGCGAAGTGTGCGGGCGCGGCCTGGGCCTGGCGCACCAGGTCGGCATCGCTGACGACCTCTGGCGTGGCGCTGGACAGATCGGGCGCGTGTTGCCATGGACGGGACATGCCAGGCCTTCCTCGTAGTGCAACCGTGCTCTGGGAAGGTGAACGATGCGCCGGGGCGAAGTGTGACATGGCGCCGGGGCGTGGGTGGCCCTGCCATGCTGACGCCGGCTTCGCCGCCCGTGTAACACTCGCTGCACTGCCGCGAACCCTGACAACGATGGCCTGTGTATGATGATCGGCAGGGCGCCGCGACGATGGGGGCCGATCAAGGAGGATACCGTGGGCAGGTTCTGGCAACGCGCAACGGGGCACGTCGTACTGGCCGCGCTGGTCCTGCTGGGGCTGGCCGGGATGCAGGTGCGGCCCGCGGCCGGGCAGGAAACGGTTGAGCTGAGCGTCTGGAGCTACCTGGAGCCGGATGATCCCTCGGTCAAGGCCTACATCGAGCGCTTCCAGGCGGATAACCCCGGCATCGTGATCAAGTACACGGCGTTCCCCGAGGATGACTACCAGGACAAGGTGCGCACCGCCCTCAGCGCCGACAGCCCGCCGGACATCGCGATCATCGAGGACAAGCAGTGGATGCAGGCCGGGCTGGTCGTGGAGCTCTCCCCCGCGTTCAAAGAGTGGGGCATTGACCCGGCGGACTATGCGCCGGGCGGCATGGCCCGCGCCACGCTCCCCGATGGCGGCATCTACGCCATTGGTGACTTCCTGGGTGGCAACATCCTCTTCTACAACAAGGCTCTCTTCGATGCCGCCGGGGTGGCGCACCCCAGCCAGACCGACTCGATGACCTGGCCGGAGTTCGACCAGGCCTGCCGGGCCGTTGGGCAGCCCTCGCGCAACCCGATGCAGGCCGTTTACGGCTGCTTCGTGCCGCACTGGGCGTTCGGGATCTGGCGTCAGTGGGTGTGGGGCGAGGATGGCCACACGGCGACCGGCAATCTGAACTCGGACGCGATGGTGCAGAGCTACAACCTGGGCACGGCACTCGTGCGCGATGGCTACGCCCCCTCAACCTCGATCGAGCAATCGCTGCCCGGCGGCATGTCGGACCTGTTCGCGCAGGGCAAGATGGCCATGATCTGGAGCGACTTCACCGAAGTCTCCAAGTTCCAGGAGGCGGGCATCGATTTCGGCATGGGCCCGTTCGTCGTGATCGAGGGCTCGGAGTCGTTTGTCGATACCTGGACCACGCCCTGGGGCACCTTCACTAACTCCCGGCACCCGGAGGAGGCACTTGCGTTCCTGAAGTTCATCGCCACGGACGCGCAGTACATCCGGGCGGAAACCTCGGCCGATCCCCCGCTGTCGCAGTCGGTGGCGGCGGAACTGGAGTGGGGCCAGGGCGACCCGATCCGGGAGGAGTACCTGGCGGTGCTCCAGCAGAACAAGGCGCAGGTCTTCGTGCCCACCTCGTACATCCCGCTCGATGTCTATCCGCACACCGATGAGGAGATCTACCGGCGGCTGACGACCGGCGGCGAGACGGACGCGAAGGCGATCCTGGACGCGGAGGCCGAGAAGGCGCAGCCCGCGCTCGATGCCGCCTGGGCCGAGTGGGACAAGCTGGGCGAGGCCGGGGGGTAGCAGCGAACGACCCGCACCCGTACGACCCTCACCCCCAGCCCCTCTCCCTGTGCGCAGGGAGAGGGGAGACGATGAGCCCAGAACATGGCGTCCGGGTCGCCCGAGGCATCCACCTCTCCCTGTGCGCAGGGAGAGGGGAAACGATGAGCCAGCAAGGTAGGGGAAAACCTGCGCTATGAAGCCAGAAAGGCCACGCGTACAGGGCTGAAAGCCCCTCTCCCTGTCCGCAGGGAGAGGGGTTGGGGTGAGGGTCTTGACCTCGACCGAGAACCAACAACCCATCGCCAACAGCGCCCCGCCCCATCGCACCGGCCTGGGGCCGAACGCGCGGCGGGAGGAGCGCGCCGCGTACCTGTTCCTGCTCCCCTGGGTCGTGGGGCTGGTGGCCTTCACCCTGATCCCGCTGCTGTGGGCGGTCTGGATCAGCCTCACCGACGAGCAGCTCTTCCTGCCGGGCACGTTCGTCGGCCTGCAGAACTACGTCCAGATCTTCACGGCCGATGAGTTCTTCCGCAAATCGCTGCTGGTGACCCTGCGCTGGGTCATCCTGACCACCCCGCTCTACCTGGTGGCCGGGCTGCTGCTCTCGCTGTTGCTGAACCAGAAGCTGCGCGGTATGCGCGTGTTCCGCACCATCCTCTACATCCCGGCGGTGCTCTCCGGGGTGGCGGTTGGCATCGTCTGGCTGAACCTGTTCAACCCGGACCTCGGCGCCATCAACTTCTTCCTCTACGAGCTGGGGGTGGAGAACCCGCCCTACTGGTTCCAGGATCCGAACTGGGCGATGCCGGCGCTGGCCGTGGTTGGGCTGTGGGGGATTGGTGGTGGCGCGGTGATCTATCTGGCCGGGCTGCAGAACATCCCGCCGCATCTGTACGAGGCCGCCTCCATCGACGGCGCCGGCGCGATGCGCAAGTTCGTCGATATCACCCTGCCGATGCTCTCGCCAACTATCTTCTTCGTGCTGATCACCAGCGTCATCGAGGCGTTCCAGGTCTTCGGGGTGGTCTTCGTGCTCGTCGACAACGCCGCCGCCGGTGGGCCGGATAACGCGCTGCTCTTCTACATGCTCTACATGTGGCGGCAGGGGTTCCGCGAGGGGAACCTGGCCTACGCCGCGGCGCTCGCCTGGATTCTCACCGTGATCGGCCTGGCGACGGTGTGGCTGATGTTCCGGTTGGAAAAGCGGTTTGTGTACTACGAAAGCCGGTGAGGACTGGAGTGAAATGCCGCTTCCTGACACGAGTGCGCCGGAGAACCCTCACCGCACGGCTTCGTTCTCCCCTCTCCCTGCGCACAGGGAGAGGGGCTGGGGGTGAGGGTCCCTGGCGGGTGAGGGCAACGCGCTGGAGCGCGGCCAGCCCCGGGAGCAAGACCACTCCAGGACGGAGTGTCACACCAGGCGTATCAAGTAGTCAGTAAGTCCAGGCACGTCAGAGAGGACGAGCGCACGCGATGGCGACAGTACGCAGCACGCCAACCCCACCGTCGGCGATCATCTGGCAGCGGGTGCGTGGGGTGCTGCACGCGGTGGCGGTGTACGCGCTGCTCTTCCTGCTTAGCCTCTTTATCCTGATGCCGATTGGCTGGATGCTGACCGCCGCGCTGAAGCCGGACACCGCACCCATCTTTACGTTCCCGCCCGAGTGGTTCCCGACCGAGTACTGGTACTGGCCCACGTTCGTCCAGGCTCTCACCAACCCCGACCGGCCCTTCCTGCGCTATGCGCTCAACAGCGCGCTCATCAGCGGGCTGGCCATTGTGGGCTCGGTGATCTCCTGCTCGCTGATCGCCTTCCCGTTCGCGCGGCTGCGCTTTCGTGGGCGGGAAAAACTCTTCGCCGTGGTGCTGGCCACCATGCTGCTGCCGGGACCGATCCTGGTCATCCCGCAGTTCCTGCTCTTCTTCCGCATCGGCTGGTACGGCACCTACCTGCCCCTGATCGTGCCCTGGTTCTTCGGCAACGCGTTTCTCATCTTCCTGGTGCGGCAGTACATGCGCACGCTTCCACCGGAGCTGGACGAGGCGGCGCGGCTCGATGGCGCCAGCTACTGGCAGGTCTACTGGCAGATCATTCTGCCGCTCTCGGGGCCGGCGCTGGCGGTGGTGGCCGTGTTCACCTTTCTCTGGACCTGGAACGACTTCTTCGCGCCGCTGCTCTACATCGACTCGCAGGAGCAGTTCACCGTGGCGCTGGCTCTGGCCACCTTCGTCCGCTCGCAGGGCGGCGTGCAGTGGAACGAGATGATGGCGGCCAACCTGTTCAGCATCCTCCCGGTGCTCATCGTCTACTTCCTGGCGCAGAACAAGCTGATCGGCGGCATTGCGTCCGTCGGCCTCAAGGGCTGAGCAGGCCGGATGGCGGTCAGGCCTCCGGGACGGAGCGCGGGCCGCCGCGCCGCCGGCTGAGGTACGGCAGGGCGAAGAGGTACCGGCCGGGTGCGGCTGGCAGCACCACCCCCAGCCGCGCAAGGACGCAGGGAGCGGGGTTGGGGATGAGGGTTCCTTCGCATGCCCGCGCCCTGTCCCCGACAGCGTGGCAACAAGCCCGTACCCAAACCAGTACATTGCAGGCTTCTCATGCAGGCGGGCATCTGCCATGCTGCGGGGGAGACCCTACCCTGCGTGTCGTTCCGGCCGGGAGCGTTGATCCTGGTTGTGCGCCTTGCGGAGAGATGATGGACGAGCTGCATTTTGACGCGCTGACGCGCGGTCTGGCATCATCCGAAACACGTCGCCGCTTGCTGGCCGGGCTGGCCGCCCTGCCGGTGATCGGGGGCATCCTGGGTGCTGAAGAGACGGAGGCCGCGGGGCGCCGGCAACGCCGCAAGAAGCGGCACAAGCACGGCCGGGGGCGCCGCCGCACCAACCAGCGTGGCAAGCGCGGTTCGCCAACATGCACCCCGGACTCGCTCGCCCAGACCTGCACCGGGCGTTGCGGACCGAGCACGGACAACTGCGGCCAGTCGGTGGACTGCGGCTCCTGCGCCTGTGATCCGCCGTGCGCGGCTTGCCAGACCTGTGATGACCAGACCGGGCAATGTGTGGCTGACCCTGCCCAGAAAGAGGCTCCCTGCGGGCAGAAGGGCCAGTTCTGCCAGGCGGACGGGACGTGCGCCTGTGACGCCGCCAGTTGCCCGGTCTGCCGCTCCTGTCAGCCCAACGGGGAGTGCAGCGACATCTGCGCCGGCAGCGGGTGCTGTGATGGCCAGACCTGCCAGCCGGGAACGGCCAACGGGGCCTGTGGCAGCGGTGGGGTGACCTGTGGCGTCTGCACCGGGCAGGACGCCTGCCTCCAGGACGGGAGCAACGCCAACGTCTGCACCTGTGTCCCGGCCTGCGACGGCAAGGCGTGTGGCGAAGACGGCTGTGGCGGTGTCTGCGGCACGTGTAGTGGCGCGTTGACCACCTGTACCGCGAACCAGTGCGTCTGCCCGCCGGGCAGCCAGGCCTGCGGTGGCTTCTGTGTCCCGGACTCGTGCGGAGAAGGCGGCTCCCTGGATGGATGCAATTGTCTCTGTCCTCCAGCGTTCAGGTGCGTTCTAGGTGCGGTCTGCGGTACCGCGCCGAACTACTGCGTGGAAGTTCCGGGCTGGCAGTATTGCGAAGCCCAGGGAACGAACCGGCGTTGGGTCCCACCGTGCCCCGCCGGTCAGACGTTGAGCCAGGAGACCTGCCTGTGTAGCTGAGCACTGGCTGACCGGCATCATCAGCCCCGATGCGCGCCCCGGACGGTGAATCTCCACCGTCCGGGGCCGTTTTGCGCCAGGCCGCGTGCACGCGGCAACGGAAGCGCGACAGTACGCGCAACACGTGAAGCGCCAGGACGAGCCATCGCGAGCATTGGAGCTGAGAGACGGGATTCTTGCGGCGAAGCAAGGGTGGGCACACCGATTGGAAGCACGTGCGGTGCCGGCTAATCGATGTTCAGGCGTGGATGACCTCGCGTGGTGAGCAGGCTCCCCAGGATGGCCGGTACGACCTTGGCGTCATGGTGCATCGCGACGGGGGCTGGTGCCTGATCTCGGAGGGACCCGCCACGCCTGTCGAGACGCGGGAGGCGCTGCGGGCGCTGGCGGACGACTATGGCACGGCCCCGCGGCGGATGAACGGGTCGCACTTTGACGACCTGGATGGGTGCTGGAGCGTGCACCAGTTCGGGCGGCCCGCGACGGCGATCCAGATCATGCATCCCCGGCAGTTTGCCCTGTTCCAGCAGTACGTGCCGGCGTCGGACCTCGCCCAGCCGCCGGGGTTTGCCGGTCGTGTGGAGCCGGTGGAGCGCCGCTAACGCCCGGCGCGTCCCTCTCCCCCCCGCTGACTGCGCGGCAGGCGGGGCGTGCTGGGGGAGACAGGCTGGGCCGCAGCGCTGTGGCAGCGCCCGGCTCCCGGCTTGCCAAACCATCCGGGGAAGCACCCCCCCTCGCCCGGCGCGCCGGGCGAGGGATTGGGGTGAGCGTTGTGCGCTTCAGTCTCGTCCCCTGGCCGGCTCCTCTCGTCCGATGCGCGGGAGAGCGGTTGGGGATGCGGGTCGGCGCCGGGCATCCCCGGCGCGATCAGGCGTCGCCGGTGGGAGATTGGCGGCCGCGCCGCCGGCTGAGGTAGGGCAGGGCGAAGAGATACAGGCCGGTCAGCAGCAGCAGGGCCAGCGGCGGCAGCGGCGAGAAATACACCCATGCGGCCGGGTTCTCCTGCACCAGGACGATGATGGTGACGGCGATGACGGCTACGGTGAAGGCCATGGAGACCCACCGGTGGATCTGTCGCATCCCCAGGTTCCTGCGCAAGGAAGGCTCCTTGCGGGGCATCTCCCCGCTGGCCCCGGCGCTGCGTGCGCCGGGTCGATCGTGCGAATAGAGGTGGTGATGGCGAGGGAGGCCGCAGGACGCGGCCCCGGACTCAGCCCACTTCCTGGAGGCGGATGAGGTTGCCGGCGGGGTCGCGGATGGCGCAGTCCCGGATGCCGTAGTCCTGGTCGGTCGGCTCCTGCACCACGTCGACGCCAGCGGCCTCCAGGCGGGCGAACGCCGCGTCCAGGTTGGCAGTGGCGAGGACGATGCCGGCGTAGGTGCCCTTCGCCATCATCTCGGCGATGGTGCGTCGCTCCTCCTCGGTGATGCCAGGGTCGATAGCCGGAGGCTGCAGGACGATGGAGACGCCGTCCTGCCCGGCCGGACCCACGGTGATCCAGCGCATCCCCGCGTAGCCGACATCGTTGCGGACTTCGAAGCCGAGCGTATCGCGGTAGAACGCCAGTGAGGCGTCGGGATCGGTGTGTGGCAGGAAACTGGCGCTAATGGAGATGGTCATGGCAAATCCCCCTGATCGTCTGGAGATCTCTGTCCGGCGCACCGCCGTGCCAGCTACTTTAGGGGGTGCTCCGCCGGGAGTGCTTCTTGATTCCTGATCGTGCTGGTGGTCCCGCTGGTGACGCGGATGGGCCGGGTGACCCGCTGCGCCACACATTGGGGGATGCCCACGGTGGCGTCTGCCGCCTGCACGCGGTACACACTCGGCGGGACACCAACCAACTCGGTGAAACGGGTACTGAAGGTGCCCAGGGACGAGCAGCCGACCGCGAAGCAGACCTCGGTGACGCTCAGCTCCCCGGTGCGCAGCAGGGCCATGGCCCGCTCGATGCGCCGGGTCATGAGGTAGCGGTACGGCGATTCGCCGTAGGCCAGCCGGAACTGGCGGCTGAGGTGCCCGGCGGACATGCCCACGCCCCGGGCAAGCTCCTCAACATTGAGCGGCTGCTCGAACTCGCGGTCGATGCGATCGCGCACCCGGCGCAACCGCCGCAGGTCTTCGAGCTGCTGCGCGTGCTGCTCGGGGGTGGGGGTGGCCGGGGTGGTCATCACGACGATTGTGCCACGCGGGGCTGGCGGGGCGCGAGGGGAGCGCGGGGTTTCAATGGTCACCTGTTGCGAGCATTGATGCTGCCGTTATTGTCGGGTATACTCCGTGCCGGCAGGGGTCGCAAGCTTCTGTTGCGGGTTCTGCGGAGCAGTCCCGCGAGAGGTGAAGGTACTGCGGAGCAGTCCTTGACCTCTCTTTTTTTGTCCCCTTACGGTTGTACAACCAGGCCGACACCGTCGTAGCTTGATCCCCTTCGGCAGAGCTTCCTCTCGACCAACGCCCATTGCACACGATTCGGCTTTTCCGGCACGCCAAGAATGTGCCGGCCAATGGGGGTGACGACCAGATCAGCGAGTTGCATCCCTGCCAGATTCGGTTTCTTGTCTCGCAGGTCCAAACCGATGATGCGACTGTCAATACTGCTGGCAGACGCGAAACGTGTGCCTTCTGTCCGGACTCGTTCCCACTCCAGCATGAGCGCGTGGTCCAGACTCCCGTCCCGTTTCTCGGCGCAGATGAAGCCAGAGTCCAGTTGGTTCCCGAGTTCCTTGCAGAAACGATCAACCAGGAAATGAAGGCTGTAATGGTAAGGATCGCTGGCGTTTGCCCCGTAAATTGCGACCAATGCAGCCTTTCTGATCACACAGGCAACCACCTGGTAATCCCATTTGTCCAGCAACTGGTGGAGGTCACGATAGAAGTCGGCACGGATGCCAGCGTCAGACAGGAACGCAAAATGACCGGTGCCATCATGCAAATCGACGGTATGGAGTATGACGTCCGAACGGCCAAAGTAGTCAACCTTGAACTGGTTCATTTCCGGTGAGATCACATCGCGGACATATGCGCGATCAACGATGACCCCGCCAAGAACAAATACTGGATAGTTGCTGACCAGGCGCCTGGCGGTTAGCTTGTGATTGCCAGATTCGTCCAGGAACATGACCTTCACCGGTGATTCCTCCCAGGGGAAATGTACCGGGCCGGGTCCGGCGTTGCGCGGTGAAGTGGCCCGTCCCTTGGGCGCGTAGCCGCTCCTGGGCGACATCCAGACCGTGGTCGAGATCGGGCCGCCGCTTCTCGGCGTAGATAACCCCAACGTTGTTGCCAGGCCATCCGCACGATCTGCCTGCCGCGCCCACGGAGCGGGGCCGGGCGAGTGAGGGGAGCGCGGGGTTACAGCAGGTCGTGTTGCAGGGCGTACGCGGCAAGCTGCGCCCGCGAGTCGATATCCAGCTTGCGATAGATGTTCGCGATGTGGCGGGCGACCGTCGCCGGGCTGATGAAGAGCACGTCGGCAACCTCGCGGTTCACGCGCCCGGCCGCCACGAGTTGCAGAATCTCGACCTCACGCGCCGTCAGGCCGTCGGTTTCCGCCGCGCGCTGGGCGGCCGATACCTGCGCCCCGCCCGGGACAACGCGGATCGCCAGCGCCGCGGCGACGGCGTCCTCCCGGGAGAGCTCTGCGCCCTGCGCCCACGCCGCAGCAAAGCGGTCCGCGCCCAGCCCGGCGCGCAAGGTCTCCAGGGCCGGATCAATCCAGTCGTGCTCCGAGGGGACGTAGGGTGTGGCGATCTCCTCGCGCAGTGTGGCCGCTCCCCCGAACAGGCGCACCGCCTGTGCGAGCTGCCCGGTTGCCGCGCATAGCCGCGCCAACCCCTCCAGCGCCTCGATCACGTCGCCGGGGTTGCCCCGGCTATGCCCCAACTCCAGGCCCTCACGCAGGTATGCCGCCGCCCGCGCGTGGTCGCCGAGGTCGGTCGTGGCGAACCCCAGCCCCAGCAGAATATTGGGCACGAGCCAGGTAATCTCGTGTGCTCGCGCCAGGATCAGCGCCTCTTCGAGGCAGCGGAGGGATTCCGCTGCGTTCCCGTCGAGCCAGGCCTGGTTTCCCAGGTTGTGGAGCGCCAGGACGGTCGGCGCCGGTAAGCTGGCGGCGCGGGCGAGCGCCAGGCCTGCGGCCAGGTGGGTGGCTGCGCGGTCGTGATACGCCAGTTCCGACGCCAGCGAGCCCAGGTTGATCTGCGCGAAGGCCTCATCCTCACGATTGCCCACCGCCCGCGCCAGCGGCAGGGTCTGCTCGATCCGGGCGTACGCCAGCGCCACATCCGCGCTGTACCAGGCCAGCGCGCCCGCGCCGGTCAGCGCCCGCAGCCGGTACTCCGGCGCACCCTCCGGCGCGGTGTCGAGCGCCAGTTCCAGCCAGCGGCGCCCTTCGCGGAAGTGCGCATATTCTCGCCAGAATTGCCAGAGGGCCCCGGTCATTTGCAGGAGGGAACGGCCATCGCCCTGGTCCGCGAACCAGCGGAGGGCAGCCTGCAAGTTGGCGTGTTCGCGCTGGAGCATCCTGAGCCGGGCATCGCCCGCGGGGCGGTCGCTCCCGGGTTCACCGGCCTCGGCAAGATCCCGGCACCATTCGGCGTGCCGCTGCCGTGCCTGGTCGGTTTCACCGTGTGCGGCCAACTGCTCCAGGCCAAACTCGCCGATGACCGTCAGGATCGTGTAGCGCGCTGCGTCGCCTGCCCCGCGCTCGAACTGCACGAGGCTGCTTTCCACGAGCGCCGCGAGGTGATCGAGCGCGGCAGCGGGTGAACTGACCTCGCCCAGCCACTCGGCGGCCTCGAGCGGGAACCCGCCAACGCAGACGGTCAGGGCGCGGAAGAGCTGTTGCTCCCCGGGCGAGAGCACGTTGTAGCTCCAGGCAATGGCATCGCGCATGGTCTGCTGGCGGGGCGGCAGATCGCTCCGGCCACGCGCCAGGAGCGAGAGGTGGCCACCGGCCGGGCGATCCAGGTGACGCAGCATGGCGCCAGGCGTCAGGTGCGTGGTCCGCGCGGCGGCCAGCTCGATCGCCAGCGGCAGCCCATCCAGCCGCCGGCACAGCTCCCCGATGGCTGGCAGCGCCTCCAGCATCGCAGCGGCGTCGGCGCGTGACGCATCGGCGCGCTGCACGAAGAGGCGCACGGCAGGCGAGCGCAGGAGGTCATCTGGCGTGAGCCGCGCCGTGGCGGGCAGGGAGAGCGTCTGGACCAGGACCTCCTGCTCACCGGCAAGGCGCAGGACAACGCGGCTCGTGACCAGCACGGTGAGCCGGGGGCAGGTATCGAGCAGATGAGCCACGGCGGACGCGGCGGCAGCGACATGTTCGAAGTTATCGAGCACCAGGAGCACGTCCCGGTCTCGCACGAGCTGGCTGATGTCGTCTGGTGTGACATCGTGCCCGGTCTCGTGGCCACCCAGGGCCTGGAACAGGGTGGGCACGACGTCATCTGGCGATGCCACGGTGGCAAGCGAGACAAAGGCCACGCCGTCGTTGAACGCGGGATCGAGTTGCCCGGCCACCGCGATGGCCAGGCGCGTTTTGCCGACGCCACCGGGCCCGGTCAGCGTCAGCAGGCGCACCTCGGGTTGGCGCAGCGCCGCGCGCAGGGTGGCCAACTCGTGCTCCCGGCCGATCAGGGGCGTGCGCGGCGACGGCAGGTGGGCCGCCGTGAGGTTGAGGCCCCGCGCTGGAAGCGCGACAACGGTGGGGGTAGGCGGGTTGGGAGCCGGTGCGTTGGCGGCCATGGCAACTCCCGCTGAACTGCGCCGGTCCTGCGAGGGGAGGGTGAGCGTGACCCACCGTGCAGTGTAGGCGGAGCGGGGCAGATCTGCCGGTCTGCGCGCTCCTTGGCGTTCCCGCCGCGCGTCGGTCGCGGGGAGCGGCCGGTGTGGCGTGGGAGCCGTTGGCGGTTCCGAATCCGGCGTCAGGCCGCACCCACCGGCCCGGCTACGGCGTGGGAGTGGCTGCCGCAGCCGCGGCCAGTTGCTCACTCCGGCTCTGGGCATCGACTTCGGACCAGACGTCGGTGATGCGGCCACAGGCGATCTCGTAGAAGTTCATGCCCGTCCAGGTGATCGTCTTGCCGGTCGGCGCGTGGCCCTGGAACTCGCCGGTGTGCGTCCCGGTCGCGGTGTAGCGGATGGCGACGAGATCGTCCTGCGCGACGATCAAATCGACCGTCTGGTGCACATCGGGGAAGCCAACCAGCAGCGCGCCCAGCACCTGTTGCGGGCTGGAATCGTCGGCGAAGTCCGCCGGGTCGAAGTCGGTGCTGGGGGCCAGGATGTCATCGAGCACCGAGAGGTCGTGGTGGTTCATCACGTCCTCGTGCCAGCGGCGGGCAAGCGCCGCGTTCTGCGCCTCGGACGTCGTGGGGCAATCGGCGGGTGGGCTCGCCGCCGGGGTGGCGGCCTGGGCGTGGGCCACGATGCCAGGGGCCACGAGGGCAAACGCTATCAGCACCGCGCGCAGCGGACGGAGCATCGAAATCTCCTCTCGGATGTCACGTGAGATCAGCCCCCGGAGTCTACATCCGCCAGGGACCTCCTTGCCGCCACGTTGAACAGTTCCCGGCTGCGGGCACTGGCAGGGGGAGGTAATCGGGTCAAGGCTGGGCCGGCGCCAGCTTGACCCTCACCCCCAACCCCTCTCCCTGTGCGCAGGGAGAGGGGAGTCGATCCGCGCAGGCGAGGGCTGGAACCGGCGCGCCAGGGCCAGCACCGACCGCCGCGCCCGCCGCCAAAGGCCCCTCTCCCTGCGCAAGGAGGAAGGGAGAGGCGTCGGGGTGAGGGTCCTCCGGCCGATAGCCCATCCTGGCCGCTATCCTGCGTGACAGACGATGCACACCGCAGCCGCACCCCGCCGGAGAGGACCACGCCATGCCGCCATTTCGCTTGTACGCCGCCACGGGGGACGCCGTTGCCAAGCTTGACAGCCACGATGGGGAAACGGTGACTCCGTCGCTCAACCTGGAGGGGCGCGGCGTGATGTGCGTCGCCTGACCTGCGGTGGCGTCTGGATCACTACGTTTGTTTATGCTCAACGCGGTCACGCTGGCGCCACCGAGACTACCGCGTGCGAGAACCGGGAAAGATCGCAACTGACCGCAAGCGTGGAGCGGCCAATGGCTGATCTCCCAGTAGGCACTGCGGGTTGCAGCAGCTCGGTGACCCAGGGGCGGGAACTCGTCCATCCTCCTCTTGGTGAAGAGCGAATGCGGTACAAGGCGCGCGAATGAGGAGAGGCGCAGACGCCACTTGTTGTCCTCCAACACAGGCGACCATGCGCCTCAACATGACAAATACTCTCTCCCGTCGCTCGGTTGAAACGCGATGATTCACCAACCATTTACGCTAGGGAACCGACCATGACATCGCCGTGCTGATACAAGGAGTCGTCATGCCAAGAACGTGACAATATGCGAGTCGAGCGTCAGAATGGGGCTGGCGCCATGCCGACACCCTCCGCAAGGCAGCGAAGCGGAAGTTTCCTGAACAGCAGCCACCAATCTCCGACTAGCTCGCGGACAATCTGAGCCGGCTCGCCTCGGGAGGACAACGGCAATCACGGAGCTTGTGCCGATCGCACCCGTGGTGATCTCTCCCCGGATGGAAACCACGGAATAGAGGCCGAACATGCCTGCGACGCTTTCGCCGCGTTTTGATACTGCTCTGGTCTACGCGAGCTACCTCCACCGTGACCAGCCGCGGAAAGGAGGCTCCATTCCGTATGTCTCACACTTACTGGCGGTGACGGCGATTGTCCTTGAGCACGGCGGCACTGAGGACGAAGCAATTACCGCCCTTCTCCACGACGCGGTCGAGGACCGAGGTGGCCAGGCGACGCGCGATATCATCCTTGAGGAGTTTGGGGAAGCGGTCGTCACCATAGTCGACGGCTGCACCGACGCTGACACGATACCAAAGCCCCCATGGCGGGAACGCAAGGAGGCATACATCGCGCACGTCTCTGACGCTTCTGCATCAGTCCGGCTCGTATCGGCCGCCGACAAACTGCATAACGCACGGGCGATCCTCGCCGATTACCAGCAATTAGGCGACCGACTCTGGTGCCGCTTCAACGGAGGGCGTGACGGCACGCTCTGGTACTACCGGGCGCTTGCCGACATCTTCCACGATGTCGAGTCCACGCCTCTGACTGAGGAGTTGAAGCGAACTGTGGACGAACTGGAGCGCGTGACAGCCCGATCAATCTGGCAGCGGTTGAAACTCGTAGCATTTCGCCGGAGTCTGGAGTGTCCCTGAGAAACGTGCACGCGACGTTCTTCCGATCGGTTTCATCGAGAAACACCTGGGTTCGACGTTCCAATTCGAAAGAACCGATGCACCTGCAATTGCCACTTCATGCCCGCGTCGGGCCAGGCGAGAGCGGCTCCCTGGATGCCACTCTTGAGATCACACACCTTTGATCTTGACTTCAGTTGCCACCTGAACCACGCGCTTGATGCCACAAGCTGGTCGCTACCTCAGTTCAATCGTAACAGTCCGCTCGAACTGTCTCGCCGCGATCTCTCTCGCCGCATCGTCCACGGAGATTTGCCCGTGTTCCCCTTCTGCCTCTTTGCCGCCACCGGTGATGCTCTAGCCCGTCTCGATAGCAGGGACGGCGCATTGGTGCAAACAACCATCGTGCTGGGGAACGAACACCAGTCGCGCGAGGGGCACATTGTGACCGGCGTGATGTGCGTCGCGGTCGATCCTCATGATCCGCAGCGCATCTTTGTGGGCACGTTCGACCGTGGGGTGTACCGCAGCCTGGACGGTGGCGATACCTGGGAGTCGGTCGGGGCGGGCATGGCCGATGCCCGCGTGCTCGCCATCGCCATCTCCCCCTGCGAGCAGGTGGCGGGCCGCTCCGTCGTGTACGCCGGCACCGAGCCGAGCATGCTCTACCGCTCCACCGATGATGGCGCAACGTGGCAGCCGTCGCCCACGCTGGCGGCGTTGCCGAGCGCCAGCACGTGGTCCTTCCCGCCCCGGCCCCACACCCACCATGTGCGCTGGATCGCCCTGCACCCGGCGGACCCACGGACGATCTATGTGGGAATCGAGCTGGGCGGAGTGATGACCACCCGCGACGGCGGCCGCACCTGGGAGGATCGCCAGCCCGGCTCGCAGCACGATGCCCACGCCCTCGCCACCCACCCCCTGGCCCCGGAGCGCGTCTACGAGGCGGCCGGCGGCGGGGTGGCGCTCTCGGAAGACGCCGGGCGTACGTGGCGCGGCGTGGATGCGGGCCTGGACCGGCACTACACCTGGGGGCTGGCGGTGGACGCCGCCGACCCCGGCCTCTGGTACATCTCGGCCAGCCCCGGCCCTTCCCTGGCGCACCGCCCGGGCGGCGATGCCCAGGCGGTGATCTTCCGCAAGCAGGGTGAGGCTCCGTGGCAGGCGCTCGGGGGCGAGGGCACCGGCCTGGCGCGGCCGCTGCGCGCCATGCCCTACGCGCTGCTGGCCCCGCGCAACCGCCCACGCACGCTCATCGCCGGGCTGAAAAGCGGCGAACTGCTGCTGACGGAAGACGCGGGCGAGACCTGGCGCACGCTGCAAACCGGCCTCCCGAGCATCCTGGCCCTGAGCGAGAGCGCCGTGTGAGGGGGTGCCGCTGCGCTTGGGGGGTGAGGGTTGCCGGGCGTAACGGCCGTGATGCGCGCGCCCACGCTCGCGTGTCATATCTGATGCGTGTCGAAGGATCTTGTTCGAGGTCGCGACATAACGCGATGACCACGGTCTTCCCTGACACACCATGGATCATGGCAGATGGGAATGAGATTCTTCGCCTGCGTGCTCAAGGTGACACGCGAGCGTGGGCACTGTCAGGTGGCCGCGCTTCAGCGAAGCGGCGCGATGCACGTGCCTGCCGCCTGCGCCCTGCCTCCCTGCCCACAGCCAGGAACCTCTCGCGGTGTGCAAGACGGAAAGGCGGGAGGGTCGGGGGAGGGTCCTACGGCTCCCGGCGTGTGAGCGTGAGGTGCGTGACGCCGCTGGGGGAGGAAACGGCCTCGATGGCGTAGCGCGCCTCCAGCCCTTCCAGGCCATCCCACAGGCGCACCCCGCGCCCAAGCACGATGGGGACCTGCACCAGGTGGGCGATGTCGATGAGACCGGCAGCGAGGAAGTCCCGGATCGTGGCGGGGCCGCCGCCGATGCGCACATCGCGCCCGCCAGCCAGCTCCCGCGCGAGGTCGAGCGCCTCCTCGGGGGTGGCGTCAACGAAGTGGAAGGTGGTGCCGCCCTCCATCGCGATGGGCGGGCGCGCGTGGTGGGTGAGCACCACGACCGGGGAGTGGAAGGGCGGGTTGGGGCCCCACCAGCCGCGCCACTCCTCGTCGGTGCCGACGCCGGTCCAGGGCCCACCCTGCGGCGGGCCGTACTTGCCCCGGCCCATGATTTCGGCGCCGATGTTCACCTCGTGCCGGGCCGCGAAGACGTGATCGATCCCCGTGCTGCCCCCCGGCTCGCCGACCATATCGTGCCAGAAGCGGGTGGCGAACATCCACTCGTGCAGCCGCTCCCCGGCGTGCCCGAAGGGCGCCTCCAGCGTCAGGCCCTCCCCGGTGCCGAAGCCATCGAGGGAAATCGCGAAATTATGGACGAGAACCTGGGACATGCCGCCTCCTGCATTCACTCAGGGCAATGGTGACCGCTTACCCCTAGTCGGGTTGCGCGGCGCTGATTCGACAGCGTGTCCCAGGCGCGCATCGTGCGTCTCCCCGCGGACCGCAGGCCCGAGCACGCCCACCGCAGCCTGCGTGAGCGGTGACCTCCTTGATGATGCGGCCAAATCAGTACAATCCCCGAGACGCAAGCCAGTGGATCGAGGCGCCGATGGACTCTGGCACCCCAGTGGTGGCGCGCACCGCTGGCTCCCTTGACGCTCTTACTCCTCGAGCAGCCCCGCCCCTTGTTGGGCGGGTCCTGGAGCAACTCTTCCTGCGCGAGGAACTCGCCGCCGTGCTCGGGGGGCGTGGCCGGCTGGTCCTCCTTGATGGCGAGGCGGGTATCGGCAAGACCACCCTCGCCGAAGACCTCGCAGCCGAGGCCGCAAGCCGGGGCTTGCGGGTGTTGACCGGCGCTTGCTACGACCTGACCAACACGCCACCGTATGGGTTGTGGCGCAACGTGTTCGAGGTGCGTGCCCGTGATTGCGATAACCCGCCTCCCCCGGCCTCTTTCACCGACGCCCGGCTGGCCGGTGCGGATGACCAGGCCAGCCTCTTCGCCGAGGTGTCCGGGTTCTTCCGCGAGCTTGCCTCAACGGGCCCGGCTTTGGTCGTCCTCGAAGACCTCCACTGGGCCGACCCTGATAGCTTGCAACTCCTGCGCTACCTCGCACCCCGCTTGCGACATTGGCCGATCCTGCTCCTGGTTACGTACCGGGGCGACGAACTGACGCGACGTCACCCGTTTGCCATGCAACTGCCGGTGCTGGTGCGCGAGGGGGCCGGACTCCGGCTCCAGCTTCGCCGCCTCGACGTGGCTGCCCTGGGTGCGCTCGTCGCGGCCCGCTACCGGCTGCCTGTTGCAGACGAAGCTCGCCTGGTCGCCTACCTCGATCAGCACGCGGAGGGCAATCCATTCTTCACAATGGAACTGCTCCACGCGTTGCATGAGGACCTGGTGCTGCGCCCCGTTGCAGAGGGCTGGGCGCTTGGCCGGCTCGACCGTGTCGTGCTGCCCTCCCTCTTGCGACAGGTGATCGACGGCCGGGTGGCGCGGTTGGACGAGGCGATGCAGCGGGCCATCGCAATCGCCGCCGTCATCGGCCAGGAGGCGCCGCTCGCGCTCTGGGCTGATGTCGCCGGCCTCGATGATGAGACCGTGCTCACGATCGTGGAGCGGGCAGGCGACTGCCGCCTGCTGGATGCGACTCCAGATGGCCGCAGTGTGCGCTTTGTCCATGCCTTGACGCGCGAGGCGCTCTACACCGGCGTCACGCCGCCGCGTCGACGGCGTTGGCACCAGCAGGTCGGGGAGACGCTTGCCGCTGTCCCCCAGCCGAATGTCGACGCGGTGGCTTATCACTTCCAGGCCGCCAGTGATCCGCGCGCCAGCGAATGGCTGATAGCCGCCGGGACCCGAGCCCAGCGCGCCTACGCCTGGCTGACTGCCGCCGAACGCTTGCGGGCCGCGGCGGCGCTCCTTGACGGCGTGGAGGGCCAGGAGCAGGTATCCGGCAGGCTGGCGTGCCGGCTCGCCTACCTGTTGCGATTCTCCGACCCGGCCGCGGGCATCGACGCCCTTGAGGGCGCCACGCGCCTCGCGCGACGCATTGGTGACAATGCCCTGGCGGCCGAAGCGCGTTGGCTCCGTGGGCTGCTGCTCTGCTACGCGGATCGATTTCGGGACGGCGTGGCTGAGATGCTGGCAGGGGTTGCGGCCATTGACACGATGCCCGGCGCGACGTCGTCTCCCTCAATCCTGGTCCAGGCGTGGCTCGCCGAAGCGCTGCCTGGCTCAGTGCAGGTCGACGGCGCCAGGGATGCCCGCCTCGACACGTCCGGCGCCGAGTCCTGGCATGGCGCATCCATGGGCCGGTTCCTGGCTTCGGCTGGTCATCTCCGCGATGCCGCCGAAAGCTGTGCGCGGTCAGTTTCCCTCCTCACGGGCGACGCGACCGCCGCGAAAGGCAGCCACCAGGCCGCCATTGCGTTCGCCTCCCACGGCCTGGGTATCGCCCGTGCCGGGCTGGGGCGGCCAGACGAGGCGCGCACGGCGTTTGCTCAAGCCCGGTCGATCTTCGCCGCTCTCGATCACCATGCCCTGGTGGCCTTCACGCTGCTCGATGAATTGCGCGATGTTGTCCTGACGTACCACGCAGCCCATCCCGCTGAGCGACGTCAGCTCGCCGCGGCTGCGGAGGCCTCCCTGGGCCGCACCGGAGGCGCCCTGCGCCCTGGCGTTTCGCCGCGCCTGACCCAGCTCGGATGCCTGGTGCTCGATGGCCGCTGGCTGGAGGCCGACGACATCCTGCGCGATCTGCCTGATCCTGGCAATGCCTACTTCCGGCGTGAGTTGACCGCGACGCGCACCATGCTCGCCTACCACCGTGGCGCATCCGGCCAGGTTTGGGACGAGATCCTGAGGCTGCTCCCGGACGGGCCGGCAACGGAACCCGGCGACGTGATCCACCAGGAAGGCCTCTTCCTGCAGCGACTCGCGGCCGATGTCTGTCTTGACAGGAATGACCTGCCAGCAGCCCGCGCCTGGCTCGAGGCACATGACCGGTGGCTGGCCTGGAGCGGCAGCGTGCTCGGCGCCGCCGATGGCCTGGTCGCCTGGGCGCGGTATCACTGGCTCGGCGGAGAGCCCGATCCCGCCCGGGAGAGGCTTGGGAATGCCCTGGCGCTGGCATCGCTGCCTGGCCAGCCGCTGGTGCTCCTGGCGGCCCATCGTCTCCTGGGCGAAATCGAGATAGCGGCGAAGCAGTACGCCGACGCCGAGGAGCACCTTCAGGCCGCAATCGACCTGAGCATCACCTGCGACGCCCCGTTCGAACGAGCGCGTTCATTGCTGGCGCTCGCCGAGTTGCGCCACGCCTCTGGCCAGGATGAAGCCATTAGCGCGCTCCTGGACGAGGTGAGCCAGATTTGCGTTCCGCTCGGCGCTGCGCCAGCGATTGCGCGCGTTGAGGCGCTGGCCAGTGTGCTCCGGCATGGGACACCGCAGCCGCATCAGCCTGGTGGTCTTACCCCGCGCGAACTGCAGATCTTGCGCCTCCTGCCGCGTGGGCTCTCCAACGCGGAAATCGCTGACGCGCTCTTCGTGAGCCCGCGTACCATCCAGAGCCACCTCTCCAACCTCTACGCCAAGCTCGAGGTTCGTGGCCGCCCCGAGGCCGTCGCGTACGCAGTCGGCGCCGGGCTGGGCTGAAGTCGCCTCGCATCGCGCATGAATCAGCGCGGATAGGCGTAGACGCTCCGCCCATGGAGGCGGGCGGTAATTGCGCATATCGGCGGATGTGCAATGGGCGACCGGTGGGCATCCTGAATGGCATTCGCAGCGCAGCCGGACAGGAGGCGATATGACCACCGTGGTACACCAGACCCTTGATGCGGCCGCCATCGACGAACTCGCGAGCGCGCTGAGTGGCGACGTGATTCGGCCTGGTGACGATGCGTACGACGAGGCGCGCCGGGTCTGGAACGGCATGATCGACCGGCGCCCCGCCGCCGTTGCCCGCTGCCGGGGTGTGGCGGACGTTATTGCCTGTGTTCGGTTTGCCGCGGAGCGCGATCTGCTGCTGGCGGTGCGTGGCGGTGGACACAACGTGGCAGGTTTCGGCACGTGTGACGGCGGTCTCGTGATCGACCTGTCCGCAATGCGGAGCGTACGGGTCGATCCCGCACGCCGTGTTGCCCGCGCGGAAGGCGGGGCAACCTGGGGGGAGGTCGATCGCGAGACCCAGGTGTTCGGCCTGGCCACGCCCGGTGGCCTCGTCTCCACAACCGGGATTGGCGGCCTGACGCTTGGTGGCGGTCAGGGATGGTTGCGCCGTACCTACGGCATGACCTGCGACAACCTGCTTTCGGCCGATGTGGTCACCGCTGATGGCCAACTGCTGGTCGCCAGCGAGGAAGAGCATGCCGACCTCTTCTGGGCGCTCCGCGGCGGCGGCGGCAACTTCGGGGTAGTGACCTCGTTCGAGTACCGCCTCCACCCGGTGGGGCCGCTGGTGGCCCTTGCCGATCTCGTCTATCCGCTGGATGAGTCTGCGCGGGTGATGGAGGGCTTCCGCGACTTCGTTGCCGAGGCTCCAGACGAGCTCAATGTTTCGGTCACGTGGTGGTCCATTCCGGCCGTTCCCGGCTTCCCGGAAGAATTGCATGGTGAAGCGGTGGTCATCGTCGGGGCCGTCGACGCTGGCCCGTCAAATGAGGGAGAGAAGCGGTTGATGCCGCTCCGCGATCTCTCGGAGCCGATGCTGGATCTTTCCGGGACGCTTCCCTACACGGCGCTCCAGCAGATTTTCGATCCCTTCTTTCCGGCTGGCGACCTGCGCTACTACTGGAAATCGCTCTACCTCGCCCGGCTGGACGATGAGGTCGTCAACGAGATCGTGCGTTGGGTTGAGCGGCGGCCCTCGGCGATGTCGATGGCGAGCGCCGTGGCGCTCGGTGGCGCGCTGGGCCGCGTCGCGCCGGATGCCACTGCCGCGGGAGAGCGCTCGGCCCCCTTCCTGCTCGAGATCCTGGCGAATTGGGCGGAGCCCGAGGAGACGGAAGCGAACGTCACCTGGGCGCGTGGCTTTTTCATGGCTATGGAGCGCTTCAGCAGCGGCAAGACGAACCTGAACTTTCCCGGCCTGGGCGAGGACTCGCAGCTTCTCCGGTCCTCGGTGGGCCACAACTTCCAGCGCCTCGCCGCGGTGAAGCGCGCGTACGACCCGGCCAACCTGTTCCGCGTGAACCAGAACATCGATCCTCGCGCGTCCAGCGCCTGAGCGTCGTTGGTGTTCCGCGTGATGCCGCTCAGTCTTGCGGCCTGGTTCTGCGCGATGCGGAGGGGCTCGCCGGTGGGATGTCGCCATGGTCGCGTGCCACGTCTGCCCGGGGCACGAGCGAGGGGGCCATCGCGCCGGCTGGCGAGGGGCCAGGCGTGGTACACGCTATGCATCGCTCCTTGGCAGAGGTGGGCAACGGCGCTCAGCACCAGCCTGACCGGCGCCACGCGGATGTGGCGGCGACAGCCGCAGCCGTCCCGCGAAGCAGCACCTCTTGTCCCCACGACGGCAGGCACGGGAGCGCCATCATGATCGAACGAAACCTCCATCCATCCGCGTACACCCTGCAGCACCAGGAGTTCTACACCCTGGAAGAAGCGGCGCATGTCCTCATGATCAGCGTGAACACCGTGCGCCACGCGGTGTTCACGGGCGAGTTGCCCGCGCAGATCATCGGCCACGACATCGTGGCCATCGGCCGGCACGAGTTCCTGGTCTGGTTCCTGGCCTACGAGGATTCCCACCAGGCGTAATGACGCCCTGAACCACGCGCCCGCCTGGCCGCAGGGTGGCCAGGCGGGCGTGCGTTGTGGCTGGGGTTCCGGTGGGAGGTTACTGCTGCCGCTGCACGGCGCAGGTGACATCGACGTGCACCACGCCGTTGTTGCCGGTGTAGTTGCTGTCGAGCATGCGGAACGCGATCGGCTTGCCCTTACCGATGACAACCAGGCCGTAGCTGTGGTTCGGCTTGTACGGCCCCCAGATATCCGGCAGCTCGCCGTCCAGGAGCAGCCCGGTCCGCACCCCGTCGATGTTGAGCCGGGGGCTCTGTGGGTCGGCGAAGGTGAAGGCGGCGAAGGCATCCTGGAGCAGATCATTGGTCGTGCCCCAGAAGCCGGACGGCTTCAGGACATAATCCACGTTGTCCAGCAGCACCGGGGTCGTGACCGTGCTGCCATCGGCCGGTACGCTGACGCGGGCGATGAACTCGCCGGGCACGCAGGTCCGCGGAGTCGGCGTCTTGCCTGGCGGCGTCGGCTGCTTCTTGGGCTTCCCCTTGTGCTTGCGGCCCTTCTTGCCGCGCTTCTTCGTGGCCAGCGTGGTGGCGGCAAGGCCGCCGCCCGCCGTGGCCAGCAGGGTGGCGGCCAGGCCGCGCAGCACCGCGCGGCGGCTGGCGCCGCCCGCAGCGGCCAGCGCCACCTCATCCATCGCCGTCTCGTCCGTGATCCGGGTATCCATGGTGTTCATTACGCGTCGTTCCTTTCGTCGCTCGCGCCGGAGCGCGGCGTGGTGCGTGGGCCACGTGTCGTCACCGCCCAACCGTGAGCGGAAGTGGCTTTCGGGTGCCGGCCGCGGCGTTCTCGCTCGGAGTGCGGCCGGCGTGCACCATGATGCCGGGGTAGGGGAGCGGCTCCATCCTCAGGATGATGGAGATTGCTGCCAACGTTTTGACACCCAGACCGGACAGCCGTGTCCGGTGTGCGTGGCCGGGCGCGCTGGTGTGAGGTGGCCACCCCTTCCAGGTGTCGGACCTGTTGCGTGTCGCAGGCCCTTGCCCCCGACGGACGCGGCACGAGGTGGCGCGCTCCTCCCAGGTGTCGTCCCGAGCGCAGTCGAGGGACCTCGCGCCCCCAGCCAACGCGGGACGAGATGTCATCCCTATACAGGTGTCGTCCTGAGCGCAGTCGAAGGACCTTGCCCATCACTGCGTTGGTACGGGGTGTCATCCCCACACAGGTGTCGTCCTGAGCGCAGTCGAAGGACCTCGCGCCCCCAACCGCGTTGGTGTGAGGTGGCGCTCACCTCCCGGTGTCATCCCGAGCGCAGTCGAGGGATCTTGCCCCCAGCCAACAAGGAACGAGATGGCAACCCTCTTCAGGTGTCGTCCTGAGCGCAGTCGAAGGACCTTGTCCATCACCACGTTGGTACGGGGTGTCATCCCCTTCCAGGTGTCGTCCTGAGCGCAGTCGAAGGACCTCGCGCCCCCGACCGCGTTGGTGTGAGGTGGCATCCCCTTCCAGGTGTCATCCCGAGCGCAGTCGAGGGATCTTGCCCCCGACCAATGCGGAACGCTGTCCGCGCCCGAGCGTGGGTGGCGATCTCGGAGCAATGCGGCCGGCGAGGCCGAGATCCTGCGACGTCGCTCAGGATGACACCTGCGGGTGGGCGATGATCTCGCACCAGCGCGGCCAGGGAACGAGGTCCTTCGACAAGCTCAGGATGACACCTGAGGGTGGGCGGTGCTGCTCTGCGCGTGCGGCTGGGAACGAGTTCCTTCGGCTGCGCTCAGGTGCGACACGGCGGGGTGGGACGCCGCGCTACACGCGGGTCAGGCGGCGCGCCGGGTCCGCTGGCGATGGCCGCGTGGGCCGCGCGTGGGTTGCGGCCGGGCGCGCAGCCTTGACAGGGTCGCAAACATCATGGAAAAGGCGGATGATTCAGGCCAGTGACGACGTGGGGACGACGCACGTGAAATGTGCGAGGTCAGGCAGCCCGTGCCGACACCAAACGTCCCGGCCGGGAGAGAGACCATGCCGATGGAATCGCCATTGCCAGGGGTGGCAAGCCCGAGCGCCCAGGTGTTGGCGAGCATAATCACTGCCCAGGCGGAGATGACCGCCGCCATGCCGGACAGCGATGCCATCATGCGGCTGGTGGCGCGTCACGCGATGGCGCTGACCGGCGCAACCGGCGCCAGCATCAGTGTCCGTGATGGCGACGATGTCTATCTCCCCGTCAACGAAGGGTTCACCGCTCGCTGGGAGGGCTCGCGGTTTCCGATTGCCTCGACCCTCTCGGGGCAATGCCTGCTCACCGGTGAGCAGTATTTCGTGCCCGATGTGGACTATGCCGCGCCGGAAGCCAGTGAGATCGCCCGTTCATCCCACGTGCGGACCTTTCTGGCGGTCCCGCTCCGGCACGAGGATCGTGTCGTCGCGGCCCTCTGTGTGGTGGCCCCGCAACCCTACGCCTTTGGCCAGGATGAAATCCTGGTGGTGCAACTCCTGGCCAGGATCGCGGGCAGCGCGCTGGCGCACGCCCAGGCGTTCAACGAGCTGCGGGCGGCGTTGGAGGATGCGAAGCAGGCCCGCGCGGAAGTCGCCGAGTTCGCCAGTCTCATCGCCCACGAACTGGGTTCCTCCGTCGCCGCCATCCAGAACGCGGCGGAATTGCTGGGCATGGCGGCCCTCAACCCGCAGCAGGGCCGCGCGTGCGACCTGATCGCGATGGAATCGCGCGCGTTGCGGATGCTGGTGGGCGATCTGCGCGCGGCAGCCGCGCTGGAGCGCGACGCCTTCGATCTGCACCTGCGCGTGGTGTCGCTGGACACGTTGCTCGTGGAAGCGGGCGATTTTGCGCAAACCATTGATCACGACCACCCGGTGCATGTCCAGGTCGGGTCACAGCTCAAGGTCGAGGTCGATCCCGGCCGCATCGCGCAGGTGCTGCGCAATCTCGTGACGAACGCGGTCAAGTACACGCCGCCGGGCACCCCGATCGAAATCCGGTCCTGGCGCGATCAGGACCGGGCCGTGATCGCGGTGATCGATCGTGGCCCCGGCATTGCCCCGGAGGATCGGGATCTCATCTTCTCCCGGTTTGGCCGGGCGCGACACCACGCGGATCGCAAGATCCCGGGGCTGGGCCTCGGGCTCTATCTCTCGAAGCGCATTGTGGAGGCCCACGGCGGCGAACTGGCCGTCACCTCGACGCCGGGCACGGGCGCAACCTTCACGTTCTCGGTGCCGCTCGCGCCGTAACCCTCGCTTCGGCGCGTGGCCCTCACCCCCAGCCCATCTCCCGAAGGACTTGCGCGGCTGACTGGGGAGGTATGGAGGCCCAGGCTGGGCCGACGCCGGAGGACCCTCACCCCCAACCCCTCTCCCTGAGTACTTGCGCAGGGCGAGGGGCTTTCGTTTGGTGGCCATGTGCGTCCGCTGTGGCCTCGGCGCGCCGGTTCCTGGCCCCGCCCACGCGGATCGGCTCCCCTCGCCCTGCGCAAGGAGGAAGGGAGAGGGCTGGGGGTGAGGGTCCTCCCCCGGTCATCCGCTCAGGCGAGCCGCTCGTGGTCATCGAGCGCCTGCAGGACCACCGCCGTTTTGTCCAGCGGGCTGGGCATCATCTCCAGGAGTTCCTGGATGGCCTGCGCGTAGCGCTCCTCCCGCACCGCCTGCTCCTCGATCCGCTCGGCCATCTGGCCCGCGTGGCGGCCGAGGCCGCTGGCCCGCGCCCGCGCCGCCAACTGCCGGGTCAGGGTCGCCTTCTCCTTGAGCAGGCGCAGGCTGGACCAGAGCGCGGCTTCCAGTTCCTCGGATTTCTGGCTCAGCAGCAGCTCTGGCGCATAGGCGTGCCCGACGTGACAACGAAAGCGAAGGTGGGTTCCCGCACCAACCTGCCAGAGCACCCCGCCGCAATCGGGACAGGTGTAGATGGTCGTTTCGTCGAAGCGGTCATCGCGCGCTTGCTCGGCAAAGTCTTCGGCAACGACCGCATCGATCCGTTCTTCATCATCCATCATGGCGACAGCTCCTTCGTCCGGTACAGCCTCCTGGACGAGATCGACCAGCACACGCGCCATGCCGGCCACGGGGACCACCACGTCGGCCGCCACGGCGCGCAGTGCGCTCTGGGGCATGCTCTCGAAGGCGGCATCCTGGGGGTCCTGGACCATGGCGAGCCCGCCCCGGGTCTTGACCGCGAGCAGCCCCTGGCTCCCGTCATAGAGCGTGCCAGAGAGCACCACGCCGATCACCCGTGGGCCATAGGCCCGGGCGGCCGTGCGGAAGAGCGGATCGATGGCCGGCCGCGCGTGATTTTCGCGCGGGCCGCGGCCCAGCTCGATCCAGCCCTGGCGGACCAGGAGATGGCGATCCGGCACGGCCACCACGATCCGCCCCGGGGCAATCGCCTCCCCCTGCCGGGCAGGCTCCACCGGCAGGGGGCCGGCGCGCCCGAGGATCTCCGGCAGCCGGCTCACGGCCGACGCGGGAATATGCACGACCACGAAGATCGCGGCCGGAAAGTCCGGGGGCAAGCCCTGCACCAGCGTAGTCAGGGCGGCAATACCCCCCGCCGAAGCGCCGATGACGACGATGTCACGCTGGGCCATCTGGATATCATCCTGTTCCTGGAGTGCGGGACACGCAGCCACGGGCTGCGCGCCGTGCCACTATAGAGTAGTGGATACTTGGGGAAACGCAGGCGGACGACAAACGCCTCCGGGCGCTGGCCAGGGCGTGGTGCCGCCTGACTGCATGCGGGAGGCCAGCGCCGTATGCCGGCCGCGCCGGCACGGCTTCCGGAGTTTGCGATGCACACTGCCCCGGCGTCCCGGTTCGATCAACTCATCGTGGTGGGTGCTTCGGCCGGCGGTATCGATGCGCTGTCGCGCCTCGTCGCCTCCCTCCCCGCTGACCTGGCCGCCCCGGTCGTCATCGCCCAACACCTGGATCCCAACCGGCCCAGCTACCTGGCGGAGATCCTGGCTCGGCAGAGCGCCCTCCCGGTGCGCACCGTCGAGCTGCGGGAGAATCTCACGCCCGGCACGATCTTCGTGGTGCCCTCGAACCGGCATGTGACGATCACCGATCACCATGTGGAAGTGCATCCGGATGGCACGCACCGCCCCGCGCCCTCGGTGAATCTGCTGCTGGAGACCGCCGCCGAAACCTTTGGGGAGCGGCTCATCGCGATCATCCTCTCCGGGTCCGGCTCGGATGGGGCGGATGGCGCCCACGCCGTGAAGGAAGCGGGCGGCACGGTCATCATCCAGGATCCGGAAACCGCGGCCTTCCCCTCCATGCCGCGCTCGCTGGCGCCCTCCCTGGTCGACCTGAGCCTGCCCATCGATGACATTGGGCCGGCACTGGCCGAGTTGCTGGCCGCGCCCCTCTCCGATCCGGCCACCGCGGCCACGGATGTCCAGCCCCTCCTGGTGCGCTTGCACGAGCGGCACGGCATCGACTTCTCCGCCTACAAGTCGGCGACCATCATCCGGCGGCTCTGGCGGCGCATGGCTGCGGCCAGGACCGCCACCATCGCGGAGTATCTCGGGTACCTGGAGGCCCACCCGGAGGAAGAGCAGCGCCTCATTGCCGACTTCCTCATCAAGGTCACCCGCTTCTTTCGCGACCCGGCGCTCTACGCCCGGCTGCGTGAGGATGTCATCCCCGAGCTGGTGAGCGCGGCGCGCGAAGAGGGACGGGAACTGCGGTTCTGGTCTGCCGGGTGCGCGACGGGCGAGGAGGCCTACTCGCTGGCGCTGCTGGTGACCGAGGCGGTCGCTGGCCTGGCCCACCCCCCGTCAGTACGAATCTTCGCCACCGATCTCGATGAGACCGCGCTGGAGTTCGCGCGGCGGGGGGTGTACCCGGCTGCGGCCCTCACCGAGGTGCCACCCGAGACCGTGGCGCGCTCGTTCACGGAGCGCGACGGCGCGTTCGAAGTCAACAAGGCCGTGCGGGGCCTGATCGTCTTTGGCACGCACGACCTGGCCGTGCGGCCGCCCTTTCCGCATACAGACCTGGTGCTCTGCCGCAACGTGCTCATCTATTTCACCGGGGCGTTGCAGCGCCGGGCCCTGGATCTGTTTGCCTACTCCCTGCGGGAAGGGGGGGTGCTGGTGCTCGGCAAATCCGAGACGACCAGCTCCGCCGGCAGCGCCTTTGCGCCCATCGATCGCCGGCTGCGCATCTACCGGCGGCAGGGCCCGCGGCCATCGTTGCCCCCCGCCGGGCTGCCCTCCACGCGCGACGCCCGGCCGGTGCTGCGGGCGCCCGTCTCGCGGAGCCGCGCCGCCATCGAACGCGCGTTGCTCCAGGCGGAGGAAGCCACCGCTGCCGCGCAGTTCCAGGGCGCGCGCGCCGAGGAGCTTGTGCGCGTATTGCCCGTCGGCGTGGCGCTCGTTGACCGGGATTACGATCTGGAGGTCATCAACGGCGCGGCGCGGGAGTTCCTGGGTATCCACGGCCTGGCCCTGGGCCAGGATCTCATCCACCTGACCCAGGAGATTCCCGCGACAACCCTGCGCGCGGCCATCGATCTGGCGTTTGCCGGCTCGCCAGAGCAGGACATGGCCCGCGTGGTCACGACGCAGCGCGTGACCGGGGAGCCCATGCATCTCCGCCTGACCTGCCACCCGAACCGCACCACAGACACCGGCCTGGTCGAGACGGTCCTGATCATGATCACCGATGTCACCGCCGACATCGCGGAAGCCCAGGCGAGTGCGCAGGTGATCGCGAGGGCCGAGGGCGAGGTGGCGGCGCTCCGGGCCACGGTGGAACGCCAGGCCAGCGCCAGCCGGCTGTTGCTGCAGGCCAACCGGGAGCTCACCGATAGCGTTGACCGGCTGCGCGAGCAGGGGCACGATCTGCGGCAGATGGCCGCGGCGGCGCAGGTGGCGGCGGAGGAAATCGAGACGCTCAACGAGGAGCTGCAGTCGAGCAACGAGGAACTGGAGACCCTGCACGAAGAGGCGCAGGCGACGGTCGAAGAGCTGAATGTCGCCAACGATGAGCTCCAGGCGCGGTCGACCGAACTCGAGCTCACGTCGCTGGAACATGCCGAGCTGGCGGAGACGTTGCGGGTGCTCTCCCGCCGGCTGCTGGTCGTGCAGGAGGACGAGCGGCGGAGCCTGGCGCGCGAATTGCACGATGAGATCGGCCAGGTCCTCACCGGCCTCAGCTACCAGCTCGCCTCGGTGCAGGCGCAGCCTGGCGACGCGGCGCTGGCTGAGGCGCAGGCCACCGTGCAGGCGCTCACCAACCAGGTGCGGCAGCTCTCCCTCGAACTGCGGCCGGTCATGCTGGACAGCTACGGCCTCCTCGCGGCCATCAAGTGGTATATCGAGCGCTTCCAGCCCCGCACCGGCATTACGGTTCACCTGCGTCACGACGGGAGCGATCGGCGCTTTGCGCCGGAGGTCGAGATCGCGGCCTTCCGGGTGGTGCAGGAGGCGCTGACGAATGTCGCCCGCCATGCCGGCGTCACCGAGGCGTGGGTCACGCTCTTCGGGGAACGGAGCCTGCTGGTGATCATCCACGATCAGGGGCAGGGCTTTGCGCCCGGCCGGAGTACCGAATCCTCCGGCCTGGGTGGGATGCGCGAGCGGGTGACGCTGCTGGGAGGCACGTTCGTGCTGGAGACCGCTCCGGGCGCCGGGGTGCATATCACGGCCGAGTTCCCCCTGGAGAGCGCGCCAGGTGAGCCGGCGCTCCCTCACGGCGCGGCCACGGAAAGCCCGCCGTCATGATCCGGGTCGTGCTGGCGGATGACCACCCCATCGTGCGCCAGGGCCTGCGCACGCTGCTGGAAGCCGATCATGTCTGCCACGTCGTGGGCGAGGCGGCCGATGGCCTGACGGCGCTGGCGGTCATCGGTGAGCAGCAGCCGGATGTGGCGATTGTCGATCTGCAGATGCCCGATCTCGGGGGGCTGGAGGTAGCCCGCCGGGTGCGGGAGCAATCCCCGAAGACGCGCGTCATCATCCTCTCCATGTACGATGTCGAGCTCTACGTGCTCCATGCGCTGCGGAACGGCGTGGCCGGGTACGTGCTGAAGGGCGCCGCGACATCGGACCTCATCACCGCCGTGCAGACCGTCATGTCCGGCAGGCACTACCTGAGTGCCGATCTCAACGAGCGAGCCCTCGAGGCCTACGCGCAACAGGCACGGGAGGGCAGCGGCACCCTCGACCGCTATGAGATGCTCACCAACCGCGAACGTGAGGTGCTGCAGTTGGCGGCGCAGGGGCTGAGCTACGCCGAGATGGGGGAGCGGCTCGCCATTTCGCCGCGCACCGCCGAAACGCACCGCGGCAACGTGCTGCGCAAACTGGGCCTTGCGGACCAGACCGACCTGGTGCGCTATGCCTTCAGCCGGGGCCTGCTGGAGTAGTAGCCGCGCCCAGGGGAGCGGCGCAGGTACGGACCATGCAACACTGCCGCAGGCATACTCGCGCGTTGCGTAAGGCCCGCTCGCGATGTCCCGCCCCGCAGCCGAGATCCTGGAGACCTTCGAGCAATTCTGTCATGACCTTGGTAACCCCCTGATGGTTATCTCAGGCCATGCCCAACTGCTGCACCGCGCGGTCGAGCGCCTGCCCGATCTGCCCGAGGCCGAACGCGTGGCCCTCCTGGCCGGGCTGCTGGCCGTTGCCCAGGATGTCCGGGCCATGGCCGTGCGGATGGACGCCTGGTACGAAGCCCTGGCGTCCGCCGCCGCTGGCGACGACGACCCGGAAGCAGGACGGGGTGAACCGGAATCGCGGGCTTCAGTCGGGGAAATCGCGGGAAACTCCTGATGAAGGCGGCCCCCGGGATCGGCCATCCTCCAGGTGGAGGAATGCCCATGCTGAATCCCGCTCCCCACATCCTGATCATGGATGACGCTCCGGAGATCCTTGATCTGCTGCGTGAATTCCTGGAAGAAGAGGGATACCGGGTCACCACCTCGCTGGCGATCCTCGATGTCTCCCAGATTGTCACGCTGGCCCCCGACATCATCCTGGTCGAATGGCGATTCAGGAACTGCCCGGATGCTGGTTGGCGGCTGGTGCATCGCGTGCGCCTGGAGCCAGCCCTGGCCGGTACCGCGGTGGTGCTCTGCACGACGGAGCAGCGGCCCATCACCGATATCCAGGTTGCCCAGGCGCTGCAGTACCTGCGGGTTGCCGTTGTGCGCAAGCCCTGTGTGCTCGATCAGTTGATCCGCGCTGTGCAGCGCGCGCTGCGCGCGCCACATCTGCGCGTCGTCGTCGATGCTGGTCGCCTGAGCCAGGGTAATCCCGACGCTGCCCCCGCCGCAGGAAGCCCCCGATGGCCGCAGCCTGTGCAGCTCTTCAGCCTCAGCCAGGGGGGCGAGTAGCCGTCACCTGGTTCCACCCGAACGTCCAGCACCGCGCTCCCGGCCCTCCCACCGGCGCTGGCGCTCCCCAGGCACCTGCGCGGCGTTGGTTCTCATGCGCTCGCATGCAACCGGTTCTCGTCTTGCCGCTTGCCACCCGTTTCATCTCGGACGCCGTCGAAGCGCCTCGGCCCCCTGCTAACGCGGGACGAGATGTCATCTTTCTCCTGGTGTCATCCCGAACGCCGTCGGGGGATCTTGCCCATCACCACGCAGAAATGAGGTGGCAGCCCCTCCCAGGTGTCGTCCCGAGCGCAGTCGAGGGACCTCGCGCCCCCATCCAACAAGGAACGAGGTGGCAACCCACTTCAGGTGTCGTCCTGAGCGACGTCGAAGGACCTTGCCCCTCACCGCGTTGGGACGGGGTGGCATCCCCTTCCAGGTGTCGTCCTGAGCTTGTCGAAGGACTTCGCGCCCCCAACCGCGTTGGTGTGAGGTGGCGCTCACCCCCCGGTGTCATCCCGAGCGCAGTCGAGGGATCTTGCCCCCAACCGGCGCGGAACGCTGCCCGCGCCTGAGGGTGGGCGGCGATCTCGCAGCAATGCGGCCGGCGAGGCGAGATCCTTCGACTTCGCTCAGGATGACACCTGAGAGTGGGCGATGATCTCGCTGCCTCGCGGCTGGGGAGGCGCGAGGTCCTTCGACTGCGCTCAGGACGACACCTGCGGGTGGGCGGTGCTGCTCTGCGCGTGTGGCTGGGAACGAGATCCTTCGACAGGCTCAGGATGACACCTGAAGGTGGGCGGCGATCTCGCGCCGTCACGGCCGGGTAGGTGATCAGGATGACACCTGGGGGTGGGCGGTGATCTCGCGGCCTCGCGGCTGGGGAGGCCGAGATCTCTCGACAAGCTCGAGATGACACCTGGGGATGAGTGGTGACAGCGTGACGGGCTGGGCGCCCGAGTCGACACCTGAGGATGGGCGGTGACAGCGTGACCGGGTGGGTGGTCGGGATACACCTGCGGGTTGGCGGGGGAAGCGTGACCGGGTGTGGCCGATGGGCTGCTCTGCGCGTGTGGCTGGGGCGGGATCCTGCGCCTGCGGTCGGGACGTCACGCGGAGGGGGATGATCTCTGCGATCGTCGCATGCCGGAAGCAGGCCCGGGGGTGCGGGGCGCGCCGCAGTGGCCGCCCCGCACCTCGCGCTACCTCAGCGTGCGCGGTGGTTACACCGGGCAGCCGGTGCCGCTGCCGTTATTGACGCAATCACCGGTGGTATTGCCGCTCACGTAGTTGCCGGAGTCGAAGATCACCGTCCCATCGTTGAGGATGCCAGCACCGTTGGGCGCGGTGTTGTCCTTCACCGTCGAGTCCTTGAGCGTGAGGGTGGAGGTGCTTTCGACCACGATGCCGCCGCCCGCGACCGACGAGTTGTTGTCGATGACGCGCACATCGATCAGGGTCACGTTGGATCGCCTGATGCGGAGGCCTCCCGCGACATCACCCTGGCGGTTGCCACCCGAGATCGTGAGGCTGCGCATGGTCACCTTGGTGTCGTTGATCTCGACGGCCACCAGGCTGGTTTCCGCGCCGCCGCCGTCAAGCACCGTGCCGGTGTCGCTCGAACCCGAGCCGACGACCGTCATGTCCACCTCGAAGCTGGCGACCTCGCTCATCTGGTCGGGGCGAGTGTAGGTTCCGGGGCAGATGTAGAGCGTGTCGCCCTTGCTGGCCAGCCGCGCCGCGTTCCGCACGTTGTCGAACGTGCAGCCACTCTGGCAGACATCGCACGTGTGGCAGACACCGGCGTCGCAAATCTGGTTCGCGCCGCACTCGCCGGTGCAGGTTCCGCCGCAGCCATCGCTGCCGCCGCTGCACTTGCCGGCGCAGCTCGGCTTGCAGGGGCAGGTCCCGCAGTTCACCGTCGTCTTGCAGTTGTTGACCACATTGCCGCACTTGCCGTTGCAGGTCACCGCCGTCGCGTCCGGCTTGCACTTCTTCTTTTTCTTCTTCCGCTTCTTCTCGGCGTCCACGCCGTGGCCGTGGCCCCGCTGCTTCCTGGCCTCCGCCTCGTCACCGGCGAACAGGCCGAGGAGGCCGCCCAGCACCGGGGCGGCGGCCAGCGCGCCGAGCACCGTGCGGCGTGACTCGCCGCTGGAAAGGGTCTTCGACAACGCGTCGAACTGCGGTGCGTCCATCCTGTGTCACTCCCGGGGGTTGCTCGTAGCCCGCTGCCACGGCATCCCCTGAAGTGTCACGGGTGACATATGAGATCGCATCTATCGAAAGTGATATTTCTGGAAGGCGACAGGGGAATATGCGGCCCGGGTCAGGGCAGCAGCGTGAGTAGCTGTCCCCCGAGCGCGGCGATGATGACGACCTGCCACGGCGCCCACCGCCAGATCATGAGGAGCCCGAGGCAAACGAGGGCCAGGCCAAAATCCGCAGGTTGCAGAATGGCGCTGGTCCAGACCGGGGTGTAGAGCGCGGCCAGGAGGATACCGACGACGGCCGCGTTGATGCCGCCGAGCGCACTGCGAAAGATGGGCTGGGCGCGCAGCGCATCCCAGAAGGGGAGCGTGCCCCAGATGAGCAGGAACGAAGGGAGGAAGAGCGCGATCACCGCCACCACCGCGCCGGGGATGCCGTTGGGCGCCGGCGCACGGATGGCGCCCAGGAAGGCGGAGAAGGTGAAGAGGGGGCCGGGCATTGCCTGCGCTGCCCCGTACCCGGCCAGGAACTGGCTGTCGGTCACCCAGCCGGGCGTCACCACCTGCGTCTGCAGGAGGGGCAGGACCACGTGGCCGCCACCGAACACGAGCGCGCCGACGCGGTAGAAGCGATCAGCCAGGTCGAACCCGCCGCCGGGGTCTCCCGCCGCGAGCAGTGGCAAGGCGAGCAGCAAGGCGCCGAAGAGGAGCAGGCAGATGATCCCGACCCGGCGGCTGATGGCCCGGGCATCCTGGGCCACCGCAATCCCGGTTGGCGCGGCCGGGAAGAGCCGCCACCCGATGAGGGCCGCGCCGGCAATGACTCCCACCTGGGCAAACGCGGTCGGGACGAGCAGCACCACCAATGCCGCCAGGATGGCCAGGGTGGCGCGCAGGCGGTCGGTGCAGAACTGCCGCGCCATGCCCCACACGGCCTGGGCCACCACCGCCACCGCGACGATTTTCAGGCCGTGGACCCAGCCCGTGTTGCCCACATCGAAGCGTTGCACCGCAAAGGCGAAGGCGGTCATCGCGATAGCGGAGGGCAGCGTGAAGCCCAGCCAGGCCGCGAGGCCGCCCGGCATGCCGGCCCGCAGGGTGCCCACGCCAATGCCGACCTGGGTGCTCGCTGGGCCGGGCAGGAACTGGCAGAGCGCCACCAACTCGGCGTACGTCGCCTCGTCCAACCACCGGCGTTTCAGGACGTACTCGTCCCGGTAGTACCCGAGGTGGGCAATCGGGCCGCCAAACGAGGTGAGGCCGAGCTTCAGGGCCACCAGCCCGACCTCGGCTACGGAACCGGGGGTGGGGGACGAGTACTCGGCGCGCGTCTCTACGGGCGGGGTTGCGCGCATCGTGTCGTCTGGCTGGATGGACATGGTCCCTCATGACGCGAGCGGTGAGACTGCGCTTCACCCAACCGCCGGTAACGCCGGCCGCGTACCTCGTTACGGGAACACGGAAGACGGCGCGGGTTGAAACAGCTCAACAAGGTTGCCAGCGGGGTCGGCCAGCAGGATCTGCTGCCCTCCTGGGCCGGACACCCGGTCGCTGCGGAAGGCCACGCCCGCAGCGCGGAGCCGGGCAATTTCTCCGGCAAGGTCTTCAACGATGAGATGAATACGGTTCCGGCCCGCCGTGGCGGCATCGACTGGCGTGGCGCGAGCGCCGGAGGTCGCCGGCCCGGATAGCAGTAGCCGCAGTGGGCCGCGCCGGATGTCGGCGAACGGGGGCGAGTCATAGGCGACGGTGAACCCCAGGTGGGTGGTGTAGAAGGCGACTGCGGCCGGGACATCGTCCACGATGTAGCGGACACTGGCAAGTTCCGTCGGTGTGCTGGTCATGGCTTCTGCTCCTTCTGCGGACTACAGTGACAGATATTCGATGCGTGACGCAATCTCCCGCGCGACACGCTGAAATGTCGGATAGCTCTCCGCGTCGGTTGCCCCCGCTGCCGCTGGATCGGGCAGGCTCCAGTGCATGGCAACGGCTGCGCCGTGGTCACGGGGTATCTCGCGGATCCTGTCGCACAACGTGATCACGTAGTCGAAGCTTCCGGTGACCGCGGCCAGCGCCTGCGGTTGCCTGGCCCCGAGGTCGATGCCGTACTCCTCCCGCAGCACCCGCGCCGTGTTCGGGTGCAGCGCGGGCCGGGGGTGGCTGCCCGCGCTCGCCACGTTGACCCGTGCCCCGTGGCGCTGGCGCAGCAGGGCCTCGGCCATGGGGGAACGCGCGCCATTCCCGGTGCACAGGAAGAGGACCGAGCTGCCCCGTGCCGCCACGCCCTCGCCAGTGGCGAGGGCCGGATGCAGCGAGGCGGCGGCCGCGCCGAAGGCGGCCGCGCAGTGGGCCAGGTCCAGGTGGTAGTAGCTATCGCGGCGGTCGAGGCTGCTGCGCCGGGTGGTCACCAGCCCGGCCGAGCGCAGCAGCCCGAGGTGGTAGGACACCAGGTTCTGCGGCTCGCCAACGGCGGCAACCAGCTCGCGCACGCGGAGGTCGCTGGCGGCCAGCTCGGTCATCAGGGCCCAGCGCACGGGGTGGGCGGCCATCCGCATCAGGAGCGGCACGGGTACGCGGTCGGGCATCTCCATGCCTCGCAGAATACATCAATTGCATTTGATTGAACAGGCCTGATCACCTAGGCAACACCCCTGCTGACCGTTTCTCCGGCAGATCATGCGCTCGCGATGCATGGCCTCGATTGTTGTCCAGACATCGTTCCAGCCAGGGACTATCCAGGTGTGTGATCGATCCTGGCATGGGGAATGCGCAGATGGTGGCAACGACCCCTGGACCAGCAAACGTGTACGGCCTTTGCGTTGGACGCCGGGAGTCGGAAAGCACGCGGCTCCGGCTGACCGGGCCTTCAGATGGGTGAGCCGCACACGACGTTGAGCAGACTGGAGTGAAAGGAGACGCCACGCACGGGCGAATGCCCTGCCAACGTTGACACACAAGGCCCCAGGAGACACGAAGTAATGACGTACCGCGACAACGATCAATTCCGAGGCAATCAGATGGGCTGGGGTACTCACGGTCAGCCCGAGTCAAACCGCTTCGGTGGCCAGGACTTCCGCGGTCAGGAGCGATTCAACGAGCCATCTGGCGGCTGGTACGGCCAGGGAGAGCACTGGCCATCCCACCGGGGCGACTGGGGGCAGGGTCGCATGGAGGGCCGCCGCTTTGGCGGTGAGGATCAGTACGGCGATGAGTCCGGCGGATTCTCGGGCGGCTACGGCAACCAGGACTACGGCAGGGGGCAGCACTACGGTGGCCAGGGCGGGTTCGGCGGGGTCCAGCCGTCGCGTGGCCAGGGATTTGACCAGCAGGGCTCCCGCAGCCAGGGCCAGATGAGCAACCAGGGCGACTGGAACCAGCGCGGCTCCGGCTGGGGAGACCGCGACCAGGGCCGGTGGCAGCAGGGCTACGGCCCTCAGGGCTATGGGCAGAGCCAGGGAGACTGGGGCTCCTCCCAGCAGGGCTGGTCGAACCAGGGCTACGGCAACCGGGGCAACTACGGCGGCGGGCAAGGCGGCCCGGGCGGTAGCGGCACGATCACCTACGCCGAATTCTGGTTGATCCCCGGACCCCACGCGGGACGTGGTCCACGTGGCTACCAGCGCAGCGGCCAGCGTATCGAAGAAGATGTCTGCGAGCGCTTGTCCCAGCACGGTCAGCTCGATGCTTCGGATATCCAGGTCAAGGTGCAGGACGGTGAGGTCACGCTCACCGGCACGGTTGGCAGCCGCCAGGAAAAGCGCATGGCGGAAGACGCGCTCGACTCGATCTCCGGGATCAAGGACGTTCACAACCAGTTGCGTGTTCAACAGGAGCAAACGCCGAAGCAGGGCGGCCAGTCGAGCCGCACCCAGGGGAGCCAGGCGCAAGGCCGCGCGGGCAAGGAGAACGCGAACTCGAACCGGGAGAAAGAACTCACTACAGCAAGCAGTAGCTAATCCCGCATCATGGCATCAGGTGTGCCACTCCGGGTCCCTGGCCTCGCGCCAGGGGCCCGGTTGCAACTGGCGACATCCGACGCGCATGGTCAGGCCGCCTCCTGCGCCAATCTGCCTCTGCCGTGCGACGCGGCGGGCAGATCCTCCTCGAGGCTCCTGCCGGAACCGAGTCGACCCCGTCCCACCGGGGTCGCCAGCGCCCCCTCGTTTCACCGTGAGCTATCGCCTGTCAGCCGCGTGGTCTGCGTTCTGCTCGTTGAGGTGATGGGGCGTTTGGCGCCTTCGCCATCATCACGTTCCTCGAAGGGATGCAGACATGCAACAGGATCCAGAAAGCGACCCACGGCATCACACGGCAAAGCTCAAGCGCATGCTCGATGAAGTCATCACCCACGCGCGGGAGGACGTCGGCAAGGTGTCCGACCCGAAGGCGCAGGCGCTCTTCGAGACGACTGCGGAGGTGCTCTCGGGCTTGAAGACCGCCTACGACCACTTCGACCGCAAGGAGCCTGCCTGGCGGTAGCGCGTAACGCCACGCCGATAACCGCGCGGCCGCGCCTGGCCGCTTCCGCCTCGGGTACGGGCTCGCGTTGTATTGGCCCGCTTCCGAACGCCTCGCTCAGCACCGACTGGCTGCCGGTAGCCACTGCTCCCCGACTACGGCGTCTCGCGCTGCCTGTGCCGATGCTGCCGGAGGGCACGACCCGGAGATCGGCGTACCACGACTGATCTATCAAGCTATTGCGTAATCACACCCGGCACTGATAAGATGCGGTATGGAATCGATACCAGATTGTGTGGGGTCAGGCGTCAAGCCGCTGCGACCGGCGACCTTGAAAGATGTCGCCGAGCGCGCCGGTGTCTCGGTGAGCACGGTGGCGCGCGTGCTGCACGACAACGGCTATGTCTCCGGCCCCACGCGGGAAGCGGTCGACGCCGCGCTGGCCGAGTGTGGCTATCAGATCAACACGATGGCGCAGCGCCTGCGCAAGCAGCGCTCGGCCGAGATCGGGCACATTCTCGATTCCATCTCGCCCAATCCCTTCTTCGCCGGGGTGGCCCTCGGGAGCGAACAGGCGGCGGCGGAGTATGGCTGCACCGTCCTCTTCTACAACACCCATAGCGATGCCGGCCTGGAGCGGGCGGGAGTCGAGGCGCTCCTGCAACGCCGCGTCGAGGCGATTCTCTTTACCACCGTCACCGACGAGCGCAACGTGGAGCTGGCCCTCTCCGCCGGCGCGCATGTCGTGCAAGTGGAACGGGTGAGCGACGTCGCTACCCATGCGGTCACGGTCGATAACTACCGTGGCGCGTTCGACGCCACCGAACATCTGCTGCGGCTCGGCCATCGCCGTGTCGCCTGCCTCGGCGTCGATCCCGATCTGCGCGCCGCCCCGGGAACCGCCCCCCATCGCCGCGTCGTCGAGCGGGAGCGTCTCTCCGGCTATTTCGACGCCTTGCGCAGCTTCGGCGTCGCCAGCGACGATGACCTGGTGACGCTGGGTTCGACCTACTACGACGTGCCTGCCGCCCGCGCCGCAGTGAGACGCTGGCTGCAATTACCCGCCGCCCGCCGCCCAACGGCGATCTTTGCGACGTGCGACATCATGGCCGCCGGCATCCTGCAGGAAGCGCATATCAGCCAACTGCGCGTGCCCGACGATCTGTCGGTTGTCGGCTTCGACGATACCTACGCCAGCCACCTGACGCCGCCGCTGACCACGGTGCGGCAGCCGATGGATGAACTGGGCCGGGCCGCCGTGCGGCTGGCGATGACCTCGCGCGAAGGCGCGGCAGTTACGCCACTGCGCGAGCGGCTGACCACACAGTTGATCGTTCGCGAATCGACGGCGCCACCAGCCTGACCAGGGAGGAGGGCGAAGCGGCGCGGAGCGCGCAATCTGGTATCGATGCCACGTTCACAGGACGTCACGAACGGTTGCTGCAACCTCGGACCATTGTTCGGGAAGGGGGTGAACGTCGAAACGCAGAGGGTTTGGCCGTTCCACGGTGAGATCGCATGCCGGCAGGACGCCGGCGCTCAAGGGAGAGCCGCTCATGGAAAGCCGACAACCGATCGTCTCACGCCGAACATTTGCCAAGGGGCTGGCTGCTGCCTCGGCGGCGCTGTCCGTTGGCCGCACACCACGCATCACCCGCGCCCAGGAGCCAACCACCGTCACCTTCTGGCAGTTCAGCACCAACGATTTCGAAATCCAGGCCTATAACGACGCCATCGCCGCCTTTTCCGCCGACAATCCGGATGTGACCGTCAACATGGAGATTGTTCCCTGGCCCGAGCAGCAGCAGAAGCTGATCACCGGTTTGACGACCGGCGCCCTGCCCGATGTCTCCATGCTGGGCAACAACGTCGTCGCGCAGTTCCAGGCTCTTGACGCGCTCGAGCCGCTGACCGCGTATTTCGCTGCCTGGTCGAAGGAGATTGGGCGCGACATCACGGAGGACATCTGGCCAGGCGACGAGCTCTACTACAAGTTGGACGATGAGTGGTGGGGCTCGCCGGTCGCCGAGGAGACCCGCAGCCTCTACTACCGCAAGGATCTCTTCGAGGCGGCTGGCATCGCAGCGCCGCCGGCGACCTGGGAGGAGACGCGGGAGGCCGCGAAGAAGCTGACGAGCGGCGATGTCCACGGCCTCGGTATTCCCGGCGGCATCGAGTACGCCACGCTCCAGGTCTTCATGTCGGTCTATCTCGGCTACGGCGCGAAGTTCCTCAACGACGAGGGCATGTGCGGCTTCGACTCGCCGGAGTTCCGCGACGCCCTGACCTACTACACCAACCTCTACCTGGAGGACAAGGTTTCACCGCCAGACACGCCGACCTACGGTGGCCCACAGCTCGAAGAGCTCTTCCGCAACGGGCGGCTGGCCATGCTGGTCACCGGCCCCTGGCTCTACAAGGCGTTGCAGGAGGCGGAGGTCGACTGGCTGGACAGTGTCGGCATCGCCGAAATCCCGGCTGGGCCGGCCGGTCAGTTCGGGTTCCTCGGCGGCTGGCCCCTGGTGCTCTGGAAGAACTCGCAGCACAAGGACGCGGCCTTCCGGTGGATTCGCTTTGCCACCGACCCCGATGGCTACCTGCCCCAGCTCGCCGCCGCCAGCGGGCTGTTGCCGGGACGCAAGTCGATTGTCGATGTCGAGCCCTGGAACACCGCGCCGCTGGATGTCTTCGCCAAGCAACTTGGTTTCGCTTACCCCTATCAATACCCTGCGCCAGAGATCCCGCAGATGGGCGCGCTGGAAGTTGACGCCGTGCAGACGGCCGTGCAGAGCGTCATGCTGGGGCAGGCCACCGTGGATGAGGCAACTGTTGCCCTCTGCGCGCGCATCAACGAGGCCCTGAGCCGCTAACGCCTGGTGCGAAATGTCGCCACCTGGCACGAGTGCGCCGAATGCCCCTCGCCCTGCGCAGAGCTGGCAAGGAGGTACACGGAATGGCGGCGTTAGCCCACGAGCGACCCTCACCCCCAGCCCCTCTCCCTGTGCGCAGGGAGAGGGGAGCCGATCCGCGCGGGCGAGGCCAGGACCTGGTGCGCCAAGGGCGGAACTGGCCTCCGGCGTCGTCATCGAAAGCCCCTCGCCCTGCGCACAGGGAGAGGGGTTGGGGTGAGGGTTGCTCGCGGAAGATCCGGCCTGGGTCTCCATACCTCTCCCTGCCAGCCGATGCGCGGGAGAGGGGTTGGGGTGCGGGCAACCCCCTGGAGCGCAGCCAGTCTGGGAAGCAAGGTCGCTCCAGAACGGTTTTCCGCACCAGGCGTGCGAGACATGAACTGACCTCCGGGGCCGTCGACAAGCGGCTCCGGAGTGCAGGCAGGAGGAGGATCGGCGGTATGTGGGGTAGCTCCACGAACGATCAGCGGCGGCCATCGTGAGCGCACCGCTCGCCACCCGGGCGGCTGTGGCGGAGCCGCCAACAACAGCGGCGTCGTGGCAGCGCCAGCGGCGCCTGGCGGCCTATCTCTTCATTGCCCCGGCCCTGCTGATCGTTGTTGCCATCAGCCTCTACCCGATCGCCTATCAGTTCTGGCTCAGCTTGACCGACTGGTATCTGCTGCAGAACCCGCAGCCGGTCTGGCATGGCCTCGCGGGCTACCGCCGCCTGTTCGGGGATCCGCTCGTCTGGCAGAGTCTTGGCCGCACCGCCTACTGGACCATCGGCACCGTCCTGCTGGAGTACCTCTTCGCCCTGCCGATCGCCCTCCTGCTGAATCGTCGCTCGTGGGTGACCGGCTTCCTGACCGGGGCACTGCTCCTCCCCTGGGTCACGCCGGCCATCGTGGCCGGCTACACCTGGCGCTGGCTGTTGGATAGCGAATCGGGCACGATCCACGCGCTGCTGCAGCAGGCCGGCCTTGCCGGCGAGCGCTCGCTCCTCGCCGAACCAGGCGCCGTGCTGCCGATTTTGACCGTGATCAGCGCCTGGAAGGGGATTCCCTTCATGGCGATTGCGCTCCTGGCGGGCATGAAGGCGATCCCGCCCGACCTCTATGAGGCTGCGGCGATTGATGGCGCTGGCAAGGTCCGCCAGTTCCGGGACATCACCTTGCCGCTGCTGCGGCCGGTGACCGTGATCACCTGTCTCATTCTCGGCATCCTGGCCTTCTACAGCTTCGACCTGGTCTGGGTGATGACCAAAGGCGGCCCGGGCGAGGCCTCGATGCTGATCGGGGTCTACCTCTTCCGCCTCTTCTTCGAACGGCTGGAACTGAGCTATGCCGCCGTGATTGGCGCTTCGATGCTCGTGTTGCTGATCGTCTTCTCGAGCGGCTACCTGCGCGCGCTCGGCCGCGATCCGGAGTGATAGGAGCCCTGCCATGGCGCTGACCAGGCCGATGACGACGTCCCGGGCGCGGCCTCGGCTGCAATCGCTGGGGCTCGACCTGCTGGCAATCCTCGTCGTCGGGATGCTGATTTTCCCGGTGATCTGGCTCTACCTGACCGCCTTCAAGCCAGGCAGCGAGATGTTTCGTGGTCCCTTCGCCATTCTGCCGACGGAGATCACCTTCGCCAATTTTGCCCGGATCTGGTCAGCAGTCGGCTTCCAGTCGGCCTTTCGCAACAGCTTGCTCGTGGCCGCAGCGTCGTCGCTCATCGTCACGCTTGCCGGGCTCGGCGCCGCCTACAGCCTCTCTCGCTTCCGCTACCGCCTGCGGCCGGTTTTCTCCGGCGCCATCCTCGCCGTCCAGATGTTGCCCGGCATTATCATCGTCGTGCCGCTGATCCTGATCTTGCGCCAGTTGCACCTGACCGACAGCCTGCTCGGCCTGACCATCGCCTATCTCCTGCTCGGCCTGCCGATCGCCGTCTGGATGCTCAAGGGCTACATGGACGACATCCCGCCTGAGCTGGATGAGGCGGCAACGCTGGATGGCGCGTCGCCGGTGCAGGTCCTCTGGCAGGTGATCATGCCGCTCATGGCCCCGGCCACGGTGGCCGTCGGCGCGTTCGCGTTCCTCCTGGCCTGGGGCGAGTTTCTCTTCGCCCTCTCTCTGCTCACCTCGACGGAAGTACGCACCCTGCCGCTCGCCTTGCAGGCGGCCTTCGGCCAGTACACGATCGACTGGGGCATGCTCACCGCCGGCGGCGTGATCATCTCGCTGCCGCCGGCCATCCTCTTCCTCTTCTTCCAGCGCTATCTCGTCGGTGGACTCACCACCGGCGGCGTCAAGGGCTAGCCGCGGGAGCAATCCCGTGCGCTTGCCCCACGGCTGCCGGCAGCTCGCGGAGGCTCACTCGTGGACGTTGTTTGCGACTCACTCGATGCGGCGCGCGACGCGCAGATTCTGGTTATCACGGCTCCCCGCCAACTCGCCACGCTGACGCGGCGATTGTCCGAGCCAGGCCCGGACGAGGTGCTGGTGAAGACGCTCTTCTCCGGCATCAGCCATGGCACGGAAATGAACGTCTACCGCGGGCTGGCCCCGCAGTGGTCGAAGCGGTACGACCGCGACTTGCGGCTCTTTCTGCCCGCAGCGCCCGAGGCGCAGGCGCCCGTGCCGGAGCGGGGGTACTGGACCGCGGCGGACACCCATTGGGGATACCCGCTGGCGTATGGCTACGCCAACGTTGGCCGGGTGATCGGTCGCGGCAGCGCCGTCCGGCACTTGCACGAAGGGGATCTCGTCTACGCCTACCAGCCGCACCAGACGGCCTACGTTGCCCCGGCAGCCAGTGTGATCCGCCTCCCGGAGTTGGCCAATCCCGCAGCCGGCGTCCTCTATTCCAACCTCAACACGGCCTACGGTGGCGTCCTCGACGCCGACATCCGCCTCGACGACACCGTCGTCGTCTTCGGGCAGGGGCTGGTCGGCTTGCTGGTGACGCAGTACCTGCGCCGCACCGCCGCCCGCCGCATCATCACCGTCGAACGCATCCCGGCCCGGCAACAGCTCTCCACCCAGCTCGGGGCGGATGAATGCCTCGATCCGGCGCAAGTCGATGTCGCCCTCGCGGTCCGCGAACGAACTGCCGGGCGTGGCGCGGACGTGGTCATCGAAGCCAGCGGCGCCTACGCCGCGCTCCAGGAGGCGATCCGCACCGCCGCGCCCAACACCACCGTCGTCGCGCTCTCCTGGTATGGCGGCACGGGCGGCGCGCTGGCCCTCTCCGACGAGTTCCATCACAACCGGATCACCCTGCGCAGCTCGCAGGTTGGCGGTATCGCGCCGGAGCTTGCGGCGACGCACTCCCTCTCGCGCCGCGCGGAGCAGATTCTCGACTGGTTCACAGAGCTGGAGCTGGACCGGCTGCTGACGACTTCTCTCCCGTTCGCCGCCGCCGCAGACGCCTACCAGCTCATCGACCAGCACAGTGAAGATGCCATCCAGGTGGTGCTGCAGTACGAGGGCTGACCACGAGGCATTGCGCCCTGCTGCGTTGAGCGCATGGAAAGCCTCGGGCCATCAGGCGTTTCATGCCATTTCGCGTTGGTGGTGAAACTGCGCCTCGTGATTTCGCGGCTGATCGCCGCGCTCCATTGCCGCCACGGCGCCAGCCCAGACCTGCTCCACTCCCTCTGGGCTCAGTTGCTCATCCAGGGCATGGACCTCCCGCAGCCCGTCCCGCACGAAGTGAATGTGGTGCGAGCGATACGGCTGCTCCTCGCTTCCAGCCACCAGATACATCTCCACCACGTAGGCGTTGCCGAGATGATCGCAGCGGATCACCTCGATGCCGCGCAGGGAGGCGCCCCAGGGTTCGCGTCCCTCATTACCATGCAGGCGGCATTCACTCTTTCGCGGGATGTCGTTCACGGTCGATCCTCTGCCAGCAACAGTATGATGCCGCGCCGTCGTTCATACCCATGTCGCGAAACCCTCGCCTGCCACAATTGGGGAGCGCGACGGCGAGAACCGCCGTTCGGCAGTGATCATGTCCTGCTGGGAGTGCGTGCCTCCTTTCCAGCGAGCCTGGCGGCCCGGCGAGGACGCCGCGGCCTGGCTTCCATCCTCCGGGCAGGCGGCGCGGTTACATCCGTAGGAATATGCACATCGCTGCCATTGGCTGCCTTCAGGAAACGGGCGGCGTTGCTGATTGGGGACGGTGACGGCGCGCGCGTATACTGCCGCGCGTGAGGCGCAGTCGCGCCCGGGGGTGCTGCATACCCCGTACCCGTGCAGCTCGGTGGGGACTGCTGTTTGGCAGTCCCTTTTTGTGTTGTGAGCGATACCGACGCCGGCTGGGCGTGGGTATCACGACGGGAGCAACCACGCGCATGGCTCACGGCGCCGGGCACGGCACCGACGCATCCTCTGCGAATGGCTTCTCGATCCGGACGTTTCTGCACCATGAGGCGTTCGGAGGTGTGCTGCTGCTGGCCTGCGCGGTGCTGGCGCTGCTGTGGGCCAATTCTCCCTGGCACGATGGCTATCACGCGCTGTGGGAAACGGAGCTTGGCCTGGCACTGGGGTCGTGGCGCTTCGGCGAATCGCTGCGCCACTGGATCAATGACGGCCTCATGGCCATCTTCTTCCTGGTGGTCGGGCTGGAGATCAAGCGCGAGGTGCTGGTCGGGGAGCTGGCCTCGCCGCGCCGGGCCATCCTGCCGGCCATCGCCGCACTCTGTGGGGCCGCTATCCCGGCCGGCATCTACCTCGCGTTCAACGCCGGTACAAACGGGGCGGCAGGTTGGGGCATCCCGATGGCGACCGACATCGCCTTCTCGCTCGGCGTGCTGGCGCTGCTGGGATCGCGCATTCCGCTGGGGCTGAAGGTCTTCCTGACCGCCCTGGCCATTGTCGATGATCTGCTGGCGGTGCTGGTCATCGCCCTCTTCTACGCGGGGGACCTCGACCCCCTCGCGCTTGCGGCCGCCGTGGTGATCCTGCTCCTGCTGATCCTGGTCAACCGTCTCGGCGCACGGCGGCCACTGGTGTACGGAACGCTCGGCCTGGCGTTATGGGCTGCCATCTTCGCCTCGGGCCTGCACGCCACGCTTGCCGGGGTGCTCCTGGCCCTCACCATTCCTGCCCGCACGCGGATCGACTCCGACGCCTTCGTCAACAGGGGGCAAAAGCTGCTGCAGCAATTCGCCCGGGCCGGGGATCCGGGCGACAGTGTGCTGACGAACGGCGAGCGCCAGGACACGCTGGCGGAACTGGAGGACGTGGTGGAAGCCGCGGGCGCACCGCTGCAGCGCCTGGAACACTCCCTGCATCCCTGGGTGGTCTTCGCCATTGTGCCGCTCTTCGCCCTGGCGAATGCCGGGGTGCGGGTGGAAGGGAATCTCACGGCGGTCATGGCCCACCCGGTGACGCTCGGGGTCTTCGTGGGGCTGGTGCTGGGGAAGCAGATCGGGGTGCTGCTCGGGGCGTGGCTGGCCACGCGGCTGGGCTGGAGCGAGCTGCCCGCCGGGGTGAGCTGGCGGCAGATTTACGGGGTGGGCTGGCTGGCGGGCATCGGGTTCACCATGTCCCTGTTCGTGGCGGACCTGGCCTTCCCTCGCCCCGATGCAGCGCCGAACCTCGCCGCCGCCAAGCTGGGGGTGCTCGCCGCCTCCGTGGTTGCCGGAGCCGGCGGGTGGCTTATCCTTCGGCGGGCAACCCAGCCTGCGAGGGCCGCGTGAACGTCCCGCCCGCTGTTGCCGTATTCCTGGCGTTCGTGCTTGCCTGCCTGGGGCTGTGGCTGATGTATCTCATATATCCATGAGATACATCTTGGCCCGGCGCGGCCGTGGCCTTGCGCCAGGTCAGCCCGCAACCGCTGGTGTCTGCGGCCCGGTGAGGTGGACCTGATGCTGTCATCGCACGACGTGCCGCGCCTTGGGCCTTTGCGTCTGCCAGAGGAAGCGCCCGAGCGGGCGTTGCTGCGCCGGCTCGCCCTGGCCGCTGCGCTCATCGTTGCGGTCACCCTGCTGCAGTGGCTTGGCCGGGATGGCCTGCGCGACAACGTCCACCCGGATCAGCCGGTCGGGGTGGTGGATGTCCTCTATTTCACCATCGTCTCGCTCACGACGGTTGGCTACGGTGACATTACGCCGGTCACCGATCAGGCCCGCCTCGTCAACGCCCTGGTGATGACCCCAATCCGCGTCTTTCTGTGGGTGCTGTTTCTGGGCACCGCCTATGAGTTGACGCTCCTGCGCCTGCGCTTGCGAGAGGAACGCCAGATGAAGGAACTTCAGGACCGGCTGTCTGACCACGTCATCGTCTGTGGGTATGGCGTCAAAGGGCGGGCCATTGTCGACGAGTTGCTGGCGCATGGCCAGCCTCGGGACCAGATCGTGGCGATCGACGAGTCCGAAGAGGCGGTGACGATGGCCACGAAGTCCGGGCTGGTCGCATTGCGTGGGGATGCCTCGCGCGAGGCCCTGCTGCGGGCCGCAAACATCGATGCGGCGCACGCGGTTCTGGTTGCCCCGAACCGGGACGATGCCTCGGTGCTGATCTGCCTGACGGTGCGCAGTCTCGCGCCGCACGTGCATCTCGTGGCGTCGGCGCGAGAGGAGGAGAACATCAAGCTGCTCTACGGCGCGGGTGCGGACCTGGTCGTTTCCCCGTCCGTTTCCGGTGGGCGTCTGATGGGCGCTGCGGTGCGGCAGCAGGCGGTGCCGCAGTTCCTGGAGGATTTGCTGTCGTTCGGCCAGGGGCTGGCACTCTCGGAGCGGATCGTGCGGCCAGACGAAGCCGGGCTGACCACCGCCACGCTGCCCGGCCTGGCTGGGGCGCTCGTCCTGGGCGCGGCGCGCGGCAAGGAGCGCTTCGCCTTCCACCAGCTTGCCGGCTTGCATCTCCAGCCCGGAGACGTGGTTGTGTACCTGCCGGCGGGAACCGGCATGGCAGGCGAGCCGCACGACGCGCCTGGCGCCCCTGCGCCGGGTTAGCCGCTGCCGGCGGCTCCCGGCCCTGGTGCGCCTTCCGGGGTGGCGGCGTCACGACGGGCCAATGGCCACCATAGGGTCAGCGTGTGGGCGGCGGCGCCCCGCGCCCGAGCCCCGCATCCTCCGATTCCGAGAGGTTGATGCGGGGCAGCAGCCGGTCCAGCCAGGCGGGCAGCCACCAGTTGCGGTCGCCGAGCAGTTGCATGGCGGCGGGCACCAGCACGATGCGGATCAGCGTGGCGTCGATGAAGACGGCAGCGGCCAGCGAGAACCCCAGTTCCTTCACCTCCATGAGCTGGGCGAGCGTGAACGCGGAAAAGACCGCCACCATGATCGCCGCCGCCGCCGTGATCACCGAGGCGGTGCGCTGGACGCCCGTGACCACGGCTTCCTCGTTGTGGTGGGTCTTGTCCCACTCTTCCTTGATACGGCCCAGCAGGAACACCTCGTAGTCCATCGAGATGCCAAAGAGCACGGCGAAGGTGAGCAGCGGCAGGTAGACCTGGATGCTGCCCGTAGGGGTGAAATGAAGCAGTCGCGCGCCCGCGCCATCCTGGAACACGACCACCAGCAGCCCGTAGGCCGCCGTGATGCCGAGCACGTTCATGAGGATCGCCTTCAGCGGCAGCACGACGCTGCGGAACACCATCATCAGCAGGAGCATCGACACCACGACGATGGTCCCGGCCACTACCGGCAGCTTGTGGCGCGATTCCGCGCTGATATCGATGATCTGCGCACTCAGCCCGCCCACGTGCATCTCGGCGGGCACGCCCGCCAGCGCCTCTGGCCCCAGGTGGTTCCGCACCCGCTCGACCAGCGCCAGGGGCCCCGGCGAATCGGGGGACCAGCGCGGCACGGCGCGGATGACCGCGACATCCATGCCCGTGCTGAAATTGACGACATCGCCCGCCGCTGCGACCACCTGCGGGTAGTTGGCCGCCAGGGAGAGGGCATCCACCGAGTGCCCGCCGGTGTACTGGTCCAGGAGCGTCGTGACGGAGATGACGTCCACCACCGCCCAGTCGCTCGTCAGTGACTGCGACAGGTGAGCGATGGCGTCGAGATCGCGCTGATCGAGCGCGCCGTCGCGGCTGACGTACACGATCTGGAGGGGGGAAATCAGCCCCTCGTTGAATTCCTGCTCCAGGATCTTGCGCCCGGCCCCCGCCGAGCCCTGGTTTGCCTCCGGCGTGCTCGTGTCCAGCGAGAGGTTCAGCCGCGCGATGGGGGAGGAGAGCAGGAGCAGGATCGCCACGGCCAGGGTGGCCCAGAAGCCGGGCCGCCGCATGATGGCCCGCGCCCACCGGCCCCAGAACGCCCACCCGCCAATGCCGGCCGCATCGCCAGTGCGCCCGGGCAGCCGCCCGGCGTTGAGCCGTGGCCCGAGCCAGGCGAGGAGCGCGGGCAGGAACGTCATCGCCCCGAACAGCATCACGGCCACCGCCGTCATGGCGCCGAGCGCGAGCTCATGGAAGATGCGCGCGTTGACGAGGAACAACCCCGAGAGCGAGACGAGCACGATCATGCCCGAGAAGAAGACATTCTTGCCGGTGGTGGTCATGGTGACGGCCACGGCCTCGGCCGGGGTGCGACCGCCGGCCAGTTCCTCGCGGAAGCGGGTGACGATGAAGAGGGCGTAGTCGATGCCGACGCCGAGGCCGATCATGGTCGCGATGTTAGGGACGAAGAGGTTGAACTCCGTGAGCATCGAGGCCGCGCCGAGGACGCCGAAGGTGAGGGCCATCCCGCTTACGGCGAGCAGAATGGGCAGCCCGGCCGCGACCACCGTGCCGGAGGTGACGAGCAGGACGAGCGCGGCGATGGGCAGGCCCAGTTGCTCCGCCTGGGAGAGATCGGCCTGCTCCTGCGCCACCAGCTCGGCGATCAGGGGGGAGCTGCCGGTCAGGTACACGGTGACGTACGGCGTGGAGGCGGCGGTGGCCCGCACCGTGAGCCGCGAGACGAGCGCCTGGCGCTCGGCGTTGGTGCCGGTGATGGCCACGATGGCGGTCGCCATCTGGCGATCCTTCGCGATCAGGCTCTCCGCGCCGGGGTCGTAGGGCGAGGTGATGCTGACCACGCCCGGCAGCGGCCGCAGGCGATCCAGCGCGTCGGTAACGACGGCGCGAAACCCGGCGTCCTCGGTGGTGAGCGAGGCGGAGGTGAAGACGACGAGGTCCTGCTCGGCGAAGGGCTCGCCGAAGCGCTCGGTGATGAGCTGCTGCGCCCGCGCCGAATCGGAGCCCCGCACCTGGAGTGGGGGGCCGGTGAGCGCGGTTGTGAAGCGCGGGGCCAGCACCAGGCTGGCGCCAACCACGGCGAGGAGCCAGGCGGCCACCACCAGTGGAGCAAAGCGCGCGACGATGCGGCCGAGGTGCGTGAACATTCACCCTCCTCGGTGAGCACGCGGTGG
>DAOUDE010000098.1:0-5311 GCA_034431475.1 Thermomicrobiales bacterium | reverse complement strand
CGTACCTCACCACGCCCTTCCTGCAGCCGGAGATCGCGAACGGCCCGGTCATCGATTCGCTCCAGCACGGGAACCTGGGCGTGCTCTGCGCCGGAAATCCCGATTCCGAGCAGGCGAAGTGGTGCTCCTGGGTGCGCTACCAGTTGCCCGGGCCGCTCGGCGATCACCCGTTGGCCAAGCTGCCGCGCCGGGGTGATGACCTGGTTCCGGTGCTGATTACCCATGGCAGCGGCGATACGGTGGTGCACTGCGTGGCGCCGCAAGGGACCGAGAATGACGTACCCGCCGCCAGCGACTGCATGTCGGTCGCGCTCTACGACGCCATGCAGGCAGAGTACTGCCCGGAGGCTGGGGACCAGGGCTCGTTGCGCCTGCGCATCTGGCGTGCGGAGGCCGGCGTGACCGACGGCAGTCACAGCGCCATCACGGCGCTCCCGGGCAGCGCCAGCCTGGCCGATCCTGCCTTCACCGGATCGATGCTCCAGCAGTTCTTCGAGGATGCCTTCGCGGGCAGGCTGCCCCCTGGCTGTTCCGCAGAGGTGGTCAACCGCACCTGACACCAGACGCGGGAGCGCAGCGAGAGCGCACTTGCACGACGGCCGGGCAGGCCTCCTGCCCGGCTAGAACAGCACGCGGTGCGCCAGCGCTCCCATCTCCGCAATCAGCGCCGCTGGCGCGTCTGCCAGCGGCATCCAGAAGAACTCGAACAGGATGGCTGGGCCGCCATCTCCCGGGTCCCGCTCCTCGTGGCGCCAGGTCAGCGGCAACGGCCGGGGGCAGCGGAGGTGGAAGAAGTGGCGGTGGTGCAGCTCGCCACTGCGCCCACCATCGTCCATGACCGGCCACGCGTCACCGAGCTCGGCGGCGATCTCCAGGCCAGCCAGACCCGTTTCCTCGAATGCTTCGCGCAGGACCGCCTCGCGCAGCGACTCACCGGGCTGGACTGAGCCGCCCGGCACCTGGATACCCGCGTCCGGGAAATCGACATGCCGGAAGACGAGCACCTGCTCGCCCTGGGTGATGTAGGCGTAGACCTTTTCGCGGACCCGCAGGTGGCGCTCAGCTGTCATGAAGTACTCCGCGCGTACCTGAACCACTGCTCCAGGCGGGAACGCGCACCGTCAACGCTCCGTTCTCTATGTCAATGATTCGACTGTCACTGGCACAGGTGTGAGTGATGACCATCGCGAACGTTGCTGTTGCGGGATTGCTCGTCGCGCTCGTGGCCGGTGCGATCGTGCTCTTCTGGCAGGACATCCTCGTGGGCATCGGTATCCTGCTCGTCGCCCTCGTGATGATCGGTCTGGCGCAGAGCCAGCCCGTCTCAATGGGCCCCGAAGAACAGGAGCGACGCCGCCGCAGCTTCGTCAACTACCAGATATCCCAGGATATCGCCGAGCGGCGTGAGAGCCAGCGAGCGGCGATGGCACAGTGGCGGCAGCAACAGCAACCACCGCCCCGTGACCCAGGCGCCTGGGGCGGAGACGGCGGCCGCTTCTGCTGACCGCCCCTTGCGCCTAGCGACCGACCAGCTTGTGGACCAGCTTCGGCCACTCCGGGTACTCGCCGGTGCGCTCCACTTCCTCATTCTCGAAGTAGCGGGCTTTGCGCACCAGGTTCACCCCGATGGAGCGCAGTGGCTCCGGCTCCCAGACGACCGGGTTGTGCGAGGCCATCGGCAGGCGGGTGAGGGGCGAATCGGTCTCCGTGATGAGATCGGTCAGCACCCGCCCGCTCAGGTTAGAGGTCGCCACCCCCTCCCCGGTGTAGCCGTAGGCCAGCGCCACCCCGGTGCGCGGATTGAAGCCCATCGTCGGCATGTGATCACGCGGGGCGCCGAAAACGCCGCCCCAGGCGTGCGTGAACGCCGTCTCGCGCAGATCCGGGAACCAGGTGCGGGCGGCGATGCGCGCGTGCTCGAAGATATCCTCCATGCGGTCGAGGTCATCCGTGATCTTCGAGTTATAGGGGTAGCGCGCGCGGTACGCGCCGAAGGCAATGCGGCCATCAGCGGTGTGCTGGATGTAGCCGCCGGTGGTGCCGAAGCCGCCCAGCACTTCGCGCCGATCCCAGCCAATCTTCGCCCAGATCTCCGGCGAAAGAGGCTCCGTGACGACCATGTGCGAGGTCATGGGGATGACGTGGCGGCGCAGCTTGCGCAACTGCGAGAGGTACGCCTCGCCCGCCAGCACGATGGCGCGCCGCGCGCGCACATCGCCCCGCTCGGTACGCAGCACTGGCTTGCCGCCGCCCGCGTAGTCGGTCACCGCCGTCTGCTCGACGATGCGGCCGCCGTGGCGTTCAACCGCCCGCGCCAGGCCGCGGACCAGGCGGGCGGGCTGCACCGCCGCGCCGTCCCGGTTCCAGAACGCGCCGACGGCCCCCGCGATCCTGATGCGGTCCGCCGTCTCTGCCGCATCGAACAGTTGCACGCGGTCCTCCAGCCCGATGGCCGCGTACTCGTCATACATGTTCTGCAGCTTCGGCAAATCGTAGGCGGCGCGGGCGACTTCCAGTTCGCCGCCGTGCCCGTAGTGGGCGTCGATCCCTTCCGCCGCGCAAACCTGGCCGACGTTATCCACGGAATCGGCCATCGCCAGCGAAACCTGGCGCGCCATCTCTCGCCCGTGGCGGGTGATCAGCTCGCGCGGCAGCACCGGGAAGCCGGAGAAGCACCAGCCACCGTTGCGGCCGGAAGCGCCGAACCCGGCGATCTCCTTCTCCACCACCAGCACATTCAACGAAGGATCTCGCTGGAGCAGGTGGTACGCCGTCCACAGCCCGGTGAACCCCGCGCCCATGATGGCGACATCGACCTCGGTCGAGCCATCCAGCGCCGGGCGCGGCGTCAGGTCATCGCCACAGGTTTCCAGCCAGAAGCTGTACGTCGCGTAGTTCTTCGCCATCGGGTACCCCCGGGTACATGCCACCTCAGGCGCAGCCGATGCACATCAAACCGCGCCGCATCATGTGGCAACCGTAGCACGGGGTCTGCCGCGCCTCCGGGCCGGGCATGCCTTCTCCAGCACCCGGATCGGTGCACGATGTTCCTGGCCTGGTCTACACTCCCTGTCGTGACGCAGCGCCACCCGGGCGTTGTGCCGGCGGTTGCAGGGAAGCAGGAGCACCATGCGGCAGATCACCTTCCACATCTCTTCCCTGACGAGCCAGGCCGCCGCCAGCAGCTAACCCTCACCCAGTATCTCAACGCGTGCCTCGTTCGCGGGACAGGGATGCCCACTCCCCTGACCCTGGCGAACGCGTCCGTCGGGAACGATGGATGCCTCTTCTGGAAGGCGCCGTTGCATGTCTTTTCTCAACCTGGGCATCCTGGCCCACGTCGATGCGGGCAAGACCAGCCTCACCGAACGTCTCCTCTTCGAAACCGGTGTCATCCGCCAAATTGGCAGCGTCGATGCTGGCACCACCCAGACCGATACCCTCGCGCTCGAACGGGCGCGCGGCATTACCATCCAGTCCGCCGTCGCATCCTTCACCCTGGGGGAGTTCACCGTCAATCTCATCGACACGCCTGGCCACCCGGATTTCATCGCCGAGGTGGTGCGCTCCCTGCGCGTCCTCGACGCCGTCATCCTGGTCGTCTCGGCGGTGGAGGGGGTGCAGCCGCAAACACGGCGGCTGGCGCACGCCCTGCAGGTAGCCGGCATTCCCCGGCTGATCTTCATCAACAAGATCGACCGTGTTGGCGCGCGGGATGACGCGCTGCTGGCGCACCTGGCCCAGGCGCTGCGGCTGCGCGTGTTGCCGATGAACGGCGTCGGTGGGCTGGGCACACCTGAGCACCGCGTCGAACTTGTTGATCTGCACGATCCGGCGTGGCAGGAGCGCTGCCTCGATCTGCTGGCCGCCAGCAGCGACGAGGTGATTGCAACCTACGAGCAGCAGGGTGGCGTGCTGAGCGCCGCCTACCTGTGTGACGCCCTGCGGCAGCAGGTCGCGGCCGGCCAAATCACGCCCGCCTACTTCGGTTCGGCCATCTCCGGCGTGGGCATGCCCGAGTTGCTGGAGGGCATCCGGGCGTGGCTGCCGGCAGCCCGGGAGGACCCCGCCGCGCCGCTCACCGGCGAGGTCTTCAAGATCGCGCATCGCCCCTCCGGTGAGAAGCTGACCTACCTGCGCCTCTTTACCGGCACGCTGGAGGTGCGCCAGCGGCTACCGCTGCACCGCCGGGTGGAGCGCGGCGGCGTGGACGAGCTTGAGGCGCGCGTCACCGGCATCGAGCGGGCCGGAACGCGTGACGCGGTGGAGCGCGTGACGGCGGGCGACATCGCCATCCTGCATGGCCTGCGTCACGCGCGTATCGGCGACCGGGCCGGAGCGCCGGGTGACGCCCTGGAGTACCTGCCTCCGGCGCTGCCCCTGCCGGCGCTGGAGAGCGTGGTGCGCCCGGTCGATCCCCGGCAGATCACCCAACTCCGCGCGGGGCTGGAGATCATGGCCGAGCACGACCCGCTGATCGCTCTGCGCCAGCGCAACGCGGAGGGCGAGGTGTCGCTGCGACTGTACGGTGAGGTGCAGAAAGAGGTCATCCAGGCCACGCTTGCCCAGGAGCACGGCGTGGCCGTCACCTTTGGTACGACGATGACGGTCTGCATCGAGCGGCCCTGCGGCATGGGCGAGCATATCGAACCACTGGGTGGGAGCCCCATCGCGGCCGGGGTTGGCCTGCGCATTGAGCCAGCAGAGGCGGGAAGCGGTATCCGCTACGAGCGCGAGCTGGGCGCGCTGCCGCTCGCCTTCTACCGCGCGCTCGAGGAGACGATCTACGAAACGCTGGCGCAGGGCCTGGCCGGCTGGGAGGTGACGGACTGCGTGGTCACCCTGGTCGATTGCGGCTACTACTCGCCCATCACCATCGCGGCAGACTTCCGCAAGCTGACGCCGCTGGTGGTGATGCAGGCGCTGTTGCAGGCCGGGACCACGGTCTACGAGCCGATCGAGGCGCTTGATGTTGACCTGCCGGAGGACGCCTGCACCGCCGTCACCCGCATCCTGACTCACGCGCGGGCCACGATCCGCGAGACGACTGTGGTGGGCGGCGCCGCGCGCATTACCTGCACCATCCCCACCGCCGACTTGCGCGCTGTGGAGCAGCAGATACCGGGGTTGACACGCGGCGAAGGCACGTGGGTCTCCACGCCGGCGGGGCACATCGCGGTCGCCCGCAACCCGCCCTCTCGCGCGCGCAGCGGCCCCAACCCGTTCAATCGGGAGGGCTACCTGGCGGAGATCGTGCGGAGATAGGGGGTGAGCAGGCAACGATACGGCGATGAGCGCGGTGTTGGGGCCG
>DAOUDE010000097.1:0-14995 GCA_034431475.1 Thermomicrobiales bacterium | reverse complement strand
GTCATCAAGATTGGCGGCGGGGCGGCCATCGGTGAGGGCGGGTTCCGCAACTTCGCGCAGGATCTGGCGGGGTTTGCGGAGCCGGTAGTCATTGTTCACGGCGGGAACGCCGAGTTCAGCGAACTGAGCCGGCAGTTGGGGATGCCGCCGCGCATGGTCACCTCCTCCAGCGGGCGCGTCAGCCGCTACACGGACGGCCCGACCATGGACGCCATGCTGATGGCGTACTGCGGCAAGGTCAACAAGCGCCTGGTGGCGACGCTGCGCGACGCGGGCGTGAACGCGGTCGGCCTCAGCGCCATCGACGGTGGTATCGGGGTGGGGCGGCGCAAGCCGGTGCTGCGCGGCACGGAAGATGGCAAGACCCGCATCTTCCGCGATGACCACGCCGGGACGCTGGAGAAGATCGACCCCACGCTGGTGACGCTGCTGCTGCAGAACGGTTACGTGCCGGTGCTGACACCGCCCGCGCTGGGCGAGGAAGGCACGCCGATCAATGTCGATGGCGACAAGCTGGCCCTGGAACTGGCGACGGTCGTCGGCGCGGACGGCCTGATCTTCTTCTCGGACACCCCTGGCCTGCTCGCCGACGTGCGCGATGAGTCGTCGCTGATCAGCGAGATCGACGCCAACGCGCCGGAAAGTGCGCTCGCCTCGGCCGGCGGGCGCATGGTGGTCAAGGTCGAGGCCGCGCTGGGCGCGGTCGGGCGCGGCGTGGGCCGCGTCGTGTTCGCCGACGGCCGCATTGATGCGCCGGTCACCGCCGCGCTGGCCGGGCGCGGCACCACGGTTCGCCGCTCAGCAGCCGCCGCGGTGTAGGCTCGGCTGGGGTGAAGGGGAGGCAGATCGTGACAACGCACCAGAGGACCCTCACCCCAACCCCTCTCCCTGTGCGAAGGGCGAGGAGAGCCGTGCCCCTCATGAGGCGGGGACGCGCGCCCCGCGCAGCCGCCAGGGTAACGCTACCGCCAAAAGCCCCTCGCCCTGCGCACAGGGAGAGGGGTTGGGGTGAGGGTTCTTCGCGGAAGGGCGCACCAAATTCCGAAAAAGATCCTGCCAGAATCGTCGTTCACACCACACACCAAGGAGTGCACCGTATGTCTGCCGCCACCATCGATCTCGCCGAGATTCAACGCCTGGAAACCGAGCATCAACCGTCGCTCTACGCCAAGCGCGATATTGCGCTGGTGCGCGGTGAGGGCGCGTACCTGTACGACACCGACGGCAAGCGCTACCTGGACGCCATGAGCAACTACGGCGTGGCGATCCTCGGTCACGCCGACGCGGAGTACGCCGCCGCGCTCGCGGACCAGTTGCAGACGCTGGCCACCTGTCACCAGAGCTTCTACAACGACCTGCGCGCCGAAGCCCTGGCCGAGATCGCCACCATCGCTCCCGAGGGCCTGACCCGCTACTTCCTGACCAACTCCGGCGCGGAGGCGATCGAGGCCGGCATCAAGTTCGCCATCGCCGCCACCGGCCGCCAGAAGCTGGTCGCCGCGAAACGTGGGTACCACGGGCGCACCCTGGGCGCGCTGGCCGCCACCCACGACGCCAAGTACCGGGGACCCTTCGAGCCGCTCTCACCCGCCACGACGCACGTGGCGTACAACGACATCGACGCGCTGGAAGCCGCCGTGGATGGGGAAACTGCCGCGATCCTGCTGGAGCCTATCCAGGGCGAGGGCGGTATCTGGCCCGCCTCCGACGAGTATCTGCAGGCGGCGCGGCGCATCGCCGATGCCAACGGCGCGCTGCTGATTGCGGATGAGATTCAGTCGGGGTTTCGGACGGGCCTTCCCTTCGCCATGTCGGCGTCGGGCGTGGTTCCGCACATCATGGTGACGGCCAAGGCGCTGGGCAATGGCTTCCCCATCGGCCTGACCATGACCACCGATCAGATCGCGGGGGAGATTCCATCCGGCGCGCACGGCACGACGTTCGGCGCGAACCCCCTGGCGGCGCGGGCCATTGTGACGACGCTGCGCGCCCTGCGTGACCGCGACCTGTACAACCGGGCCGTGGCGACCGGCGAAGCGCTGAGGACCGGCCTGCAAAGCCTGAACAGCGCGCAGATTCGCCAGGTGCGCGGGCGGGGCCTGATGATCGGCGTGGAGTTGAAGGGGCGCGTCACGCCCGCGCTGCGCGGGCTCCAGGAGCGCGGCGTGCTGGTGCTCCCGGCGGGCGCCACCACGTTCCGGCTGCTCCCCCCGATGATCTGGGAGCAGGCCCAGGTCGACGAGTTCCTGAGCGTCGCAAGCGAGGTTCTGGCGTGATCTTGAGGCGCTCCTGACCTGTAGCGAACGCCGCTTATGATGAAGGGTTTGCGAATATCGACTAACTCCATTCATGGTTTATGGCACGCCACATGCAAAGACTCGGCCTCATACACCGGGTAGGCGTCCTGCAGCCTCGCAGGAGCTCAGCGGTGACAGGAGGCCGCAATGGAACATGGTCGTTTCGACGCTCTCACCATATCCCTCGCGGATGAAGGCACCAGCCGCCGCTCCGTTCTTGGCCGCCTTGCGGCCGGTGGTCTTGCTGCTGCACTTGGCGTCACGGCGTTTACCGCGCTCGAGGGTGACGACGCGGAAGCCAAGAAGAAGTGCAAGAAGCGCTGCAAGAACAAGAACACCGCGAAGAAGCGGCGCAAGTGCCGGAAGCGGTGCAAGAAGACGTCCTCCCCGACGCCAGCCGCCGGATTCCCGATTACGATCGACACAACGTTGCTTGGGACTTCGTGCACAGCTGGTGGGGGTGAGTGCGGCACAGGTACAGGTCTTGAGTGTGTCGCCCTTGTCTGTGTTCCCATCGACCTCGGTGATGTCTGTGTCACTGGGGCGGATTGCGCCACTGGCCGGTGCAACGCTGGCGTCTGTGCGGAGTGCGACGTGCTGAACGTCTGTGGGGCCGCCGGAAGTGAGCAATGCTGCGTCGTCGATGCGGATTGCATCGCCAATGCCTGCGTCCTCCCGGGATAGCGATTTCCTGAACCCCCATCAAGACGGGTGGCTGACAGTTGTGCGTTGCAGGAGTTTCGTCCTTGGCTACGATCCGAGCACGGATTGCACCGGTTCGCTCAACGCTTGCATCCTCGGTAGCTGCGGCGAAGCTCTGTAGCGTATCGTCAGTCAATGAAGCAACAACGGGGGAGAGCGTTCCCGCTCTCCCCCGTTGTTTGTCCAGCCATCAGGAACGCCTGCCCTGGCGAGCATTGGTGAGGCTGCAACGACCTTCCTTTTGTGTGGGGAACTCCCCTTCGCGCCGGTCTCGCATCTTTGCCGTCCAGGTGCCAGACTAGCGTGTCAATGTCGCGCTCCGTCTTGACGAGGCCCATCATGAACAGCGAAATGCTCCACGCCGCTCTCGCTGCCGAACTCAGAACCCGCCTCCCCCGGCGTACCGCCCTCCGCAAGCTCGTGTTCCACTCCAGGCTGACCGGCCTGGCAGCCTTTGGTGTCTTTGCCTCCGGCAATTCCAGTGCAGCTGGCCCCAGCGCGGATTGCAAGTTCTCCTGCAAGAAGAAGGAGCACCGGAAAGCCAGGAGGCATTGCTACGATCGCTGTAACAACGCAACCTAACGCTGCCGGGCGAATCCGGACTGCGTTTGCAGCGCAAATCTGCAGACGTGCGCGCTGCATGACTATCTGCACGCCAGACTCCGGCTGACGATCCGGCAGCCACGGCCAGAACGGCGCCTGCATCCTGTAGTGACTCGGGACACTACTCGTGCCTGGGAAACGTGTCGCCTACGGAACCGGCCGCACCAAGGCTTACCCGCCGGAGCTGCCCCCGCTGCCGGCCCCCGGCACCGTCTGCCGGTGCGGGTGCAGCGCGTCGTCGATCTGCTCGCGGGTCAGGCCCGACTCGGCGTAGGCCAGTTCGCGCACCGTGACGCCTGAAGCGTGCGACTTCTTGGCGATCTTTGCCGCGTTCTCGTAGCCGATCAGCGGGTTGAGCGCAGTCGCCATACTGATCGAGCCCTCGATGTACCCCTCGGCCTTCTCGCGGTTCGCCTCCAGCCCGGTGAGCAGCTTGTCCACGAAGGCGCGGGAGACGTTCGCCAGCAGGCGGATGCTCTCGAGCAGATTCCGCCCCATCATCGGCAGCATCACGTTCAGGTCAAGCTGACCCCACTGACCGCCAATGATGATCGCCTGGCTGTTCCCGGTCACCTGCGCGCCGACCATGGTCACGGCCTCGCAGATGACCGGGTTCACCTTGCCCGGCATGATCGAGCTACCCGGCTGGATGGCCGGCAGGATCAGTTCGCCCAGGCCCGCCTGCGGCCCGGAGCCCAGGATACGGATGTCGTTGGCGATCTTCATCAGGGAGGCTGCGACCGTGGTCAGGGCCCCGGCGGTGAAGACGTAGGCATCCTGCGCGCCCTGCGCCTCGAAGTGGTTCTCGGCCTCGCGGAATTCACTGCCGGTCAGCGCCGTCAGTTCCGCCGCCATCTTCGCGCCAAAATCGGCGGTGGTGTTCAGGCCGGTTCCGACCGCCGTACCGCCTATCGCCAACTCACGCAGGCCCGGCAGCGTCAGTTCCACCCGGTCTGCGCCGAGTTCGACCTGCCGCGCGTAGCCGCTGAACTCCTGGCCTAGCCGGATCGGCACGGCGTCCATCAGGTGCGTGCGCCCGATCTTGACCACGTCGTCGAACTGGGCCGCCTTCTGCTCCAGCGCCTGCTGCAGGTAACGCAGCGCGGGCAGCAGCTCGCGCTCGATCTGCAGCACCGCCGCCACGTGCAGCGCGGTCGGGAAGGTGTCGTTGGAGGACTGCCCCATGTTCACATGGTCATTGGGGTGGACCTTCTGGCCTGACGCGCGCGAGGCCAGAGTGCCGATGACTTCGTTCGCGTTCATGTTCGTCGAGGTGCCAGAGCCGGTCTGGAACACATCGATCGGGAAGTCAGCGTAGTGCTCCCCGTTCGCCACTTCCGCCGCCGCCTGCTCGATGGCCGTTGCGACGTCTGCGTTCAACCCACCCTGCGTGCGGTTGACGCGGGCGGCGGCCTGCTTGATCAGGCCCATCGCCTGGATCAGTTCCGGCGGCAGCGGCTGCCCGGAGATGGGGAAGTTCTCGACCGCGCGCTGGGTGGTGGCGCCGTACAGGGCATCTTTGGGCAGCCACATCTCGCCCATGGTGTCGCGCTCCAGGCGCATGTTGTCCACGATTTGCTCCCTTCCGGAGAATCAGACTGCGTGCGTTTGCCGCCTATGCGGCCGGGGGATCCCCACTCAGCGCGGCGTACAACGCATCAAGGTGCTGGCGCACCGTTGGCAACACCTCGGCCAGCGGCACGAAGAACGCCTCACTGGCCGTGCGCAGCTTGACCTCCGCTTCGCCGCGCTCCAGGGTGCGCGGGCTCACCGAGACCCGGATCGGGTTGCCAATCAGGTCTGCATCGTTGAACTTGACGCCCGCGCGCTCGGCGCGGTCGTCGTAGAGCACCTCGATGCCCGCGCCGGTCAGGTCGGTGTAGAGAGTATCGGCGGCGCTGACCGCCGCGTTGTCGTCCGCCGCACCAATCCACATCAGTGAGACCTCGTACGGCGCGACCGTCACCGGCCAGATGATCCCCTTCTCGTCGTGGTGCTGCTCCACGATGGTGGCGGTGACGCGGCCAGAGCCGATGCCGTAGGAACCCATCACCACCGGGTGGCTGTTCCCCTCTTCGTCCAGGTACTCCGCGCCGAGCGACCGCGAGTAGCGCGTGCCCAGCTTGAAGATGTTGCCGACCTCGATAGCGCGCTCGGCGCTCAGGGGTTCGCCGCAGGTCGGGCACGGGAAACCTGCTTCGGCGGCGGCGATATCGGCCACCACGTCGGCGGCGAAATCGCGCCCCAGGTTCGTGTTGCGCAGGTGCCAGCCGACCTTGTTGGCGCCGGCCACGAGGTTCGGCGAGTTCTCGATGCTGAGGTCCACCACGATGAAAGCGTCGTGCACGCCGACAGGCGAGCCGTAGCCGGGCTCCGCGCCGACGGCGTGGATCTCCTCCACCGTGGCCGGGGTCAGGCCGCCCTCACCGGCGGCCTTGCGCAGCTTCGTTTCGTTCACCTCCAGGTCGCCCCGGATGACGACGAAGATGAAGCGCCCGGAATCCCCCTTGAAGAAGACCGCCTTGGCGGTGCGCGCCAGCGGCACGCCCAGGAAATCGGCCAGGGCTTGAATGGTGGTGGTGTTCGGGGTCTCCACCTCCTCGACGGGCAGCAGGTCCTCGGCCGGGGGCGTATCGCGGATGAAGGTGGCGACCTCGCGGTTGTCGGCATAACCGCAGTTGGCGCACATGAGCACGATGTCCTCGCCGTAGGGGGAGAGGGCCATGAACTCGTGCGAGGCAGTGCCGCCCATCATGCCGGTATCCGCGCCGACGACGACGAAGGCCAGCCCGGCGCGGCGGAAGATGCGCTCGTAGGCGGCCCAGTGGTTGCGGTACTGCGCATCCAGCCCGGCCTCGTCGCGATCCAGGCTGTAGCTGTCCTTCATGGTGAACTCGCGGACGCGGATCAGACCGCCGCGCGAGCGCGGCTCATCGCGCCACTTGGTCTGGATGTGGTAAACGAGCGCCGGCAACTGGCGGTAGGAATTGATCTCCTGCCGCACGAGGTCGGTCACGATCTCCTCGTGCGTCATGGCCAGCACCATGTCGCGCTCGCCACGGTCATGGAAGCGGGTCATCTCCGGGCCAACCTGGTAGAAGCGGCCCGATTCCTTCCAGACATCGGCGGGGTGCACGACGGGCATCAGCATCTCCTGCCCGCCGATGGCGTTGATCTCCTCGCGGATGATCTGCTCCACCTTGGTGACCACGCGCCAGCCCAGGGGGAGCAGGCTGTAGATGCCAGCGCCGAGCGGCCGCATCATGGCGGAGCGCAACATCAGCCGGTGGCTGGGCAACTCGACGTCGCCCGGCGCCTCACGCAGGGTCCGGCCGAAGAGATGGGACATCCGCATACGTTGGCAAACCTCATCTTTCCGCAGTGAACGTGGTCGTCATACTGCGGTGAGGATACCAGCACTTACCCGGTCATCTCGCCACTTTTCGCCTGGCGCACGCCTGCGCCGCTGGCGGCGTCCTCGACCCGCGCCGCGATGAAGAGCAGCGATGACAGTCGGTTGAGGTAGGCCAGGATGGCCGGGCTGAAGGCGTAGCCACTGTTGGCGACCGCGACCACGCGCCGCTCCGCGCGCCGGGCCACGGTGCGCGCCACATCGAGCGCCGCGCCGGGCACACTCTCGCCCGGCACCACGAACTCGCGCGGCAGCGTGACGGCAGCGGCCAGGGCGTCGGTCTGCTCCTCCAACCAGGTCACGCGCTCGGGCGCGAGGGTGTAATCGGGCGGGCGCACCTCGGGCGTGAAGGCCAGTTCCGCCATGATGCGGTAGAGATCGCGCTGGGCGGCCAGGACGGCGTCTTTCACCCGCGCCTCGGTGGCCATGGCGCGGGCCAGGCCCATCGCCGAGTCGGCCTCGTCCAGTGCGCCGAGCGCCTCGATGCGGGGATCATCCTTGGCGGTGCGCTCGCCCAGCAGGTCGGTGCTGCCGGTATCGCCCCGGCCGGTGTACATGCGCATGGTGGCCACTCACCTCTCGTCAGGGCCGGGCGACCACGTGCCGCCGCACTCAACACCACCCCAGGCGCCGCTGGTCAGGTTCTGTCACGCACTGGAGACAGCACGACCGGATGCCGTTCGAGTCGAGTCCCGAGTTCGTAGGTGATGACCTCTCGGCCCTGCTGCGCCAGGTGATGGGCCATCTGCAGATTCGCGTGCGTGAGCTTAACGTCATCAGCGTCCTCTGACGGCAGAAGGACGATGGCGTTGCCATTGGCAAAATCCCTGAACGCCCCAGGATCGTCGAGATATTCCCGCAAGAATGCTCTGGCGAGTTTGAAATTCTCGGATGTCTGCCACTGCTCGTCTGGCGTCATGAATTCATCGATGAGGCTCACGGCCGCCTCCTAAGGAAGTCTTCTACGTAACGCTGCCAATTGGTCGAAAAGTCATCGTATGCGTGATCGAAGGCGTCGCGGTAGGTCATTCCCTCCCACATCGCGGCCTTGCGTTGTGTGGAGCCGTCCCAGTTGAGAAAGTCCCGGTGAGGGCCGCTCCCGTGGCTGCAATCGCAACGCACAACTGGATAGCGCGTGCCATCGACTATGGCCACGAGTTGGAGCGAAAAGCTCCGATAGATCGGGCCGTCCTGGTCAACTCGAACCCGCAACTCAACCCGATCTGGGCTGAATTCCACGATGAGTTCGTCGGAATTCCACGTCACCGTCGTGCGCCGACGCAGATACGATACCACCTGTTCAACCGATGCTCTTCCCCCACACTCGCCAACTCACAATCAGCATACCCCTCCCCCCTCCGTGGTACCCTCCCCTTCCCTGACACGCGCAGTTGCCTTCACGCCGCACTCACTGGCGGCGCCTCGCAGGAGGGGCCTTGAGTTTCGCAGGCTATCCCCCGACGCCCAAGCAACCGGTTGACGCAGATACGATCCGGGTCGGGGTGATTGGCACAGGGTTCGGCGCGTCGCTGCACCTTTCGGCCCTGCGCGAATGCCCTGGCTTCACCACGGTCGCCATCGCCTCCCGCCGTGCCGACCGCGCTCGTGCCGCCGCCCAGGACCACAATATCCCGGCCCACTTCTCCGACTACCGTGAGTTGGTGCGCCACCCCGATATCGACGCCGTGATCGTGGCCACGCCGCCGCACCTGCACCACCCCATGGCCATCGCCGCGCTGGAGCACGACAAGCACGTGCTCTGCGAGAAGCCGATGGCGCGCAACCTGGCGGAGGCGAAGGACATGCTGCGCATCGCCGAGCGCACCACCGCCGTGGCGATGGTGAACAACCAGTTGCGCTTCCTGCCGGCGCGGGTGCGCATTGCCGAGCTCATCGGCGAGGGGTACATCGGGGAGCCGCACGCCGCCTCCGTGGTGGTTCACCGCTCCAGCCTGAATGATCCCCACGACCGGCCCTGGGGCTGGCTGATGGAGGCGGAAAAGGCGGGCGGCATGCTGGGCGCTACCGGCGCCCACTACGTGGATGCCTTGCGCTGGTGGTTCGGCGAGGTGAAGGGCGTGGCCGGGGCTGTTTCGACCATGGTGCGCCAACGTCGCCTGCCCGACTCCTCGGCCATGGGCCGCGTTGACGCTGATGACAACTTCGCGGTGCTGCTGCGCTTCGCCAACAACGCGCTCGGTTCGGTCCACGTCTCGGCCACGGCGGGGCACGAGGGCGCGGAGCAGATCACCCTCTCGGGCGCAGAGGGAACGCTGGAACTGCGCGATGGCGTGCTGTTCGGCGCGCGGCGGGGCGATTTCAGCCTGCTCGAGCTGCCGATTCCCGACCGACTGATGGGGGGCCTGGCGCCAGGCGGCCACTTCCTGGTGCAGCCCACCACGCTGCTCCTGCGCGCCTGGGGGCAGGCAATCCGCGACGGGCTGCCGGCCTCCCCCTCATTTGCCGACGGCGTGAAGACCCAGGAATTGCTGGACGGCGCACTGCGCTCCAGCCAGCAGGGGCGGTGGATCGACACAAGCGGGACGCGCTGGCCGAAGGCGGGGTAGCGCGGCCTCCGCCTCGGTCGGAATCGAACGAGGTCTTTCGACAAGCTCAAGACGACACTGTTTGGGCTGCCCATGTGCAAGAAAAAGCCCGCTCCCGGCATGCCGGGAGCGGGCCTTCAGGTGCGCGATCGGGCAGGTTACCGCACGTAGTGCGGCTGTTCGTTGGCGATGACATTGCCCCGGTTGTCATCTTCGGTTTCGTACTCTTCGCCGTCCTCGTACTCGCTGTAGGGGTTCGGCCCGTATTCGGCGTCGTACTCGCCCTCAACCTCATCGAAGCCGAAGTTGTAGCCATCGAAGCCGGGAATGGCATCCTGCACCAGCGGGTGATCCGGGTTGAGCTCCGTCATGACCAGTTCCTGGCCCTGGCCGTTGATCGTCTGGCGCTTGGTCAGCACGCCCTTGCGCAGGAACTCCATGACCTTGGCCTCGATGTGCTCCGAGGGCAGGATATCGCGCGGCACGAAGCGCCAGAGCGTGCGGCTCATGTGGCTCTGCGTCGGCACGAAGCCGTCGTGAAGCTGGCGCACGTACTTGTCGATCGCCTGGATGAACTGGCGATCGACATCGGCCGACTGCTGGAAGGTGAGCATGTCCTCCGCGCCGGCGGCCACCACCAGGTCGGGGCTGACCGAGCCGGGCACGCCGCAGATGACGACCTTCTTGCCGAGCCGGTTGCGCAGCGTGGTCACCAGGCGGATGAAATCCTTGTCCCCGGTGAAGAGCAGGAACGTCTCGATGTCCGGGCGCGTCAGCGCGGTGTTAATGACATCGATGACGAAGTTGAGATCGGCGCGCGACTGAATCTTCTCGCGGCCCGCGCCGTCGGAGGTGCGCTTGGCCGGGTAATGCTGGGCCTCGAAGCCCGCCACGTCGAGCCGCATGCGCACGGGCGCCGGGTGCTGATCGAAATCGGCGTAGGCCCGGGCGACGGCCATCAGGCCGTACTTGAGCGCCTTGTCGCGCCAGGCCAGCGGATCGGGCTCGAGCCCGAACGAGTTAATGCTGGAGTATCGAATATTCTCGAAATCCACGAACGCGGCCACTTCCCCGCGACCAGCATGCTGACCATTCTGCGAACGTTGAGGACTAGCAGACATTGATGCTGAGACTATGTCATTTGAGTGCATGAATCCCCCTGAACATTCCGCTGAATCTCGTGGTGGGTGGTGCATGACGGGCAACAAGGGATGCAACCCGCCCTGTTCTCTTCGCCATGCAATCCCGCGGCTACGAGCTCACTTAATCCCGAACTGGTGCACTATTCCGCAAATTACCGAGCACCATCGCCCGAATCCGTGCGGCAGATCACGCTCAATCACGCGCTTTTCACGCGCGGAAGTTTATCACGGCGGCATTTGCCCGCGTCGTTCAGGCGCGTGATCCCAGCAACGCCGCGCCGACGACCCCGGCGTAGTCGCCAAGCTGGGCGCGCGTGAACTCCGTGCCCCTGATCGCGGCGGCCAGAGACTCTCGCCGCGCGTAGTCCACCGCCACGTCGTACACCAGCCCGCAGGATTCGATCACCCCGCCCCCCAACACTACGCGCTGCGGGTTCAGGAGGTTGATCGCCGACGCCAGGCCGTACCCCAGGTAGCGTCCCGCCTCGGTCAAGGTCTCGATGACGAGTTGATCCCCCTGCTCCACCGCCGCCTGCAGGATGCCCGAGCGCACGGCGCCGCTCTCCGGCCACATGGCCGCCGTCGACAGGTCAGGCGCGAGCTCGGCCAGGATCGAGTCCCGGCCCCGCTTGAGGTCCCCCATCAGGCTGAGCGTGATCGCGGTGCGGGAGGCGTACGCCTCCAGGTGGCCACGGCCGCCGCAGCCGCAGAGCCTCCCGCCGGCCGCCACGATGAGGTGCCCGATTTCGCCCGCGCTGCCGCTGGCCCCAGAGACGAGCTTGCCGTGCTGCACGACCGCGCCGCCCACGCCGGTACCGACGAAGCAGCAGATGAAGTTTTCGACGCCCTTGCCCGCGCCAAATGCCTGCTCGCCGGCGGCGGCCACCTGCACGTCGTTGCGCAACGCCACCGGCACGCCGAACTTCTTGTTCAGGGATTCCGCGATCGGCAGGTTGATGACCGCCTGGCTCAGGTTGGGTGTGCCAAGCAGGACGCCGGACTCGGCATCCACCTGACCGGCCGCGCCGACGCCGATGCCCGCAAGTTGCTTCGGCTTGAGCTTCGCCGCATCCAGCGCCGCCTCAGCGACCGTGTTGAGGCGCTCCAGCACGGCCTTCGGGCTATCCGAGGCGGAGGAGCGCTTCTTGGCCTCGGCGATCACCTTGCCGGACTGCAGGTCTACCACCGCGCCGAGCAGCTTGGTCCCACCGAAGTCGATTCCCAACGCATACGTGCGCTCTTTGGCCATCGTGCCTCAGCTCCCTTTGTCGAGTTGCTCCAGGACCAGCGCGAACTTCTCGATGCCGGACAGGTTGTTCGGGTCCAGCACGATCTGGACATGCGAGATCCCCAGTTCGGCGTGACGGCGCAGCGAGTTGGCGAGCGTCTCCGGGTTGCCGATCAGGACCGGTCCGTCCTCGCGCGGGCGGCCAGCCCGGACCGGCAGATCAACCAGCATGGAGCAGCTTCGCTGCAGCGTGGCCGGCGCCCGGCCGACCTCCGCGCAGACGGCGTCCACCTTCTCCTGCGCCGCCGTCACCTCCTCGGGCGTGTTGAGCGCCCAGGCGTTCCAGATGTCCGCGTACTCCGCCGTCAGGCGCAACATGCGCGCGCCGGTAGTCCCGATCATGATGGGCGGCCCTGCAGAACGCGGGCCACGCGGGCGCAGCTCGCAATCACGCGCCTGGTAGTACCCGCCCGCAAAATCGACCTGCCCGGTGCGCAGCAGCGGCACGATGATCTGGAGCGCCTCGGCGAAGCGGCCCACGCGGTGATCGAACGGATAGCCAAAGGCGGCGTACTCCGGCTCGTGCCAGCCCGCGCCCAGGCCCAGGATGAGGCGCCCACCGCTGATTTCATCGACGGTGTCGGCGATTTTCGCCAGCAGGGCCGGGTTGCGGAAGCTGGTGCAACTGACCAGCGGGCCGATCTCGACGCGCGTGGTGGCGGCGGCGAGCGCGGAAAGGAGCGACCAGCATTCCCAAATGCCCTGCGGCGCCTTGCCCTCGAAGCGGAAGATGAGGTGGTCCGAGACCCAGATGGAGTCGAACCCGACCTCTTCCGCCAGCTTCGCCATCGCCAGCAGGTCCGCCCAGCGCGCGGTGTCCCCGCCGAACTCGCGCTCGGTGTCGGGGAACATCAGCCCGACTTTCAGGGGGCGGTTGTGGTCTGCCACATGCTTCTCCTGGGTAGTTGCCACCTTGTGATGAACCCTCACCCCAAACCCCTCTCCCTGTGCGCAGGGCGAGGGGCTTTCCGTCGCGCAGGCGTGGCCGCTGCGGCTCCACGACGGCAGTGTTCCGGCTCTGTTGTAGATCGGCTCCCCCCGCCCTTCGCAAAGGGAGAGGGGCTGGGGGTGAGGGTTCCCCGCGCCCCAGCTAGGCCCTACCCACGATCCAGGAACTCCAGGACCGGCGCGACCGCCTCGATCGACTCGGTGGTGATGGGGTCCATCACCAACTGGACGTGGCTGATGCCGATATCGGCAAACTTGCGCAGCGCGTCCGCCATCGCCTCCGGCTCGCCAGTCAGGGGCCGCGTGCCGGCGTCCTCGGTGTGCATCACGCTGCGCCCGGAGCCGGACGGCAGTTGCACCAGGATGGCGGCGGTGCGCTCAACCGTGGCCGGGTCGCGTCCCACCTTCTCGCAGGCGGCGTCCACCTTCTCCAGCCAGGGAACCAGCTCTTCCGGCCGGTTGTTGAACCAGGCGTACCAGGCGTTCCAGCTATCTACGTATGGCATGGTGATTTCCAGCATGCGTGGGCTACCGGAGCCGACCATCAGCGGCACGTGCTGGCGCGGTCCCGGCGGGTGCAGCAGCACCTCGTCGGTCTGGTAGTACTCGCCGTCGAAAGTCACCGTCTCGCCATCCAGCAGGCGGCGGATGATGGTGAACGCCTCCTCGAAGCGGGAGACGCGGTGATCGTAGGGGTAGCCGAACGCGGCGTACTCCGGCTCGTTCCAGCCCGCGCCGAGGCCGAGGATGATGCGCCCCTGCGCGACTTCATCCAGCGTGGCCGTTTTCTTGGCGATCATGGCCGGGTTGTGGAAGGAGGTGCAGGCTACCAGCGGCCCGATCTCCACCCGCTCGGTAACGGCAGCGATGGCCGCCATCATCGTCCACGCCTCCCAGGGGCCCTTGGGCGTGTCACCTTCATTTCGGTAGAGCAGGTGATCACCGAACCAGATGGAGTCGTAGCCCAGCGCCTCGGCGGTGGTCGCCATGCGCTTCATGTCGGGCCACGGGGCCACGCGCTCGATCTCTGGTAACTGCACCCCGACCTTCAGCGGCCGTCCCGTCCCTGCCATTGCATCTCCCTAATTGTTCCATCCCGGTCTGGAGGATCGGGATCATACCGCAGGGAGCGCGTGCGAGCGTCCGGCAACAGGTGCGCCCTGAGCGAGTGTGGTGGGCGGCTGGCGTTACGTGGCGGCCATGTCTGCCATGAGGGCGATGTGCGCGGGGCGCGTGCCGCAGCAGCCGCCGACCACGGTCGCTCCGGCCGCCCACCAGGTAACGACGTGCGCCAGGTACGCACCGGGATCGAGGTCGCGCCGGAGGTCAAGCAGGCCGTCGCTGGGTTCGCTGCCATCTAGCGTCCAGGTCTCGGGCACCGGTGTGAAGGTGTTTGCGTAGCCGCCGACGTAGGGCGCGCCTGTCGCCGTCAGCGCGGGCAGCGCGGCGGTGATCGCCTCGGGGGCGCAGCAGTTCGCGAGGAAGCCGGTGACGGGGAGCCCGGAGAGTGCCTGCACGGCCTCGGCGATGGTTTCGCCGCTGCGCAGCCGGCCGGAGCGGTCCTCGTGGAGGGTGTAGGAAACCCACACCGGCTTGCCGGTCTCGCAGGCGGCGCTGGCGGCGGCTACTGCCTCAGCCGCGCTGGCCATCGTCTCACAGATGAACAGATCGACGTAGGGAGCCAGGATTTCGGCCTGCTCGCGGTAGAGGGGCAGCGCTTTCGCCAGGGGCCAGACGCGATCGGGGCGGTAGCTGCCGTTGAGCGGGGGCAGGGAGCCTGCAATCCAGACCTCGTGGGGGGCAGCAGCACGCGCGTCAGCGGCAAGCTGGCCAGCCAGTTCGTTCAACTCGCGCAGGCGATGTTCGACCCCCTCGCGGGCGAGTTCGTGGCGGATGATGCCGTAGGTGTTGGTGGTGATCACCTGCGCCCCGGCGGCGATGTAGTCGGCGTGGACCGCGCGCACGACCTCTGGCGCGGTGAGCAGCGCGTTGGCCGACCAGATCGTGTTCAGGATCTCGACGCCGCGAAAGCGCAACTCGCGGCCCATACCGCCGTC
>DAOUDE010000096.1:0-3164 GCA_034431475.1 Thermomicrobiales bacterium | reverse complement strand
GGCACGGCCCAGCGCCCGCTCCTGCTCCCGCCCGATGAGGCGGGTGCGAGGGAGCGGCAACGCACTGCGATGCGACGATGAACCGGCAGATGTGCCCATGATGGCGAACAGTACCAGAGCGCCAACGGCGCGCTGGCGGGGTGGCCGCTCCTGCGAAGACCTCATTTCCCTATGAGCCGCACCTCGTACCGCGCGTTGCCTCCCGAGGCAGGCAACCGTCCTGTTGCGCATCGACCCGAAAGGCGCGTTACCGGACCTTGCTCGTGCGACTCACCCGCACTGGGTGCGATATCACCACTGCGACGCTCTGTCGCAAGAAGGCGATCAGTCCGTTGAACAGCGAATCGCGCGGGATGTGGCTGTGATCGTCGCGGCGCTCAGTTGCCTGTTTCGTCACGCCATCGACCCACTGCTCATGCGCGGCCTGGGTAACGATGTCGCGCCGTCGCGCCTGTGCCGCCTCCAAACGGGCATCTCCGCTTAGCAGTGCCCACGTGGCTGGCGCTGGCGGCCGACCAGAGGCATGGCGGCCCCATGCGCTTGAGGCGCGGTGATCTGTCGCACGGCCGTCTGCTGTGTACCTCGCATTCCTCATGGCATTCCCTCCGGGCGGTGGGTCGCAGGAGATTGATGCCAGGTGCGATGCCCCTGACACTGCCCAGCTTGCGTGCGGAGCGCCAGGAGCACATCGGTCACGATGACGTAGAAGCGACGGAGTTTCTGCCCGCGAACGGGTGACGAGGACTCAGACGAGGCCGTGCTGAACCGCAAAGGCAGCAGCTTCCCGCCGGTTCGCCACGCCGAGCTTGGTCAGCAGGTTGGTGACGTGGGAGCCGACGGTGCGTGGGCTGATAAACAACTGTGCGGCAATCTCCTGATTGGTCAGGCGCTGGCAGAGCAGGGTCAGGATTTCCTGCTCGCGGAAAGTGAGGTGCGCGTTGTGCTGGGCCGTCGGCGCCTGCTGGCCTGATGGGCCGTTCCCGAGGAGTGGGGGAGAGCCTGGCTCACCTGCTTCCGGCACGAGCCTGGCTGATCGCAGATGCTCTACCTCCGCCCGAATGTCGTCGGCGGAGAGGGTTCGACCTGTCCGCCACTCCGAGCGCAGGGTCTCTGCGCCAAGTTTCTGCTCCAGGTCAATCAGGGCCAGGTCATAGGCGTTGATCACGTACTTCATCCGTCCCTGACCAACGCGTTCTCGAATGACTTCTGCCGCGCCGAACAGGCGTGCCGCGCTCCGGGTGCGGTCATCAGTCACCGCGAGCACCCCCAGACGGCAGAGGATGTCGCTCGTGAAGGCACGATCGCCGTACGCCATGGCCAGCGCCAGCGCACGCTCATAATCTACCAATGCGGTGTCCAGCGCGCCCTGTTCCAGGACGAGATCGCCGTGAGTGATCAGCGCCAGCTGCAGGCTCCATGGGTGAGGATTTCGCTCCTGCAAGCTCAGCGCCCCCTCCGCGTATTCCACCGCCCGATCTCCTGCGCTTGCCAGGCGGGCACTTACTGCCCGGTTGGCCAGCGCAATGGTGGTCATGTCGCGGTTACCGAGCGCCTGAAAGTGCTCTGCCGCCTCGGCAAATATGGCGTCGGCCGCGCCATGCTCCCCCTGGAAGTTGAGGAGAACCCCGAGTTGCTGGAGCGCGTTGCCCCGGTCAATGGTGGTGTCCCCGAGGGCCGTCAGGATCGCCACACTCTCTTCGCTTCCCGCCAGGGCGGTGAGGTCCGACACGCGGCCCGCCAGCGCTGCGATCCAGGTCAGGGCTCGGGCCCTCGTGCGCGGCGTGACCGGCCCATTCCCGTCGAGTGCGCGCCGATACCAGCCGATGCCTTCGTGGCAATATCCCCGGCAGAACCAGAAATCGCCGACCGAGATCGCGAGACGGAGAGCCGTCTCGGTTTCGTCGTGGGAAATCAGGTGCTCCAGGGCGGCCCGGATATTGGGGTGTTCACCCTCGGCCCAGTCCAGACCCGATTGCGGCGGCCCCGCTAGCGGCCATGTCGCGGCAACCGCTGAACAGGTTGCCACAACGTACGCCGCGTGGCGTGTTTGCACGGCGTCACGCTCGCCATGTGCCATCACCTGCTCCAGGCCAAACTCCCGGATAGTCTCCAACATGGTGAAACGCGGGCGCTCATCATCCGTGCTGACCTGCACCAGGCTGTGGGCCTCCAGACGCTGCATCAGCGACAGCGTCTCTGCCTCACCCTGCTGGAGTACCACGCTGGCGCCCGGCGCCGTCCAGCCACCGACAAAGACGGCGAGCCGTCGAAACGCTGCTTGCTCTTCGTCCGTGAGGCGGTCGTAGCTCCAGGCGATGGTGGAGCGGATGGTTTGTTGCCGGGTGGGGAGATCGCGCGCCCCTCCAGACAGCACGCTCAACTTGTCGGTCATGTGTGCCAGGAGGGCTGCCGGGGAGAGGGTCGCGCTGTGGGCAGCGGCCAACTCCAGCGCCAGTGGTAAGCCATCCAGGTGCTGGCAAAGGAGCGCCACAACCGCCGCATTGTCTGATTCCAGCCGGAAAGTTGGGCGCACTGCCCGGGCGCGCACCGCGAAGAGCTGCACCGCATCGGCCTCGGCAATGGCCGCCGGCGGGGCATCGGCCGCCGGGACTGACAACGGATCGAGGGGGAGCCGTTGCTCGCCGCGAATCCGCAGAGGGATCCGGCTCGTCGTGAGCACCTGCACGGCGGGGCAGGTTGCCAGCAGCGAAGCAACGAGGTCGGCTGCTTCGGGCAGGACATGTTCACAATTGTCGAGCAGGAGCAAGACTTGCTGGCCACGCAGGTGCGCCGCAAGCGCATGGGTGAGTGGCTGGCCAGGAGGCGGGCTAACCTCCAGCGTTGCGGCCACGGTGGCCGTGACGAGCGCCGAATCTGTCAGTGATGCCAGATCAACCCACACCACCCCGTCCGCGAAGTGCGCCGTGACATCCTGCGCGATGGCGATGGCCAGCCGCGTCTTGCCGACCCCACCCGGGCCGGTCAGCGTCAGCAGGGGTACAGCCTCGTCGAGCAGGAAGGCACGGCCCAGCGCCCGCTCCTGCTCCCGCCCGATGAGGCGGGTGCGAGGGAGCGGCAACGCACTGCGATGCGACGATGAACCGGCAGATGTGCCCATGATGGCGAACAGTACCAGAGCGCCAACGGCGCGCTGGCGGGGTGGC
>DAOUDE010000095.1:0-85971 GCA_034431475.1 Thermomicrobiales bacterium | reverse complement strand
GGCGAATCGTCGAGGTTCTGCCGCGCACTCGCGCCCTGTCCCGGCTTGCCCGTCACACCAACGATGTTGAGCAGGTCATCCTCGCAAACCCGGATCAGGCGCTTTTTCTCTTCGCTGCGCGCAACCCGGACCCGCACCCGCGCCTACTGGATCGGTTCCTGGTGATGGCGGAGTCGCGTGACCTGCCAGCGCTGATCGGCATCAACAAGATGGATCTCGACCGAGACGACGCGGGCAGCGGTGCTTCGGCCGCCCACGCCATGTTCGATCGCTATACGCCGTTTTATCCCACCTTCTTCCTGAGCGCACGCAGCGGCGAGGGACTGAGCGACCTGCGCCAGGCGTTGCACGGCAAGATAACGGCCGTCGCAGGGCCCTCCGGGGTCGGTAAGTCGAGCTTGCTGAACGTGCTGGACCCCACACGCGAGCGGCTGGTCGGTGACGTTTCGGAAGCAACTGGAAAAGGCCGGCACACGACCACGGCCACTGTTTTGCATCGCGTGGAGGGCGAAGGAGAGACCTACCTCGCGGATACGCCAGGGATCCGCGCCCTCTCGTTGCAGGGCATCGATCTCGAGCACCTGGATGAGCTGTTTCCGGAATTTGAACCCTACCTGGACACCTGCCGCTACGCGGACTGCGCGCACCTCACCGAACCCGGCTGCGCCATCTTGCAGGCAGTCGAAGGTGGCGACATCGACCGCGAGCGCTATGACAGCTACGCCGCGCTGCGCCGAGGCGACAGCGCGGCGTGACGGCCGCCGCTAACGGGAAACCGTTAGCGTGCGGTCATCGCCGTAGGACATTGCATCGATCCACGGGGAGTTCTCCGCAAAGCGGGTCGCACGGAACGGGGTGGGGTCGATCAACTTTGGCGCGCCATCGTAGATCCATTCCGCCAGGACGACCCCAATCGCCGGAGCAGTCTTGAACGAGGTGCCGCTGTCACCCGTCATCATCCACCCACCGGCCACGCCCGGAATTCGGTCAATGATGGGATGGCCATCGGGGCTGCGCATGTAGGTGCCAGACCACCCGCCGCGCATGATGGCGTGCTCGAAGATCGGGAAGCGAGCGGCCAGAGCGCGCTTGCTCGGCTCGATGACCGCCGCGTCCACGGACTCATCAAAGTCATCCGGATTGGCGTCGTAGACGCTGCGCTCGGCACCAATCAGCGTGCAGTTACCGCCCTCTGGCCTGATCCAGGCATGGTTGATCGTGTCGATCACGACGCGGTGCCCGCGTGGCTCCAACCTGGGTGGCTGCCGGAAGAGCACGACCTGGGTCCGGGATGGCGAAAGGTGCACATCGTAACCCAGCGGCCGGAGCAGGCGATCCGCCCAGGACCCGGCGGCAATGACCACGGTGTCCGTGGCAATCGTCCCGTAGGGAGTCTCGACGCCGGTGATGCGGTCGCCGTCAGTCTTTACCGTCGTGACGGGCGTCTGCTCGAAGATTCGCACGCCCAGGTCCCGCGCGGCAGCGGCGAAGCCCTGCAGGGTCGCGTTGGGATCGGCGTAACCACTGCCCGGCTCGAACGCGGCAACCGTGAGGTCGTCCGTATTCAGGAACGGCTCGATTTCCCGCAGGTCATTCCTGTCGACGATGCTGGTGTGAATGCCCAGCGCCTGCTGATCGGCGACGTTTGCGCGCAGCCGGTCCTCGTGCTCAGGCGCCACCACCTGGATGAAGCCAACGGGGGAATAGCCTGAGGTGCCAGCGCCAACTTCATCGTCCCAATTGCGAAAGATGCGCAGCGCCTCGTGCGTGAGTTGCGCTTCGGGCACGTTCGCATAGTGACAGCGCACCAGGGCGCCGGTCTTTCCGCTCGCGCCAGAGCCCAGCCACTGCCGCTCCAGGACGATGACATCCCGCGCACCGCGCCGGGCAAGCTGGTAGGCCGTGGAAAGGCCATTGACTCCGCCGCCGATAATGACGATTCCCGCCGAGCGCGGAAGAAACCGGGGTGCCTCAGCAGAATGTCCATTTTCACTCATCGTGCTATATCCCGCCCGCTGATCCAACCGCCTGTACCGTTGTACGAGGCTGCGTAGTAGCCATCGACCGACGCTCCGGTCAAGATCACTGATTCCCCCTCAGGCACATAGCTCACAATGCCGCTGTTCCTCATGGGTGCATCTGTGAGTGGCGCATCCACGATCGCCATCGCGGTCTCCACACCTGGGCGGACGCCGGTCGTCAGGTTGGTCGATGGAACCCAGGCCTCCGCCTCGCCGTAAATGACGCCGAGGAACCCGGGTGCCGCCTCGCCGGTCAGTTGCAACTCTGTCCCTTGCGTGATGGTGCCGATCTGATCGCCCGTCAGATCAGGGGTGGCGAAAACCCCGGTGGTCACGATGGTGGTGGCATGTGGCGGCGCTTTGGCCGCCACGTCGCGGCACACACCCAGGCTAAGCGCGAGCACGATGGCGATTGTCGTCGCGCAGCAGCGCAGCAGCCAGGGACCGTTCAGATTTCCATTCGGACGGCGATGTGACATGACAGAATCTCCCTGGGAGGAATGGTGAGGTATGCGCAACCATCGACTCCCCTGAAGCACACAGTTTATCGCGGCCCACCCGTACGCTGCCGGAAATTCACCCATTTGCCTGAGGAGGCATGAGCCATGGACCCATCACACTTGCCTGCGGAATCGGCGCTTGACCGGCCAGACCGGGTCGATGCCATCATGGAGTTCCTGACACCGGTGATCGAGGACCTGCTCGCGCGCCTGGAAGGAGACGAGTTCACCACCATTGACTTCATCGAGGTGATGCGCGCCGATGATGCTGGCGAAGCCGGCTATCGTGAGGCGATCCGCCGCTGGGGAGAGAGCGATCAGTACGCGAAAATGGTGTTACATGGGCAAGTGATTCCTGGCGTCCTCCGCCGTTCGCCGCGCGTGGAGTGGCTCGGGTTCGCCCACGGTGTGCCGGATGCCTACGCCGTTCCGGCGAACTGGCGCTTGCGACATGATGAGGCCACAGCCAATGGGGAGACGACCGGACGATAAGCAACCACAAGAGGGAACTTTTTGCGCCAGTGGCTACGTTATTCAGGTAGCATGACGCAAGCTGCGCAGTGCGTCCGCACTGTGCCTTCCGTGGATCAACGAGAATGGACTATGGCGTGTCTCACGAACCAGGGCCGGACATCGCCCGGCTGAACCTGATGCCAGATAACGAGAAAGAGACCAAGGGCGGTTCCAAGCTGCCGAACATCCCTGGCCGTAACAAGCAGGGGCAGAACGGGCAGGGCGGCGGTACGAACGGCCGCTCCAACCGCCCCCGCATTCCACCATGGGTGATTGCGGTTCTCTTCCTCGGGCTTGTCGCATACCAGCTCTACGCCATCTTCGACCCGCAGCGAGACACCCAGAGCATCACCGTCCCATACTCGGTGGTGGAGCAGCAGGTCGCCGCCGGAAACGTCGCGCAGGTCACGCTGACAGATAGCGCGATCCAGGCCAACCTCAAGGAGCCCATCGCCTGGGATCGGCGCACAGAGGCCCTGGTGACACCACCCGCCGATGGGCAGGCCCAGCAAGGCATTTCGACCGGTCAAAGCATCCGCGCGAACTTGCCGCCGGTTGAAAACCCGGGCCTGTTGACGTCGCTCAACGACAACAATGTGGTCGTTCGCGCGGAGTCCGACAGCTCGTCGCTGCTTTCGACGTTGGTCGTGACGCTGCTGCCGTTCCTGCTTATCGTTGGTCTGATCGTCTTCATGGGCCGGCAGATGTCGCGTGGCCAGCAGAATGTCTTCGGGTTTGGGCGATCCCGGGCCCGCCAGCATGATCCAGAGCGGCCACAGGTGACGTTTGCGGACGTGGCCGGCGAGGAAGAGGCCAAGCAGGAACTGACCGAAGTCGTGGACTTCCTGCGCAACCCGGCCAAGTACCACCAGCTCGGCGCTCGCTTGCCGCGCGGTGTCCTGCTGGTCGGCCCTCCGGGCACCGGCAAGACGCTCATGGCGCGGGCAGTCGCCGGTGAGGCGGGTGTGCCCTTCTTCAGCGTGTCAGCGTCCGAATTCGTGGAAATGTTCGTCGGCGTAGGCGCGAGCCGCGTGCGCGATCTCTTCGACAAAGCCAAGCAGAACGCTCCGGCCATCGTGTTCGTCGATGAGCTCGACGCTGTGGGTCGCCAGCGTTTCGCAGGGCTGGGCGGATCCAACGACGAGCGCGAGCAGACGTTGAACCAGATGCTCGTCGAGATGGATGGCTTCGAGACAAACCAGGAAGTCATCGTCATGGCGGCCACGAACCGTCCGGACGTGCTCGACCCCGCGCTCCTGCGACCGGGCCGGTTTGATCGTCAGGTCGTCGTCGGTCTGCCCGACAAGACGGGCCGCGAGGCCGTCCTTAACATCCACACCCGTGGGTTGCCACTTTCGTCAGAAGTTGATCTTGCGTCGATCGCGCGAGGCACCACTGGCTTTTCTGGCGCTGACCTGGCGAACCTCGTCAATGAAGCGGCGCTGACCGCTGCCCGGCGCAACCGCAAAGAGATCACGCCGGCTGATTTCGAGGAAGCGCTGGACAAGATCCTGCTCGGCACGACCCGTACGGGGCTGATGAACCCCAAGGAGCGCGAGGTGGTTGCGTACCACGAGGCCGGTCACGCCCTCGTCGCCCACTTTACCGAAGGCTCCGATCCGCTGCGCAAGGTGAGCATTGTGCCGCGTGGCCGGGCCCTGGGCGTTACCGTCCAGATGCCGGAGGAAGACCGCCACAACTACAGCCGCACCTTCCTGCAGGGCCGCCTGGCGATGCTCCTCGGCGGGCGCGCCGCGGAGATGGAGGTCTATGACGAAGTCACGACCGGCGCCGAAAACGACTTGAAGGAAGCCACCAGCCTGGCGCGGCGGATGGTTGGCCTGTGGGGCATGAGCCCCGAGATGGGCCCCGTTTATCTCGGAACGGGAGAGGAGCACGTGTTCCTCGGCCGGGAGATTGTGCAGGACAAGGCGTACTCCGACGCAACCGCGAACCGGCTGGACACCTCAGTGCGCGGCATGGTGGAGGGTGCGCTGGAGCGGGCGCTCGAACTGAACCGGGAGCGACGCGACCGGCTGGATGCCCTGGTTGCCGCGCTGCTGGAGAATGAAACGCTGGATGCCAAGGAAGTGACCGCAATTCTTGGTCCGCACAGTGCAATGGACATTGAAGCCGGGGTCACACCGCAGCAGGCGGTGACGATCGAGGCGGAGGCTGCGACCGAAGCGGCTCGCAGCGAAGAAAGCGACGGGGTCACACCGCCGCTCGTGTCGGTTGCGTCCGCCGACAGCACGAACTAGACGGTCACGCAAGAACGGCCCGCTCCGATGGGAGCGGGCCGTTTTCGTGCCGGCAGGCTGGGGCTACGTGCGGAAGAGCGTGGTCACCGCGCCGATCCGGTTGTACATCCAGAAGGCGATCGGCATGCCGAGAATGCTGATTAGCAGCGCGTAGGCGAGCGCCATCCACAGACCTGACAACCACCACCCGACCAGCAGGAAGTAGATCGCCCGGAGCAGAAAGGGCCGCTGCCGCACTCCGGAGACGATCACGCCATTTTCGACGACGTAGAAGCGTTCCACCGGATGCAAGGTGGCGGCAAAGGGCAGGCGGTTGATGATCCAGAGCCCCAGGGGCAAGCCAATGATGGTCGCGTTGAGTGCCCACGCCGCCGCCGTCAGCACACCGGTCAGCCACCAGCCAATCAGCACGAACCAGAGTGCGCGTAGCAGCAGGTTCGGCGCTCCACTGGGCACGCGTATTTCCCTGGAGACCGTGTCTTGCTCGTTCATCTAGCCAGCGCTTCCTGCTACGTGGACCGTGCCAGTTGTACCAAGGCGCCGGCCCATTTCCGTGATTGATTCCTCGAGGATGCCGACGACGCGGTCGCATTCCTCGCGCGTGATCACCAGCGGCGGGCAAAGCTGGGTGGTCGGGTCATTACGGCTGTCGTTGCGCAGGATCAGGCCCCGGTCGCGCATTTGATCGGTGAGCCAGGCGAGCAGGCCGTTATCGCGGAACGTCTCTTTCGTCGCCCGATCAGCCACCAGCTCCACGCCCAGGAAGAGGCCAACGCCTCGGATGTCGCCCACATTCGGGTGATTGCCGAGCGTAGCCTCCAGACCGTCGCGCAGGTACTGGCCCATGTCGCGAGCTCGGCCCGGCAGATCTTCTTCCAGCATGATGTCCAGATTGGCCAGCGCGGCCGCCGTGGCGACGGGGTGCCCGCCAAAGGTAAGCCCGTGCTGGAAGCCAGCCTTGCGCGCGGCCGCCACGGACGAGGGGAGTCCCTCCGGGGCCGGGGCCGAGAAGCCATCGGCCACTTCCTTGCGCACCAGCACCGCGCCGAGCGGCGCGTAGGACGACGTGATCCCCTTGGCGGTCGTGATCAGGTCGGGCACAACACCGTAGAACTCGGACGCAAAGAGCGTCCCGAGGCGTCCGAAGCCGCAGATAACCTCATCCATGATCATCAGGATGCCGGTCTCGTCGCAAAGTTTGCGAATCTTCTTGAAGTAATCCATCGATCCTGGCGGGATGCAGCCACCCGCGTTCTGGACTGGCTCGGTAATGATCGCGGCAACCTGATCTGGCCCCTCGAACTCGACGATGCGCTCGATCTCGTCGTAGCACGTCAGATTGCAGGCCGAGTCGTTTTGGCAGTATGGGCAGCGGTACCGGTGCGACATTGGCGCATGCCGTGCTCCTGGCACCAGCGGACCAAAGCTGCTGCGAGCGTCGGTGAGACCGTTCACCGAGAGTGCGCCCATGGTAGTGCCGTGGTATGCCACGCGCCGGGAGACGGTCTTCCAGCGATGGGGATAGCCCATGAGCGTGTGGTACTGCTTCGCCAGCTTCAGTGCCGTCTCGACGGACTCGGAGCCGCCAGATGTAAAGAACACGCGCGCCTCGCCGCCCAGGGGCGCCAGATCACCCAGGCGGTCTGCCAGGACGGCCGTTGGCACGCTGATATAGCCGAATGGGTTGACGAACGGCATCTCGGCAGCCTGGGCTGCCATCGCTTCAACAATGCGCGTGCGCCCGTACCCGGCGTTGACGGAGTAGATTCCCGCGAGCAGGTCGAGGTAGGCGTTCCCATCGATGTCCCAGACGGTCGTATCCTTGCCTCGCACCAGCATGAGTGGCCGCTTGTCCGGGTCCTGAAACGCGGACATCTGGGTAAAGTGGAGCCAGGCATTGTCACGAATGGCGTGAGTCAACTGGTCTTCGCTGTACTCCGAGACGCCATGATGAGTCGTGGCGATTGTGGACATACGCAGTGCCTTTCCCAGAAGAGACGCCGGAGGCAAGTACACTCTGCGTCTCAATGCGACGAGGCCATTGTGGCACAGCCACCAGCGCAACGCAGGCCGATTGTCGCAATTTCTTAACAGAGGTTGGCTGCCGGTTCGCGCAGAATACGGGCACGGATCAGGGGACGAGAAGGATGCCTTCCGACAATGGAGACAAACGGGCGGCGCGACGCAAATCACGCACCGAGCGCAAGTCGTCTCTCGTGACTATGCCCACAACTCCGCCTCCGAATCAGATGTTCGATTTGCCGCCGCTCGAGCCCGAAATGTTCATCAACCGGGAGTTGAGCTGGCTCAACTTCAATGAGCGCGTCCTTTTCGAGGCAACCGAGGCCGGCAACCCGCTCCTTGAACGGGTCAAGTTCGCGTCGATCTTTTCGTCCAACCTGGACGAGTTCTTCATGATTCGCGTGGCTGGGGTGAAGCGCAAGATTACGGCGGGCATCACCCTGCTTGGCCCCGACGGCCGCCCGCCCACGGCGCAACTCGAACTCATGCGGGCCAGGATCCAGCCAGAGCTCAACAATCAGGCGCGCATCATCACCGGGGACTTGATCCCCGCGCTGGCCGATGCCGGTATCCGGATTCTGCCCTTTGACCAGCTAACATCGACGCAGCAAGCAGCGTTGAATCGGTGCTTTATCGACGAGATGTACCCGATCCTCACGCCGCAGGGCATTGACCGGGGTCGGCGGTTTCCGCATGTCTCCAACCGCAGCCTGAACCTCATTGTCGTGCTTGAACTCCCTGACGGCACGCGCTATGCCCGGGTCAAGATTCCGGCGACCATCTCGCGCTTCGTCGAGGTTCCCTCCGCAAGCGGAGATACCTCCGGGGCGCTTTCATTCACGCTGCTGGAGCAAGTGATTGCCGCGAACCTCGCGCAACTATTCACTGGCGCCACCGTGCTGGCGTCGTACCCGTTTCATGTGACTCGAGATTCCGATATCGAACTTGACGAGGACGATGAGGACGACCACAACGACCTGATGGAAACCATGCGCGAGCACATCGCGCAACGGGCGTTCGGGCCCGTCGTGCGGCTGATGACCGACACGACCATGCCGGAGGAGATTCGGCAGTGGCTGGTGGATCAACTGCACGCCACGGATCAGGATCTGTACGTTGTTGACTGCCTCCTCGCGGCTGAGGACCTGCTCGAACTGGGCGGCATCGACCGTCCTGACCTCAAGTACCAGCCCTTTGTCCCGGCGCCGGTGCCACATCTGGCAACGGGCCCCGACCGCACAACGGACGACGTGTTTGCCTTCATCCGCAGGAACGATGTCCTCGTGCATCATCCCTATCAATCGTTCGGTGGAGTGGTGGACTTCCTGAAAGCCGCCTCGTCTGATCCGGACGTGGTGGCAATCAAGCAGACGCTGTATCGCCTGGGCAAGAACTCACCCCTTATCCCATCGTTGATCGGCGCGCGCGACGACGATACTCAGGTGGCGGTCCTCGTTGAGCTGAAGGCCCGCTTTGATGAAGAGAACAACATCACCTGGGCCGAGGAGCTCGAGCGGCACGGTGTGCATGTGGCGTATGGCCTGACCGGGCTGAAAACACACTGCAAGGCGACGCTGGTCGTGCGGCGAGAGCCAGACGGCCTGCGCCGATACGTCCACGTGGCCACCGGCAACTACAACGCCACCACCGCCCGCTTTTACGAGGACCTTGGGTTACTTACAGCCCGGGAAGATATCGGTGCGGATATCTCCGACCTGTTCAACGTGCTGACCGGATTCTCGACGCAGGATGAGTACCGCACCATCTGGACGGCGCCAGGCACACTCCGCCGGCACATGATCGAGAAGATCGAGGCCGAAATCGAGCGCCATCACAGGCAGGGCAACGGCTACCTGGCGTTCAAGGTGAACGCCCTTGTGGACCGCGTCGTTATCCGGGCGCTCTACAAGGCGTCTCGTGCCGGAGTCAAGGTCAATCTGCTGGTTCGTGGCGCGTGCTGTCTGCGTCCCGGCGTTCCGGAGTGGAGTGAAAACATCCGGGTCTTCAGCCTGGTGGGGCGGTTCCTTGAGCACAGCCGCATCTACCAGTTCGGGCAAGGCGAGGGGACGGAAATCTACCTGGGTAGTGCGGACCTGATGGAGCGCAATCTGGATCGCCGGGTGGAGGTCGTGTTCCCGGTCGAGGATGCAGGCTGGGCCACCGAAATCAGAGACGGCATGATGGGCGCGTACCTGCGCGACACGGTGAACATGTGGGAACTCGACGCGGACGGAACGTACCACCGGAGTCTGCCGGCGCCTGGTGACGCGCCGTTCGACGTTCAGGCCTGGTTCATCGCGCAGTACCAGAAGTCGCCAACGCTCCGGGCAGAGCGTGCCGCGTCCACCGCAGAAATGGCGGCACTGGCAGCCAGCTAGGCCCGCACCAGTACCGCCACCTGCAACCTACGGCATCAGGTCTTCTGACGAATCCGCGACCATCGCCTGCGCCTCGAGGGCTGTCAGCGCGAAGTTGTCGATTTCCTGCTGGAGTGCGTCCCGCAGATTGATGAGGTCGACCAGATCCAGCCCCGCGAGGACCGCGTTATTCTCGGGGTCCCCGTCGTCGATGCTGTGCCCGACGACACGAAACTCAACGTCCCAACCTTCTTCGCCGTTCGCGTCAGCGGTGGCTGGTGCTTCATCCATGTAGATATTGTAGGTTTCCACAGTGCCCCACCTTCTTCATTGCGACGCGATTTCTGCCGGCTACCGTCGCTTCCTGGACGGCTCCGGCAGGGCGAATCACTTCGCGCGCTTGCCTGAGGCACAGTGTAAAGGACACGGAGATACGCGTGGCCTGAATTCCCGGCTGGCTACGGTTGATTGCGACTTTCGGCTTCGGATCATGAGGTAGCCAGGCGCCGTCGCTCCGCCTCCGGGGCGACGGCGTACCAGGAGCACCCGGAATTCAGGCGTTGGTCTTTGGCTTGGCGCGCAAGCCCGAGGGCACGAAACCGAGCAGCGCGTTGACCAGCGGCCCAGATTCCCGGTTGGCATTGAGGTCGGCTTCGTTCTGGAGCACCGCCTCCCGCACGATGTTGCCCCCGAAGTACCGAATCGGATCATAGGGGTAGAGCGAACTCGGGCCGCGATTGATCGGGCTCTCTTGCCATTCGTCACGCAAGTCAAGCGCGGTCGATGCCAGCACATGGCCGCCCACGTAGCTCGGTGTCACCCCGGTACCGGAATACCCTACGCCGTAGATGATGTCCGGTGAGCCGTCCAGGTGGCCAAAGAACAGGCTGTTCGTTTCGCTGCGGTCGATCGGGCCGGTCCACGTGTGCGTGATGGGCACATCGGTCAGCATCGGATAGATGCGGTTGAACGACTTGACTGTGCGCTTGACGCGCGCGCCGGGGTCTTCCAGCTCCGGGCCAATCTGCCCCATGAACACATGGGAGCAGCCACCCTTGCCGAAGGCAATGCGGCCGTCGCGAGTCGTCCGGTAGTAATGGACCATCATGTGGGAGTCACCGACCGGCCGGCCGCTCGTCCAGCCAATTTCCTCCAAACGCCCCGGAATCGGCGCGGTCGCGATCATGTCGCTGGACATCGGCAACACGGCCCGCCGAATCTCCGGCAGGGAGCACATCCAGGCGTTCGTGGCCAGCACGACCTTGTCCGCAATGATGGCGCCCAATGGCGTGCGGACGACAGGCGGCCGGCCCCGCAGAATTTCGGTGGCTGGGGTGTGCTCGAAGATGCGGATACCCTTCTTGAGCGCGACCCGGCGCATGCCACGCGCCAGCAGCGCCGGCTGAATGCGCGCGCCGTTTCGGTCCAGAATGCCAGCCAGATGCACTGGTGACCCGCTCTGGTGCGCAATCTCTTCGGGCGACATGTCGGTGAAGACATCGTAACCCCGGGCACGCACCATCTCGACGGCTTCCCGCCAGCGGCCAATCTGGCCGGGGGCAGTCGCCGTGACCAGGATGCCCTCCGTACGTACGTCGGCATCGATGCCATGCACTTTGCAGAGCCGTGAAATGGCATCGATGGCTTCGCCGCACTTCCGCGCCAGGCGCTGGCCCTCTTCTTCCCCGTACTTCTCGATGAGGGTGGGCAGCTTCAGCCACCAGGTGCTGGCGAAGCCGCCATTGCGCCCGCTCGCCCCCGAGCCGCAGATATCGGCTTCGATAAGCGTGACATCGACCGACGGATCGAGTTCCTTGATCTTGAGCGCGGTCCAGAGGCCCGTGTACCCACCGCCGATGATGCAGATATCGGTGACGAGCTTGCCGGTGAACGGCTCGACGTTTTCTGCGTCTGGCTCGATAGCGAGCGCTTCTTCCAGCCACAGGGCGCGCTTGCGGGCGCCGCGTACCGGCTGCAGTCGGGTCATGACTCCTCCAATTCGCGGTGGTGACACTCGGTGCGGGAGATCACCAGCAATCTGGTAACTCTGGAAACACCTACGCCAACTGTCAGCGAGATGCGGCGATTACGGGAGCAGGCCACGCGCCCTCCCTTCCGCCTGAATCGCTGCCAGCACGTGCGCATGCGCGGCTTCGGTGGCGGCTACGACAAGCCCACCTTCGTTGATCGCACGTTCCTTGTTGTAGCGGTAGCGGTTCCCAGCGAGATCCGTCGTCTTGCCACCTGATTCCGCGATCACGATGTCGGCGGCACAGAAATCCCATTCGTGGGCCATATCGTGCGGGCCCTCAGCACGAATGCCAAGCATCGCATCGTGGGAACGTGGCGCGAGGAAGATGCGTGGTGCAAACCCGGTGACCGTGGGTGGGAGCGGCGCGACGCCAAGCCGGCCAGCGACGCCTTCCAGGATTTCGAGATTGCCTGGTGCGCCGAACCACTTCGAGGTCGCTATCCTCGGAACGCCGGGCGGCTCGACGTTGAACTGGCGCTCGGCCTCGGCGTCCCCGCGCTTGACCCAGGCGCCGCCACCCTTGCTGGCGTAGACCAGGGTGCCGGTGGTGGGTTGATACCCAACGCCAACGACCGGGTAGCCATTCTCCACCAGCGCTATCAGAACATCGAACTCGCCAGTACGTTGGATGAACTGCTCGGTGCCGTCGATCGGATCCACGATCCAGCAGCGCGGGTTGCTCAGGCGCGCGGTATCGTCCTGGCCTTCTTCGGTGAGCAGGGCATCGTTAGGAAACGCTGACGTGAGATACGCGCGAATCACCGTATCTGCGGCCAGATCCGCATCAGTGACCGGCGACCCGTCAACCTTCTCGTAGCTGGCTGCCGCGGCGCGGTCATAGAGATCGCGCACGATGGAGCCAGCGTCCAGCGCGGCGGCGATGGCTACCTCCAGTTCCTTCTGGAACGGGGCGGAGGAACCTTCCACCAGAAATCCTTTCACAACGACGAATCGCAAGCCGATGGTAGCACCGGGCTTGCAAGTCGCCTCTGAGCAAACGCCCTTCTGTCGCGGGGCCCAGTTGCCGTGCAGCCCCTGGACGCGGGAGTCAGGTGATGCCATTCACGCGGTGACAGCCGACACCCGCGGCACAAGGTCGTTCGCCAGCAGCTCCACGGTTTCCAGGTCGGTGGCATCCAGGACCTGCACGACAAAGAACTGCATGCCCGCGTCTACGAGCCCCTGGTAGTAGGCAGCGGCTTGCTCCGGCGTCCCGATCACGCGGCTGAATTGCTGTTCCTCGCTCAGGCCGTTCGGGTAGTAGCGGTCCCGCTTGGCGATAGCTTCCTGCTCGGTCGGCGCCAGCATGAGCCAGCTCGTGAAGTGGGAGCGCAGGACGTCCCCAGGAGTCCGGCCGGCATCCAGGCAGTAGTGGTCGAGAACGTCATTCTTGCGCCGCACCTCGTCGAAGCTGCGCACCAGCCCCGTTGCGTGGCCGGAACCGAAGTTGCAGGCATCGGCGTATCTGGCGACCAAGCGCAGCGCCGTCTTCTCCCCGGAGCCGGCCAGGATCAGCGGTGGCCCCGGTCGCTGTACGGGGGGCGGCGTCACCAGTTCGTCGACCGTGAAATGGTGCTTCCCGTGAAACGTGAAGGGCTGCGGGCCCCACACACCACGGATGATCTGCACAGCCTCCTCCAGCGCTTCCTGGCGCGCCGCCACAGGCGGGTAGGGGAGTCCAAGCTGCGCGAACTCCGCCGCGTTCCACCCATGACCGAGCCCGAGGATCACCCGTCCGCCCGAGAGATTGTCCAGGTCCGCGGCCAACCGGGCGTTCAGTACTGGAGGGCGGTAGCCGGAACACAGCACCACTGAACCAAGGCGAATGGCGGTCGTTTGAACCGCAAGAACCCCGAGGTGCATCCAGGCATCAGGTGCATACGCCGGATGGTCGCCAATGAAGAACGCATCGAGCCCAAGCGCGTCTGCGGCGCGACCGGCTGCCAGGATGCTGGCGGCCGGCGCCGGGTCCTCCGGCAGAGCAAAGGCTTGCAGCCCCCAACCGACACGATGGCGAAATGTCTCCACCCACGGGTGGCGTTGCGATTCGGTCACGCGCGCCTCCTGACGTCGAACCAGCACGATAGTCACCGGGCAGGATCATGCTTATCGCAGATGGGGTGCAAGTACCATAGCGGTCAAACGGGTCAACCGGGAAGCAGGGGAACACGGCGCCATGACGGTCAGGGTGTATCTCGCCGCCGTACAGGTATTGAACGAACCACCGCAGCCAGGCGATCTGGTGGCCGAGCGCGTGTTTATCCACGCCTCGGAGCTGCCTGAGGTGTGGGTGGAAACGGAACATCAATCCGTGCCGGAGCGCGGCAAAGCCGTAACGTTTGCGCTGGCGCGGCCGATGGGCATCGGTTTCGAGCGGCTGAGTGGCACCGTTGAGCGCAAGGTGCCCAAGCGAACGTAGCGCTGGCCGGCCGGACCACGGCGCAACGGACTTTCCGGAAGGTATTGCAGGGAGCAGGAACACGTGGCACATGCGGATGTCGTCATCGTCGGCGCGGGGGCGGCCGGTCTCTCGGCCGCCCTGCGCGCAACAACCCTGGGCCTCAAAGCTGTCGTCTTCGAGGCAGCGAACCGCCCAGGTGGCCGGGCCTACACACGCCATGAGCCATTCGGGTTCGCCTGGGACGCCGGATGCCACTGGCTGCACTCGGCGAGCGAGAACCTGCTGCGGGAGGCGGCGGACCGCGACGGATTCTCATATGTCAAGTCACGCGGGCCAGGCTACACGTGGTTCGACGGCGCGCTGCTGTCCTCCGGATCAGAAGCTCAGGTCGACAAGGATGTTGAAGCGGCCTACCACGCCGTGTTTGCCGCCGGACATGCGGGGCGCGATGTGCCCGCATCAACGGTGGTCGATCTCTCCGGGCCCGCAGCCGCAACGTTTCGCTGGAGCATGAACGCCGAGTGGGGGGCTGATCCTTCCGCCGTCTCCACGCTCGACGCGGTGAGATACCGGGATCTCGAAGAGAATTGGCCGGTCGTCGATGGCTACGGGGCGCTGGTCCTGCACCTGGCGAAACGGGCGCTGCCGCTCGTGCACCTGAACACGCCCGTGACTCGGATCAAGGAACTGCCGGGCGGCTTTCGAGTCACGACCTCGCAGGGGGACATCGAGAGTGAGGCCGTGATCGTCACTGCCTCCACCAACGCGCTTGCGGCTGGCCTGATCGATTTCGATCCTGTGCTGCCCGCCTGGAAGCTGGAGGCGCTCCACGCCGTCCCGCTCGGCTATGCGAACAAGATCGCGCTGCAACTGCGGGAGGACGCGCTGGCAGACGTACCGGAGCACAGCGTGGGCGTGCCGGTCGGCGGCGGCAACATGATCAACCTCCGCTTCCGTCCCTACGGGAGGAACCTGGTTGATGGGTACCTCGGTGGCCCCCTCTGCTCCGAGATGGAACTGGAGGGGGAAGCCGCCATGGTCGCACTCGGCGCCGAGGCGATGTCGACCATCCTCGGCAGCAAGACCCGAGACGCGATTATCGCGACTGCCGTTTCGCGATGGCAGAGCGAGCGATACATCCGGGGCGGGTACGGCGCGGCGCTGCCGGGCCTTGCCAGCAAGCGCGCCGATCTCGGTAAACCAGTTGGCGAGCGCCTCTTCTTCGCCGGGGAGGCAACTTCGCCTGAGTATTTCTCAACCTGTCACGGCGCGTGGCTGACGGGAGCGGCAGCCGCCGAACAGGCCGCCACGGTGGTCGGTGTGACCGCGCGCTAGCTCCGCGTCAATCGCGCGTAGAGGCTCCCCAGCACCGCGCCATAGGCGACGTGACGGGGGACGGACTGCCAGAATGCCGGCCAGGTGAAATAGCGATCCACCTGGCCGTCACGCACCGCCGGATGCAGGTCCTCGAGGATGGTGACCGGGTACAGGACTAGGTTTTCGACATTGGCAAAGATCGTGCCCTTCAGCCAGGGGCTCCCCGGCAACCGATCTTCAATCAGCCGGTAGATTTGCGCCAGGGCGACTGAGTTTGCCATATGGATCGCCACACCAACACGCCGCGCGCGAGCGGTATCCCGAGCAAACGGCCGGCCCAGGATGACCCGGTCGTCTACGTTGCGCCCGGTCAGTCGCAGGTCCGCTTCCAGCACCAGCAGGAATGCGACACCACCCGCGAGACCGCTGACCGCGGCGGCGGCAGTTTTCGGCAGGCCAAGACCGCAAGATGGACTCGACATTGGCTCACTCCTCACACGCACGTGCCTGCCTTGCAAACTGCGCGCCATGCAAGAGACCGCTGCCCGGCGCAGCGGTCTCTTGCATGGCGATTGGCGGGCGCTACTGGATATAGGCTTCGTCGATCCAGCCCGCCTGCCCGGCGATCCGTACGTTGACGTAGCCGTTGGCACGGGATCCGGTGAGCGAGACCTCGGAACCAGCAGGAACCACGTCGAGCACCATGGCGGTCGGGCTCGGCTGCGACCGCAGGTTGACGTTGGTGGTGGTCAGGGCCTGCTCGCCCTGGGTGGAAACGGCCGGAGCCTGAGCCGTGTTGGCGGCTGTCTGGGGCGCAACGCTGGTGTCGGCCACCTGCAACAATTGCGTGTCGCCGCTGGTGTCGGCGACCTGCAGATAGGCGGCATCGGCCCATCCGGTCTGGCCATTGAAAGAGACCTGCAGGTAGCCGTCCTGGGCTTCGCCTGTCAACTCCACCTGAGCAACGGCCGGGATGGACGAGATGATGCCGGAGGCTTCGGCCGGCCCGGCCAGCAACTCAGTTGGCTGCACGGCAGTCGCCGTGCCGGGCGCTCCGGTGGCGCCGGTGGTACCCGCTGTCTGCTGGAGCTCCACGGGGCCGCGCGACATCCAGTCTGCGCCGATCCAGCCAAACTGGCCGTCCACCTTGACCGGCAGGTAACCAAGAATCTCACCACCGGTGATCGTCATCGGCGTGTTGGCGGGCAGCGTGCTCACCATCTGGAACGACTCGCCCGGCCCTGACCGGAGATTGACATCGCTGGCGCTGGTCCCCGAATCTACCGACTGGAACAAGCTGGCTGTCTTGCTCGGCGGCGGCTGCTCCCCGCAGACCCAACCCGGGCCATCGCTCACGTCCCCAAAGATCGTGGTCCAGTACCAGCCGTGCGGAGACGCGTCATCGTAGGCGCGGCCGATCCCGATAGCCCCGAATGACCCGTTCAGCATATTGGCGTTGTGCTCGGGGCTGTTCTGCCAGATGTTCATCGCTTCGGCGGCCGTGCCGGTGCCCGCCGCGATGTTCTCACCGTATGCGCCGCCCTGGTAGCCGAAGTTCTGCATGTTCTGCTGCACCGAGGTGCCATCGATCATCGTGTGGTCGAGGTACCCCTTCTCCGCCATATCAATGCTGTGGTAAGCGGAAGCCGCCGAAAGCGAGGAGGACACCGAGAGCGGGCCGAGGCCCGACATTGCCCGGTGGTCATTGATCAACCCGAGGAAAGCGATCTCCTCGGTATCGAGGCAGGCATCCGCGGAGGTGAGCACGTCCACGGCGGTGTTGGCAGGCGCAACAGGGCTCGTTACCGCGGCCGATGCGCCCGGTGTGAAGATGACAAACGCGGCCAACCCGGCCAGCACATGCCAGCGGCGGCGCTCAGAAATGAACGGCTTCTGGTGCAAACGCATTGCTCATGCCCTCCCAGGCGCACGGAGGGTAAGCAGTGGCGCGTCAGCCGGCGTTGCGGGCGCCGCTGACGGAGGGCGGGGGAGGCCCGTGCCATGGGCCAGTCGACTCGCGCCCTCCAACGCAAATCAACATGTCCGTACGCTATGCAATCGCGGGGTTCGCGCTCAAGGTCTTGATGAGGACAGAAGTCCTGATCGGCAGGTTTGGGGGAAGAGTGGGGTTAGCGCTCGCCGGGATCCCAGGCGATGCAGCGAACCGGCGAGCCATCACTACCGGTCATCGGCAGCGGCAGACACGCGACGCCGTAGCGCCGCGCTACCTCAAGGTCCTGCAAGCCACGCAGGTTCTCAGCGATGAGCACGTCACGACCAAGCAGAATGGCGTGGGACGCGTCTCCGTTGTCGGCGGTGGAATCGACGCTCAGTGCATCGACGGCGACGAGCCCGCACCCGGAATCTACCAGTCGCTGCGCCAACTCAGAAGACAGATACGGGTGCCGAAAGTAGCGGTCGTCCCGCCAGAAGCGGTCCCACCCGGTGTGAATCAGGGCGAACCAGCCAGGCCACGTCGGAGTGGCAATCGTGTCAAGCACATTGGCCGGGATCGGCGAATTCTCGGGCAGGCCGGTCGCGTTCACGACCAGGCCATGTCCAGTCAGGCGCGAGAGGGGGATCTGCTCGATCGACATGCTGCCTGCGATGCGGTGCAGCGGAGCATCCAGATGGGTGCCGCTGTGGGAACTCATGGCGATCTGCGAAATACGCCACGGCTCCTGCCCGGGGATCGGCACGCGTTGAAACGCCGGATCGCCCGGGAAGTGCGGCGTGTGCTCGTCGAGCGGCTGCGTCAGGTCCCACATGGCGAAACGCGGGGAGCCGGACGAAACTGGCTCCCCGCACGGTCGCACCTAGGCAACCAGGTCGTGCGCGAGTTCCTCGAAGGCGGCGATGTAGGCATCCGCATCGTCAACCGAGTGGGCCACCGAAAGTGTCCACTCTTCCTCGCGGCCCGGAGTCATGAAGACGCCCCGGTTCATCATGTACAGCCAGGCCAGGTCGGTCAATTCGCCATCGTGCGTGGCCTGGAACGATGCGTAGTCCGTGATCTTCTCCGGGGAGAAGGTCACGCAGCCCTTCGAGCTGATGCCGACGGTGTAGCCCGGCAGGTTGTACTTCTCCAGGACGGCATCGCACCCAGCCATCAGCCGGTCGTTCAGCATGTCAAGGTGGACGTAGGCATCCGGCGTAAGCACATGCTCGAGGCTGGCGCGCGCGGCAGCCATGGTCAGCGGGTTGCCGTTATAGGTTCCCACCTGGTACACGCTACCGTCGTTGACCACCTCCATCACCTCGGCGGAGCCGCCAATGGCGCCGGAGGGGAGGCCACCGCCCAGGGCCTTGGCCATGGTCACCATATCCGGCAGCACGCCGAACTTCTCGGTCGCGCCGCCCGGCGCTACACAGAGGCCGGTCTTGACTTCGTCGAAGATCAGGACCACGCCCAGGCGTTGCGTCAGCTCGCGCACGGCCTCCAGGTACCCGGGCTCCGGCAGCACCACGCCCAGGTTCATCATCGCCGGCTCCATGATGACGCAGGCCGGCGGCCGCCCCTCTTCAAAGAGACGCTGAATACGCCGCTCCATGGCCGGCGCATCGTTGAACGGGACCGGAATCGTGAGGTCAGACGCCGCCTTGGGAATACCAGCGCCATACGGGAGCGAGGCGTAGTTGTCCGGGTCTCCGATATTCTCGTACGGCACGGAGATGGAAACCATCGCGTAGTCATGGTGGCCGTGGTAGGAGCCGAATATCTTGACGACGGTGTCCCGGCCCGTAAAGGCGCGGGCGATGCGCATGGCATCCATCGTCGCTTCAGACCCCGAGTTGACATAGCGCCACTGGGGCAGGCCGAAGCGTCGCGTCAACTCTTCACTGACCACGATGCCGTCTTCCACCGGCGCCGCGAAGTGCGTCCCGCGCGCCACCTGCTTCTGGACGGCTTCCACGATGTAGGGATTGGCGTGCCCCTGCACCATCGAGCCAAAGCCGTTGTGATAGTCAATGCGCTCGGTGCCATCAACATCCCACACCTTCGAGCCACGCCCCTCGGTGATGTAAATGGGCCACGGGTCGCGCACCTGGTAGGAGGAGGCCACACCGCCCGCGAGCGTGCGCCGAGCCCACTCGTACATCTCGCCAGACTTCTGTGTGCTGGCGTCCAGCCGCTTCTGCTCCCTCGCAGCAAGCTCTTCGACGCGACCTCGATCAATGCGCACGGGGCTGGCAGCGACCATGGGGTCCTCTCTCCGTTTCGCGGTATTCCGCCTGACTAACGATCTGCGTGTCCATTATCGTTCCCCGCTTCGCACCTGTCGAAAAACCGGCGCGGTTCAGGCCGCGTGCTACACTCACGGCCAGATTTTGGCCTCATTGCGGGGTCTCCACGCCGTTGGCTGACCTCGGCCAGCAAGGAGCAACACGCCACTTATGGAAGTCAGTGGGCAGCATCGTTTCTCCGCTCCGCGCGAGCGGGTCTGGCAGTTGCTGCTGGACCCGGCCGTGCTCCAGCAATGCCTGCCGGGCGTAGAAGATTTCACGGAAACCGGCCCGGATGAGTACGAGGCCCGCATGAAGATTGGCGTGGCGGCCATCCGTGGGACCTACCAGGGCAAGGTCAAGATTCACAGCCAGGATGAGCCGAGCTCCTACCGCATGACGGTTGAAGGCAAAGGGCCCGCCGGCCAGATCTCTGGCGAGGCGTTGATGGAGCTCGTCGCGGACGGTGACGACACGCTGGTGAACTGGTCTGGCAATGCCAATATTCGCGGCACGCTGGCGCGGGTTGGCGGACGAGTGATGCAACCAGCCGCCAAGATGATCGTTGGGCAGTTCTTCGGCTGCCTTGAAGGCAAAGCGGGTTCCTAGATCCGCATCCGTACTTCTTCAGCTATTACAAACGGGGAGGCAAGCGTGGAGGTACCTATCACGCTGCGTGTCAATGGCGTCGAGCGCCGCGCGTCGGTCGAGCCGCGATTGCTGCTGGTGCAATTCCTGCGCGACAACCTGGGGCTGACGGGCGCGCATGTTGGCTGTGAAACCAGCCAGTGCGGGGCTTGCTCGGTGCTGCTGGACGGCGAAATCGTCAAGAGCTGCACGGTCCTCGCGGTGCAGGCAGACGGTTCGGAAGTAACCACCATCGAGGGCCTTGCCCCTGCCGGCACGCTGCATCCCGTCCAGGAGGCATTCTGGGATCAGCACGGGGTGCAATGTGGGTTCTGCACCCCGGGCATGGTGCTCTCCACGGTCGCGATGCTGGCGGACAACCCGAACCCCAGCGATAGCGAGATTCGGCACGGGCTGGAAGGCAATATCTGCCGCTGCACGGGCTATCACAACATCGTGCTCTCGGTGCGGAAGGCCGCCGAAATGCTGGAAGCCGGGGCAAAGCCCGCACCAGTTGCGAGGTAGCTGATGAATCCCTCCAGCTTCGACTACTACCGGCCAGAGAGCGTCAGCGAAGCCATCGCTCTGCTCGAGGAACATGGCGAAAATGTGAAGTTGCTCGCCGGCGGCCACAGCCTGCTGCCCATCATGAAGCTGCGCCTGGCCGAGCCTGACGCGCTGATTGACCTCGGGCGCATCGAGGCCCTGCGCGGCGTCTCGGAGGCGAACGGCAGCCTCATCATCGGGGCGCTCACCACGCACCGGCAGATTGCCGCCGATGCCCTGGTCGAGACCCATGCGCCATTACTCGCCGCAACGGCCGGCCACGTCGGCGACCGCCAGGTCCGTGCCCGTGGCACCATCGGCGGCGCGCTCGCGCACGCCGATGCTGCGGCCGATTACCCCGCTGCCATTCTGGCCCTCGACGCGACGATGGTGGCGGAGGGGCCTAACGGCGAGCGTGAGATTGCAGCCGGAGACTTCTTTCTCGACTTCCTGACGACTGCGCTGAAGCCGACTGAAGTCCTGACCCGGATCAAGATCTCGGCGCAACCGGATGGCGCGGGCTGGAGCTACCAGAAGCTGGCAAACCAGGCTTCCGGGTATGCCATCGTCGGCGTCGCGGTGTTGCTCGTCGTCGGTGAAGGCGGAACGATCACCGACGCCCGGATTGGGGGGACCGGTATGGCAGCCGTGCCCTGGCGGGCGCAGGAGGCCGAGCAGGTGTTGACCGGCGCGTCGGCGGATGACGATGCCGCCATCACGGCGGCAGCCAACCTGGTTGACCAGGACATTGAGGCGCTGGACGATCTGCATGGCTCGGCGGAGTACCGCCGGCGCGTGGCGCGTGGCCTCGCCCGGCGCGCGATTCAGGAAGCCATCGCCGTCTCGGGCTCCTAGAGACCGCCGTGTCAGATCAGCCGCCGATTCTGCTGGATGTTGCCGACGGCATCGCCACCGTCACGCTGAACCGGCCGCACGCACTTAATGCCATCAGCCACGCCCTGGCCGAGGCGTTACGTGCAACCTGCACGATGCTTCGCAACCGCAATGAGGTGCGAGTGGTCATCGTGACCGGGGCCGGTGAGCGGGCGTTCTGCGCGGGTGCGGACCTGCGCGAACGGGGCGGCATGACGGCCCATGAACGGAATGCCCACCGAGCTGCCATTGAGGCAGCCGCCGAAGACCTGGCGGCCCTGCCCATGCCGACCATCGCGGCCGTGCGCGGCTATGCCCTGGCCGGAGGCACCGAGCTTGCAATTGCCTGCGATCTGCGCGTGGCAGGTACCGACGCCACCTTTGGCGTGCCTGAGGTCAAGATCGGCATCTTCCCGGGCGCCGGCGGCGTCTTGCGCTTGCCGCCGCTGATCGGGCTCGGGAACGCGCGCGACCTCCTCTTCACGGGCCGGCACATTTCCGCCGAGGAGGCCGCGCACATGGGGTTGGTGAACAGTCTCGTCGCACCAGAAGACGTGCTCCCCGCCGCCCGCAACATGGCGGTGCAGATCGCGGTGAACGCGCCGCTGGCCTTGCGCGCGGTCAAGGACGCATTGCGCGCGAGCAGCGGGCTGCCCGCTTCGGAAGCGCGGCACGAAGTCAACCAGCGCCGCGTGGCACTCGATGACACGGCAGACTACGAAGAGGGCCTGCGCGCCTTCGCGGAAAAGCGGCCACCGCAGTTCACCGGGCAGTAGGCAGCCACCGAAAGACCAGCGCTACGCGGATTTCCGGGCAGCCCTGGCCAGGGCCTCGACCAGATTCACGTCAACCGGGTTGGCCGGGTCGGCGTTCTTCTTTGCGGCGCTGCCGACGATCGCCCCATCGGCGACCTCAAGCAGCGCGGGGAGCGACTTGGGGTTGGCGCCGCTTCCTACGTACAGCGGCACGCCAGGCATCGCCGCCCTCACGGCGCGCAGGTCATCGAGGTCCGTGGGGTGGCCGGTGCCAGCGCCCGTGACAATGAGCGCGCTGGCTAGACCGCGCTTGACCGCGTCCTCGGCCAATTCGCCCAGGCTACGTGGTGCAAGCTGCGCGGCATGCTTGACATCGACATCGGCCCAGACATCGACGGGAGCGCCCAGACGTGTGATAAGGGCCTGGACCATGTCCGCACGCCCCTCGATCAGCCCCTGGTCGGTTACCGCCGCCCCGACATACACGTTCGCGCGGATGAACGACGCACCCGTGACGGCGGCAATAGCGGCTGCCGCCTCGACGTCGTTCCGCAGCACGTTGACTCCGGTGGGGAGGCCACTCTCGTCCATGACAGCCGCTACCGCCAACGTCATGGCGGCTACCGTCTCTGGCCCAACCGGTCCCTTGTGAAAGGGAACATCGTGAAAGTTTTCCACCAGCAACGCGTCGGCCCCGCCAGCAGCCCAGGCCGCCGCATCACGCCGCGCGAAGCTGAGTAGCCGAGGGACGTCGCTGGCCTTGCCGCCCCGTGGCGTTCCCGGCAGGGCCGGCAGGTGAATGACTCCGACGATACGTGGCGTCACGTCAGTTGACCTCTCAGTGAGCACCTAGCGGCCCGCCTGGGCGGAGACGTACCCGGCAACTGCCGCGCCGATGGCAAACAGAATCAGGCACCCCGCGAAGAACGCGAAGCCACCGCGAGACCGCACCGCACTCTGTTCCTTGCTGACGAAGCGGGAGTAGAGAAGGGTCACCGCCAGCGCCAACGAGCCGCCTGCGATACCAAAATAGATGAGTGCCTGTGGACCCACGACCTGTCCTTGCCCCGTGTCGCAACGAACGTCGCGTCAGCCTCAGCGACTCGCCCATGGTACCGCGATGAACACGCACGCCTCTGGTTGCCGCTGACCATTGCGACAGCGATACTGTCATCATCTGGGCCGAAGGGCAAAAGGCAACGAGGCAACCATGGACAATTCCCAGAAACCAGGACCACGGCCCACACGGAGTACGGCAACCTTGCCTGTTGGTAGTGCCGCGACGACGGTTGGTGGTGCGCAACCGCATCGATACACCATCGCCGATCTGGAGCGAGAAACCGGCATCTCGCCGCGAAACATTCGCTACTACATCACTCAGGGCCTTCTCCCGCCGGCCAATGGCCGGGGTGTTGGCGCAACGTATACCGCAGAGCACCTCCTGCGATTGCAGTACGTCAACAAGCTGAAGCAGGACAATCTGCCGCTGGCCGAAATGCGCAAACAGATGGAGGGGCTTTCCCAGGAGAAGCTGGCAGACGTCCTGCGCGTAGAGACCGCGCCGCCGCAGGACCGCTGGCGGCGCATCCACCTGCACGATGACATCGAAATTCACGTGCGGGAGCGCGCTGGCCGGGACCGTGACTATGACCTGGAACGGGCCGTCGATGAAATCGCGGGACACGCCGAAATCGTGCTCTCGAAGCTGGAATCACGCGCATGAGCCACGGCACAGAAGACCGTTTCTGGATTCCGGACAACCCCGATGGAAGTGGCTGGGCCGACGTGGACTGGGTAAGCGCCACGCGTGGCACGAGATACCACTACCGGCACGTCGGGACTGTTGCAGAAGAACGGGAGCTACTCCCGCGCTACTACCGGGTCGTGACCCGGTTGGAGTCCGACGTGCTGCACGCGCACGAGAACGACTATTACGTCCCGCGTGCGAACCTGGCGGACTTCCTGGCCGAAATCAGCCTGGCGGGCGGCGCGGAGGTCATCTGGCACGTTGAGGGCTGCGATCAGCCGCCACCCGAAAGCCGCGTGGCGAGCCAGGACAACTCGTAGCCGGCTCAAGTCGATGCCAGCGAACCTACCGCAAACAGGGCCGGCGATTGCCGGCCCTGTTGTGCCAGTTGCGATAGCGGCGCGAGCGCTACGAGCGCAAGAGACTCATGACCTCGGGGCCCCCGACCTTCACCGTCGAGGCCACATTGCCGTTCTCGTCGATGAGGATCGCCGACGGCGTCCCGGAGGCCCCGAAGAGCGATCCGGTCCGGAACGACTGATCGAGGAGAATCGGTGACTCGAAGCCGTGGGCCGCGTTGTCATCGACGCTTCCGGTTGAAATCAGCACCAGGTCTGGCGCGTCCTCATCCGCAGACTCTTCCCACGCCTTCAGATCTGGTTCCAGGCGCTTGCAGAAGCCGCACCCCGGGTTCCAGAAGAGCAGCACGGTTCGTCCGTCGCTGACATCGTCCAGCGTGACCTCATCGCCGTCCAGATCAGGCAGCTTGATTTCCGGGGCCTTGCTGCCCATCGCGATGCCACGAGGCGCCGCGGGAGCTTCGGGTTCGGGCGCGGCGGCTGACGCATCGAGCAGATGCGGGGCTTCATTCCGCAGCAGGGAGATCACAGATGGGCTGCCCACGGCCAGGCCCGAGGCGATCTTGCCGTCGGCTCCGACCAGGACGGCCGAGGGTGTACCGCTGGCGCCGAAGGCGCGACCAACGTTGAAGCCACTGTCCAGGACGACTGGCGACTTCAGACCGGTCGCCTTGTTGGCCTCAACCTCGCCGGTAGAGACCACGAGCAGATTCGGCGCACCCTCAGGCTTGTTGTTCTCCCAGGCCTTGAGGTCGTCGGCCATGCGCTGGCAGAAGCCGCACCCCGGATTCCAGAAGAGCACTGCCGTGGGGTGGCCCTCGAACTCCTTGAGCGTCACCGGCTTGCCGTCGAGGTTGTTGAGCTCAACAACCGGGGCATCCTTGCCGATGCTGGCGAGACCACGCGCCGCCTGCGGCGCGGCCACTGGCTGCGGCGCGGGCCGCGGGGCAACCGCGCGCGGTGCCGGGACCGGCACCTTGCCCTCGACCGCCTGCTTGACCAGCTTGCGGATCTCCCCTGCGCCACCTGCAGCGCCGCTCCCGATCTTGCCGTCCGGAGTGACCAGGACCGCCGTTGGCGTGCCGTAGGTGAGGTAGGCGTCCGCGATCTCATTGTCCTTCTGCATGACCATGTGGGTCAGGTTGTGCTGCTTCTTCTTGTTCCGGTTCTCATCCAGCGAACCGCGAGACACCACAACCGTCGTCAGCTTGTCCGCAAGCTCCTGCTGCCACTTGCCGACATCTGGCATGAGTGAATTGCACGGCCCACAGGTGGGATCGGAGAAAATGAGCAGGACCGGCTTTTCCTGGGCGCGGAAGGAATCGAGCGTCAGCGTTTCGCCGTAGAGACCGGAGAGGGTGAAGGCTGGTGCCGGCGCACCGAACGGAAGGCCCTCTTCTTCCTCTTCCTCTTCGTCTTCGTCGTCCTCATCGTCGTCGTCATCGTATTCGATGTCGATATCTGCGTCTTCGAGGGCCGTTTCGATCTTGTCGAGGCGAACGAGCAGCCGGCCGTTCTGGCCGAGCAAGTGCACGAGCAGCCACGCCATCGCGCCGAGCGCGACGATCATGGCAATGCCGACGATCAGCGTGACCCACTGGAAAGGATCGAGCGAGCCAAACGCATCGCCGATGGACGTGCCGACATTGTTGTTGGCAAAGCCCGGAACCACGATAAACAGGGCAATGAGCGCCAACACCGAGTTGCGAATCAGCGTGGAGGGCCCGATCTCGCTGCTGGTCAACTGACCGAAGCAGTGGCAATCAAACTTGCGGCCACGCGAGAGGTTGTAGGAAATCCCCGCGATGAAGGCAATGAGCAGCACAAGCGCGGCCAGCGCTCCCCATTTTGCCGACGCCACTGGCAGCAGCAACACCGCAATCAGAATCTCAACGACCGGCAGCGCAATCCCGGCGACCTTCGAGAACGACTCAGGCACGCCAAACGATCGCATGGCGGACTGGGACCCGGTCAGGTCCAGCAGTTTCGCTATGCCCGAGACAACGAATACTGCTGCCAAAACGAGGCGAGCGAGAAGCAACAGTCCATCCATACGTTCGAATCCCCTGCATGACGAAGAGCGAACCGATCTGGCGCGTAAGCCAACGGTGATCCTTCACGGGGTCAGTGCTGCCGATCCGGCAGTTTACCATCGAGCCATTGCACCGCTGCGAAGAATCGAGGTACCGAATTTCGCGCCGAGTGCAATAGTAGCGAAAGGGAAGCATTGGGTCTAGACACTTTTGTCCACAGCCGTGCATTCCATCGGTACTACACTTGGCGAACATCGGCGTTCAGTTCATGGACACGCACCAGGGGAGGACAGCTTGGCCGTCGAAACTCGGGAACATAAGCAAGCCGACAGCAGCACCGAGGGCGCATACCCCGCCCAGGCGATGACCGGTGGTCAGGCACTCGTGGCCGCGCTGATCGAGAACGACATCGATACCATCTTCGCGCTTCCCGGCGTGCAGCTCGATGGCGCGTTCGATGCCCTGTACGACCAAACAGACAAGGTCCGGGTCATTCACCCTCGCCATGAGCAGGCGGCCGCCTACATGGCCGACGGCTACGCGCGCACGACCGGCAAGCCAGGCGTGTGCCTGGTTGTGCCCGGGCCTGGCCTCCTGAACGCGACGGCGGCGCTTTCGACCGCGTACGCCTGTAACTCACCGGTCGTTTGCGTGACGGGCCAGATTCAGTCTGACCTGATCGAGTTCGGGCGCGGCCTGTTGCACGAAATCCCGAATCAGCTTGGGATGGTTCGCTCCGTCACGAAGCATGCCGAGCGCGCGATCACGCCTGAGGAGATTCCCGGCCTCGTTGATCGCGCCTTCACGGAACTGCGCAGTGGCCGGGTCCGGCCTGTCGAAATCGAGATGCCTCCGGACACCCTCTTTGCCACTGGCGAGGTACGCGTGCTGCCCGGCGCCGAACGGCCAGAGCGCTTCGCGGGCGACCCTGCCCTGATTACACGGGCCGCGGAGTTGCTGGCCAGTGCGCAGAAGCCCCTGATCTGGTCAGGCGGCGGCGTCCTGGGCGCTGAAGCCTGGGATGAGCTCCGTGAGGTCGCCGCCATCCTGCAAGCGCCGGTGGTCATGACTTCCAACGGCAAGGGTGCGGTTTCCGACCGCGATCCCCTGGCGCAGAACATTGTGGCCGGGATCGAGTTGGTCAAGGATGCTGATGTCATCTTTGCCGTGGGCACACGCTTTGTGGATCCCACGACGTCGGTCTGGAAGCTCCGCGATGGCCGGACGGTCATCCAGATGGATATCGATGCGGAAGAAATCGGGCGCAACTATCCAGTGGCAGTTGGCATCCAGGCGGACGCGAAGGCGGGTCTGGCCGCCCTGGCTGCCGAGCTCAAGCGCCTGGGCGTCTCTCGCCCCTCACGCGCGGAAGAACTGTCTTCCCTTAAGGAGTCGGTTGCGAAGCGCACCAGGTCGGTTGGGCCGCAGGCGGACTACGCAATGGCCATCCGCGAGGCGCTCCCGGATGACGCCTTCGTGCTCTCCGAGATGACGCAGGTCGGGTACTGGTCGAACATGGCCTTCCCGGTCTACGAGCCGCGCACCTACATCACGCCCGGCTACCAGGGCACGCTCGGGTGGGGCTTCCCGACCGCACTAGGCGTCAAGGTGGCGCACCCGGACAAGCCGGTTGTCTCCATCAACGGCGACGGCGGCTTCGGGTTCTGCCTGAATGAGCTTTCGACGATGGCGAAGCACAACATCGGGGCGATCATCATCGTGTTCACGGATGATGCATTCGGCAACGTGCAGCGGATTCAGCGGGAGCAGTTCAACGGCCGCACGATCGCCTCCGACCTGCTGAACCCCGACTTCATGAAGCTTGCCGAAGCCTTCGGTGTTACCGGACGCACAGCGACGACACCAGAAGCATTGCGCGACGAAATCACGGCTGCCATCGAGGCGGATGAGCCAACACTGATCGCCGTGCCCATCGGCAAGGTCCCGAACCCCTGGACCGCCCTCGGGCTGCGCTAGGGCCGCATGACGCACGATCTCCCTGAACGGCCGGGGTCGCAGCCCCGGCCGCCAGGTCCCTTTGCTTATTGCTCATCCTGTGGTTCACCGAACGAGATCCAGGAACGGGATGGCCGCCATCGTCCCGTCTGCACGGCCTGTGGCTACATCACGTTCCTCGATCCCAAACTGGCTGTTGCTGCGCTGATCGTGCGCGACGGCCAGATTCTGCTGGGGAAGCGGGGACCGGGCACGCGGTCGCCGGGCAGGTGGAGCTTTCCGGCGGGGTTCGTTGAGCGGGGTGAGCAGGTAGAGGCCGCCACTGCCCGCGAGGTGCGCGAAGAGACCGGGCTGGACGTCGAGCCGGGCGCATTGGTGGGGTTATTCTCGGAGCCTGGAGAAACGGTCGTCCTCGCGGTGTACGAGGCAACCCTCAACGATACTGAGGCCGTTCCCGTGGCTGCCGACGATCTGGTTGACCTGGACTGGTTTCCGTTGGCCCGGTTGCCCGACCTGGCGTTTGAGCGCGACTACCGGATCATCGAGTGCTTGCTTGGGGGGCAGAAGGTCGTTCGCGACTGAGGAGAGCCCCCTGCAAGTGGTATGGACCAGGCAAGCGAAACGCGCCCTGCTTCCCCACCGGAAGCAGGGCGCGTCGAGTTTTCGGGCAGCAGCGGTTAGATATGCAGCGCGTGTCCGAGCAGGTCGAGCGCCGCCTCGTGGATGACCTCTGAAACAGTGGGATGCGGAAAGACTGAGAGGGCAATCTCCTCCGGCGTGACCTCTAGCAGACGGCCCATGGCCACCCCGCCGATCAGCTCGGTTGCGTGGGGCCCGACGATCGTCATTCCCAGCAAATCCTGCGTGTCAGCATCCGCAATGATCTTGGTGAAGCCGTCGGTCTCACCCTCGATCACCGCCTTGCCGTTTGGTCGCATCGGGAATTTGCCGGTCTTGACGTTGTGGCCCTTCTCCTTCGCCTGCTTCTCGGTCAAACCGACGCTGGCGATTTCCGGTCGGCAGAAGGTCACCATGGGTGAGTTCGTGACATCGAGCGGGTAGGGGTTCTGCCCGGCAATATTCTCGATGGCAATGACGCCCATGTGCATGGCGGTGTGTGCAAGCATCTGCTGGCCATTGATGTCGCCGATGGCGTAGATGTTCGGGACGTTCGTCCGCATCATCGCATCAACCGGGATGATGCCATCCTCGTGCTGGATGCCGACCGTTTCCAGGCCGATATCCTCGACGTTGCCCTGGCGGCCAATTGCGACCAGTAGCACCTCGGCCTCGATGACTTCTTCCTTCCCGCCAGCGCCAGTGACCTTCATGCGTACCCCGCTATCGGTCACCTCGATGTCATCGGCGGTCGGCCGGGACGTCGGATAGACATCTATACCCTGCCGCTTGAAGGCGCGAGTCAGCACCTGCTGCGCTTCCTCTTCTTCCGCTGGAACGACCCGACCGACAAGCGAGACTTTCGCGCCGTAGCGGCCGTAGATCGAAGCCCACTCCACACCCACAGCGCCGCCACCGCGGATGATGAAGCTTTTCGGCAATTCCTCCAACACCACAGCGTGGTCGGAATTGATGACGCGCTTGCCGTCCCAGTCCAGCCCCTTGATCGGGCGGGGGCGAGTGCCAGTGTCGACGATGATGTTGCGGGCCTGGAGTGTGTAGGGGGCACCTCCGTCGTTTGGCGTGACCTCAACCGCGTTGGGGCCAGCGATCTTGCCCCGGCCAGCGGCGACCGGGATGTTGTACTTCTTGTCGAAAAGGAACTGGAGACCCTTGTACTGGCCCGCAACGACCTTCAGCGAGCGTTCGAGCGCGGCGGGGTAGTTGAACGTAACGTCGCCGGCGATATTGACGCCAAACTCCGCCGAGCGCTGGACTTCTTCGTAGACATCCGCCGACTTCAGATAGGCCTTGGTCGGAATGCACCCCTGGTGCAGGCAGGTGCCACCAATCTTTCCGATTTCCACGACGGCAACATCCAGACCGAGCTGCTTCGCGCGGATTGCGGCGACATAGCCGCCGGTGCCCCCACCGACGAGCACGACATCGAAGGCCTCTCCGTCGCGAGGGGTCGGCTGCGCATTTGCCATTCGTTAGCTGTCCTTCTTTTGTGAGCTTTCGCTAGGGTGAGCCAGACTGAGCACCCGGCAATTTCTGGCGAGAAGTATACGACGCCACGTCCAACGTCCTGCGTCGCGATGCAAGAAACCAGAGGTCGCCGGGCAACTGGAAGTCGATCCCGTCATCATCGTCCGGGTCGTCCAGTTCGTCTTCTTCGGGCAGCAGGAATCGCCGGCGTTCAGGCATCATGTGTGCATGCTACTTCCTACTGCGTGGTGCGTGTTACCAGACGGATCACAGGAGAGCGTGTCACATGGCAATACAGCGCATGACGATAGACGAGGCTCAGGCGTTACCCGCCTCGAACCCAATCTTTATCGGTGAGGTCGCCAGTCAGGATCTGGTGCCGGAAGGTCTCGCGGACATCCTGCGCGTGACGGCTGTAACGTTCCGCGATGGCGCCCGCAACAAACGTCACACGCATTCTACCGACCAGGTGCTGGTAGCCACGAACGGCGAGGGCTTTGTTGCATGCGACAACGAAAGGCTCACGCTGCGACCTGGTGATGTCGCGTTTATCGAGAAGAACACGCCGCACTGGCATGGCGCAAGTCCAAAACAGGACTTCACGCACCTGTCCATCTTGACTCCGGGACACATGGAAATTCTGGGCGAACACCGGTGCGCTGAACCAGGTGAACCTGCGCGGTGACGCGTCCGTACGGCGCCGACGCTCCGGATCGCGTCTCGCCGTGAGCAGAAACCGCACCAGGAGTCTCGGAAAACCGTGCCAAATGGGCCGTTGTGATCCCGGGCTTCGGGTGCCACAATCCACGCATTCCCCCGCAATCCGGACAGCAACAACACGGTCGTCGAGGCAGGGGCGCAATGTGGCCTGGCCGGCGGCACGAGGCACTCATGGCGAGGGAAGCGGTCCTCCTCGGCGGTTCAGAATGTGCGACGCCACGCCGGGAAGGGTGGAGCACCGGGAACGTTTCGCCAGGTTCGGGAACGGCCGAACAACAATTGCTTCCCCCCCTGCGCTGGCTCATGCAACCGGATGACAGCCGGTTCGCCCATCCGGCCGAGACCCACCTCTCGCACGTCCTGACTTTCTACGGTATCCGGTGGTCATACGAACCCACAACCTTTGCGGTGCGTTGGGGCCCTGACGGGGAGCCGCTCCAGTTCGTGACGCCAGATTTCTATCTGCCAGATCACGATTGCTACCTGGAACTTACGACCATGCGGCAACGGCTCGTCACCCGAAAAAACCGCAAGTTCCGTCTGCTGCGACAGCACTATCCCAACGTCAACGTGCGGATTCTCTATTTGCGGGACTTCGAACGCCTGCAACGCACCTACGGTCACGGCCACTTGCAATCACATCCGGTGCTGGGGGAGGTCATTTACGACGGCCAGCAACTGGGTGAGCGCATCGAAGAGTTGGCTGCCGACTACATCGACCTGTGGGCGAGCAAAACTACGGAAGAGCGGGCGGTGCGGCCGCTCCTGCTGGGGCTTGGCCATGGCTCACGCACGTTCCTCGCGGCTCTCGGCGCTGAAGTGCGCGCGCAAGGCGTGCCGGTAGACCACGACAGTATCGTCCTTTCCACGCCCGAGGCGCCGGGTTCCGCCCGCCGGGTGAGGGTGGAGCGCACGCCACGGGTGAGTGTGCTGCATCGACCGGTAACGGTGGTGCAGGAGGTCCTGAGCTCCGGTCTCAGTGCCGCCTACGTCACCTCATGGCTGTTGCGCCACGGCGCAACCAGCGTGGATGTGTGTACGCTTCTCGACCGCGACGTCGCGCGCATCCTGGACGTGCCCGTCTCGCTCCGTGGATTCTCGGCGCCGGATATCTCACTCGCCGGCTTCGGTCTCTCCCGGTGGGGCGAGTTTCGCGATCTACCGCATGTCGCAGCCGTCATGGCCGAGGATGCCTGAGTCATCCTGGACTACGAACTCTCATGACACCTTCGCCCCGCTATGAGGCCCCCTATCACTGGTGGGGACCCGGCCCAGCGCCACCCGAGTCACTGACACTGCGCGATCTGATCCTGAGTGGCGTCCTCGACGTCGATTGCGCGGCAAAGCTCTGGGCGTCCGTCGCGGGGCATCTGTCGCTTACGGTGATCGGTGGCCCGAGCGGTCTGGGCAAGAGCACGATGGTCCAGGCCCTGCTGCCGGCGTTGTCTCAGAGCGCACGTCGCGTGTACCTGCGAGGGTGCTACGAATCGTTCGCATTCCAGGATGATCCCAGCTTTCTGCCCGCGACCACCGTTCTGCTTGTGAACGAAATCAGCCCGCACCTGCCGATCTACCTGTGGGGCCCGGCGGTGCAACGGACCCTGGCCGCGGGCGAAGCCGGATACCAGATTGTGGCGACAGCGCATGGGCGAAGCGTCCTGGAATTCGCGGCGTCGCTCACGGGCAGCCCGCTGCGCATTCCGGCACGCGAGCTCGCCGCACTCGGGCTAGTCGCCCTGATGGAGCCCGCAGTCGGTGGGGGAGGGCGGCGAGTGACCGGGCTCTGGCAGCTTTCGGCAGCGCGGGATGGCGTGTCGATCGATCGGCTGGGAGCAGACAACTTGCCCGCAGGGGTTTGTGCTGGCCAATTTGCTGCGGCGCACGCCGCGGTGCTTGGGTTATTGGCGCAGGATTGAGCGCAGCGCAGGTCGCCAGTTACTTGCGATCGGGCGCAGGTTCGCTTCGTGGGAGCGCCGTTCGATCAGCGCCTGACCTTGAGCAGACTGCGGTGGGGGAGTAGCATCAAGCATCACACGGCCGCTGGAGCCGTGCCACGACTCCCTCCCGCGTTCCACACCGGCGCCCAGCCGGCGTATCCACGCGAAGACACAACAGAGAGGATCACCGCCCGTGAGCGACGTCGCCGAAACGCAGGCCGACGGGGCCGCACGGCCCGCAACCCTTGGTGAACTGAAGGCATCTGGTTACCAGTCCCGCACGCTGCGTGAAGAAATGCGGGAGAACCTCATTGCCAGTATCCGCCGGGGCGACCGGCTGTTCCCTGGCATCGTCGGCTACGACCGCACCGTTATCCCCCAGGTCGAGAACGCGATCCTGTCCGGCCAGGACATCATCCTGCTCGGTGAGCGGGGCCAGGCCAAGACGCGGTTGGCGCGCGCGCTGGTCAATCTGCTCGACGAAGCCTTGCCGATCATTGCCGGCTCCGAAATCAATGACGATCCCCTTCATCCCGTCTCGCGCTACGCGCGCGACCTGGTGGAAGAGAAGGGGGACGACACGCCGATCGAGTGGGTGGGACGGGAACGTCGCTACGGAGAGAAGCTCGCCACGCCCGACACCACCATCGCCGACCTGATCGGGGAGGTCGACCCGATCAAGGTGGCGGAGGGGAGGTACCTCTCCGACGAATTGACCATCTCCTATGGACTGGTGCCGCGCACAAACCGCGGCATTTTCGTCTTGAACGAACTGCCGGACCTGGCCGAGCGGATTCAGGTCGGCTTGCTCAACGTCATGGAAGAGCGCGACGTGCAGATTCGCGGCTACAAGATCCGCCTGCCGCTCGATGTCATCGTCGTCGCTTCCGCCAACCCCGAGGACTACACGAACCGGGGACGCATCATCACCCCGCTGAAGGACCGCTACGGCTCGCAAATCCGCACGCATTACCCGGAGACCATTGACCTCGAAATCGAGATCATGGACCAGGAACGGGCCGTCTTCGAGAATGACGGCATCGCCGTGACCGTGCCGGAGTTCATGAAGGAGATCGTGGCTGAGCTCACGCATCTGGCCCGACGGTCACACGATGTGTCGCAGCGATCCGGTGTATCGGTGCGCATGAGTGTGGCCAACTACGAAAACATGGTCTCCAACGCCGTGCGCCGTGCCATCCGTCTCGGCGAGCGGCAAACGGCCCCACGCATCTCTGACCTGGCGGCCGTTCTTGCCTCAACCACCGGCAAGATCGAAATCGAGGGCCTGGGCGAGGTCAGCGAGGATCAGATCGTCGACAAGCTCATCCAGAACGCCGTGCTGGCGGTCTTCAACCGCCGGTTCTCGGTGCGGGACTTCGACCGGCTGATCCTCGCCTTCGACAACGGGCTCACGGTCGAAGCCTCAGAGATGATGCCGGCGCTCGACTACGTACACCAGCTCAGCCACCTGGATGGCGTAGCGGACGCCGTGGCAACGCTGGACGTTGGCGGAAACCCGCCTGCAGTCGCCGCGGGCGTTGAGTTCATCCTGGAGGGGCTGCACCTGAACCGGCGGCTCAACAAGAACGAGAGCAGCGCGACTGGAGCCGCGCGATACCACCGCTAGTCACGAAACCACACTGCGAACGCGTCGGAGAATCGTCATGCCCATTCATCGCTACGGTACGCGTTACTCACGCTGGGATGGCTCTCAGCAGATCGAGGCCCTTTCTGCCGAAGATCTGATGCGCGCCATGTCTGACGACCTGATGCAGGATGGCGATGTCAACCGGGCCTTGCAACGCCTGTTTCGCTGGGGCTTCCAACGGCCGGACGGTGAGCAGGTGCCCGGGTTGCAGGGCCTGATGCAGAAGTTGAGGGAACGCCGCCAGGAGCAACTCGAGCGGTACGACATGCAGTCGATGCTCAATGACATCCTCGACCGCCTGGACCAGGTGATCGAGACGGAGCGGCAAGGCATTGCGCAACGCCTGGACGACGCCACCAAACAGGACATAACAGAAAAGGCGGCGCCTGACGCGACGGCCGCCCGGAGCGAACACGGCGACGATCAGTCCGGGAACCAGCAGGGGGAATCGCAAGATTCTGGTACAGGGTCCGGGGAATCTGCTGCAGAGAGTGATGGCCTGCGCAAGCTCCTTGAATCGATGGCGAGCAAGCATCTGCAGCAACTCGATGCGCTGCCGCAGGACCCGGCAGGGGCTATCCGCGCGCTCCAGGACTACGACTTCATGGTTCCCGAGGCGCGGCAGCAGTTCCAGGAGCTGCTGGAGATGCTGCAGCAGCAAATGAACCAGCAGATGTTCCAGGGGATGCAGCAGGCGCTTTCCCAGATGTCGCCGGAAGACCTGGCCGACATGCGCCAGATGATGCAGGAACTGAACGAGATGCTGGAAGCGCGCCAGCGGGGCGAAGACCCCGGCTTCCAGGAGTTCATGCACCGCTGGGGGCATCACTTCGGGCCGGATCTCAACTCGCTGGACGACCTGATCGAGCACATGCAGCAACAGATGGGCGCGATGCGGCAACTCATGCAGAGCATGAGCGCCGACCAGCGCAGCCAGTTGCAGAACATGATGCAGGCAGCCATGCAGGACGAGGGGCTACGCCAGCAGATGGACCGCCTGGGCCAGAACCTGGGCCAGATGATGAGCCAGGACGACTGGCGCCGTGGCTACCAGTTCTCAGGCGACGAATCCCTGACGCTCGAACAGGCAATGCGCCTCATGGAGCGGCTCGACGAGTACGACCAGCTCGAGGCGGCCTTCAAAGATGTCCGCGACTGGAATGACCTCGCCGAACTGGATGACGACAAGATCCGCGACTTGCTGGGTGAACAGGAGGGCGAGCAGCTGCAACAACTCCAGCAAATTGCGCAAATGCTGGAGGACGCCGGGTTCGTCCGCAAGACCCGGCGCGGCTACGAGCTCACGCCGCAGGGCGTACGCAAGATCGGCGAAAAAGCGCTCACCGACATCTTTGCTGATCTCAAGCGGGACCGCATGGGGCAGCACGACCTGCGCCGCGAAGGTGGCGCCGGTGACCGCACGGATGTCACGAAGCCGTACGAGTTCGGCGATCCTTTCCTGCTCGATATCCCCAAGACCATCATGAACGCGGTGCAACGCGGCGCCGCGCCATCGGGGGATGGAGCGGCTATCAAGCTCACGCCGCCAGACTTTGAGGTCTACCGCACGGAGTACTCGACACGCTCGGCGACCGTGCTAATGGTCGATATGAGCCGGTCGATGCTTTACAACGGCTGTTTCAACGCGGCCAAACGCGTTTCGCTGGCGCTCGATTCGCTGATCCGGGGCAAGTACCCGCGAGACCAGTTGAGCATCATCGGCTTCTCGTACCTGGCCCAGGAGATCAAGCCCTCGGAACTGCCATCGCTGGACTGGAACGAATACAACTACGGCACGAACATGCAGCACGGGTTCCAGTTGGCGCGGCAGGCGCTGAACCGCGAGAAGGGCGCGAATAAGCAGATCATTGTCATCACCGACGGCGAGCCGACGGCGCATTTCGACGATGGCCACGTTCGGTTCAATTACCCGCCGACGCCGCGCACCTTCCAGGAGACGTTGCGAGAGGTGATCCGCTGTACCCGCGACGGCATCACCATCAATACCTTCATGCTGGAGCGTTCGCCGTACATGGTGCAGTTCATCAACGATCTGATGCGCATCAATGGCGGGCGCGTCTTTGTCGCCACTCCGGATCGTCTCGGGGAGTACATCCTCGTCGATTACGTCGCAAACAAGCGCAAGTTCGTGGGGTAGGACCGCTTCGAGGCCGGGGATCACGCTCCCCGGCCTCGATGTTCGCCGGTCGCTGGCATCCCTGCGCGAGCAGTCGCTGCGCGTGCGGCGAAAAATACGACTTTCGATAGATGCGCCAGTTCCAGGCACATCTCATAGTTCGTGCAACGGGCACGGCCATGTGTCCGGGGCTATGCGGGGCGCCAGGCGATACCGGGAGTTACGCGTGCTCTGGCGGTGAGGTGGCCGGGCCCGGCGTTGATGCGTCCTGTGCGGGTCATCCTGGAGCGAACGTCGATGGATGCTGTCGCCGTTGATCGTCTTTCCCGCGCCTTCGCCACCGCCGGTACTCGCCGGCGACTGGTGGCCCTGCTGGGGCTGCTGCCCCTGTCCGGAGCATTGCCTGACACATCGCCCGAACCGGCAGAGGCCGGGGGACGGCGACGGCGGCGCAAGCGACGCCATCACCCAGGTGAGGACAAACAAAACCGCAAGGGGAAACAGAAGGGCAAACACAAGGGCCAGCACCAGCAAGAGCCACCACCAGCAGGGTGTGAGCCCAGACCACAAAGCGCGTGCGCGGCGGAAAGTCGAGTGTGCGGCCCGCTTGACGATGGTTGCGGCGCCACGCTCGCCTGCGGCGGTTGCGGCCCATGCCAGACATGCAACAGTGCCGGGCAGTGCGTGGCCGATCCCACCCAAAACCGGACGTCGTGTGACGGCAGCGGCGCTGCCACCTCCATCTGCTGCAACGGCGAGTGCTGCTCCGGTTGCTGCGACAGTGACGGCGCGTGTGGGGCCTGCCGCGTTTTCGTCACCAGCGCTCGTTACGACGGCAACCTCAAGGGGAGCAGCGCCAGCGGGCTGGCAGGGGCCGACGACAAGTGCCAGCAGTTGGCGGCCGGCGCAAGTCCGCCGCTGCCCGGCGACTACCTGGCGTGGCTCTCCGACAGCAGCGAATCCCCATCAACGCGCTTCCGTTGCACGGCGGCCGCGTGTTCGTCCGAAGGGTATCGCCTGGTTGACGGATCCACGGTCGTTGCCGACGATTGGGCCGACCTCACCACCTGTTCCGGAACGGGTCCCGGCGGAGCTGGGACAACAGACTGTATCAACCACGCAATCGAGCTCACCGAGAATGGAGTCCGGATAGACCACCAGGAAAATGCCTGGACCCACACGAAAACCGATGGTACGGCAGGAGGAACCGCCAACGGCCATTGCCGGGACTGGAGCTCAAACGCCGCCGATCAGTCCGGAGACTTCGCAGTCCCTTACGCGCTAGGGGTTGGCGACACATCCTGGACACTGTTCCAGACGCAAGCGTGCAGCGGCAACCAGGTGCGCCTGTATTGCTTCCAGCAGCGCTGAGGTAGCTCGCAGACAGGCCGAGCGGCCTGCTTGGGCTCGCCACTGAATGCAGGGGCGGGTTGCTGTCTGGTAGCCACTCGTTGTGACCTGTCAGTCAGCAAACATGCCGGGGATGGCGCACCATCCGCCCCCGAACAATGTTTTGCGGATAAGCTTTCTTATCCGCAAAATGCTCGTTCTTGCCGCGTTGTGCCAGAACGGCCAATTGCCGAAGAGCAGTCACAGTCGTATTCTCCCGGTCCAGTGACGACGAGTGAGTCAGCAGCGGACTGGAGACCGACCGAGTGTTTGCGCTGGTCAAGGAACTGAGCGAGATTCCCGGGCCAATTGGGCACGAAGACCCGGTCCAGGACTGGGTATCGACCAACTGGGCCACGTTTTGCGAGAGCGTGCGGCGTACGCGCGTCGACAACGTATTGGCCAAAGTTGGGGGCAGCGGCAAGAAGCTCGTGCTCGTGGCGCACGCCGATGAAATCTGCTTCATGGTCAAGAGCATTTCGGATGATGGTTTCCTGTACATCTGGCCGTACTACAGCGACACCGTCAAGCGGCCGCCGGCGTGGCTGTCGGCAACCGGGCAGCCCGCCCTGGTTGTTTCCTCTGACGGCCTCACGGATGGCGTCTTCGCCACGGCCAGCGGGCACGTTGCAGGCGGTCGGGCTGGTGGCAAGGACCACGCCGAATGGAACGATTGGTTTATTGACATCGGTGTGAGTTCCCGCGCGGAAGCCGAGGCACTGGGTATTGGCGCAGGATCGCGCGTGATCTGGAACCCACCAACTCGCCGCATTGGCAGGAACATTACCGGTAAGGCGATGGACGACCGGGCGGCGCTCGCCATCGCGACCGAGGCGGGCCGCAGGCTGGCGGGACGCGATGACCTTGCCTACGAGGTCTGGCTCGCGTCCACCATTCAGGAAGAAAACGGGCTCCTGGGTGCGGCCAGCCTGCAAGATGAGGAGACCTTTGACCTGGGCATCGCGCTCGACGTGGGCCTGACTGGGGACATTCCCGGCGTCGACGTTCGCGACTTTCCGTGCAAGCTGGGATCAGGCCCCATCGTGGTCTATCAGGACGTCACAGGCCAGTACTCGCGGAGGTTCAGCGACCGGCTGATGGCAACTGCCCGCCGTATCGACGTGCCCGTGCAACGGGCCGTGTTCCAGAACTACGGTAGCGACGGTGCATCGCTGATCCGACGCGGCGTGGAGTGCGCACTCCTTACGTATCCAACTCGCTACACCCATTCACCTATCGAAACCGTGAACGAGGACGATCTCGAAGCAGCGGTCGCCACGCTGGTGGCGTTCGCGACGGAAGGACACCCATGACCGACAGTCCTGATCCCACCCGCACCGCACAGTTCACCTACGTTTCATCTTATGTCAGGCGCCTTGATCCATCGGCGACAGATGCCGCAATTGTTCGCTATCTTGCCGAAATCGAGACTGTGGCGAATGCCTTGCAATCGCTGGAGGTACCAGTTGCGGCACCTCTCGAGCTGTTCTCACCGGAATGGCGGGACGGAGTCTCCGCGTGACCAGCGACATCCTGTCTCAGACAATTTCGGAACTCGGCGCTCTGTACCGGCAGGGAGACCTCTCACCGGTTGACGTGACCGAGGCCTGTCTCGCGTCCATCGCTCAAACTGAGCCGGAGCTCCACGCCTGGGTCGAAGTCAGTACAGACGGCGCGCGCAAGGCCGCCAAAGCAGCAGAGACTGAACTTCGGGCCGGCCTTGATCGAGGTTCGCTGCACGGTGTGCCAGTGGGGATCAAGGACATCTTCGATGTTGCCGGGATGCCCACCCGTTGCGGTTCTCCCGCGCGTGACCAGCAAGCGGCCGCAAAGTCCGATTCGGCGTCTGTCACTGCACTGCGAGCTGGCGGCGCGGTGATCCTGGGCAAGACGGTTACCCAGGAGTTTGCGGCAGGCGTCATCAGCCCTCCCGCGCGCAACCCCTGGGACTCGGCTCGCATTCCCGGCGGTAGCTCGGGAGGTTCGGCGGCGGCGCTCGCGGCGCGCAACTGCTTCGCCGCTCTGGGGTCCGACACCGGCGGCAGCATCCGCATTCCCGCCGCAGCCTGCGGGGTTGTCGGCTTCAAGCCCACCTATGCCAGCCTCGATGCTGAAGGCGTTCACCCGCTGTCGTGGTCGCTGGACACCGTCGGCCCCCTGGCCAGATCGGTCACCGATGCTCGACTCAGCTGGGCCCTCCTCGCTGGCCGCGATGCCCCGCCCCTCGCCACGCCGGACCTCAGACGCTTCCGGATTGGCGTAGCCGGGCCGTTCTTCCTTGATCACCTCCAGCCTGCCGTGCGCGAAGCCGTCACCTCCACGATTGACGCGTTGCATTGCCTGGGCGCGGAGGTCGTGGAATCGCCCTGGAAGGACGCTGCGGCGGCGCGAGCGATTGGCTTCCTGCTGAACAGGGCGGAAACCGCTGCGGTTCATGGTGCAACCGCCCGCGAAGACCCGGAGGCGTTTTCCCGGTTCAATCCGGACCTCCGGCTGCGGATTGCCGCCGGCAGCATCCTGCCGGCCGAGCTTTACGTCAACTCAATGCGCGGTCGCGCGGTTGTCCGCGACTCCATGGCGCGGCTGTTCCGTGAACATCGCCTTAACGCCGTGCTGGCCCCTACGTTGCCAACAACAGCCGTGCTTGCGGCTGACCTGGCTATTTCGGGCACTGGACTGGACGAAGGCATTGGCGCGGCGTGGACGCGCCTCACCATGCCGTTCAACACCACGGGACAACCGGTGCTGGCGATGCCAGTTGGCTTCGATCCGCTGGGATTGCCTATTGGTATCCAGCTCGCCGGCGCCCCCGGGCGGGAAGATGACCTCTTTGCCATTGGGCGGGCCCTGGAGGCTGCTCGTGACGTCCAGGCGAAACTCCCGCCCATGTTGCGCAAGGACCACCAGACGGAGGTGCTGATGTGACCGATGATCTCTCCGGCGTCGCGGCGCGCGCGGCGCAAGCCCGCAATAACCTGGTGGCAGCCCTGCGTGAGTGCGGCGAACTCGCCGTAGCCGTCGAACAACTGGAGGGCCCTGACCTGCTCGAGGTCCTTGTCTACCTCGACAGTCTGCGCTTCGTCATGGCCGAGTCGGGTCAGCTCCTGCAGGGTGTCGTGCGCGGCTTCACCGAAGAGTAACGCTTCTCCAGATCAGCCTCTCCCCATGTCGTGCGGGCAGCCGTGACTGGTCGACCATTCACCGTACACTTGGCGCATGGTTGTTGCATCCTCGCCTGATTTCTCACAGCGGCTGCGCGCACTGGCACAGGCTCCCGGCGTCTACCTGATGAAGGACGCCCGGGGCGACGTCATCTACGTCGGCAAGGCGATGCGCCTGCGTGATCGCGTGCGCTCGTATTTTCAGCCACGCGGCCACGCGGACGCCAAGACGCGGGAGCTGGTGCGGCATATCACCGACTTTGAGGTGATCCGCACCGATACTCCCACCGAGGCGCTCATTCTCGAAAATGAGCTGATCAAGCGCTATCTGCCGCGCTACAACGTCATGCTGAAAGACAGCAAGACGTACCCGTACCTCAAGATCACGAACGAAGAATGGCCGCGCATTGTCTCCACGCGGCGCATCGTCGCTGACGGCGGGCGCTACTTTGGGCCGTACACGTCGGCCGGCGCTGCCTACCGCACGCTGAACCTGCTGAACCGGCTCTTCCCTTACCGCAAGTGCGACAAGCGCATTACCGGGCACGAGGAAGTCTGCCTCTACTACCACCTGCACCAATGCACAGCACCCTGCATCGCGGCGGTCGACCGTGACACCTACATGAAGGCGGTGGAGTCGGCCGCGCTCTTCCTGAATGGCCGGGCGGACGAAATCCTGGAAAGCCTGCGCGAAGAGATGGAGCAGGCATCCGACGCCTGGAACTTCGAGCGCGCAGCGGAAATCCGGGACCGCATTTCCGCCATCGACCATGTGCTTGAGCGGCAGAAGATCGTCAGCCCCAACCAGGACAACGCCGACGTCGTCGCCGTGGCGCGCGGCGAGGGTGGAGATGCCGGGGTCCAGGTCGGGTTTCTGCGTGGCGGGCGGCTGCTGGGATCAGAGTTCTTCCCGATGCAGGCGCGCATCGAGGATCCACCTGAAGAAATCCTTTCGGGATTCCTCGGCCAGTTTTACGCCGACGCAGCCGTGGTGCCCCCGGCCATCATGCTCGACCACGAGCTGCCCGGTGGCGAACGGGAGCTTCTGAGCGGATGGCTGGCGAGTCGCCGGGGCGGCGTTGTGCACCTCACGACTCCGCAGCGCGGCCGCAAGCGTGAACTCGTCGCCATGGTGGCCAAGAGCGCCAGTGAGAATCTCGAGCAGAGCCGGCTGCGGTACCTGTCGGACGAGCAGAAAATGACCGGGGCGATGACCGAATTGGCGGAGGCACTCGACCTGCCCCGCATGCCCCGGCGCGTTGAGTGCTTCGATATCTCCAACCTGCATGGCACCAACCCGGTGGCCAGCATGACCGTGCTGCAGGATGGTCGGCCCGCCAAGAAGGAGTACCGGAAGTTCGCGATCAAGACGGTGACCGGCAGCAACGACTTCGCCATGATGCGGGAGGTCATCGGCCGCCGTTTCAAGCACGCTGCTGATCCGGAGCAGGATGGCAAGTGGGCGGCCATTCCCGACCTCGTCATCGTCGATGGCGGCAAGGGGCAACTCAGCGCCGCACTGGCCGGGCTGGAGGACGCCGGCTGGATTGACCAACCCATCGTGGCGCTGGCCAAGGAGAACGAAGAACTCTATCTCCCGGGCGCTTCAGAGCCAGTCATCCTGCCGCGCGATTCCCAGGCGCTCTTTCTTGTGCAGCGGGTCCGCGACGAGGCGCACCGCTTTGCGGTCTCCTTCCACCGCCAGCGGCGCAGCAAGAACACGTTCAAATCTCGTCTGGATGAGATCCCCGGAGTTGGTCCCAAGCGCAAGCAGGCGCTGCTTCGCAAGTTTGGCTCGCTCCGCGCGATTCAGGAAGCAGATACCGAGGCGCTGGCCGCGGTGCCGGGGATGACGCGGGCGATCGCCGAGCAGATCAAGGCCGCGCTGTAATGGCAACGCCAGCGCCACTGGTGCTCGACCCGGATTCGACAGGGATTGACCAGGCGGTGGCACTGCTCGCAGCGGGCGAAATCGTCGCAGCGCCGACGGATACGGTCTACGGCATCGCTGCCCGGCTGGACCAGCCTGATGCGATGCACCGTCTCTTTCTCGCCAAAGGGCGCCCAGAGGCCAAGGCCATTCCAATCCTGGTCGGCGACGTGGATGTTGCTGGAGAGCTTTCGGGAGAACCAGAACTGCTCACGACGCTCGCTAGGGCATTCTGGCCGGGCGCACTCACCATCGTGACCGTGGCCCGCGACAATCTACCGCCGGAAGTCGTCACGGTCACCGAAGAGGGCGGAGAAACCATTGCGCTGCGCCTGCCCGACAGCGAGATCATGCGAGCGCTTTGCCGGTTGTCTGGTGGCGCGTTGGCAGTAACCTCCGCGAATGCCTCCGGCAAACCACCGGCGACTTCCGCCGCGGCGGTAGCGAGGGCAGGGCTCCACCATCTGGCAGGCGTCATCGACGGCGGTCAGACGCCTGGACCTCTCCCCTCCACCATCGTGTCCGTAGCGAAGGGTGAACTACTCCTCATTCGCGAGGGGGTGATACCGGCCGACCGGGTTGCCAGTGTCTGGCACATGTCAACGCGCCAGCGGAAAGGCGCGGTATGATCTCCCGGTGATGAGTCACTGTCATGATATGCAAGGTGACACTGCGTGAAGCCCCGCTTCAGTTTCAGTCGTGGGGACGATCTGGAGACGCACGCCGAAACTGGCGATGCGGAGCCGGGCGATGCCGCCGAACGTGCCTTCGACACCGGCAGCCCTGACTCCGCGCCCATTCGCCCGGATCTCGGTCCACCCGCGCCCGGGCCACAGTCCGGCAACCAGCCTGGCTCCGGGCTGGGGCTCATCATCTCGGTCGCTGTCGCGGCGGTCGTTTTTGTCCTTGCCATTTACGCCACCGGCAGCCCAACCGAGAACCCGTTGCCGTTGGCCCAGACGACGAACGCGTTGTTCTGGCTGGTCGGCGTGGCTATCACCGCCGCTGCCGGACTTGGCGCGGTCTACGCGGACCGCACCGCTTTTCGCGGCACACAGTTCGAAGACCAGCAGGTCATGACCGACATCAACACCGCCTGGATCGTGCCCGTCGTCGCGACGGCAGCGGCGATTCTCCTCGTAGCGACCTATCACAACACCATGATGATCGTGGCTGGACCGCTCATCGCCTTCGTCGGCAACGCGGGTTCGCTGCTCTCGCGCGATCTGCTGGACGATGCCGACGACACTGCGCTGAAGACCGCTACCACGATTCACACACTCGTCGTGCATACCATCGCATTTCTGGCCCTCAGTGCGATCTACCTCAACAAACTGCCCACGGTGGTGGTGGCAGTCCTGGCCGGCGCCGTCACGGCCTTGCTGGTCCTGGAATCCCTGGAGCGCCGGCAGGTGTTGGCCAGCCGCAAGGTGCTGCTCGCCTTGCTGGCCGGGGCCGCTGTCGCTGCGGTGGCGACGCCATTGATGTGGTGGCTTACCCATGGGTGGACCGGCGGCGCGGTGCTCTTCGTAGCGTTTTATGTCGCTGCGGGCGTGATTTCGGCGGTCATCACCAATGGGACACTTCGCATGCGAGACGCTGTTGAGTACGGCGTCGTGTCGCTCGTCGCATTTATCATACTGGCGGTCACGGCATGAAACCTGGCGAGAAGGCAGGTACGCGCCGCGCGCGCGATCTGGAGAATGCGCTCTACCAGTTGGATCTGGCCCAGGAAACGCTCGAGGGCCTGGATGAACTGGGAGTTTCCACCCGCGAAGAACTTGTTGCCCTGATGAATGCGCTTGAAGCAGACATCGGTGACGAGGCGGAGCTCACCTCCTGAGCAGCATGGATCTCTTCGAGGCCAATCGACGTCAGACGCTCGAACGCGCGGCCCCCCTGTCGGCGCGGATGCGGCCGCGCACGCTTGACGAAATCGTCGGGCACGCGGACATTGTGGGTCCGGGCAGCCTGCTCAGACAGGCTATCGACGCCGATCAACTCTTCTCGTTGGTGCTCTGGGGACCACCGGGCGCCGGGAAGACCACGCTCGCTCGCCTCATTGCGGCGCAATCAAAGGCTGAGTTTGTCGCCATCAGCGCAGTCTCGTCCGGCGTGGCGGATCTGCGCGCCATCGTCAAGGAGGCCGCCGACCGCCTGGGGATGTACGGCCAGCGTACTGTCCTTTTCATCGATGAAATCCACCGTTTCAACAAGGCCCAGCAAGATGCGATTCTGCCGCATGTCGAGGACGGCACCGTTATTCTGATCGGCGCCACAACGGAGAATCCATCCTTCGAGGTGAATGCTCCACTTCTCTCGCGTTCCCGCGTGGTTGTGCTGCAAAGTCTCACCGACGAAGAGATCGGCGCCATCATCGACCGAGCGCTGGTTGACAGCGAGCGCGGCCTCGGACAGCGCCGGCTTGGCATTGATGCAGACGCCCGGGAAGCGCTGGTCAACCTGGCGAACGGTGACGCCCGGTTTGCGCTGAATACGCTGGAATTTGCCGCGGCGGGCCTGGATCAAGGCGCGCACATCACCCCGGAGCGGATGCTGCAGGCTGCCCAGCGTCGGGCTGCCAACTACGACAAGAGCGGAGACGCCCATTTCGATGCCATTTCCGCACTGCACAAGACGCTACGCGGGTCAGATCCCGACGCCGCGTTGTACTGGCTGGCGCGCATGCTGGAGCGGGGTGATGACCCGCTCTACGTTGCGCGTCGCCTGGTGCGCTTCGCAAGTGAGGATATCGGCCTGGCCGACCCGCGTGCGCTCCAATTGGCCATGGCAGCGCAACAGGCAGTTCACTTCATTGGCTTGCCGGAGGGCGCGCTCGCGTTGGCAGAACTCACGGTGTACCTGGCCCTGGCGCCGAAGAGCAACGCCATTTACCGCGCGTACAGCGAAGCGCTGGCAGATGTACGACAGACCAGGAACGACCCCGTTCCTCTCCACCTTCGCAACGCACCTACCTCAGTCATGAAGGCGCTTGGGTACGGCGAGGGGTATCGTTATGCCCATGACTTCGCTGACGGCGTCATCGGCCAGCAGAACCTGCCGGACAACCTGGCAGGCCGGCGCTACTACCACCCAACCGATCGTGGCCTGGAACGAGACCTGGGTACGCGGCTGGAGCGCATTCGCGAAATCTACGCGGCCAGCAGCGAGCAAGCCGGCACTGAGACATCACCCCGGGAGGACGCATGACGCGACCAAGTGGCCGCGAAGCGGATGAACTCCGCGTGCTGCAAATCATTCCGAACACGATGCCGTTCGCTGAAGGCTCGGCGTCCATTCGCATGGGCGATACGCATGTCCTCTGTTCGGCGTCGGTCGACGAACGAGTACCGGGGTGGATGCGCGGCCAGGGACGTGGCTGGGTGACCGCGGAGTACGGCATGTTGCCGCGAGCCACGAAGGAACGTACAAACCGCGAAGCCGCGTCGGGTAAGCAGGGCGGCCGTACGGTCGAAATTCAGCGGTTGATCGGCCGCTCGCTCCGGGCGGCCGTTGACCTGAAGGCGCTCGGGGAGCGGCAAATCATCATAGATTGCGATGTCGTCCGTGCCGATGGCGGCACACGGTGCGCGGCAATTACAGGCGGCTACGTCGCGCTGGCGCTGGCGCTCGCAAGACTGCGGCAAACGGGAAAGCTGAATCGCGATCCACTCCAAACGGCGGTCGCCGCTGTCAGCGTGGGAATTGTCAAGGGGCAATCTGTCCTGGACCTCGATTACGCCGAGGACAGCACGGCCTTCGTGGACTGCAACATTATCGGGACATCCGATGAGGCCTTTGTCGAGATTCAGGCAACCGCTGAGGGCAAGACGTTTTCGCGCGGGGCGCTAGCCTCGATGCTCGACCTGGCCGAACTCGGTCTGGCGGAGCTCTTTGCCGCGCAGCGTGAGGCGATACGCATCGCAACTACCGCCCGCTAGCTGATCACCGAGCATCTCCGGAGCAATGTCAAGCAGCGTCCGCCGCAAGTATTCCATGGCGCTGCGCGTGCCAATACCAATGCGAACGTAGCGCTCGAGCCCAGGTTCCTGTGGGGCATGCACCCGGATACCTCTGGCACAGAGCAGAGCCACCAGAGTTGCGCGGTCGCCCACTTCAACGCGGGCCGCCACGAATGGCCCCCAACTCGGCAGGGGTCGCAGGTAGGAGAGCTTGCGTAGCGCCCGATAGAGCCGCGATCGCTCGTCGCGTACTAGCGAGAGCAGCATCCGGCTGGCTGCCTTGTCGGAACTCGCCGCGAGGACGGCCAGACCGACGCCCAGCGGTAATCCGGACGAGATGCCTGCGAGCAGGTCTCTGGCGCGTGACGAGCCAGTTGCCCAACCCGGGGTGGCGTCGGTTGCCCCCAACCGCGACTGGAACGACCGCAGCACAACGACATTCGAAAACTCACTGGCCACATTGAGCAGCGACTGGCCTGCGTAGTCGGCGTAGCGCTCGTCGATGACGAGCCAGGCGCAAGAACGCGCCAGGCGCACCGCCTCATTGGCGGTGAGCACGTTCCCGAGAGGGTCTCCGGGCGAGGCGATGATGGCCAACCCGTCGTGTGGCAAGTCACTGGCAGACTCAAGCGTGATCACCCCGTCTCGGCCGAAGCCCCGCGCGACTTCGATGACCTGGCGGTTCTCGTGGAGACCTCCAGGCGAAGCGAGGGTCATTGATGGCGGAAACAGGACCAGCGGACCGGTGATTTGGGCTGCGAAACCGGCCACGGCGGCATCCACGTCCCTGATGAGAACGAGGTTGCGTTCGGCGAGCCGATACTCGGCCGCCAGCCGGTGCCGGATGAGCGATTCATGCAGTTCGTCGCTCTCGCCCTCGGTCTGTACGAGAGCTTCGGACACGGCCACCGGCGGCGCTATCGCCGGAGCATCCCCGCCAAGATCGCACATTCCGCCGAGCTGGTGAACCCGCGAGGCTGTTCGTGGTTGTGAGCGATGCATGGTCAGCGCGACCAGATGCTAGCGCCTGCGCAGGCCGATTCTCTCTCGACGCTCGAGACGGATTCGACGTAGACACCTGACGTGATGGACACCGCGACATTTCGCACTGGAATTCCACCGACTGTATGACCCGTCAGATTGCCCAGGTGGGCATGGCCGTGAATGACCAGGTCTGGCCGGTGGCGATCAAGCACGACCCCGAGCTCACAGTTGCCCAGCATCCAGTACTTCGCGAATGGCTCGCGGCCAAGCGTACTCACCGTCGGAGAGAAGTGCATCAGCGCGACCGTCACGTCCGCGTTGAGGCTGGCAAGCGTGTCGTCCAGCGCCTGTGCTTCGCGCCGCGAGCGCAGGGCAAGGCGCTTGAGCGTTCGAGCATGGATGGCATCAGGGCCCTCGATCGGCCAGAACCCGCCCCCACTGCCGGTGATTCCGGCAAGACCTACCCTCACGCCGGAGCCCGTCGTCAGATGATGTGCGCCACCGTCGAGCACCACGATGCCCTGCCGCTCGAGAACGCGCCGGAGAGCCACACGGCGTACCGTCCGCAGGTCATGGTTTCCCAACACAGCGATCACCGGCACCTGCGCCGCGGCAAGCAGATCGGCGGCAGCTTCGGCCTCCACAATGCGCCCGGTATCGGTCAAATCACCTGCCACGAGCAAAAAATCGGCTCGGTGGCGCAGGTCACTCAGGGGCGCCGCCAGTGACGACCCATCTGCCTTCATGTGCAGGTCGCCGATCGCCGCGATGCGCACGGCAAGGCTCCGTGCGACTGGCGACGCTGGTGCTGGAGGAGAGACCGAGGCGATCATGATGTGGCAAGGGTACACGATCGCTGCCAGTCGCTGGCCCGTATACTGGCGTGCGCGGTGGGTTCACCCATGGTTCGTGAGTGGAGATACAAGGGGCTACGCGTGCGGTTGAGCAGGCGCGCGCTCGGCGCAGTGCTGATAACAGTCGCCCTGACCGGGCGGGAAACCATTCTCGCTGGTGCGGCAGATGTGAAGGTTCTGCAGACGCCAGCCCCATCGTCGATCACCGCGAAGGGCGTGTACGTTTTTGACCGGCGAAGCGGAGTTTCCCTGTTCGCGCGGGATGCCGACCTCCCGCTGCCCCCGGCGAGTTTGACCAAGATCATCGCGGCGCTCGTGGTTCTCGACCGCGCTGACCTGGACCAGATGATCACCATCGAGGAAGGCGATCTCGTCAGCCCCGAAGAGTCGCAGGTTGGTCTCGTTGCTGGCGACGTCCTGAGCGCGCGGGACCTGCTATTCGGCGCGCTCATCCCTTCTGGCAACGATGCCACGCTTGCACTTGCACGAACCATCGGCGCTTACGACCTAGGAGAGGGCGCCACGGACGACGACGCGATTACCCGTTTCGTCGAGTTGATGAACGAGAAGGCTAGCGAAATCGGCGCGACATCATCTCACCTCGTGTACCCGACCGGCGTGGACCGCGACGGCCATGTCATGAGTGCGCGGGATGTGGCCACGGCCTCGGCGGTGGCGATGGAAAACCCGCTCTTCGCCGAGATCGTCAGCACGCAAACGGTCACCCTCCCCTCCCAGGTACGGCCCGAGGGCTACGAGATCTTCACGACCAACGATTTGCTGGTCGAGGGGCTTGTCAACGGCGTCAAGACCGGTTCCACACCGCTGGCCGGCGGCTGTCTGGCGACCTCATTCGACCTGGGGCCAGGGCAGATCGTAGCGGTGGTACTCGGCAGCGCGTTCACGGAAGATGCAGAGGGCTTCCCTGACTACAGCCAGCGCTTCGCCGACACCCGCGCCCTGATGTCGGCGGCGGAGAGCGGTTTCGTCTGGCTCGATCTCACCGCGCCCGATACCCTCGCCGGACTCAATGACGAGCTTGCCGTCTGGGATGTGGCGCTTCCCGAGCAGATTCAGGTGCCAGTGGCAGTCCAGGACGCATCTCACCTTCGCTACCGGTTGCGTCTGTCGCCCCCGAACAGCCCGGACGGCGGCCCTGGTGAACTTCAGGTGTTCGTTGGTGATGCATTGCTGCTGTCGCAGCCGACTGTTGTCGCCAGTCAGGGTGTCGCATGAGCGATCAGGCAGAACACAAGCCGGGTGGCGAGCGCCTCCAGCGTGTGCTTGCTGCGCGCGGCGTGGCGTCGCGCCGCAAGTCGGAAGAACTGATCCGCGAGGGGCGGGTCATGGTGAACGGCAAGGTCGTCACCGAACTCGGGACACGGGTCGATCCCAATGCGTCGATCAAGGTCGATGGCAAAGTCGTGCGCAAGCAGGCCCACCGCTACGTGGTGCTCAACAAGCCTTCTGGCTATATCACGACGACCAGCGACGAGCGTGATCGGCTCACCGTGATGGAGCTGGTCCCAGCAAAGCCGCCACTCACCCCTGTCGGTCGTCTCGACCGGGAGACCGAGGGGTTGCTGCTCTTCACGAACGACGGCGAGGTCGCGAATCGTGTCATGCACCCACGCTACCAATTGACCAAGGAGTACATCATCACCACACCGGTCAAGCCGCCAGAATCCGTGATGCGCAGGGTGCGAGAGGGCGTTGAAATCGACGGCAAGTTGGTACAACCCCATGAGTTTCGCATCGTGCGCGAAACTCGCGACGGCGTGTTGCTCACGATCGTGGTTCACGAGGGCATGAACCGCGTCGTGCGGCGCATGATGGAACAGGCAGGTATCGAAGTGAAATCGCTGCGCCGGGAGCGCATCGGTCCGCTTTCGGTCGCAGGGATACCGCGCGGCGCCCACCGGGATCTCACCGAGGGGGAATTGGCCAATCTGCTGCAGGCCTTGCACCTGGATCGAGACGATTCAGGCGGCGCGTCCTCGTCCGCACGCTCTGGCACGCTACGCTCGCGCCAGGGGAATTCATGACCACTGCGTCTGCTGTGGAGCGCGGTGAGCACGCTCGCGTCATCGCCATTGATGGGCCGGCCGCCGCTGGCAAGTCCACGGTGGCCCGGACCGTCGCGGAACGGCTTGGCGCGTTGCTGTTCGACACCGGCGCTCTCTACCGCGTGATCGCGCTGCTGGCTCTCCGTGGAAACGTGAGTCCACACAACGAAGAGGCCCTGTGCCGGCTCGCCGTGAATACCCGGATCGACATCCGCCCGCCAAGCGTTCCGGATGGCCGGCTGTTCGATGTGCTCATCGGCGGGGAAGATGTAACCTGGCGTATCAGGGAGCCCGATGTCGGGAGCATCGTGTCGCAGGTGTCCGAGCATGCGGAGGTCCGTGCCGCGCTGATGCCGCTGCAACGGCGCATCGCGTCCGCCGGGCCAGTGGTTATGGTCGGCCGCGATATTGGCACGGTGGTCGTGCCGGACGCAGGGTTGAAAATCTACCTGGACGCCTCCCCCGAAGAGCGGGCCCGCCGCCGATACGCCGAATCGCACGCTCGCGACGCATCGGTTACGCTCGATGAGGTCCGCCAGGAGACGTTGGCCCGTGATGCCATCGACATTGCACGCGCGGCTGCACCCCTGCGGCCGGCAAGCGATGCCACGCTGGTGCAAACCGATGATCTTGACATCGACGAGGTCGTTACCGTTATCATCGGGCTAGCTCGCAATGTGCGCTCCGCTGACGGCGCTCCCGTCTGGTCGAATCTGACGTGAGTGATCCGGGCGACGTGCGGGCGGGAACGATCAGCGACTTCTGGCGAGCGGTTGTCATTGGCCTAGTACGGCGTGTTTTCGGTCCTGCCCTGTCGCTGCGCGTGACTGGCACGGAAAATGTCCCGCTCGCAGGCCCGCTCATTGTCGTGTCCAATCATCTGTCAAATGCTGATCCGCCAATTCTGATCGTGGCGTTCCCGCGTCCCCTCTTTTTCATGGGCAAGGCAGAACTGTTCCGCAACCCCGTCCTGGCCTGGCTGGTGCGCAAGTTCGGCGGGTTCCCCGTGGAACGCGGCACGGCGGACCGCGCGGCGTTACGCCATGCGCTGAACGTGTTGAATCAGGGAATCGCGCTTGGCATTTTTCCGGAAGGCGGCCGTTCCAAGACCGGTGCACTCCGGACGGGGCTGCCTGGCGTCGGTCTCCTCGCGCTGCAATCCGGCGCGCCCATCCTGCCGGTTGGGCTGACCGGAACCGAGGTCTTTCCGGTCAATGGCGACTGGCCGCTGCGCCGGCCACCGGGCCAGCCGCGCGGTGTGGGCGTGCGCTTCGGTGTGCCGTTCGTGGTGCCCGAGCGCGTGGACGGTCGCCGCGTTACCGCAGACGAAGCGACGCGCCTCATCATGACGCGCGTCGCGGAGCTCCTGCCCGAACCGTATCGCGGCGTTTACGCGTCGTCCGAGTCCTCGTCGCCGGCCGAGCCGGCGCGATCCGCGAGCCGCTGACGGGCCGTCCGGCGTGGCTTGCGGGTAGGCTCGCCGGTTTCCATCTGATCGCCCCACACGAGTTCAAAGTCGCCGATGTGTACGACATCTTCGTCTTGGATGCCCTGGCGCGTGAGTTCCGCAGCAATCCCGGTCGTTTCGAGACGGCGCTGGAAGCGCTCCAGCGCCTCTTCGTTCTCGAAATTTGTCATCTTCGTGAAGCGCTCGATCGCGACGCCACTGACATCAAAATGGTGGCGGGACAACCGGGTGACTTCCCACGCTTGTTCATCCTGCGAGCTGAGGGTGTAGCGCCGGCGCTCCTGTGGCTTTTCCTCTTCCGCAGCGCGCTGCTCAATCTCGCGCAGCATGGCTGCAGTCACCTGCATCAGGTGAGGCACCCCATCTCCAGATGCCGCACTAATGGGAAAGACCTGGTAGCCGCGCTTCTCCAGTTCTGCCGCAAGCGCCGGAATCCGCTCCTGGGCTTCCGGGATATCATCCTTGTTCAGGGCAACCAGCATCGGTTTGTCGAGCAGGTTGACTTCGTACTCCCGAAGCTCGGCGTTGACCGTATCGAAGTCCACCAGCGGGTCTCGGCCCTCCAGGCCTCCCGAGGCGTCGAGAACGTGGATCAGTAATCGCGTCCGGCGGACGTGCCGCAAAAACTCCAACCCGAGACCAACGCCCTGGGCTGCGCCGCTGATGAGGCCGGGGATGTCCGCCATGACGAAGACCTGACCACCGGGGCCACCCACCTGGACCATGCCCAACATGGGCTCGAGGGTGGTAAATGGGTAGTCGGCGATCTTCGGCCGCGCCGCAGAGGCCGCCGCAAGCAGCGTGGACTTGCCAGCGTTCGGCAGGCCCACCAGCCCGACGTCAGCAATCATCTGCAGTTCCAGTCTAAGCCAGAACTCTTCGCCGGGCTCTCCCAGTTCAGCGATCCGCGGCGCCTGGCGCGTGGAGCTCTTGAAGTGAACGTTCCCCAGACCGCCCTTCCCACCTCGGGCGACTTGCGTCGATTCGCCTTCGTCAGTGAGGTCGGCCAGGAGTTCATCCGTTTCGTCGTTCCAGACCAGGGTTCCCGGCGGAACATCGATGTAGAGGTCTTGCCCCCGCTTGCCGTGACGTTGCTGGCTGCGGCCTGGGCCACCGTGCTCGGCCTTGAAGCGGGAGGTGAACTGGAACGGAAGCAAGCTTGTCTGGTTTGGCATCACCCGCAGGTAAACAGAGCCGCCGTTGCCGCCATCTCCGCCATCTGGCCCGCCACGCGGCACGTACTTTTCCCGCCGGAAGGACGATGACCCGTTCCCACCATTGCCGGCCCGAACCCAGATGCGTGCGCGATCAACCAGCACAGTCGTTCCTGCTTCCAACTCCACGGCCCGGCAGGGCGACGTCGCATTCGCCGCCCCTACCTGGCCAATCCGGATAGTCGTTAATCGAGATAGTCTTTGAGCTTCTTGGATCGGCTCGGGTGCCGCAGCTTGCGCAGCGCCTTGGCTTCGATTTGCCGAATGCGCTCCCGCGTGACGCCGAACGCTTTGCCGACTTCTTCCAGCGTGCGTGTGCGCCCATCATCCAGGCCGAAACGCATGGCCAGCACCTGACGCTCGCGTTCGGAGAGCGTACTCAGCACGTCGTCCATCTGCTCCTTGAGCATCTTGCGCGAGGCGGCGTCGGCGGGAGCCAGCACCTTGTTGTCCTCGATGAAGTCACCGAGGCTACTGTCCTCTTCCTCGCCAATCGGCATCTCCAGGGACACCGGCTCCTGAGAGATCTTGATGATCTCGCGCACGCGATCCGCATCCATCTGGAGCTCTGCGCCGATCTCCTCGGAGGTGGGTTCACGCCCCAGTTCCTGCTGCAACCGGCGGGACGTGCGAATCAGCCGGTTGATCGTTTCCACCATGTGCACGGGGATCCGGATCGTGCGCGCCTGATCCGCGATGGCTCGGGTGATAGCCTGGCGAATCCACCAGGTGGCATAGGTGCTGAACTTGTAGCCCTTGTGGTGCTGGAACTTTTCCACCGCCCGGATCAAGCCCAGGTTGCCTTCCTGGATCAGGTCCAGCATGGACATGCCACGCCCGACGTACTTCTTGGCGACAGAAACCACGAGCCGCAGGTTGGCCTCGGTGAGCGCAACCTTGGCGGCATCACCTTCCTGTACACGACGATCCCAGGTGCGCCGCAAGGCAACCGCATCGGCCGCAAGCACCGCCATGACCGTCTCGGGTTCTGGCCATGCCCCGGGCGCCGTTGCTGCGATGAGCGACTTGATCTGCGGTGGCAGGAGATCCCACTCCACGTTGCGCAAGCGTAAAGACTCTTCCAGCTCTTCTGGAGCCAGTCCCAACTCTTGAGCGGCTGCCTTGACGGAGTCTTCCGGAAAGCGTGTGATCGGCAAGAGCGAGTTCAGGCAGGCTGCCACATCGCCCGCCTCCGGCAAATTCACCGCCGCTGCCAGCGCGGCAGCATCTTTCCAACCGGCGCGTAGCGCGAGATACACCTCGAGGCCGACCATGTCGGCGTCAGGCTGCGTCCCCGTCTCGTTACGGAGGCGGGCGCGCACGGAGCGGAGATACTCCCCCCGCTCCATTGCCCGGGCCAATTCGACTTCGCGCTCGCCCGTGAGCAGCGCCACGCGGCCAATCTCGCGCAGATACATGCGCACGGGGTCGTCAAGGTTCGCCAGCCCAGCATCCACGGCCTGGGCGGCAGCCCGCGCTTCAGCGAGGGCTGCGCGATCACTGCGTGTAACCAGCACCTCGGGTGCGGCCGACTCGTCGAGATCGACCGATTGCAGAGAAAGGGCGATGTCCGGCGGCACCAGGGGGTTGGCCTGGGGATCTGGAAACTCCTCAAGCAACTCATCGAGCGCGAAGACATCTGGCGCGGCCAACTCATCGACCGCCGGCACCAGGCTCGGCTCGGCGGCGTACTCATCTTCGGCGGATTCGGCTGCCTCGTCCGTCTCTTCGTCCTCGCTGATCAGGTCGTCCTCGATCAGGACTTCGTGTATCAGGGACGGATCGAGACGACCATTTGCCGCACCGTGCGGCGCGGTCTCAATGGGTGATTTTTCCCGTGGAATAGGCCTGGACATCTCGGAGGAACCACCTTGCGTCTGCGGCCAACCCCTCGGCTGCCTCATGAAAGACGGCATCAATGCCTGGTTGACTTCCAGACCGGAGGCCGGCTCTGGCGGCCACATTGCACGGTTGCAAACCAGACGAGCGCAGGTCGCCGACGACCCCCCTGCACATTTCGGAGACCGATCAGGGCGGGCTGTACGCTACAACGAACATGACTCTGTCGACAACTGGCCGCATACAGTCAGGTCACACCGAACGCGAATCGTACAGTTCGTTTTGCAGCATGTCCGCGTACGTTTCACGGCGACGAATGAGCCGTGCCTGCCCTCTGTTCACCAGCACTACCGCAGGCCGGGGGGCAAGATTGTAGTTGCTGGACATGGCAAGGCAGTAGGCGCCGGCCATAGGCAGCGCCAGGAGATCGCCGGCGGCAAGGACCGGCAAGGAGATGCCGTCAATCAGCACATCGCCGGATTCGCAGTACTTCCCCGCGATGGTCACGACCTCGAGAGGCTCCCCGGAGCCATCGCGATTGACGAGGTCCGCCGAGTACCGTGCACCGTACAGAGATGGCCGGATGTTATCCGACATGCCCCCGTCCACGGAGACGTAGGTACGCGCTCCCGGAATGTTCTTGCGGGCGCCTACCTCGTAGACCGCAACGCCGGCCGGCCCGATGATCGCCCGGCCCGGCTCGACCACGAGCTCTGGCTCCGCGTAGCCGCCAATCGCGGCCTGTTCTCGCAGCGTCTCGGCGGCCGCCGCCGCCCAATCGGCAATCGAGACATCGGCGCCGGAGGCATCGTCGGCAACACCAAAGCCGCCTCCCGGGATAATCACCCGTGGGGCAACACCATGCTGCCGGAACACCTCGGTCGCAAACCGCATCATGGCCGTGAGGGTTTGCACTACCAGGCCAGCGTCGAATATCTGCGATCCGACGTGCGCGTGATACCCGGCGAGCCGCAGTGCCGGAGAAGCGACGACCCGCGCGGCGGCGGCTGCGGCCTGGCCATCCCAGACCGGGAATCCGAACTTGGAGTCCGTCGCGCCCGTGCGCATCTTGTGGTGCGTGTGCGGGTCCACGCCGGGATTGAGGCGCAGCACGACCTCGGGATGCCGTGCCAGGCGCGTGGCAACTTCCACCAGCAGGTCGATCTCATGCTCACTGTCAACCGCAATCAGCCCGACTCCTGCGTATAACGCTTCGTCAAGTTCAGACCGGCTCTTGTTGTTCCCGTGGAAGATCATCCGGCGCGGGTCCATGCCAGCTTTCAGCCCGGCGAAAATCTCGCCCCCGGAAACGACATCGAGGCCGATTCCCTCCTGCTCCAGGATGCTGACCAGGGCCGGAGACATGCCGGCCTTGCCGGCGTAGACCACGCGGGATCTGGGGTAGACCGCCGCAAAGCAGTCGCGAATTTCGCCCGCGCGGTTGCGCAAGGTCTCCTCATCGTACACGTAGAGCGGGGTGCCAAATTCCCTGACAAGCCTCTGGAGCGAGACCCCACCAATGTGCATAACGCCGGCAGCGTCACGCGCAGTAGTGTCAGGCCAGGCGGTGCGAGTATTCGTGCGAAGGTTTTGCATTCACTCTTCCTGCGTCTGACGACGACGGAGACGGCGGTATACTGCTGAGTGGCGCCGGGCTCGATGTCCGCCGCTCAGTATGCCATCCGATAGTTGAAAGAACGCGCACTGCCACCATGCCTCCCGCTACTGTGCTAACTGCTACGGACCTCAGCAAGTCGTTTGGTCCGGACGAAATTTTTCGCGGTGTCTCCTTCCAGATCGCTGACCGCGAGCACGTCGCGCTTGTTGGCATCAACGGCGCCGGCAAATCGACGCTCCTCAAGATCGTCGCCGGGACTGACCACCCGAACTCGGGCGAGGTCGCTATCGCGCGTGGCGCGCGCATGGCGGTCCTGCAGCAGGATCCCCGCTTTGATATCGACCGCAGCGTGCGGGATGAAGCTCGCCTCGCGTTCGAGGATGCGCTGGCGGCGCAGGCCCGCATGCGCGAATTGGAACTCGCGATGCAATCCGCCGACGGCGACGAACTGGACGACTATTTCGCCGAGTACGAGCGGCTCAGCGTTCACTTCGAAGTTGCCGGCGGCTACGACATCGAGCACCGCACTGACGATGTCCTGACCGGGCTCGGCTTCACGTCGGAGCAGATGAACCAGTCGGTCCAGACCCTGAGCGGTGGGCAACGTACGCGCGTGGCGCTGGCCAAGGCGCTCCTCTCCGAGCCCGACCTGCTGTTGCTGGACGAGCCGACCAACCACCTCGACCTCGGCATGCTCGAGTGGCTGGAGGGTTTTCTGGTCACCTGGCGGGGAGCGTTCCTCGTGGTCTCTCACGACCGCTATTTCCTGGACAAGGTGACCAGCCGTACGCTCGATCTGTCGTTTGGCCGCATCGAGGACTACCCCGCCGCGTACGCCCGCTATCTGGTACTGCGTGAAGAGCGTTTCGAGCGCCGCATGCAGGAGTACGAGGAGCAGCAAGCGTTCATCGCTCGCACGGAAGAATTCATCCGCCGCTACAAGGCCGGGCAGCGTTCTCGTGAAGCACGCGGGCGGCAAACGCGCTTGGAGCGGATGGAGCGCATCGAGCGGCCGGAGCTGCACACCGCCCTGAAACTGAGCACGTCACCAACCATGCGGAGCGGGCGCGAGGCAATCACCATGACCCCGCTGCGCGTTGGCTACGCGAACGGTTCGCAAGAGACGGTGCTCGTGACCACCCCGGAACTGCGGGTGGAGCGCGGCGACCGCGTCGCCATCATCGGCGATAACGGTAGCGGCAAGTCCACGCTGCTGAAGACGATGGTTGGTGAACTGCCGGCCCTCAAGGGATGCGTGGGGTTCGGCACGAACGTCAAGGTTGGGTACTACGCGCAGGGCCACGAAAGTTTGCCCCCGGAAGGCACGCCGATGTCGGTGCTGCTCGATGCCCAGCCAATGGGCGAGGAGTCGGCGCGCTCCTATCTCTCACGCTTCCTGTTCAGCGGCGACGACGTCGATCGCTCTATCGGTCTGCTTTCCGGCGGTGAGCGCTCTCGGCTGGCGCTCGCGCGGCTGCTCGTGGAGGGCGCGAACCTCCTCATCCTCGACGAGCCGACGAACCACCTGGACATCCAGTCCCGCGAGACACTGGAAGACATGCTCTCCGGGTACGACGGCACGGTCGTCTTCGTTTCGCACGACCGTTTCTTCGTGGACCGGGTCGCCACCCGCGTCTGGGAAGTGGCCGGCGGGAGGCTCCACACCTACCTGGGGAACTACTCTGACGCACAGCGGCAGAAGGCCCGTGCGAAGGCGCCGGAGGCAGCGGCGCCAGCCAGGCGGGTCGAGCCCGAGACCCCGAAGCCCATTGCGCCCGCGCCGGCGCGTGAACCCAAGCGCAGCGGAGCGGAATCGACGACGCGCCTGCAGCGCAAGCTGGAGGGGATCGAGCGGGAGATCGGTAAACTGGAGGGCAAGCTCAACGAGTTGAGCGACGCCATTGCCATCGCCGGCCTCGGGACTGACCGAGGAGCGCTGACGACGCTGAGCGAGGACTACGCGGCGGCGCAGGACGCGCTCGATACCGCGTATGCGCAGTGGGAAGAGGTCAACGCCACGCTCTCCGAGGCGAACCTGGTCGCTACCTCGTGACAAAACCCGGGCAAAATCGGCCATTGATCATCGGATTGACCGGGCCAATTGCGGCGGGCAAGTCACAGGTGGCAGCGTTTCTGGCTGAACTCGGCGCTGAGGTCATCGATGCCGACGTGGTGTACCGGGAGCTGATCTCCCCTCCGTCCGCGCTCCTGGACCGGATTGTGCAGCGTTTCGGAGCGGGCATCCTGGACGGGTTCGGGGCGCTTGACCGCGCGGCACTGGGGCAGATTGTCTTCAGTGATCCCGCTGAACTCGCCGCGCTCGAAGCCATCACGCACCCGGCGGTCATTGAAGAAGTCCATCGCCGCATCGCTGCATCGCCTGCCGACGTGGTGGTGAATGAGGCGATCAGGCTCGTGGAGTCCGGCATGGCAAACGAGGTCGATGCCCTGTGGTTGGTGGTCGCTGATCCCGAGGTTCGGCTACGACGCCTGATGGCACGGAATTCGCTCGATGAAGAATCCGCACGAGCGCGTCTGGCCGTCTCACAGCCGACGCTACCGGACGGTTTATCTCTTGATGAGGTCATTGACAACTCTGGATCTCTGGACGAAACGCGTGCTGCCGTTGCGCGCGCCTGGGAGCGTTTGCCGCTGAGGCGGGAATGCAGTGTATCGACAGAAGGGACTCATCGTGAGCGTGCCGGAAAAAGTTGACGTGTACTTCGACTACGCGTGCCCGTTTGCGGATTCCGCGGCTCGCTGGGTGAACGAACTGAAGAAGAAGATCGGTGACGAGGTTCAGTTCGAGTTCAAGTTCTTTCCACTGGAGCAGGTCAACGCGCCGGCTGATGTCGAAGAGGCAATTTGGGACCTGCCCCGCGAAAACCGATCTCCCGCCAGGCACAGCATGCACGCCGGCGCAGCGGCCCTGCAGCAGGGCCGCGAGGCCTTCGACGCGTTCAACCTCGCGCTCATGAAGTTGAAGCACAGCGAAGGCAAAGACCATGGCAAGCGCACCAGCATCATGGAAGCAGCGCAGAGCGCCGGTCTGAACATGACCCAGTTCGAGGAAGATCTGGCGGACGACGACCTGCTCGACATCGTCCGCGAGCACTACGAGGACGGTGTCTCGGAGCACGGCGTGTTTGGCACGCCGACGTTCGTATTCCCCTCCGGCGCCGCCGTGTACCTGCAGCTCCTGCCAGCGCCGACTGCCGAGGAAGCCGTACCGCTCTGGCGCGAGTTTGTTGCCACCGCCGAGGAACGCCCGAACTTCCGGGAGTTCAAGCGCACGCGGCGTCCCTCAAAGTAACGACCACCGTGCCTGACCTTCGGCCGTCATCACCCAAGTTGCAGCAGATCCGCGAGGGTCTGCTGCACTGGTATCGCGATATGCAGCGGGACCTCCCGTGGCGGCGCACTCGTGATCCGTATGCCATTCTCGTCTCGGAAGTGATGCTGCAACAGACGCAGGTTGATCGGGTTCTTCCCTACTACGCCCGGTTCCTGGAGCGATTCCCGACGGCACACGCGCTGGCCGAAGCGCCGGTGGCCGAGGTCATCAAGCTGTGGTCCGGTCTCGGCTATAACCGGCGCGCGGTGAACCTGCAGCGGGCGGCGCAGGTGGTGGTTGCCGACCTTGGCGGCGAGTTTCCCGCCGACCCGGACGCGCTCCGCAAGCTGCCGGGACTCGGCCCATACACGGCCGGAGCCGTGGCGGCATTTGCGTTTGAACGAGATGTCGTGTTTCTTGACACGAACATGCGGCGGGTAATTACCCGGCTGGTGTTTGGCGCGGACAGCGTTCCTGAGCGCGAGGTGCTGGCAGCAGCCGAGGAACTGCTTCCACCGGGCCACGGCTGGGAGTGGAACCAGGCACTGATCGAGTTCGGCGCGCTGCAATGTACGGCGCGAAAGCCGGCCTGCATTGTCTGCCCGCTGAGTTCGCAATGCGCCGCGTTTCCCACGATTCAAGGCGCACTTGCTGAGTCTCGAACGCGCAGGCGGCCCGCAGAGCGCTTCGAAACCAGTTCACGGTACTATCGTGGGCGGATCGTCGAACGGCTACGGGAGCTGCCGGCGGAGGACGCGCAGGGCATTCCTCTCGCGAGCCTGGGCCCGCATCTCCGCGAGGATTTCAGCGAGGCGGACTTGCCGTGGCTGGCCAGCCTGGTCCAGGGCCTGCAGCGTGACGGACTCGCCGCTCTCGCCGAGGAGCGGCCAGACTATGACGCAGCGTTGGAGCTCACGCTCGACTCCCGTATCCGGCTGCCTTGAACCGGCCAGAATCAGCTCATGAGCCCTGAGAAGCCACTCGCCACCGTGGGTTTCCTCACCGACGCCACCATTTGTATTGGTTGCAAGGCGTGCGAGGTTGCGTGCAAGCAGTGGAACCAGCTTCCGGCAGACGAACAACTCGCGCCTTTCACCCTCACCGGCTTCAGTTATGACAACACCGTCGATCTCGGCGCCGAGACATGGCGTCACGTGGCGTTCATCGAACAGGAACGCCGCTCGGAAATCGCCTGGCTGATGGTCAGCGATGTCTGCAAGCACTGCACGCACGCGGGCTGCATGGACGCGTGCCCAACCGGGGCGATCGTGCGCACGGAATTCGGTAGCGTCGTCATCCAGGACAACATCTGCAACGGATGCGGCTATTGCGTTCCCGCTTGCCCGTTCGGGGTGCCGCAGATCAGCCACCATGACGGTGGGTCGCACAAGTGCACACTCTGCTATGACCGGCTGCGGGGAGGTCTGGTTCCCGCGTGCGCCAACACCTGCCCAACGGGCTCGATCCGCTTCGGCTATGTTGATGAACTGAAGGAAGCGGGCCTGCGGCGTGTGGACGAACTACGCGCGGCAGGCGAAGAGGCGTACTTCTACGGAGATGGCGAACTCGGCGGGACCAACGGCATCGGGGACCTGCACGCCATGTTCGTGCTGAACGCGCCGCCGGAACAGTTCAATCTCCCGGCCCGGCCCCATCTACCGCGCCGGAACATTCGCCCCGCCGCGTTGACGACCGCCGCCGCCGCAGTTGGCTTTGCGCTGCTCGCGGCCTGGGCATTCAAACGCGGCGCATGAACCAGCCACCGCCCTTTGAGCACCCGGGCCCTGACGGCTACTACGGTCAGCCCGCCGTACACGGACCGCACTGGAACTGGTTGATCACCGGCTACTTCTTCACCGGCGGTGTTTCGGGCGGGGCTGCGGCACTGGCAGCAGCCGCCAGCATCTTCGGCGATTCTCGCGTGGACCGCTTGCGTGACCACGCCGTGATCGTCTCGTTCGTCGCACTCCTCCCCTGCCCGGTTTTTCTCATCCTGGACCTGGGCCGCCCTGCACGCTTCCTGAACATGCTGCGCGCGTTCCGCCCGAGTTCCCCGATGTCGATGGGCACCTGGGGCCTTGGCGTCTTCTCGGTCCTTGAGACCGCCTGCCTGGCGATGATCGTGCGCCGCTGGTTGCTCGGAGATCGGTGCATTCCACCGCGACAGGCCGAGCAAGCCCTGCTTGCGGCAAACGGCGTCGCCGGCCTCTTCCTGGCTGGCTACACCGGGACGCTCCTGGCTGCAACGGCGGTGCCACTCTGGTCGAAACGGCCTGGCATTCTGGGCCCGCTCTTCTTGTCGTCGGCAGTCTCATCGGGTTGCGCCGCGACCACGCTTTCGCTGCACGCAAGCAGCGACGATGCGCACGACGGCGATGCCCTCACGGCCATGGACACGGTTGCCTCGCTCACCAAGGCCGGGCTACTGGCAGCGTGGGTCGCCTCGCTTGGGGATGTCGCCGGTCCCGTTGTCGAGGGACCGCGTGGGCGAATCGTCCGCGACGGCTGCATCCTGGCCGGCGTCGTGGCTCCGCTTGCCATCGAGGCGGCGACGTGGAACTCGCCCCGTTGGCGGCGTGCCGGCCGGCTTGCAGCGGCCTCCCTGTCGCTTGCGGGCACGCTTGCGCTGCGCTACGCGGTGGTCAGCGGCGGACGCGCGTCCGCCGCTGACCCACGTGCCACCTTCAGCGTGACGCGCTAGACCGGCTCAGGCGATGGCCCGGGCCAGCCAACCGGGTACGTCTGCCACGGGGATCCGCTCCTGGGACATGTCATCGCGGTGCCGCACCGTAACGCTCGCATCCTCCAGGGTGTCAAAGTCAACGGTGAAGCAGAAGGGCGTACCGATTTCGTCCTGCCGCCGGTAACGCTTGCCGATGTTGCCCGAATCGTCGTACTCGATGAGCGCACCAGTCTCGGCCCGGATCGCGTCGAACAGCGCCTGGGCCGGGGCAGTCAGCTCCGGCTTGCGCAGCAAGGGCAGGACCGCCGCCTTGTACGGGGCCACACGTGGGTGCAGCCGCAACACCGTGCGTACGTCGGGCTTGCCGTTGACGTCGACCGTCGCTTCCTCGTCGTAAGCGTCAATCAGGATCGTCAGTAGTGTGCGATCCACACCAAATGTCGGCTCGATGACATACGGGAGGTATTTGCGATTCTCGGCCTGGTCAAAATACTGCAGGTCCTGACCGCTGGCGTTCTGGTGCTGCGTGAGATCGAAGTCTGTCCGGTTGGCCAGGCCGTAAAGTTCCCGCCAGCCCATTGCGCCAGGGAACCGGTACTCGAAATCGACGGTTCGGCTGGAGTAATGGGACAGCTCGCCCGCATCGTGCTCGCGCACGCGCACGAAGTCGCTCCTGATCCCAATGTGATCCAGCCAGCCCTGCATCGCGGCAAGCCAGGTTTCGAAGGCTTCTGCTGCCTCATCAGGCTTCGTGAAGTATTCGATCTCCATCTGTTCGAACTCGAGCAAACGGAAGATGAAGTTGCCCGGCGTAATCTCGTTGCGGAACGCTTTCCCGATCTGGGCGATGCCGAAGGGCACCTTGACCCGGCCTGTGGCGACCACGTTCTTGTACTGGACAAACATGGCCTGCGCCGTCTCCGGCCGCAGGTACACGACGGTGCCGGTCTCCTCGACCGGGCCGATCGTGGTGCGGAACATCATGTTGAACTGGCGCGCCTCGGTCAACGTCGCGTTGCCGCAGACCGGGCACTTCAGGCCAGCCGCCGCCATCATGGCCGTCATTTCCGCTGGTGATTTGCCCTCAGCGTGCTGCCCAAGGCGCTCCTCGATCAGGTGGTCGGCACGAAAGCGGGACTTGCACGTGCGGCAATCGACCAGTGGGTCGTTGAAGCCTTCGACATGGCCCGATGCTTCCCAGACACGCGGGTGCATCAGGATTCCGCCATCCAGGCCCACGATATTCCGGCGGCCATGAACGAACATCCGCCACCAGAGATCCTTGACGTTCCGCTTCAGCTCAGCACCGAGCGGCCCATAGTCCCAGGTATTGGCCAAGCCGCCGTAGATATCGGAGCCCGGAAACACGAAGCCGCGACGCTTGCAGAGCGCGGCGACCTTTTCCATTGTTGCGACTCGCTCGGTCTGGGGAAGTGACACCGAAACTCCTCGGCTTACGCAGTTCGACCATGTCTCAACGGTGCAGCATCTGCACCGCGTGTGTCAGTTCATCACGTGTCCGGATTCTGGATCATCGCCGCTCGAGTCGTTCGCGAGCCGTCGGTAGACCTGCGTGGTCGAGATGCTGACGTGGCCCAGCAGGAGCTGCACATCGCGCAGGTTCGCACCGCCGCGCAAGGCGTGCGTGGCAAAGGTGTGACGGAGGGTGTGCGGCGTGATGTCGGCGATATCGGCCTTGTTCGCATACGACTTGAGGATAAGCCAGAAGCCCTGGCGCGTCAGGCGGTTGCCGCGATGGTTGAGGAAGAGCGCGTGTTCTTCCCGCAAGACGAGGCGTGGCCGCGCGTTCTCCAGGTAGTGGCCGATCGCCTCAATGGCAGTCGGGCGAAGCGGAACCCTCCGCTCCCTGAGCGTGCGGCTGGCGCAGCGCAGGTGCCGTGAATCCAGATCGACGTCCTCGGTGTCTAGCGCCACGAGCTCGCTGACGCGCATCCCCGTGGAGTAAAGCGCCTCCAGCATGGCGCGGTCACGCGAGGTCTCAGGACGGTCACCCAGGGTTGCCGCGTCCTTCGCCGGCTGCGCCAGAAGCCGCTCGACCTCATCGGTCGAAATCGAACGCGGCGTGTACTTGTCGACTTTGGGAGAGGACATGCGCGCCGCGGGATCCCCGCGAAGATGTCCCTCCTGGATCAGGTAGTTGAAGAACGACTTGATGGCGGCCATCTTGCGCGCCACTGTCGAAGACGCATACTGCCGGCCGCGAAGGTGCAGCATGTAGCCTGTCAGGTGCTGATCCGTGAGATCCGCCCAGGAACTCACGGAGGGAAACGCCATCAAGTCCTCTGTCTCGTCGGCTTCTTCAGCGGAGGGTTGTGCCTCTGCATCGCCTTGCAGGAAGCTCAGAAACTGGGTCAGATCATTGCGGTAGGCAAAAATGGTGTTGACTGAGAACCCGCGTTCCGACTCCAGCACCTTGAGGAAATCGTCAATCTTGTCCTGCATCTTGCCCTCCCACGCCTCTTCGGCGACCAAGGCGTGTTTCCGGGAAACGCGCAAACGTAGTCCTACGCCCCAATAGCTTCAACCAACGGCGTGTACGGAAGCCCGAGCGCCTCCGCCACCGCGGCCTGTGTAAGCCTGCCATCATAGACATTGACGCCTTTTCCGAGCGCCTCGTTGCTGGTTGCTGCAGCCGGTAGTCCCAGTTCCGCGAGTTGAAGACCAAAGGGTAGGGTCGCGTTGCCCAGGCCGATCGTACTTGTGCGGGGCACCGCACCCGGCATGTTGGTGACGCAGTAGTGGACAACCCCGTGCTTGACGTAGGTGGGTTCGCTGTGGGTCGTTGGATGCGCCGTGGCGATACATCCGCCCTGGTCGATGGCGACATCGACCAGTACCGAGGCCGGCTTCATGGACGCCACCATCGGCTCCGTCACGAGCATCGGGGCTCGGGCTCCTGGCAGCAAGACAGCGCCAATGAGGAGGTCTGCATCGCGCACCGCGCTCGCGATGTTGTCCCGATTGGACGCGAGGGTGTGCAGCCGGCCGTGGAGCACAGAATCCAGGTAACGCAACCGGTCCAGCGAAAGATCGATAATCGTGACATTGGCGCCCATGCCAAGGGCAATCTCCGCGGCGTTCGTGCCAACCACACCGCCGCCAACGATGACCACGTTTGCCGGCGGTACGCCAGGAATGCCGCCCAGGAGCAAGCCTCTGCCACCGTAGGCCTTTTCGAGGTGATGCGCGCCCACCTGCACCGACATGCGGCCGGCCACTTCGCTCATCGGCGTGAGGAGTGGCAGGACGCCCGAAGGCATCTGGACGGTTTCATACGCCACTGCTCGCACACCGTTGCGCATGAGCGCCTCGGTGAGGGGCAGGTCTGCAGCCAGATGCAAATAGGTGAAGAGGATCTGACCTGGCCGCAAGAGGTCGTACTCGACCTCGACCGGCTCCTTGACCTTGAGGATCATGTCCGCCGCGCCAAAAACACGCTCGGCATCAGGAGCAATCTCAGCGCCAGCCGCCGCGTACTCGGCGTCGGTAAAGCCGCTGCCAGCGCCAGCGCCCGCCTGGATCAGAACCTGGTTGCCCCGTGCGATGTACTCATGGGTGTTGGCCGGCGTGAGCGCCACCCGAAACTCGTGATCCTTGATTTCCGTTGGAACCCCAATGAGCATCGGCAAGGGACCTCGGCGCGCTCAAGACGACCGCAGGGCTCCACTTCACCCCACTGCCACGCCATCTCCAGCGCAATACGCCGGATTCTAGCATACATAATGCACTAGCTTGTCTCATTTTGAATGGCGCGACATTCGATTATCGTCAAACGCCAGTTCTGCCGTTCTGGTTGGCATCCGGTGTAAACTCGTTCCATATGCTCGGGCGCTTTGCCCTTGTGCATCGGGCCAAAGCCACACTCAGGACAAGGCGTGTCACAGGGATTTATCAACGGACTCTACATCGTCCCCATACTGGCGATCCTGATTCTCGTTCACGAGATAGGCCACTTCTCCGCCGCTCGCGCCATCGGCGCGAAGGTCGAAGAGTTCGGCATTGGGTTTCCTCCCCGCATCAAGGGCTGGATGCACAATGGCGTGCTCTGGACCATCAACTGGCTCCCCTTCGGCGGCTTTGTCAAGGTCATGGGCGACGACGGCAAATCGGACGACCCGGGATCAATCAACAACAAGTCGCCGCTGCAACGCGCCTTCTTCCTGGTGGCCGGCTCCGCCATGAACTTCCTGCTCGCGTTCGTCCTCATGATCATCGTGGTCGGCGCGCAGGGCATCTCCCAGTCCAGCATCTATATCGCCTCCGTGGAACCGGGTTCGCCTGCGGCTGATGCTGACTGGGAACCGGGTGACCGCATCATCGAGGTTGCTGGCGTCCCGGTCACGGGTTCCGGAGACATCACCGCCCATTCGCGTGAGTTCGCGGATGCGCCCATGAGCGTCGTTATCGAGCGCGGCGGCCAGCGCATGGACACTACGGTGACACCGCGTGGGAACCCACCAGCGGGCCAGGGGCCCACGGGCGTCACCATCAGCGAAGTCGCCGTCGCGAACCTCGAGGTCAAGAGCCTGACCGCGGAGTCGCCACTGGCAAACTCCGGCCTGCAAGCGGGCGATATCATCGTGTCCATTGCTGGCCAGCCAATTACCGACGCGTTCAAGCTCCAGTCGGCACTGGCGGCCGCCAGCGACTCAACCGCGCCGGTGGTCGTCAAGCGGGGAATGGAAGAATCGACGCTTGACATCGCCTTTCCGGCACTCGATGAGAACGGCGACATGCTCGGCCAGCTTGGGCTGGATCTGACCGTGCAGCCGATCTTCGAGCGCGTGCCGTTGTTGCAGGTCATCCCGACTGGCATTGCCCAGGCCTGGGAACAGACCGGGCAAATGCTCGGCGGCTTGCGTGATCTTTTTACCGGCCGCGCTCCGCTGAACCAGATCGCCGGCCCATTGGGTATGGGCCAGGCAACGAGCGAGATTGTCAGCGCAAGCCCGCTGCCACTCTGGGTGACCCTGGCGAATCTCGCCATCCTGCTTTCCCTGAACCTCGCGTTGCTGAACCTGCTGCCGTTGCCCGCGCTGGATGGCGGGCGCCTGTTGTTTGTCATCATTGAAATCCTGCGCGGCGGCAAGAAAGTCGCGCCGGAACGCGAGGGTGTCGTTCACTTCACCGGGCTTGTCCTGCTTGTCGGGGCGATGGTGATCATTTTTGTCCTGGATGCATTGCGCATTCACGAAGGCAAGTCCTTCCTGCCGTAGCGGCGCCAACCTGCTCGGCCCATGCTGGAGTTTCCATGTCTCTGCTTGCCCCCAGACGCCGCACTCGCGTGCTTCACGTCGGCGATGTTGCCATCGGCGGTGATCATCCGATCGTCGTGCAGTCCATGGCCACTGCGGATACGCGTGACCCGGCAGCCACTCTCCGGCAGCTTCACGAGCTGGCCGAGGCCGGATGCGAGATCGTGCGTGTCGCGGTGCCGGACCGGCGCGCGGCCGCGGCGCTGCCAGACATCGTCCCCTACTCGCCGGTCCCGCTCATCGCCGATATCCACTTCGAACACACGCTGGCGCTGAAGGCGCTGGAAGCGGGCATCCACGGCTTGCGCCTGAATCCCGGCAACATCCGCAAGGCGGAAGATGTGCGGGAAGTCGTGGCGATGGCCAAGGAGCGCGAAGTCCCGATTCGCATCGGGGTGAACTTCGGGTCGGTTGCGCCAATGCCCGAGGCCTTCGTTGACGAGATGGCCGCGCAGAATGCCTCGCAGGTTGAACTGCGCGCGGAGTGGCTAGTGCGCTCCGCGCTCGGGCACATCAAGATCCTGGAAGATCTCGATTTTGGCCTGACCAAAGTCAGCCTGAAAGCATTTGAACTTCCGGTTCTCTTCGAAGCCTACCGCCGCTTCGCTGCGCTCCCGAACGACTATCCGCTGCATCTCGGTGTGACCGAGGCCGGCACCCCGCGTGCTGGGAGCGTGCGCTCCGCCACCGGGATCGGCACACTACTCGCGCTCGGCATTGGCGATACGATTCGCGTCTCTCTTACCACCGATCCTGTCGAAGAGGTCTTTGTCGGCTTCGAGATCCTGAAGAGCCTTGAACTGCGCCAGAAGGGAGCGACAATGATCGCCTGCCCAACCTGCGGGCGGGTCGAGGTCGATCTCTTCACGCTGGCGAACCAGGTCGATGCCTACCTTGCGTCCGTCCGTGAGCCGATCCGCGTCGCGGTCATGGGCTGCGTGGTAAACGGGCCGGGTGAATCGCGCGACGCCGATGTCGGTCTCGCGGCCGGCAACAGCAAGGGCGTGATCTTTCGCAAAGGCAAGATCGTCAAGACGGTGGCCGAAGCAGACATGCTGGACGCGCTCAAGCAGGAAATCGAGCTGGTGCTCGAGGAGCGGCGCAACGGCACCTACGAAGAGAACGCCACTGGCCAGTACCAGCCTTCGAAGCCGTCGTTGCACCTGACCCCGGTCTGAGTTGCCGGTGACGGCGTCACGTGCCCGGGGAGTGGCAGCAAGCCTTACCGCCGGGCTGCTTGCCGGTGGGGCGGTTGCCTGGCATTCCCGGCACCGCGCGCCACACGATGTCCAGCTACGCCACCTCCGTATCGGCGATCCCCTGGATGAGGGTACGGAACTTCGCGTTGCGTTCGTCACCGACACGCATGTGGGACCGACTGTTCCTGCCGCCGACCTGGACAGGGCCATGCGCCTGGTGATGGCCGAGGAACCCGACGTGCTGCTGCTCGGCGGCGACTACGTGTCGGAATCGCCGCGATATCTCCCCGAAACCGCAAGCGTCATCGGGAACTACGCGGGTGTTCCCCCGCTTGGCGCGCTGGCGGTCTTTGGCAATCACGACTATTCAAACGACGCGCCTCGCATGGAACGGCTCCTTTCCGGCCATGGCGTGCGTGTCCTGCGCAATGAAGCCGCCGGCCTCCCTGGCTCACCGCTCTGGATCGCCGGCATCGACGACGCCATGCTATCCGTACCGGACGTCTCCGGGACGTTCGCACAGATTCCAGACCGCGCACCCGTCGTGGCGCTCTGGCATGAACCGGACGGCGCGGACGAGGTTGCGCCGTATGGCGCGCTGCTCCAGCTCTCCGGTCATAGCCACGGCGGGCAGGTGCGACTCCCGGTCGTCGGGCACGTCGCGGCTCCAACGGGCGGTCGTCGCTACGTCTCAGGGCTGTACGATGCGAGCGGCATGCCGGTCTATACGTCGCACGGAGTGGGCGCATACCGGCCGCCCTTGCGCTATCGTTGCGCGCCGGAAGTCACGCTGGTCAGCCTGCATCTTCCGCCGAATCACCACGTTGAAGCGACGCACGAGGCACAACCTGGGGGGAACGCGTGAGTCCTGAGGGAACGGTCAATGTCGGCGTTATTGGCTGCGGAGTTGGCGTGCTTCACCTGCAGGGGCTTGCCCAGGACCCGCGCGTCAACATCGTCGCCATCGCGGGGCTGGACGAAGCTCGCTGCCAGGACCTGGCGAAGACCTACAACGTGCCGCGTGTCTACCGGGAATACCAGGAGTTGCTGGCGGACCCTGACGTAGAGGCGGTCACGGTCGCGGTTCCGAATGCGCTCCACCTGCCGGTGGCGCTGGCGGCGCTGGAAGCGAACAAGCACGTCATGGTCGAGAAACCGCTCGCCTCGTCTTCCGCCGAGGGCCAGCAGATCCTGGACGCCGCCGCGAAGACCGACCGGGTTCTCGGCGTCATCTTCAACCGGCGCGGCCGGCATGACATGCAGATCCTGAAGGCACAAATTGAGAAAGGCGCCCTCGGACGCATCTACCATGCCAAGGCTTACTGGATGCGCCGTTCCGGCATTCCGGGGCTTGGCACCTGGTTTACCTCGAAGGCAAAGGCTGGCGGTGGCCCCCTGATTGACCTGGGTGTGCACGTGATCGACATGGCGATCTGGGCCCTGGGCAACCCCAGGCCGATCCGTGTTTCCGCGGCCACCTACGCCGAGCTCGGGCCAAAGGGCAGAGGTCAGTGGCTGGGCGGAAGATTTCCGTTCAATCCCGGCGAGACGTATGATGTCGAGGACCTGGCCACCGCCTTCATCCGGTTCGACGGCGGCCTGACGCTCCAGGTTGACGCGTCGTGGGCGGCCTACACCAGCCACGGCGATGATTTTGGCCTCACCGTGCTGGGCAACGAAGGCGGCGCCGAAATCAAGGTGCAGGACTATGCGCAAACCGGCACGTTGCGCTTCTTCGGAGACCTCGAGGGTGTGCCAACCGTGACGGAGCCGAAACTCCTGGAGACACAGGGACACGGCGAGATCTTCAAGGGATTCGTGACCAGCATTCTCACCGGCGCGCCAATGTCGCCTTCCGGTGAGGAGGGTCTGGAACGCGTCCGCCTGATCGAGGCGATTTACCGCTCCGCTGAACTCGGCCGCGAAGTCGATGTCGAAGAAGGTCCTGGCCCACGGTAGGTGGCGAGGTACCTGGCGAATGAGGCCACAAGGAGGATGACCATGACCGGGGTAGAACGCTTCGATGTTGCCGTCATCGGCGGTGGCACCATGGGATCGGCCGCCGCCTGGGCGCTGGCAAAGAAGGGACTGCGGCCAGTCGTTCTCGAGCAATTCACGGTGGTCCATGACCAGGGCAGTCACAGCGGCGACACCCGCATCTTCCGGCATGCCTACGCCGAGTCACCGGACTACGTGCCGTTGGTGCTGCGGGCGGACGAACTCTGGCAGGAGTTGATGTCCGAGACTGGTGATCACATCCTCAACCGCTGCGGCGGCCTGGAACTGTCCGCACCCGGGTACGCCCACGCCAGGTCCGCGCGGGAGGCCGCCGACATCCACGGTCTGTCGTATCAATGGCTTTCCCCCGGGGAAGCTCGCTCTCGCTGGCCGCAGATTGCCATCCCCGAGGACTGGGATGTGCTCTACAGTGATGCAAGCGGGTTCCTGAATGTTGAACCGGCCATTCGCGGCATGATGCGCCTCGCCGAAGCGGCTGGCGCGGTCGTGAAGACCGGCACACCCGTCACCGCATGGGGCAATGACGGCGATCACATCTGGGTCGATTCGCCAGCGGGCCGCATCGAAGCGCACTCAGCCATCATCACCGCCGGCGCCTGGGCAGGCCGGGCGCTGCAGGACCTCGGCCTGCCGCTCCACGTACGGCGCAAGACCCTCTGGTGGCAGCGCCTGCGGCACCCCGAGCAGTTCGCGCCTGAGAAGATGCCTGTGTTCATCACGGATTCAGACATTGGCGGCATTTACGGCTTCCCGTGCGTCGATGGCGCCAGTCTGAAGATCGCCAACCACCTTGAAGGCGACGTTGTTGATCCAGACACCGTTGACCGCACAACGCACGAGGGTGAGAACGGCGATGTCGTAGCCCTGGCAGCTCAACTCTTTCCGGACGCCACGCCCGAGGTAGTGAAGAGCGCAGTCTGCCTGTACATGATGACGCCGGACACCGACTTCATCCTGGACCGCCATCCCTCGCTGCCGAACGTCGCCATCGGCGCTGGCTTCTCAGGGCATGGATTCAAGTTTGCGCCCGCCGTTGGTGAAGTCCTGGCAAACCTGGTGACCGACTCCACCTATCAGACGCAGAGCCGCTTCCAGTTGCGCCGCTTCGAGCCAGCCGGGGTCGCCGGCTAACTGGCCTGGCCCCGGTTGCGAACGAGTGGAGTCAGGACGACCCGGCGCGGATAGCTACGCACCCGTGCCGGGTCTCCCTCCGGAGAATCGGCGTCGGTTGACGAACCCAGACTGGTGACGGCGTCTTCCGGGTAGGACCCCTCCGGCCAATCGCCACCGGCTGCTGCCCACTCTGCAACGACCCGGCGCAAATCCTTGTCTGTCGCCACGAAGCCGGTCGCGGAGGTCTTTCGGGCACTCCCGGAGTCATTGACCGTACCCAGACCCTCGCGCAAGTCGCGGACAAAGGCCTTCTCGCGGTGAGCGTCGAATACTGCCGTGAAGGGGAAGATGGCAGGATCGCGAGTCTGCAGGTATTCGACCACCCGCTCGACCAACCAATCGCTATACCGATTCTCGGGATCGATTTGCGCCACAGGTCTCTCCGCGTCTGCCACGTCACACAGCGGTCAGCAGGCTGGTGCTCGCTGACCGTACCATTCTAACCATCCTGGCTCATATCCGGGGGCATCTCCGGCATGATCGCGGCGCCTGGCGTCTCGCCACCTGAATTGGATCAAACTCGTATGACGGACCATTCCCCAACCATCTTGCACGAGCGCCTGGCAAACGGCCTCGACGTCTTCCTCGTTGAGGACCACTCCGCGCCGATTGCCACGTTCTGGACCTGGTACCGCGTTGGCAGCCGCAACGAACTGCCCGGCCTTACAGGCATCTCCCACTGGGTCGAGCACATGCAGTTCAAGGGCACCGGGCGCATTGCCAAGGGGCAAATTTTCGGTGATGTCTCCCGGGTGGGCGGCACGCTGAATGCCCTGACCTCGCAGGACTGGACCGCCTACCATGAGACGCTTCCCATCCAGCAACTCGATCTCGCCCTGAGCATCGAAGCCGACCGCATGACCAACTCCCTGTTTGACGCGGCAGAGGTCGATTCCGAACGCACGGTCATCCTCTCCGAACGGCAGGGATCGGAAAACCGGCCTGCCTTCGCCCTGTATGAGGAAGTGGCTGGGGCAGCGTTTCACGCCCATCCCTACCGGCACATGGTGATCGGTTACGAGGGCGACCTGCGCACCATGACGCGCGATGATCTTTACGGGCACTACCGTCGCAACTACCACCCGGGCAACGCGTTCATCGTTTCGGTCGGGGATTTCTCGGCCCCGGAGCTTCTGAGCAGGATTGAACGCGCCTTCGGGGATATTCCCCCCGGAACGCAGGTCTCTCGCAACGTTGGCGTATCGGAGCCGCCGCAGCCGGGCGAGCGCCGCGTGGAAATTCACAAGCCGGCTGGTTCACCGCTCTTCCGGGTCGCGTACCACGCGCCGGCCGCGAGTTCCCCGAACTTTGTCCCGCTTCTTGTCGCGGAAGCGGTGCTGTCTGGCGGAGGGGGCGGGATGGGGCGCTCGTCACGCCTGTACCGTGCGCTTGTCGCCTCCGGGTTGGCGCGCGGCGCCGGCAGCGACATGAGCGTCACTATCGACCCGTATCTCTTCCAGGTGGCCGTCACCGGGCTCCCAGAGAGCGATCTGGGCCAAATCGAACGCGTCGTGAACCACCAGCTTGAGCGCCTGCGGACAGAACTCGTGCCGGACGACGAACTGGAGCGCGCCAAGCGCCAGTTGCTCGCCCAACTCACCTACTCCGCTGAGGGAGTAACCAATCAGGCCTACTGGCTCGGGCAATGGGAGATCGTAGATCACCTCGGCCGGGCGGCGGGACTGCCAGACGAGATTCGCGCTGTCAGCGCAGAGGATGTCCGGCGCGTGGCGGATGAGTACCTGACGCCACAGCGCAGCACCGTCGGCTGGCTCATCCCGTCCGAACCGGGTGGCGGTGGCGACAGCGGTGGCGCCCCGGCCGGCGTGGCTCCCTTCGGCCCGGCCACCTGGAGCATCCACGGTGGTGAGCAGAACTCCTACGGGTTCGAGCACCGCGAACTCAGCAACGGTATCGTGGTACTCAGCCAGAACCGCCCGCACAGTCAGTCTGTCGCCCTGCGATTCCGTGTTCCGGCTGGCTCAATTTACGAATACGACGCTACAGCTGGCCTTTCGCACCTGACCGCCCGCGTCATGGGCCGTGGCTCCGCCGGCATGCGCTTCGAGGAAATCAGCGACCGCACCGATGATCTCGGCAGTTCGCTGGGTATTGACGCGGGGCGGCAGTTCCTGGAAGGGCGCATTCGCTGCCTGCGGGATGATCTGCCGGAAATGGTCGGGCTCCTGGCGAACGCGATCCAACGACCCGATTTCCCGGCAGATCAGGTTGAGCTCGTCCGGGCAGAGCAACTTGGGGCGATCAAGGACGCAGCAAACGACACCCGGTCAGTCTCTGACCGAGAGTTGCGACGAGCGCTCTATCCGCTGCCGAATCCGCTCGGCCGCTCGTCACTCGGATCGCCGGAGTCGGTCAATCAGCTCAGCACAAGCGACGCGCGCAAGTTCCACGAACGGTTTGTGACGCCTCACCGCGCCGCCTTCGCTGTCGTCGGTGGGATCGGCAGCGGCGACGATGTCACATTGCTGCTCGAGGCAGCGTTCGGGGCGTGGACGGCGGGAAGCAGGGAATCGGCCACACCAGAAATCGACCGCACCAACCAAATTGCGGAGTCGGTCGAAGTGGGCATTCCCGGCAAGAGCCAGGCCGACCTCGCGGCCGGGCTGGCCACCATCTCTCGCCTGCATCCAGATTTTGTTCCCCTCGATGTTGCGAATCTGATTCTTGGCCGCCTGGGCCTGATGGGCCGCCTTGGCGCCGAAGTGCGTGACAAGCAGGGGCTCGCCTATTACGTATTCAGCCAGATCGAGCCGCGGCGGGATGGCACGCTCTGGTCCGCCCGTGCCGGGGTGGATCCATCAAACATCCAGCGCGCGCTGGCATCCATGCGTGCGGAACTGGAGCGGCTGCGTCGCGAGCCAGTCTCCGCGTCAGAGCTGGCCGACGCCAGGAGCTACCTGGTCGGGGTCCTGCCGCTTGCGTTGGAGTCCAATGACGGCGTCGCGGCGACACTGCTGTCGCTCGAAGAGTACGGGCTGGGCCTGGACTACCTTGATCGCTATCCAGCCATCATATCCGCCGTGACCGGAGAGGGCATCCTTCGAGCCGCCTCCGAGCACCTGAACCCGGAGAACCTGGTGGTCTCGGTTGCTCGGCCCGCCTGACTCGCCGGCTCTACGAGGCAGCGCTTTCTGTCTGCTCGCGCCAGGGCTTCAGGTAAAGCAGAAACTCGTTCGACCCGGAGCGCAGAACGCGGCTAATGGTGTAGCGCGTATTCTGCGCACGGTCCTGGTACATGTCGCCGGCCTTGTATCGGCCCATGCGCATCTCGCGTGAGGATTTGGCCACGATTTCAAACGTAGTGCGCCGGCATGCCGCGCAGACCAGAAACTGATCACGCTCATCAGTGAGCCCGGCGTATCCTCGCTGCACCAACTGCACATTGGGCGAATCACACCAGGGACAGATCCGAGCTATGGGCTGTGGCTCCGCCCGCTCCGTCACCCTCTTCTCCGTGTTTGTCGCGTCCGAGTCTCCAAAAAGTGTACCAGCCATGTCGCAACGGCCAACCCGCATTGGTCTCCGCAGCAACCTGCACGTCGGCGGCTCCGCAGGTTCGTGACTGGGCGATAATAGCGAGGTCGGATTGCGGACACCCGCAGCGCCTGCGCAAAGGAGAAGCCATGTCCCGGCGAGATGCTGTGCAGCCGAACGGCCATTCTGGGCAGGCAAGTCAAGATCCTGATGGCCCCCGGCCCCTGATCATCGCGTCCAATCGAGGTCCCGTCACCTTTACCCGCCGCGCGGGCGGATCGTTCGATTCACGCAAAGGGAGCGGCGGGGTGGTGACCGCCGTCAGCGCCGTGGCGCGAGAGCGCCAGCCGGTCTGGATTGCGGCCGCCATGACGGACGGCGACCGTCAGCGAGCCGCGTTTGCCAGGGAAGACGGCGAGCAGCTCATCGAATTCGGTGATCCTGCCGAATTCCGGTTGCGGTTCGTGGTGCCCACCCCAGAGGCCTACCACCAGTACTACAACGTCATCAGCAACCCACTGCTCTGGTTCCTCCAGCACTACCTGTGGGATACGCCTCGCTCGCCGGACATCACCCACGACATCTGGGATGCCTGGCGCAACGGCTATGTGTCCGTCAACCGGCAGTTCGCTGATGAGATCATTGCCGCCATCGACCAGGTCGGCGGCGACCCGCTCGTCATGCTCCAGGACTACCACCTGTACCTCTGTGCTGGCTTCATTCGAGAGAAACGTCCAAACGCGCATCTCCAGCTCTTCATTCACATTCCGTGGCCCGATCCAGACTACTGGCGACTGCTGCCACTGGAGATGCGGCGGAGCATATGCGAGGGGGCGCTCGGCAATGACATCGTTGGCTTCCAGACGCCCGACCACGGCCGGTCGTTCATGTACACCTGCCAGGCGTACGTGCCCGGCGTGGAAATCGACTACCAGCACTCATCGATCCTCTGGCAGGGGCGCGAAATCAAGGTTCGGGCGTACCCGATCTCGATCGACAGCGAGGCCGTGCGCCGGCTTGCCTACTCCAAGGAAGCACGCTCGCACGATCGCTACCTCCCGAACCACTGGAACGAGTTCACGATCTTGCGCGTGGACCGCGCTGAACCCAGCAAGAACATCGTGCGTGGCTTCCAGGCGTTCGACCGCTTCCTGGAATCGCACCGCGAGTTCCAGGGCCGTGTGAACTTCGTTGCCATCACGGTGCCGTCTCGCATGGACGTCGTGGAGTACCAGGATTACCTCGACGATGTCAGCGCGGTTGTCGGCCGCGTCAACGCCAGGTACGCCAATGTGGAAACCGGATGGCAGCCCATTCACCTGATCATGGGCGAGAACTACCCGCGAGCCCTGGCTGCCATGAAGTGGTACGACGTGCTGCTGGTCAACTCGATCATCGACGGCATGAACCTGGTCGCCAAGGAAGGGGCGCTGCTGAATGAGCGCAATGGCGTCCTGATTCTGTCCGAGGGCGCGGGCGCAGTCCACCAGTTGGGCGAGCATTCAATCATGCTCGCGCCAACGGATGTCGAGGGCACAGCCGACGCGCTCTACCAGGCCCTGACCATGCCCCTGGCAGAGCGACGTCGACGTGCGGAAGGTCTACGCAAGCAGGTCGAAGGCGATGATGTGGCGACCTGGTTCGAGGATCAGGTGAACGATATTCAAAGGCTGATCCGCGAACAGAACGAAGAACCAGCGGAGGAAGAGGAGGCGCTGCCCCCGAACATCGTCCCGATGACAGGCTCCGAACGGGTAACGCCGACCGGTTCCTGAGTAATTCGGTCACTCTGCGGTCCGCTACTGGTTGACAGCGGCGGCTGGGGGCCGAACAATGCGCACACGCCAACGAGGGCAAATGACCTGTGCCGGAACGACCCGGCGTTCAAGGAGGCAGCTACGTGTTGTTTGATCGACGTCGATCTCCAAAGCTGAACCGCCGCAGCATGCTCAAGGCCGCCACAGGCGCGGCAGCGGGCATGTATGCATTCGGTATTCCCGGGAAGTCCTATCAGCGGACGCTGGCGCAGGAATCCACCCTGGCCGAGATCCTGGCGATTCCGGGCGCTGGCCTTCAGCCAACCGAGGCTGACATGGAGCGCGTCGGCGAGCTGTGCCTGCACTCCACCAAGAAGGGCGCATTCGCCGGCCAGACCGTCACGTTCATCGGCCTGAACAACGCCAACGCGCACAACAATATCTTCCGTCCGCTCTCGCGGGCCTGGGAGGAGTACACCGGGGCCACGATCCAGTGGATCGATGTCCCGCAGGCAGAGATCTTCGCCAAGGTGCAGCAGGGTGTCGCGACGGGTGAGGTCGAGTTCGACCTGCTGGAAGGCGGCGCTCCGTGGGAAGGCGATCTCCTTGGCCGTGGCCTCTGCTCCGCCATGCCGGACTGGGTCAAGGAACAGATCGTCATTGACGACTACGTGAACCTGCTCAAGGCGCCAGTCGGCACCTGGGACGGCGTCACCTACCGCGTTTCGATTGACGGCGACTGCCACAACTTCAACTACCTGTCGGACGTCTTCTCCAACGCGGATTTCGCGGCGGAGTGGGCGGCCAACGGGGGTGCGGGCGACTGGGCTGTGCCCACGACCTGGCAGCAGGTGCAGGAGCAGACCAAGTTCCTGGCCGGCAAGCAGATCGACGGCAACGACATTTACGGCTACGTCGATGTCGTCAAGCCGGGCGGTGGCTTCAGTTGGTACTTCTTTGCCAGCCGCGCCACGGCCTACGCCAAGAGCCCCGATTCCCCGGCCTGGCTCTTCAGCCCGGACGACATGACCCCGTACATCAACAACCCGGCGTTCGTGCGCGCCCTGCAGGACATGATCGATGTCGTGCCGGTTGAGCCTGCCGACCAGATCAACGCCGACCTCCTGACGACCTTCGCGCAAATGCTGGGTGGCCAGGGTTCGATGGCCGCATGGTGGGGCGATATCGGCTCCAACGTCTACACGAACGACACCTCCATCGTGCAGGACAAGATTGCCTTCTCCATCCTCCCCGGTTCCCCGGACTACTACGACAATGCCAAGGGGGACTGGGTCACCCTCGGCGAGGACCAGGTGAACTTCTCCCCCAATGAGGCCTACATCGGCTGGGGTCTCTATGTCATGCAGAAGGCCGAGGAGCGTGGTGTCTCCGAGGCAGCCTGGGACCTTGCTGCTCACCTGGGTGGGCAGGAAGTTTCTACCTGGCTGGCGCTGTACCCGTCCGGGTTCCAGCCGTATCGCGAAAGCCACTTCGAGCTGCCGCTCTGGGTGGATGCCAACTACCCGCCGGAGTTCGCGGAGAGCTACCTGGCTTCGACGCGAGATTCCTACAACCACCCGAACGGGGCCATTGAGCCGCGCATTCCGGGGATCTTCGATTACTACATCGCGGCCGAGGAAGAGGTCGCGCTGGCGGTGGCCGGGGAAAAGTCCGCGCAGGAAGCGCTCGACGCCGCCGCGCAGAAGTGGAACGAAATCACGGATCGCAATGACCGTGAGAGCCAGATCACGCTGTACAAGGCCGCCCTCGGCCTCTAGCAAGGTCCAGGAGTATGGCCGTTGCGTGCCCTGCCATGTGGCAGGGCACGCTGGCGCAATCATGCTCGCTCACGATAGCTCCAGATCAGGAAGGGTGAGAGGTGACAGATATCGCGTTGTCACCGCCACGCGCGAATAGCCAGGGCACGGCGGCCAAAGGTGTGCCCGCCGTGCGCTGGCTGGCCCGGGCGACGACGGTGCTCATGCTGGCGGCGGTCGTCCTGGCGGTCGCACAAACGGTTGGAGCAATCCAGCTGCCGCTCGCCACCTGGCGGAACGTCGCCTACGTCGTGCTGATCTGGTTCATCGTGGTCGACGCAAACGTCTTCCTCAACGGCGGCCCCAAGGGTCAGCGACTACTCTTTCTGCTCCCGGCATTGCAGATCACCCTCTCGCTGGTGATCTTTCCGACGCTCTTCGGCATTGCGGTGTCGTTCACCCAGTGGGATATCGGCGGAGTTTCCGGCCCGGTCTTCAACGGGTTGGACAACTTCCGCTACCTGGCCAGCGATGAGAAGTTCTGGAATGCACTCGGGAACAACTTCAAGTTCGTCCTGGTCGCAGTGCCGGTGCAGTATGTCATCGCGTTCGGCATCGCTTTGCTCCTGAACCAGCAAGTGCGGGCGCTCAAGTTTTTCCGGGTGGTCTTTCTGCTGCCGTTCATGATCAGCCCGGTGGCGGTGGGCTGGATGGTCGGGCGCTCCATCCTGGATGCCAACCGTGGTGTGGTCCCAAGGGTGCTGGACGGCATCGGCATCGAGAAGGTCTCCTTCTTCGATCAGAAACTGCCCGCATTCCTGGGCATCGTCGCCATGGACTCCTGGATCGCCGTGCCGTTCATGATGGTCATGCTGCTGGCCGGGCTCCAGGCGCTTCCGACCGAAGTGTTCGAGGCGGCGCAGATCGACGGCTCCACCGGGTGGCAGCGGTTCTGGGACATGACGTTTCCGCTCATGCTGCCGGTCTCGCTGACGGCCATCGTGTTGCGGGTCATCTTCGAGTTCAAGCTCGTTGACCTGGTGCGCGTCGTGACTGCTGGTGGACCTGGCGGAGCTACCGACACCGTCTCACTCTACATTTATCGCGAAGGCGTTGAGAGCGGAAATGTGGGCTACGCGACGACCATGGCGATGGTGTTCCTGGTCATCGTGCTCGTGTCGGTAACCGCCTTGCTCGTCATCGGCACGCGGCGCGTGCGCGATGTCGTCTACTAGCGTGGGAGACGCCATGAGCGCCACGACCGTTGACGTCAAATCCAGAGAGAGCGATCCCCAACGCGCGCTTGGGCGGCTGGGAATCTACCTCTTGCTGGCCATCTGGGCTTTCATCTGCATCTTCCCGATCTACTGGACGGTTACCACCTCGGTGAAGTCGCGGGAAGCCGTCATCCAGGGCCCGAAGTACATCCCCTACGTCGATTTTGAGCCAGATAACAAGGGGTGGTTCCCACTGATTTTTGAAGCCGGCGGGCGCGCAAACTTCCTGAAGCACTTCCAGAACACCCTGGTGGTGTCGTTGCTCGCAGCCCTGCTGGCGGTGATCCTGGGATCGCTGGCGGCGTACGGCCTGTCCCGGTATCAGTACCAGTACGGTCCGTACGACAACACCCAGATACGCAACTTCTTCCTGGCGCAACTCATCCTGCCTCCGGCGGCTATTGCGCTGCCTGTCCTGCTCATGTTCATCAATCTGGGCCTGAAGGACACGCGGGAGGGCCTGATCCTGATCTACACTGTGATGAATCTCCCCATCGTTATCTGGATCATGTACGACCAGTTCAACTCCATCCCGGGCGAACTGGAGCAGGCCGCCCAGGTGGATGGCGCATCGATCTGGGGCGCGTTCTTCCGGATCATCCTGCCCATCGCCGGACCTGGGCTGGTCGCCGCCTACATTCTGACGGTGGTCCTTTGCTGGAATGAATACTTCATCGCGCTGGTCCTGGCCTCTACGAACGCGGTGACGCTGCCGTTCCTGATCGCGGGCCAGGTGAGTTCGCAGGGGATTCGCTGGTGGTCCATGGCCGCGTTGACGGTGGCCGCGATAGCGCCCCTCGCGGTCATTGGCATCATTCTTGAGCGTTACATCGTCAAGGGCCTGACCGCAGGCTCGGTGAAGTAAACGAACGGTCAGGAACATGGCGCACGACAAAGAGGATCACCCCGTGAAGGACGACGACAAGCAGCCCGGGTTGGGCGAGGTCATCTACTCTGTCGATAGCGATGAGAATGCTCGAGCGAAGAGGCGCAAACAGGAGGAAGTCACCGAGGCGGACGTGGAGTCGTTCCCGGCGAGTGACCCACCCTCGTACTCGGGCGCTATTGCCGATGCAGACGTCTCAGATGTCGCTGGTGGGAGTGGCGAACCAGAGCGCTGAGGTATTGGCCGTCTGCCAGTTGATGTTCGGTTCGAAGCCGTTCACCCCTGCCTGCACCAGAATGGCATCACGCGGGAAGCCGAACCAGAGGCCGAACAGGTCGTCGTTGGTGGCGGTCTGAAGTTGCTGGAGCGCCACTCGCTGGCGCTCCAGCGACACGGCCTCGAGAAACGCGGCAATCGCCGCGTCGGCATCCGGGTTGCTGTAGCCGCCCGGGTTCCAGCCTGCCGGGTTACTTCGGATGTCCCACTGCGTCCCGAACAGGTCGTAATCCGTGAAACCCGGCGCCTGATCGTAGGCGTACGCAATCAGGTCATAGGTGCGGGCAGCGATCCACCGTGCGTCGAAATCGTCTGGGGTGAGTGATTCGATGGTGACCCCGAACCCGGCGTCAAAGAGATCCCGGGCCACTCTCGCCAGCACCGCGTGCAACTCGGGGCGGGCGTCGTTGCGCACGATGATCACCGGCCGCAACGGAAAGCCGTTGACGTCTTCTCGCACGCCGTCACCGTCATAGTCGAGCCACCCTGCCTCGGCCAGCAGTGACTGTGCCGCCAGAACGTCGCGTTCTGGGCTCCGCAACGCCTCGTCATGTGCCCACGGCTGCGAAACCACACCTCCGGCAAACACATCGACGCGGTCTGCAAACACTTCCGTCGCGTACCGCGCCCGGTTCAGCGCCAGCGATGCCGCCTGCCGCACCCGCAAATCAGCCCAGTAGCTGCCGCCTGGCAGGTCGGGGTTCGCAAAGTTGAATGCGGCAAACATCACTGAAGCTGCCGGAGCCACAACCACTGCGGCTGCGTCAACGTCGCGCCCATCCCGATTCGAGACGGGCCAGAGCAGCGTCGCATCACCCTTCTGCCAGGCCTCAAGCCGCTCCTGCCGGCTGGGCTTGACCGAGATTTCGAGCGAGTCCGCCCACGCTGGCTGACGCCAGTAGGATTCCGCTCGTCTGAAGCGAGCTTCAGTGTCATCGAGCGCCGTGAGTTCCCACGGGCCGGTACCCTGCGGCAGGTTGTTCTGCCAGTCGAAGCCAGAGAGAGAGCGGTCTCCCGATTGGTCGTCCCAGAAGCCGCCCAACTGCGCGCGAGAAAACACCGGCAGCGTCGCGGCATTCAGCAGCCAGTTGGCATCAAGGTCACGGAAACGAACCGTCAGCACCTTGTCGGTCGTTGCCTCGAAAGCTTCAGCGAGGGCGAAGAAGCCTGATACCGCCGAATCGACGTCTTGCTGGTACACCTCGTACGAGAATGCCGCATCGCCGGCCGTCAATGGCGATCCGTCGTGCCAGGTGACGTCATCACGCAACGTGAGCTGCAGCGTCAGTCCGGCGTCGCGCCATGCCCACTCACGAGCCAACCACGGTGTCGGCCTCATCGTCGCCGCGTCAGGCACTACCAGCGGCTCCAGGTAACTCAGCGTGATCTGGTAGTCAACCGCAAACGCTGCAGGATTCAGGTTGCGCAACGTCTCTCCCGGACGCACGAGCCGGAGCGTCCCACCTCTCTCGGGAGCGGTAATCGCAACCGGCGTCGCATCGGGAATCGGCGAAGCGACTGGTGTCGCAACACCTTCCTGGGCCAGACCGCTGCGGACGCAGCCCAGTGCGACGCTCGCCGAGGCAAACGCGAGCATTCGCCGCCGGCTGAGGAGGTGACCTGCCGTGCGTGAACCATCGCTGGCCGGAATCCGGTCAGAAATCAATGCGATGTCCTTTCCTGGCAGCATCGGTGTGTGACGTTAGCCTCCGCTACCGACAAGCCTGGGAAGCTCGTGGATATGCCGGACCTGCCGATCTGGCTCCCGCCAGGGCAAGTTCCAGTCACGTCCATGGCGGTTGATCCAGACCGACCTGAGTCCTGATGCGTGGGCGCCGGCCATATCGTGCTCAGCCGAGTCACCGACGAATACCGTTTCGCCCCTGGTTGCTCCTGCCCTCCGCAGAGCTTCGGCGAAGATGGCAGGATCGGGCTTATGGGTTCCGAACTCACCCGAAATGATCACAAAATCCACCAGGGACAGTATCTGGAGTAACTCGATCTTCGCCCGCTGGACCTCTGCCGGCCCATTGGTAATGATGCCGAGGGGCCGGTTCGCGGCGCCATCTGGCCCACGCCTCAATTGCTCAAGCACGTCACGAGAGCTTGGAAAAAGCTCGAGGCCATGAAAGCGGTTCTGGCGATACCAGGCAGCCGCCGCGTCTGCTCGATCAGGATCCCCGTAGCCGTGCCGCGCCAGGAGGCTCCTGAAATGATCTGTGCCGTGTGACTGCATTGCCACGGACGCATCAATGAGCGCGTCGAGTTCTGGCGCATCCTGCGCGAGGCCAGTGGCATCCGCAAACGCAATGCGCAGCCGGCGGTTGCGCGCGGCTGAGTAGTCGCAGAGGGTGTCATCCAGGTCGAGCAAGATGGCTCGTGGTGCAGGGTCGAATGGCTCAACCGCGGTCACGGGCATTCCTGCGCGTCGCGTCGATACCTTCGGCCACCAGCTCGGCGATATGCCGTACCTGCAAGTCGCGCTCCTGGACGTCTGCCCCACCCCGTAGCTGCAGGATGCACCCCTGGTTGTCGGTAACGACTTCAACGGCGCCAGTGTCCATCACATCATTCAGCTTGCGGGTCATCAGGCGCTCACTGATTTCCGGATACTCGAAGGAAAAGCTGCCGCCGAATCCGCAGCAGAGGCGTGACTCACGCAAATCGCGGACATCATGTCCCAGCACGTCGTGCAGGATGCGGCGGGGTGCAGCGCGCAAGTTGAGCGCGTTCAGCCCCTGACACGAGTCGTGGTAGGCGACAACTCGCGGCGCGATGCCCGCGAGCGACCCCTTCGGGAGATTCGCGACATCGTCAATGAGCGATGTGAAGTCAACAACTTTGCTGGCGAGGGCCTCAGCCCGCGCATGCCAGGCCGAATCGTACCGGAAGACGTGCAGGTAATCCTGGGTGATCGTTGCCACACAACTTGCGCTGCCCGACACAATGAAGTCCGCATCGACGGCCTCAAGGGCCTTGATGGTCTGCCGGGCCATCCACGTGCCGTGCCGGACATCGCCAGAGTTCAGTGCAGGCAGGCCGCAACAGTGCAGATTCTGTGGATAGACCACCGAGGCCCCGAGTTCGCGCAGCACGTGAACGATGGCGTCACCCTGGGCCGGATACAGATTTTCCGTCATGCAGCCCGGGAAGAGCGCGATGCGCTTGCCCGCCAGGCCATTTGGGACGACCGGTAGGTGAGCCACGTTAACCTGACCAGGTGCGACGCGAGCACTCAACGGCCGGGCGGCCAGCAGCGGCA
>DAOUDE010000094.1:0-9203 GCA_034431475.1 Thermomicrobiales bacterium | reverse complement strand
GGCACGGCCCAGCGCCCGCTCCTGCTCCCGCCCGATGAGGCGGGTGCGAGGGAGCGGCAACGCACTGCGATGCGACGATGAACCGGCAGATGTGCCCATGATGGCGAACAGTACCAGAGCGCCAACGGCGCGCTGGCGGGGTGGCTGCTCCCGCGAAGGCATCACGGTGACGCCAGCCACACCTCGTACCGCGCGTTGCTGCCCGACGTCTCGTTGACGCCGAGTGTCGCGGCCCGCACCTCGCCGCGCGCGGCCGCAAACGGCCCAGTGCCGCCGGTGATGGCCCGCGCCACGGTCCTCCCGCTGCTGGTGGAGACGTACCCCTCACTGACGAGGGTGATGGCGCCCCAGTCGCTGCCGAACTGGTAGATCTGGGTGGCCAGAATCCAGGGACCATTGGTGGTCTGCGCGCCGCCACCGACATACCAGCCGTAACAGGTCCATTCCCCGACCACCAGCTCCGGGAACTGGGGCGAGCCATCGGCATTGACGCCGTCCGCCGTTGCCGAGAGGGTTCCTGCCGGGTAGATGTAGCCCTGGGCCAGGAACGGTGCGCCATAGGCCGCGCGCCGGTCGATGAAGACCGGCTGGTCGGCCCATGACAGGCGCGTGCCATCTTCGGCGATGTCGAACCGGAGCGTGCCGTCCGGGGCGGTAACCTGGGCCAGTACGGCGTCCGCCGGCAGCGCGGATGGCGTGTGCGTCATCATGACTGCGGCCTCGTTCGCCTCGTGCGTCGTCTCCGCCGGCGCTGGCGATGCCAGGGTCGCCGCGAGGGCCACCGCCGCCAGGGTCGCGGTCAGGCGATGGAGGGTGCGCCTGAGTTGCGCTCGCGGAAACATCGCATTCTCCGCCGCTGGTGGGGTCATCCGTGCAGGATGCTCCCGGTCCGTGCGCTCGATTGCCGGGCGCAGCAGCAGCATGCCGCGTGGCGCGGGGCACGCCATCCGTGCGCGCCACTGAATCGACTACTGAGTTGCCGGGGACAGGCCGGTCACGGGATGGCCCGATCCGGCTCAGGCAAGCTGCAGCCGCACCGCTCGCGCGGCCGCCTCGCGCCGGTTCTCCGCGCCAAGCTTGCCCAGGATGTTGCGGACGTGCGACTCCACCGTCCGTGGGCTGAGGAACAGGTGGCCGGCAATTTCGGTGTTGGTCTGGCGGGCACAGAGGAGATCGAGAATCTCCCGCTCGCGGCGCGTGAGGGCGATCTCCGGAGCTGAACCGGGGCCATCTGGCTGTGTGGGAGCCGGGAGTGGGGGCGGGGGGAGCAGCGTGTCGAAGCTGCACGCAGCGGCGACGACCTGGGCCAGTTCTGCGTGGCGTGCCTCCCCTCGCACCGCGTCGACCACCGGGTCGCCGAGGGCGGCGCGGGCGAGCGCGACGGCATGGGCGTACACCGCGCGGTTCCAACTGTAGAGGGTGTAGCCGGTTTGCGCGCAGAGCGTATCCACCACCCCCAGCAGGCACGCCGCCCAGTGATGCCAGCCGAAATCGGCCGCGACGGCGGCGATACCCGCGAGCGCTTCGATGCACCCGACCAGCCCCTGGCGTTCCCAGGCCAGCGCCAGGCTCTCCTGAAAGGTCGCCAGCGCCCGCGCGGGCTCTCCCCGCTGCCAGTGCAACGCACCCAGGTTAGCCAGCGTCATGAGCGCGCCGCTGGTGTCGCCCATTTCGCGCCATAGGCCGAGAACTTCCTCATAGAGCACGTAGGCCCGGTCGTATGCGCCAATCTCGCAGAGCTCGAGCGCCAACCGGTTGATGGAGAGCGGCAGGTCGAAGGGATTTGGCTGCGCCCGGAAGTAACGCAGGGCGTGCTCGGCATGCTCGACCGCAGCCGGGCTCGCACTGTGCGCACCGATCGCCTTGCTCATGAAGTGGTGGCCAAGGGCGTCGCTCCGGGGATCCCCGTACTGTTGGCCGTGGGCCAGGAGCGCCTGCGCGAGGTGCTCGGTGTGGACATAGTCGCCGGCGTAGTGAGCCAGCGCCGCTTCGCAATCGAGCACTGTGACCAGCAGATCTGGCGAGAGGCCGCCACCGGATCGCACCGCGCGCAGGGCGGCCTGGCCCTCGGCAAAGGCATCGCGCTGGAACCAGTAAACCGTGAGGCTGACGGCCATGCGCCCAGCGCATTCAGGCGACCCCTGCTGCAAGAGCCAGGCAAACGCGCTGCGCAGGTTGTCGCGGTCGGCGTCAACCACGCTGAGCCACCGGGACTGATCTGGCCCAATCAAGGCCGCCTGGGACCTCACGGCCAGGTCGTGGAACCAGGCGGCGTGGCGATCACGCGCGGCGGCTTCCTCCCCCTGCGCCGTCAATTGCGCCAGCGCGTACCCCCGGATCGTCTCCAGCAGGGTGAAGCGCGCCTCATCATCCTGCGCAACCTGTTGCACCAGGCTCTGCTCGACCAGGGTAGTGAGGAGCCGCTCGGGGTCGGGGATGTCCGCGACGGTTTGTGCCGCGTCCAGCGTGAAGCTGCCCGCGAACACGGCGAGCTGCCGCAGCACGCGTTGGGCTTCCGCATCCAGCAGGGCGTAGCTCCAGCCGATGGCCGCCGCCATCGTTTGCTGGCGAGCCGGGAGATCGCGGAAGGCATGGCCCGGCCGCCCCGGCGCGACGCTCATCTGCGCCAGCAGCGCCGCCGGCGACTGCACGGTCATGCGCGCGGCCGTCAGCTCGATGGCCAACGGCAGCCCGTCCAGCGCGCGGCACAGTGCCGCCACCGTGGCGGCATTGCCCGGATTGACGCGAAAGCTCGGTTGTGCGGCGGCGGCACGGGCGGCGAAGAGCTGGACTGCCGCGTAGTCCGTCACGACAGCGTACGGCTCAGCAACATCCTGCGGCACGGCGAGCGGCGCGACCGGGAACAGTTGCTCGCCCCGGATGTGCAGCGGGGCCCGGCTGGTGGCCAGCACCTGCACCGCCGGGCAGTGGGCCAGCAGGTGCGCAAGCAGCGCCGCGACCCCGGCCAGCAGGTGCTCGCAGTTATCGACCACGAGCAGCGTCTGCCGGGGCCGGAGCTGGCGGAGTACGGCGTCGCGGGGGCTCTGCGGGGTTTCTGACGGCAGGGCCAGCGCGGTTGCCAGTGTCGTTGCCAGCAAGGCCGGATCGGTCAACGGTGAGAGATCAACCCACACCACCCCATCCGCGAAGTACTCCGCCACACCTTGCGCGAGTGCGATGGCCAGCCGCGTTTTGCCGACGCCGCCGGGGCCAATCAGGGTCAGCAGGGGCACGGCCTCGTCGAGCAGGAAGGCACGGCCCTGGGCGCGTTCGACCTCCCGCCCGATGAGGCGGGTGCGGGGTGTGGGCAGGGTGGCGGCGAGCGGCAAGGAGCGAAATGTGCCCATAGTCCCGTACAGTAGCAGATGGATGGCGCCGCAACGTGCACGCCGCTCCGGCGCACTAGCCAGCGGCAGGTGGGCGCTGCCTCACGGGGTGAGGAGCGGGTTCGGCGGGGTACACAGCGTGTGGACCCCACGCGCTTCCAGCCACTCCCAGCCGGCGGACCACTGCGCCGTGATCTGGTCCTGTTCCACCCGGAAGAGGTGCATGGTCTGGCCGACGATGTGCGTGCCCGCCGGCGGGTGCGGCCCGCGCCAGGTGATGCGCGCGGCCACCAGGTCGCCCTCTGCCACCAGGTCGGCGATCGTCGCGATGATGCCCGGGAGCGCCCGGCGGAATGCGCCGAGCGGGATCGGCATCCCCGCTGGCCCCTGGCCGGTGGCCGCCCTGGCATCGCTGCCGGCCAGGGTTGGCGCATACAGCGTGGCGACCAGGGGCTCGTCCCCGAGGTTGATGCCGATAACAAAAAGGTGTCGCACGATCTCCCGTTGGCGGTCCAGGGGTGATGGGCTCGCGGCCGCCAGCAGCGGGGCGCGGGCGGCCAGCAGGGCGGCCAGCGCGCCGCCGCCCAGTTGCAGGGCCTCGCGGCGCGGCAGGAGGCGGCAGGGGGAAAACGCCAGCATGGGGGTAGCTCCTCCCGTAGGGTGCGTGGCCCGAGATGTGGGCCACCCCCATCCTCCTGCGGCGGGCGAGTGCCGGCATCTGTAACATCGCTGGTTTTTTTCTGGACCGGGTGTGCGGAGGATCTCCGTAACAGTTACGGTGAACGCCACGTCACACGAGGCCCTCGCGCGCCGCCAGCGCGGCGGCCTCGCGCCGGGTATTGACCCCGAGCTTGGCGTAGACATGTCCCACGTGGCTGGAGACCGTGCGGCGGCCGATGAACAAGCGCTCCGCAATCTCGGGGTCGGTCAGCCGCTCGCAGAGCAGGGCGAGTACCTCCCGCTCGCGCGCGGTGAGGTCATGGGGTGACGGAGTGACCGCCGACACTTCCGGCATTGGGCGAGATCGCGCCGGGTCGATCGCGAGCGCGTCCGCGAACGCGGCGGCGGTCGTGAGTCGTCGCCCACCGGCCCACGCGCTTGCCAGGACAGGATCGGCCAGGACAACCCGGCTACGGAGTTCCGGTAGCTGCCGCGAGATGGCGGAGGCGATTTCATCCCGGAGGGGCGATGTCACGATGTCTCCCGTCACGCGGGCGCCGGCCAACGCGGTGAGAAGTGGCATGCCGAGCCGCTCGCAGATGGCGTCTGCAGCCCCGAAGAGCCGTGCGGCGTCAGGCCGCCTGCCAAGGGCGTCCAGGGTCTCGGCCAGGCGCACGAGTGAGAAGAGCCCGAACGTCTGGTCGCTGCCCTGTGCGCCCACCCGCAGCGCTTCCTGAAAATGCGCGCCCGCTCCCGCCAGATCCCCACGTGCCCGGGCCACGCAGCCCAGCATCGTCAGCACATCGCAGGCGTAGACGTAGGGGACCATGCGCCCGTCATCGAGGGCGCGCATGCGTGCCAGGGCGGTGATGCTGATCGATTCGGCAGCGTCGAGATCACCACGGGCAAAGGCGATCCAGGCAAAGCGCGATTCGATCAGCGCGAGGTTGCGCGCAATCCAGGGCTCCTCCGGTAGGCAGCGAAACGCGGCGTGGGACTCGATATGGCAGGCGTCCGCCAGGTCAAGCTCACCCGTTATCTGGGCGAGTGCGCCGCGCCACTCGGTGGCAAGCCCGACAGCGAGGGTGTCTTCCGAGGTTCGGGCCAGGGTCAGCGCTTCGTCCAGCAGGGTGCGCACGCGGTCGGTTGCCCCGTGCTGGCTGTAGAGCATCCCGGCCAGCCCGACCTGCGCCCACACTTGCGCTGGCAGGGATGCCGTACCGCTGATAGCCACCGCCGGTTCCAGCCAGTGCTGCCCTTCCTGGTACATGCCCTCGCTCAGCCAGTAGGCGTGCAGGTTTCCGGCAAGCCGCACGAGTGGCTCAATCGCACCTGTGGTCGTGAAGTGAGCGAGCGCCGCCCGCAGGTTGGGGTACTCGGCCTGGAGCGTCGCCTTCACCTGCGCGGCATTGGTCAGGTGCTCGAAGACGTGGGCATCGAGGTGCTCAACGAGCGCGCGGTAGTACGCGGCGTGCCGGTGCTGAGCTCCATCCGCCTCTCCGCTGGCTGCCAGCCGCTCCAGGGCAAACTCGCGAATCGTCTCCAGCATCGTGAAACGCGGCCCGTGGGGATCTGGCATCTCGCGGATGAGGCTCTGGTCCCGCAGCCGCTGCAGTCCGCCGAGCGCCGCCACTGTCGAGCATGCGCTGACCTCCGCGGCGGCTTCCAGGGTCCAGCCGCCCGCGAAAATCGCCAGGCGCTGCAAGAGCCGTTGATCGTCCTCCTGCAGCAGCCCGTAGGACCACGAGATCGTGTCGTGGAGGGTGCGTTGACGCGGCGGGAGGTCACGCGGGCCGTACCGCAGCAGTGCCAGGCGATGCGCCATCTGCGCGAGCAGCGCCTCAGGCGGCAGCAGCCGCAGGTGTACGGCGGCGAGCTCGACGGCCAGGGGGAGGCCATCGAGTTGGCGGCAAAGTTCGGCCACAGCCGGTGCATTTTCTGCGGTCAGGGCAAAGCCGGGGCGCACAGCGCGTGCCCGCTCGCAAAGCAGCATGACCGCGGAAACGCCAGCCAGCGTATCGAGGTCAACAGGTGCTGCTCCGTCCGGCACGGTGAGCGGTTCAACACTCAGGAGGTGCTCGCCCCGGATGTGCAGCGGGGCCCGGCTGGTGCCCAGGACCTGCAGCGCGGGACAGTGCGCCAGGAGGAGCGCCGCCTGCTCAGCCACACCGGCCAGGAGATGCTCACAGTTGTCAAGCAAGAGCAGGCTCTGGCGCGGGCGCAGGACCCGGACCAGGTGATCGGCGGGCGGCTCATCGGCATGAGGGACCAGGCCGAGCGCGGACATGATCGTCTCGGGAACCAGCGAGGGATCAATCACGGACGCCAGATCTACCCAGATCACGCCGTCGGCGAAACTCGCCGCGACATCCTCGCCAACCGCCTGGGCCAACCGCGTCTTGCCCACCCCGCCCGGCCCGGTCAGGGTCAGCAGGGGCACGGCGGCATCGAGCAGCAAGGCCCGCGCCGCGACCATCTCCGGCTCCCGGCCAATCAGGCGGGTGCGCGGTATCGGCAGGGATGCTAACCCGGAAGACGCTCCATATGTCGCCATACGTCAAAACAGTAGCACAGGGGCAGATGCGCCCCAGTCTGCGTAGACGTGACCGCAAGGCAGGTTTTGGCAACTCGTACGCGGGCCAGTCCGTGACCCCGTCAGGCTGCCCTCGACCACGGGAGCACGGGACAGCCAGCGATGGCGGCAGCGGCACGCCATCCGGTCATGAACCCGCCGCCATGAGCGCGTCTCCCCGGTCCAATCCCCCGGCATCCAAAGCATCGAGCGCTGCACTCACCGCGTCAATGCGGCCACGCAGCAGGGCAGCGAGCGGGCAGAGCCTGCCGACGTAGCCGCTCCGGGAGCGCAGCCAGTGTTGAGCGGCCTCGGGTCCGTCAAAGGTCTCGTCAAGCCGCAGTGCGAGGGCCTCCAGCGCGTTCAAGCCGGCACGATTGGCCGTCTGCGGGAAGGACTCGCCAGCCAGCCACCGGCAAACCGTTTGGCGATCCGTGCCCACGACGCGCGCCAGTTCCTCATACGAGATGCCCAGGGTGGTCGTAAGGTGGTCAAGGTGTGTGCAGGGATGTCGGATACATCAGGGAGCGATATTGGTTGGACGCGGCGCTGTGCCGGCGCCGCGTCAAGGAATCGGCGCTACGCCTCCTGGAGGGCGGCGACGCCCGCCTCGGCAATGGCCACGTCATTTTCCGGGCTGGAACCGCTCACCCCGATTCCCCCGATGAGCACCTCACCCTCGGTGATGGGGTAGCCACCCGCCATCAGCGTGACCCGGGGCACATTGGGTATCGAGGCCATGCGGGCAGGATTATCGAGATTACTTTCGGCCAGCATTTGGGTCGGCGTGCGGAACGAGGCCGCGGTGTAGGCCTTCATCTGGGAGAGGTCGATGGGCACCGCGCTGGCCAGGCCATCCATGCGGTGGAAGGCTTTGAGTTGCCCGCCTTCATCGACGATGGCAATCGCCACGGCAGCGCCAAGTTCGGTGGCCCTGGCCTGCGCCGCCGCCAGCATGCGCTCAGCGGCAGCCAGGCTCACGGTCTGCTTCGTCCAGCTCACGCTGCTCTCGGCGACGGGCGTTTGCGCGGTCGCCACCGACGCAAGCCCCGCGCCGGCCGCGGCGGCCAACCCGGCGGCTGCACCGAGACGCAGCGTGTCACGACGAGAGTGGTGGGAGGAGGGTTCGATCGGCATCGCGGCGTCCTCTCTGCATCCTTGCCTGGGCGACCGAAACGAGTCAACGCTGACTCACCGGCTGGCAAGATGCGATCACGCATGGCACATGCCAGTGCGAGAGGAAAAGATGACCTGGACGCGGCGCAACCTGGATCACCAGTGGGAGATCATCACGCCCCGGTCTCCTACCCGGTCAGCTTGTAGAAGCGGAAGAAGTCGTTCTCGATGGGCAGTTCGTCCACGCTGCGGAAGCCCGCCTCCTCTGCGTAGCGGCAGAAGGTGGGGCGGCGCATGACGGTGCCGGTCTCGGCGGACGGCGTCTCGACCATGCCGACCGGCAGGCAGTGCAGCACGCTGAAGCCGTACATCATGCGCTCGACCGCGTCTCCGTTCGGCGCGAAGGTGTCGGGCACTCGCTCGTCCACAATCAGCACCGTCCCGCTCTCGCCCACCAGGCGCCGCATCGAGCGCAGGACGGAGACGGGGTCGGACATGTCGTGCACGCACTCCACCGCCAGCGCCAGGTCGTACGCCCCGGCCAGTGCCGGGTCGCCGGCATCGCGCACCTGGAAGCTGACGCGGTCGGCCACGCCCGCCGCCTGCGCGTTGGCCTGGGCGGCCGCCACGGAAGCGTCGTCCAGGTCGAAGCCATCGACGCGGATGTTGGGGAAGCCGCGCGCCAGGGCGATGCTGGACCACCCCTGCCCCATCCCGATATCCGCTACGCGCGCCGGGGGATCCGCCTGGAAGCGGGCGGCGATCTCCGGCATGGCCGGGATCCACTCTTGCGCCAACTGGTTGAAGAACAGGGGCCGCGTCATTCCCGCCTGACCCTCGTGCAGGTCGTGGCCGTAGCCGGCGTAGGGCACCCCAGCGCCGGTGCGGAACGCGGCCAGCAGCTCATGCAGCGGCGCGACACACCCGGCCGCGATCTGGGCCATGCCGCCCGCGTAGCTGAGGTTGTCGCGCTCCACCAGCAGCGGGGCGTACTCCGGCGGCAGGGCGTAGCGGCGGTCAGCGGCGGCGGCCTCGGGGTTGTCGCAGGTGAGGTAGCCGGCGGTGGCCTGCTGCTCCAGCCACTCCCGGGTGTACCGCTCGGCCGTGCTCGCGCGGGCGGCGAGCCCAGCCGGGGTGGCCGGGCCGCCCGCGTGCAGCGCGCGGTAGAACCCGAGCTGATCCCCGACGTAGAGGCAAAAGAGTTCCAGGGCGCCGACCAGCGAATCGAAGATGCGTCCCAGCATCTCGTCCGGGGTGGCTGGAGCGGCGGTCTCGGTGGTCGTGGTCACGGCGGTGGCCTTTCCGAATGGTGCGCCAGGGTTGGCGCGAGCGTGTCTGCCGATGGCCCGAGGTTCAGGTGTGACGTGAATTGAGGTTACATGGCGGGGTATAGCATAGGGCGAGGCGCCGGGCCCTCACTCCGTACCCATTGCCCTGCGCAGGGGGAGGGGGAGGTACTCGGGGCGAGGCTGGTTGCGGCCGGAGGACCCTCACCCCCGGCCCCTCTCCCTGTGCGCAGGGCGAGGGGA
>DAOUDE010000093.1:0-53486 GCA_034431475.1 Thermomicrobiales bacterium | reverse complement strand
AGCACCTGCTGGATCGCCTCAATCACCAGTTCGGGTTGGTCCTGGTGGATGTCATGGCCACTCTCGCTGGCCAGCCAGAAGCGCCCGTCCGGGGCCAGCGTGGCCAGCCAGCGGTTGGTTCGCTGCAGGATTTCCTCCAACTCCCCCGGCGCGAAGCCGGGCATGTCATCCGGCACCGGGAAGGGAATGCCGTGGCCAAGCACCGCCAGTGGCATCGGCGGCAATGGCGAGGCGGCGATGGCGGCGCGCACGACGTCGTTGTCGCCACCCCAGGGTAGCGTCTCGACATCACCGTAGCCGGGAATCTCCATCACGGTATCCGTGCCGCCGTCCTGGTTGACCTTCCGCAGCGTGGCGTACTGCTCCGGCGTCATCTCGTCTTCCAGCCGCTCCGAGTACGAATCCACCAGCACCAGCCCGACGACCTCCTCCGGGTAGGTCGCGGCGTAGAGCCGGGCGAAGAAGCCGCCGAGCGAGTGCGCCGCCAGGATGTAGGGGCCGGGAACCTCGGCGGCTTGCAGAAGAGCATGGAGCTCCTCGACCACCTCCACCGACGTGCGCGGCTGGCCAATAGCGTCGCTGCGGCTGGGATGCAGGTCGTCACCGATGTAGGCGTAGGTTCCGGGCCGGTCGTAGGTGCAAACGCGGGTGGCCTTCGCCACGCCGGGCATCACCATCTGCCGGGGCGCGTCGGGGTGCAGCAGGTCGTCGGTCCAGTACATGCCAGAGGTGCGGTAGCCCGTGAGCAGGAGCACAGTGGGGCCGCCCTCGCCCTGGCATTCGAGATACAGCCTGCGGCCGCCGATATCGATCAGGTGGGGGTCATCTCCCATCTCGGCTGGCGTGGTCACGGGCGTGGCGTCCTGGGCCTGGGCCGCCCGGTACCCCGCGAGGCCCAGGGTGGCGGCGGTGATCCCGGCCGCGCCTGCCCGCAGGGCCGTGCGCCGCGTGCAACGCTCCCGCGCCTGCCTGGGACGCCGGGGTGCCTGTTGTGTGCTCATGTGGCTCGCTCCTCACGCATCTGGTCGATCATCACGCGGTCGTGGCCGCGACATCCTCCAGGAACCAGAACTCCGGCGCGCCGATCACGCCCGCGCGCTGCATCGCCTCCCGCAGGTCATCGGAATCAACGAACAGGCGGGCGCGCTCGAGATCGTCCCACTCCAGTAGCACCAGGATCTCCCCGCTATCGGCGGTGCGCAGAATCCACCCGCCCCGGGAGCCATTCGCCCGGCGCACCACCTCATGCTCCGCGAACACCGTGCTCCAGGCGTCGTAGTCCGCGACTCGGTGGTGAATGAGCAGCGACGGCATCATCAGCGGCCTTCCGGGTAGCAGGGAGACGCCAGGTAGGCGGCTCCCCTCAGGACGAGACGGTACGTGGAAACCCGGCGCGATCCAAGCCGTACCGCCACTCATTTGGCGGTGGGCGCGTACCCATTCCCGGGTACCTATGCCGGCGCCCGGGCGCACCCCGGCGGCTGGCCCATCACCACCACCCGCACCGGCAGCGGCGCACCCACCACCCGTGCCAGCGCGGTGCGCACCGCCGGCAGGTGCCGGGCCGCAATGCGCACGCGGCAGGAGGTCATGGCCGGCACCTGCTCAGCCTGCTTCCCCACATCTCTCTGCCAGCCACGTAAGGAGGTCGGGCGCGGGGGTGGGGTGAGGGCTCGTGGCGGGCAGGCGCCACCCGGCCAACGCCGTGCTCAGGCCTGCGCTGAGGCCGCGTTCGCGGTCAACCCGGCGGCCAGCACCGCCGCACCTCGCGTGCGCACCCCGAGCTTCGTCAGGATGTGGGCGACATGGTTCTCGACCGTGCGCACGCTCACGTAGAGGTCGTTGGCGATGTCGGGGTTGCTCTTGCCCGCGGCGATCAGATGCAGAATCTCTTGCTCGCGTGGCGTGAGCAAGCCCATCTGCGGCGAGTCCTGAGTGGCGAACGGCTCCTGCGCCGACAGCAGCGCCTGACCCGGGCTCAGGCTACGGCCCGCCTCCCACGCCGCGGCAAAGGCGGCCTCGCCGAGCGCCACGCGCGCGGCGGCGAGCGCCTGCCCCAGCGCAGCCTGATCCGCCTGCACGCCGTACCGCAGCCCCAGCCGGTCTCGTTGCGCTTTGGAAGCGCTCATCAGGAGCGCGGCACGCTCCGCCTCACCAGCGGCCGCCGCCATGATCCCGATCGCCTCGATCACCTCCGTCACAACCCGCGTCCCCGGCTGACCGCGGCCCAGCTCCAGCGCCTCCCGGTACAACGCCAGGGCGCGGCCGGCCTGCCCCTGGTCACGCGCCAGGTTGCCCAGGTCGCCCAGGGCCAGGATGATGCCTTCGGTGTAGCTGGCCTCCCGCTCCAGCCGCAGCGCGGCTTCCAGATGCGCGGTGGCCCGCGCGTGGTCGCCCGTCACGCGGGGCGCGACGGCGAGGTTGATCTCGACGCGTCCCGCCAGCAGCGCCGCCAACCGGGGGTCCGCAACGCCCCGCACGGCCTCCCGGGCCTCATCCAGGAGCAGGACACCCCGGTCAAACGCACCCTGCACCATGGCCAGCGCGCCCAGCCCGATCAGCGCCAGCGAGGCGTACAGCGCGTCGCCGAGCGCGCGGCACGCGGCCAGGCCGTCGCTGAGCCGCCGTTCGGCCTCCCGGTACGCCCCCTGGTAGAAGAGGATAACGCCGAGCCCAACGAGGCCCTTGGCCTGGTCCTGCGCAGTCCCTTCGCCGCCCGCCAGGGCGCGTTCCAGCCACGCCCGGCCCTCCTGGTAATAGCCAAGCCCGGCCCAGAAATGGCCGAGCGTTGCCGCCAGCCGGAGCAGCGCCGGAAACGCCTGCTGCGCGGCATACCAGGCCAGCGCCGCCCGCAGGTTGGGGTGGTCGGCCGCCAGCATCAGCCGCGCGTGCTCGCCATCCGGCCGCAACTCGGCCAATTCGAACTGCCCGGCGAAGGCCGTGAACCACGCCGCGTGCCGTTGCCGCATGGTGTGCGCGTCGCCGCTGGCGAGAAGCTGTTCCTCCGCGAACTCGCGCACCGTCTCCAGCATGCGGTACCGCAGCGACCCGTCAGGTTGCGCTTCGGTGCGCAGCAGGCTGGCCTCGACCAGCGCGGCGATCAGGTCGAGCACCTCGCCCGGGCCGCCAGCGGCAGCCTCCGGCTCCCCCACCACCGCCTCGGCGGCCTCCAGCGTGCAGCCATCGACGAAGACGGCCAGGCGGCGATACACCACCTGCTCCGCCGGAGCCAGCAGATCGTGACTCCAGGTGATCGCGTCCCGCATGGTCTGCAGGCGCGTAGGCCGGTCCCGCCCGCCGCCCGTCAGCAACGGCAACCGCCGCTCCAGGCGCTCGTACAACCCGGGCAGCGACAGGTGCGTCAGGCGTGCGGCGGCGAGCTCGATCGCCAGCGGAACCCCATCCACCCGCCGGCAGATATCTGCCAGCAGGGGCGCGTTGCCCTCCGAGAGATCGAGGGCCGGATTCACCGCCCGGCCACGCTGCACAAAGAGCTGCACCGCCGGGGAGCGCAGCACCTCGTTGCCGGGGCCAGCATCTCCCGGCGCGGGCAGTGAGAGCGGCGGCACCGGCAGTGCGAACTCTCCGGCCACCCGCAACAGGACCCGGCTCGTCACCAGCACCTTGAGGCGCGGGCAGCGGGCCAGCACCTGGCTGACCAGCGGCGCCGCCGCAACGACGTGCTCGAAGTTATCCAGCACCAGCAGCGTTTCAGCGTGCTGCCAGGCGGCAATGAGCGTTTCCCGCGCCGGGGTATCGACCGTCTCCGCCAGCCCGGCCGCCCGCGCCACCGCCGGCGCTACCAGCGCGTGGCCGGAAACCGCCGCGAGGGGAACGAAGTGAACGCCGCTGGCGAACTCGTGCCCGACCTGGGCCGCCAGGTGCAGCGCCAGCGTCGTCTTCCCGATACCGCCCGGGCCGGTCAGGGTCAGCAGGCGGACATCCGGACGGCGCAAGAAGCCCAGGGCCAGGGCCAACTCACGTTCTCGGCCGATGAGGGGAGTGAGCAGCGCCGGCGCCGGGGCACTGGGCAGTGGCTCGGGTGGCTGAGCAAACGCCATAGTGCTGGCAGTATGCATGGCCGCGCCGAACTGTGCGGCTATGTGGCGGAACCCTCACACGCAGCACACGATTTCGAGGTACTTGCGCGGCTGACTAGGGTGGGTAATTCACGGAGAGTTGGTGGCGACGGCTTGACCCTTACCCCAAACCCCTCGCCCTGGGCCCAGGGCGAGGGGCTTCTGGCTACGTAGGCGCGACGTGTCGGGCAGCAGGACGCCGGACTTCCACCGCCTTGCCAGGTCACGCCTCCCCTCGCCCTGCGCACAGGGAGAGGGGCTGGGGGTGAGGGTCCTCCGGCCGCAGCCCAGCCTGGGTCTCCATACCTCCCCTGCCAGCCGCGCAAGTACTCAGGGCGCGGGACTGGGGGTGAGGGTCCCCCGCGTCAGCCCGCCTCCACCAGCACCGGCTCCTCGCGGGAGGTGCGCGGCCGCATCGTCTCGGCGGCCTCCTCGTCCGGCACCTGCAGGGCAGAAATCGCGCCGATCAGGGCGAAGGCGGCGGCGAAATAGAGCGCGTAGCGATAGGGCGTGGGGTCGGTCGGGCCGTCGATGAAGGCGGAGGCGGCCGCCAGCACGCTGCTCAGCACCGCCACACCCAGCGCGCCGCCCACCTGCCGCTGCACATTGGTCAATGTGGTTGCGCGGCCGGTTTGCGCGCGGGAAATAGTGGCCAGGCTGGCGGCCTGGTTCGGCAGGAAGACGTACGCCATGCAGAAGCCAACGCAGAACATCAGGATGCGCACCACCCATGGCTCACCGCTGGAAAGCCCGATGGTGGCCAACGCCACGATGGAGACCGCGAGGCCGATCAGGCCGCCGCACATCAGCCGCCGTGGTCCAACGCGCGGATAGAGCCGGGCCACGATCTGCGTTGAGGTGACGACGCCGAGCGCCTCCGGGAAGGTGGTCAGGCCCGACTCCAGCGGGCTCGCGCCCTGAACCTCCTGCAGGAAGAGCGGGATCAGGAACAGCACGCCAATGAACCCCGCCGAGCCGAAGAACGACACCACCAGCGTGCTGCGGAAGAGCCGGTTGCCCAGCAGCCGCAAATCCACCATGGGGGCGGCGGTGCGCAACTCTCGCGCCACGAAGGCGACGATCAGGGCCAGGCCGACCACGCCCGGCCCCAGGATGCCTGGCGACGTCCAGCCGTGGGCTGGCCCCTCGCTGAGCGCGTACATTCCGGCCGCCAACCCGGCTCCGCCGAGCACAAACCCGGGCAGGTCGAAGCGCCCCGGCTCCGGTTCGCGGTGCTCGTGCAGAAAGAAGAGGCCGACCAGGAACGCGACCAGGGCCACCGGCACGTTGACGAAGAACGCCCAGTGCCACGACAGCCGCTCGATGAGCACGCCGCCGATGATCGGCCCCAGGGCCGGGCCGAGGATGGTGGCGAACATCAGGATGCGCCCCACGGCCACGCGCTCGGCCGGCGGGAAGGTGCGGTACAGCATCGCCATGCCGACCGGCGTCATCAGGCCGCCCCCCGCGCCCTGCAGGACGCGGAAGGCCACGAGCTGCTCCAGGCTGCGGGAGAGGCCACACAGCATCGAGGCGATGGCAAAGATGGCCAACGCGATGAGGAAGATACGCTTGGTGCCGAAGCGGTCGCCCAGCCAGCCCGAGGCCGGGATGAAGACCGCGAGGCTGACCAGGTAGGCCACCACCACGGCTTCGGTTTGCACGGCGGGAACATTGAATTCGCGGCCGAGGGTGGCGAGCGCGACGATGACGATGGTCGAATCGAGGGTGTTCATCAACATCGAGGCGACATAGACGGCCGCGACGATGAAGCGCTGATCGGGTTTTTGTCGGGCCACGGACGCCTGAACCTCGGTAGTACTGCGCCCAGATTGGCGTCGGAGCGGTGTACCACACTTCATGGTGAAGTGTTTTGCGACGTTGGACGCCTCGTGACACCCGCGCGACACCCCCTCCCCGTGCGTCAACCGCTCCCGCGTGGCATCCTGAGCGAAGGTGAAGGATCACGCTCCCGGCCAACCCGGTTGGCGGTGTCATCCATCCTCGCGTGTCATCCTGAGCGACGTCGCAGGATCCTTCCCCCAGCCGTCACGGTTCGCTGTCACCGCCCACCCTCAGGTGTCATCCTGAGCGGAGTCGAAGGATCTCGTCCCCAGCCGCGCAGGTGTGAGGAGGCCACCACCCACTCTCAGGTGGCCTCCTGAGCTCGCAGGCGAAGGATCTCGTGCTCCAGCCAACCGCTTGATCAGGTGTATCGCCTGTGCCCGCCCTACCTCCCGCGCTGCCGGGGATCGAGCGCGTCGCGCAGGCCGTCGCCGAGCAGGTTGAAGCCGAGCACCGCGAAGCCAATGGCCACCCCCGGCACGAGGGGCGCCCAGGGCGCGAGTTGCAGGAAGCCGTAGGTGGTGCTCACCATGCTGCCCCACGAGGGCGCGGGCGGCTTGTTGCCCAGCCCCAGGAACGCCAGCGAGGCCTCCGCCAGCACCGCGAAGGCGAAGTTGAGCGAGGTCAGCACGATCAGCGGGGCCACGATGTTCGGGAAGACGTGCGCGAAGAGGATGCGCGGCGTCGATGCGCCGCTGGCCACCGCCGATTCCACGTAGGCCGCGTTGCGCACGGAAAGCGTCGCCCCGCGTACGACGCGCATGAAGGTCGGCGTGTAGACGATGGCGATGGCGATCATGGCGAAGATCAGGTTGTTACCGAGCAGGGAGATGATGGCAATGGCCAGCAGGATCGCCGGGAAGGCGAAGACGATGTCCATCAACAGGGTCAGGATGTTATCGACCCAGCCACCGGCGTACCCCGCCAGCAGCCCGAGCAGGATGCCGATGCTGCCGGCGATCCCCACGGCCACGATGCCCACCTCCAGCGAGATGCGCGCCCCGTAGAGCAGGCGGCTGAAGATATCGCGCCCGAAATCGTCGGTACCCAGCCAGTGGGTGCTGCTCGGTGGTTGCAGGGCATCCATGATCGCCTGCTCGGTGGGGCCGTAGGGCGCCACGAACGGGCCGAAGAGCGCCACCAGCAGGAAGAGCCCGACCAGCACCAGCCCGGTCATGGCCAGCCGCTGCTGCCGGATGCTGGCCCACACCGAGACCTGGCGCGAGCGGCGGGCGGCCGCCGGCAGTGTTGCCTCGGTGCGGTCGAACTGCGGCGTGGCGTCGACGTCGCTCACGAGGCTTCCCGCAGGCGCGGATCGAGCACGGCGTAGAGGATATCCACCGTCATGCTCACCACCACGAAGAGCGCGGCGATGACCAGCGTCACCCCCTGCACCACCGGGTAGTCGCGGTTGGAAATCGCCTCGTAGACATAGCGCCCCACGCCCGGCAGGGAAAAGATCGTCTCGATGATGACCGTACCGCCCAGGAGCGCCGCGATCTGGATACCCGCCACGGTCAGGATCGGCAGCGCCGCGTTGAGGATGACGTGCCGGTTCAGCACCCGCCGCTCGGTGAGGCCCTTCGCGCGCGCCACCCGCACGTGGTCCTGCCCCAGCACCTCCAGCACCGCCGAGCGGGTGTTGCGCATCAACACCGCCGCCAGCGGCAGGCTAAGGCTGAGCGCGGGCAGGAACATGGTGCGCAGGTTGCCGAGCAGATCGCGCTCGATCTCGACGTAGCCGATGGGTGGGAACCAGCGCAGCCAGACGGAGAAGACCAGCACCAGCACGGTCGCCAGCAGGAAGTTCGGCACCGAGATGCCGACCAGGGTCAGGATCGTCGCGGCGTAGTCCAGCCGCGAGTTGCGCTTCACCGCCGCCAGCACGCCCACCGCCAGCGCCGGCAGGGTGCCCAGCACCGCCGCCAGCACCGCCAGCTCGATCGTCACCGGCAGGCGCAGCCGCAGCTCCTCGTTCACCGAGCGCTTCGTGCGCAGTGAAGTGCCGAGGTCACCCTGCACCACGTGCTCCAGCCAGCGCAGGTACTGCACCGGCGCCGGCTGATCGAGCCCGTACGCCTTGCGGACCAGCTCCCGCTGCTCCGGCGTAATGCGCGTGTCCACGCCAATCGCCAGCAGCGTCGCATCTCCGGGGATCAACCGGATCAGCGTAAACACCACCAGCGACACGCCAAGCAGAATCGGAATCAGCAGCGCCAGCCGGCGCAGGATGTACTGCAGCATCGTGTCGAGGGAAGACGCCTTCGGCTTGGGGAAGACGCGCTCACGCGCTTAGGGAGTAAGGGAATAGGGCAACGAGTAGACCACGGTTCGTGATCCTTACTCCCTTATTCCCTAAGCGAAGCGTCTTCCCCAAGCCGAAGGCGTCTTCCCTGCGGCGCTACGCGCCGCCTACGCCTCGATCCACGTTTCGCGGAAGGCGATGTTGGAGCCGGTCGGGATGTGAACGTAGCCCTTCACGTTGTTGCGCATGGCCTCGTACTGGTTGGCGACGAAGAACGGGATCCACGGCCGGTCATCGAGCACGATCTGCTGGATCTGGCGGTAAATCTCCGCGCGCGCCTCCTGGTCGGTGGCGGCAATGCCGTCCTCGATCAGCGTGTCCATCTCCGGGTTGCTGTAGCTGACGAAGTTGCCGGACTCGTCCGTCTTGAACGCGGGCAGGATCAGCGTGTTCGGGTCAACGTAGGCGCTATCGCCCGTGACCGCGATGTCGAACTCCTTGTTCGTGTAGACCTGCTCGATCATGGTCGCGTTTTCGACCAGGTTCAGCTCCGCCTCGATCCCGATCTGCCGCAACTGCTCCTGCAGCACCACGGCGGCGTTGGAGAGGAAGGAGTACTGCGACCAGGACGTAATGGTGGTCGAGAAGCCGTCCGCCAGGCCCGCGTCCGCCAGCAGTTGCTTGGCGCGCTCGATGTCCGTCGCGGGCACCTCCGCCTGCAGGGCCGCCCAGTAGTCCGGCGGGAAGAGGACGGCGGTCGGGGTGCCGTGGCCGAACACGGTCGGGCCCAGCATGGCATTGCGGTCCACCACCAGGCTGATCGCCTCGCGCACCTCCGGCTTGTCGAACGGCTCGCGCGCCAGGTTCAGCCCGGCAAAGCGGATGTTCGTGTTGGAATCGCCCGCCAGGGTGATATCCGGGTTCTGCTGCAGGCTGTCGATGTCGCGCAGCGGCGCGTACTCGATGAAGTCGACCGTCCCGGTCACCACCGCCGCGGTGCGCGCGGTGTCATCGGAGGCGATGGTCATCTCGATGCCATCGAGGTACGGCAGCCCCTCTTCCCAGTAGTCAGTGTTCTTCTCCAGCACCACCCGCGTGTTCGGCACGTACTCCACGAACTTGAACGGCCCGGTGCCCATCGCCACCTGGGTCATGTCGTTGTTGTTCGCCTTGACGAACGCCTCGGAGTAGATGAAGCCATTGCCGCCCGCCAGCGCCGCCAGCAGGGAGGCATCGGGCTGGCTCAGGGTGATGACAACCGTCGCGTCGTCCGGGGCTTCGATCGTGTCGATGGAGGCCAGCTCAGACGCGCCCGGCGAGGCGGTTTCCGGGGCCCGCAGGCGCTCGATGGTGAACACGACATCGCTGGCCTTCAGCGGGGTTCCGTCGTGGAAGTTGACGCCCGGGCGCATGGCGAAGGTGTACGTCAGGCCATCGTCGGAAATCTCCCAACTCTCGGCCAGCGAGGGCTCCACGGAGAGATCCGGCTTGATGCGCGTGAGACCCTGGTAAATCTGCTCGGCGACGTGCCAGATGGCGGTCAGGTTCTGCGTCTGCGCGTCGAGCGAGGTCGGGTCGGCCTGCAGGCCCACCTTGAGGATGCCGCCCGGAACGCCAGCCGCGGCCGGTGTAGCATCCTGGGCGGCCAGCGCGCCGAAGCGCACGAAGGGCGCGGCCAGGCCCAGGCCCGCCGCGCTGGCGACGACCTGGCGGCGGGAGAGGACGCGGGCATCATGGCTGGACATCGATTCCTCCTGCACAACATCGATGGTTTGCAGACGAGCACGGCTCAACAGAGGGGGCATCACGACCGCCGCACCCTGTCGCCACTCGTCAAGACAGCGTTGGAGCATAGCACGCTCCTCTACCCCCTCTGGAGACGATTGACCGCATGACCGGCTCACCCGCATCCGCGCTGTCCGCGCTCGCTGCCCTGCGGGGCAAGCGCATCCTGCTGACCACCTTCGGCTCCCTGGGGGATCTGCACCCCTACCTCGCGCTGGCGCGCGGGTTACAGGCGCACGGCGCGCGGCCGGTGATCGGCACGAGCGCGTTCTACCGGGAGATGGTGGAGCGCCGGGGGCTCGCCTTTGTCCCGATCCGGCCCGATGTCCCCGCACCGCAGGAGATGCAGCGGGTCGCGGTCGATCTCATGGATGCGCGCAAGGGCACCGCCACCGTGGTGCGCGAGATGACAATGCCGTGGGTGCGCGAGTCGTACGCCGACACCCTGGCCGCCGCCGAGGATGCGGACCTGCTCATCTCCCATATCCTCACGTTCGCCACCCCGCTTGTCGCGGAGACGCGGGGTATCCCCTGGGTCTCGGTCGTCCTGCAGCCGATGCTCTTCTTCTCGGCCTACGATCCACCCGCGCTGCCTCTGTTCCAGTGGGTGAACCGCCTCCCCTTCAACCCCGGGTCAGGCTTCTGGCGGGGGATGCGGCGCGGCGCGATGCTGACCGCGCGCCAGTGGTACGGCGAACTGCGCGCCCTGCAGCGGGACCTGGGCCGGCCCACCAACCAGGACCCCCTCTTCGAGACCTGGTCCCCGTGGCTGACCCTGGCACTCTTCTCCCCGCATTTCGCGCCGTCGCAGCCCGACTGGCCGCCGCACACGGTGGCTACGGGATTCCCGTTTCTCGATCTCCCGGAAGAAGAGGTGCTGCCTCCCCACCTGGACGCCTTCCCGGACGACGGGCCGCCGCCCATCGTGTTCACGTTGGGGTCGTCCGCCGTGTGGACGCCGGGCTCCTTCTACGCGGAGAGCATCGAGGCGGCGCAGCGGTTGGGGCGGCGGGCGCTGCTGCTGGCCGGGCCGCAGGCCGCCGAACGCATGCCGGCGCTGCCGGACGGCATTCTTGTGGTGGACTACGCGCCCCACGCGGCGATCTTCCCGCGCGCCGCCGCCATCGTGCACCAGGGCGGCATCGGCACCACGGCGCAGGCGCTGCGTGCCGGCAAGCCGACCATCATCGTGCCCTTCGCGCACGATCAGTTCGACAACGCGCGCCGCAGCGAGCGCCTCGGCCTCGGCCTGACGATGGCCCGCGACCGCTACACCGCCGCTTCAGCCACCCGCACCCTGCACCGCCTTCTCAGCAACCCCGATATCAGCCGCCGCGCGAACCAGTTTGGCCGCGTGATACGAGCAGAGGATGGGGTTGCGACGGCGTGCGCGGCGGTGGGACGGGCGCTGGTCAGCTAACTTGCCCCTATCCGCGAGAAGTGCACCACGCGGCCGCCATCTCAACGCGCTGGATATCGCTGGCCACGCGGAGCGCCTGGCGCGCTTCCGCAACCAGGGCCTCCGCCTGCGCCACCAGCGCCTCGCGCTGGGCTGGTGACACGCGGTCTGCAACGCCCTGCAGGGTCCACAGCACATGCAGAGCCACCATCACATCGCCAGCGCCGTAATGACGAATCTGGGTGAAGGCAACTTCCACCAGCCGCGCAAATGATGGCCCAACCAGTATCACGCAGGCGCCATCTGCTCCGGTCAGGACCTCCACTTCCAGCCGGCCAGCCGCGCGCACCAGCACCTGCCCCAGCCGGTCAATGCCCATCATGGCTGTCGTGGGGTCGTTCACTGCTGGCGAGAGCGCACGGACGGCAATGTCGGCAAGCTGCCGAACTCCGAGCTCGGCGTCCTGCTGTCGCGTGCGCTCCGGCCCCTGCACAAAGCCTCCCTGCACCGCAGCGATCTGCTCCGGGCGAACGGCTACGGCGGACCAGATGGTCGCCAGCGACGACCCAGCCAGCAGGAATCCCCCCACCTGGGCCTCGGTGCGAATGGTCAGTCCCCAGGTCACGGCGCATCCCACCAACGACTCCGCATCAATTGCCTGCAGGTATCCATCCTCAGGAGCCGGAATCGCCACGCCGCTACCTGCCGGGCGGCACGCCAACGATGGGTCGGCCTCGGAAGACGGTTCTGCTCCACCCGCCAGCGGGTCGGCCAGAAGGCCGATGGTGTCGTCGGTCACCCGCTGAAAAATGACGGCGACCTGGACCGACCTGGCCACATGGTTGATGTAGTAGATCATGAAGATGACGCTCACCAGGGCCAACGCAATCGCGACCGTCACCGCAGCCACCGGCACGAAGCCGGGTCCGCCGCCATCCTCGCCCGGCGAACGCACGACCCGTAGCACCAGGAGGGCATAGGTAAACGTGCCCAGGAACACGCCGAGCACCATGTGCGTCCCGCGGTCACCGGTCAGGGTGCGCATGACACGCGGCGTGAATTGGGCTGATGCAATCTGCAGGACGACGATGGTGAGGGAAAAGATGACGCTCAGGACCGAAAGTGAGGTCCCGGCAATGGCAAAGAGCACGCCACGCGCGCCATCTGCTCCGCCGACCGCCCAGGCATCCTGTCCCTGTGTCTGGAAGCCCAGCAGGGGATCGGCCCGCAGCAAAAGCAGTGCCGCGGCGGCGTAGCCCAACGCAATGAGGCTGGGAATCCACCACAGGCTGTCGAGCAGGTCACGCCAGCGCGAGCGCAGATGTTCCCGCACTACTCCCTCCCGCCTCCTTGCCCTGACCCAGGTCAGCCCAGGGCGCTGTCCTTGCCCCGGGTGACATTGTCGCGGATAGCGCGCCTGGGCTTGCGCCAGACGCAACATCGGGTGACAGCACTGTCGCCGCGACGGCATTCACGCTCATCGGTCTGGAAGCTGGGCCTGGCGCCACGCGAGCTTGTTTCCAGCTCATCTGCCACGCCGCCCTAGATGTCAGCGTGCTGGCGCTCCCTGAGAAACGCCCAAATCTCCGCCCCGGTCGGCAGCGCATCGTGGGCCCCGGGGCGGGTGGCCGCCAGTGCCCCGGCGGCATTGGCCAGGGGCAGGGCGGCGTCCAGCGTGCGGCCTCGCGCCAGTTCGCTGGCAAGCACGCCGGCGAAGGCATCCCCCGCCCCGATCGTCTCGACGACCTCGATGGACCAGGCCGGGAGGTAGCGAACCCCGTGCGCGTCGCGCGCAATCACGCCGTCGCCGCCAAGCGTCACGATCACGGCCGGGATGCCGAACCGTTGCCGCAGCGCAGCGCTGGCGCGCTCGGCCTCGGGCACCTCCGTGACGGACATGCCGCTCAGCAGGGCCGCCTCCGTCCGGTTCACGAGCAGCACATCCACCGCTGGCCACATCTCCGCCGGGATCGCGCCAGGATCGGCCGGAACTGGCGAGGCGTTGAAGATCACCGTCAGGCCCAGCGAGCGGGCCAGGCGCGCGGCCTCGGCGGAAAGGTGCAGCGGGATCTCGCACTGCAGCAGCAGCACCGCCGACTGGGCGAAGGCCGCGTGGGCAGCGGTGATATCCGCGGCCTCCAGCCGCCAGGCAGCGCCGGGCACGATGATCGACGCGTACTCGCCGTCCGCGCCGGTCAGAACCGGGCTGATCCCGGTGCCGGCCTCGGCATCGACCGTGACGTAGCTCGTGTCGACTCCGGAGCGGGCAAGGGTGGCGCGGAGCTGGTCGCCGAACGCATCGCGCCCGACGCGCCCGACCATGAACGTGCGTGCGCCGTTCCGCGCCGCTTGCGCCGCCTGGTTGCCGGCCTTACCGCCGGGCGACAGCGCCATGCGGTGCCCGATGATGCTCTCGCCCCTGGCGGGGAGCCGCTCAGCCGTGGCGATGACATCCATGTGGATGCTGCCCACGACGCAGACTCCCGCTGGCCGCCCGTCCCTCATCGCCAGCCCAATGCCGCGGCGTCCAGCAACGCCTGCACCCCGAGCGCGTCGTGGCGTTCCTGCATCGCCGTCAACTGATCCAGATCGAGCCGGTCCAGGATCGCCTCCAGCGCGCGCACGCGGGCAACATTGGCGGCACTTTCGCCGGCAGGGTCCTCACGCACCGGGAAGGTGTCGAAGTAGATCGTGCCCTGGTAGTCGTAGCGGCGCAGGGTGGCCAGCAGCTCCAGCGTTTGCCAGAGATGGACGCTCCCCACCAACAGGCCGTCGTCGGCGGTCCCGTAGCCATCGTTGAGGTGAACGCCGAAGAGCCGCCCTTCGCGCAGGGCGAGCGCCGCAGCGAAGGCCGGTTGCTCGCGCGCCATCAGGCTGTGGCAGAAGTCGATCTGGACCCCGAAGTTGGGCAGGCCGACCTCGCGCACGGCGAGCAGCGCCTCGCCCATACCGCGAATCAGCGCGGTGCGGCGGGGGTCCACCGGCTTGTACTCCACGCTCACCCGCATCGCGGGATCGTGCGCGGCCACCCGCCGGAAGCCCGCGACCTCATCCGCCCACAGCCGGTCGTAGTCGGCCTGGAACGGATAATCGAAACCGTCGTACGCCATCCAGAGGTTGACGTGCGGCGCCCCGAGCCGGGAGGCCACCTCCACGGCCTCCTGCCCGAGCCGGATCGCTTGCTCGCGGCTCTCCGCGCGGGGGCTGGTGAACGCGCCGTCAAGGAAATCCGGCCCCTCGTAGCGCAGGCTGAGCGCCGTCAGGGCCAGCCCCGTCTCGACCAGGCCCTGCGCCACCGCCTCTTCGCTCGTGCCGAGGAAATGCTGCGGGTAGTTCATCTCCACCGCCGCCAGCCCCGGCACGCGCGCCGCTGCCCGCAGCAGATCGACGCCGCTTGCGCCGCCGGCGAGCCCCGGGCGAAACGAATTCAGGCGGGTGGCAAAGCGGTAGCGGTCAGGCGTGTGCAACTTGCCCCTCATGTCCTGACCGTGATCGCCTTGAATCGGCGGGCATTCTCCGCAATCGCGGTTTCCACGGGCAGGCGCTCCATGCTGGAAGCGCCGAAGAAGCCGACGATGCCCTGGGTGTGCTTGAGGACATAGGCGGCGTCATCCGGCTCGGCGATGGGACCGCCGTGACAGAGCACCAGGACCTCCGGGTTGATGGCCTTCGCCGCGTCGTGCATTGCCTGCACCCGCGACACCGCCTCATCCAGGCTTACCGCCGTCTGCGCGCCGATGTCGCCGCTGGTGGTCAGCCCCATGTGCGGCACCAGCACATCCGCCCCGGCCTCCGTCATGGCCCGCGCCTCCTCCGGGGTGAAGACATAGGGGCAGGTCAACAGGTCCAGCGCGTGCGCCGCCCGGATCATCGCCACCTCCAACCCGTAGCCCATCCCCGTCTCCTCCAGGTTCGCCCGGAAGACGCCATCGAAGAGGCCGACGGTCGGAAAATTCTGGACGCCAGCAAACCCCATCGTCTTGAGCTGGGGCAGGAAGACCTCCATGATCCGGAAGGGGTCAGTACCGCACACCCCGGCCAGCACCGGGGTGTGGCGCACCACGGGCAGCACCTCGCGCGCCATGTCCAGCATCACGGCGTTGGCGTCGCCGTAGGGGAGCATGCCGGCCAGGGAGCCGCGCCCGGCCATGCGGTAGCGGCCGGAGTTGTAGATGATGAGCAGGTCCACGCCACCGGCCTCGGCGCTCCTGGCCGAGAGGCCGGTGCCCGCCCCGGCCCCGATGATCGGCCGGGCCGCCGCCACCTGCGCCCGCAGCCGCCCCAGCGCTTCTTCCCGGTTCATGCGTCTTCCCTCTCCTGGCTGCGCCAGTCCTGATACAGCTCGTCGAAGCGCTCCGCCATCGCCTCGGCGAAGGCCGGGTCGTTGATGTGCATCTCCAGCGCGTGCACCTCGATCTCCGGCCGCAGGTGCTCGCGCAGCGCGCCGATCAGCGCCGTGTCCGCCGCCGGATCGTGGAAGACCGCCCCCTCGCCGGCGATAGCCGAGACGCCACGCAAGGGGATGAAGAGCGCCAACGGCCCCGTGGCTGCATTCAGCTTGCGCGCGATGATCGCACCCAGCTCCGCGTTCTCCTCCGGGGTGGTGCGCATCAGCGTCACGGTCGGGTTGTGGACAACGAACTGCCGGCCCGCGAACCGCTCCGGGACCGTCTCGCGCGGCCCGAAGTTGACCATGTCCAGTGCCCCGAGCGACACCACCTGGGGCAGGCCAAGCACGCCGGCGGCCTCCAGCCGCTCCGGCCCGGCCGAGAGCACGCCGCCCACCAACTCATCCGCCAGTTCCGTGGTGGTGACATCGAGCACGCCGGTGAGGTAGCCGTCGGTCAGCAGGCGCTCCATGGCGCGGCCCCCGGTGCCGGTGGCGTGGAAGACGAGCGTTTCGTACCCCAGCTCATCCAGCACCTCGCGCAGGCGGGTGACGCACGGCGTGGTGACGCCGAACATGGTGGCCGCCACCAGCGGCTGATCGGGCGGCTCGGGCTCGAACATCACAAACTCGTCCGCCATGCCGGCAATGGCCGCCGCCGCGTTGCGCAGGATGCGCTCGGAGATGGGGTTGATCCCAGAGATATCGACCACCGAGGGGAGCAACATGATGTCGGCGGTATCAACGTAGGGGCGGGTATCCCCGGCCGCGACGGTGGAGACCAGCAGCTTGGGCACGCCAATCGGCAGGGCGCGCATGGCGGCGGCGATAAGTGATGACCCCCCACTGCCGCCAAGGCCCAGGATGGCGTCCAACCGCCCCTCATCGTAGAGGTTGCCCACGATCTCGGCCGCGCCAGCCGCCATCGCCGTGACCGCCGCGCCCCGGTCCCCGGCGGCGGCCAGCGCCGCGATGTCGTGGCCAGCAGCGGCGGCCACCGCATCCCGGGAGATATCCGGCGCAATCTTCGGTGCGTCGAGGATCCCGGCATCGATCAGCAGCACGTCCATGCCGCGTTCGCTCAGCAATTCACCCACGAACGCGTACTCTTCACCTTTCGTATCGAGCGTACCCAGCAACACCACGGTAGGCAGGGGACTGCTCCTTCGTGACCGCGGACAACGCTGCCCACAACGCAGCACACCGGCAAGGATGCCACATGCCCGCTGCAGCGGCCTCGCAGGATCTGGCTCAAATCCGCTACCGGCAGGCACTGGCCGCGGAGTGGGGCGTTCCGGTTGGGGCGCGCATCCTGGAGATTGCCTGCGGCCAGGGCGACATGTCGGCGGTCCTGGCGCAGGCCGCCGGCGCGACGGGCCACGTCACCGGCGTCGACATTGCCAGCCCGGACTACGGCGCACCGCTCACCCTGGGGGAGGCCACGGCCCGGCTGCAGGCGGGCCCACTCGGCGACCGCCTGACCTTCCGCCTCCAGACCGACCTCCTGGACGAGGCGGTCACGTTTCCGGACGATGCCTTCGACGCGGCGGTGCTGGCCCACGGTGCGTGGTACTTCGCCAGCCAGGCGCACCTGCGCGCCACCCTGCGCCGCGTCCGCCGCTGGGCGCCCCGGCTGCACATCGCCGAGTGGGACCTGGAGCCGCAGGACCTCGCGCAAGTTCCGCACCTGATCGCCGTACTCCTGCAGGGGCTGATCGAGGGGTACCACCCCGAGAGCGCGGCGAACGTGCGCACCCCGTTCTCCCGGCAGCAGTTCCACGCCCTGCTCGCGGAGACCGGCTGGGCGACAACGCACGAGTTCCGGGCCGATACGAGCGATCTCCAGGATGGCGCGTGGGAGGTCGACCTGGCCTTGCACGAGGCCCTGCCCACCATCGAGGCATTGCCCATTCCCGGCCATGTGCGCGACCAGTTGCGCGGCCAGGGCGACCTGCTGCGCGCGCTGGCGTGCCGCCTGGAGCCACGTGCCCTCCCCGCCTACGCGCTGACGGCGGAGCGTTTCTCCATATCTGAAATCGACTGAGCGCCGCCGGGGTTGTCAACGCACGCCCCGCTGGTATCTTCGAACGGCTGGTGCGCCAGCGGGCATCGCGCACGCTGTGGTGCGCCGGGTCCATGTTGATGCAGGCATCGTCGCCGACACCCCGGGAGAAACCTTCATGATCATGACAGAATCCGCGCACGCCGCCCTGCGCCGCGCCCTGGCCGGCCTCGCCGACCGCCGCACCTTCCTCGGCGCGGCCTTCGCGGGTGCCGCCGGCGTGCTGGCCAGCGCGCCCGCAGGCGAGGCGAAGAAACGGAAGAAGCGCAAGAAACGCTGCAAGAACGGCGCGAAGCGCTGCGGCAAGGGGTGCTGCAAGGCGCCCAGTATCTGCTCCGCCGCCTCCTGCTTCTGCACCGGCAACGAGGGCAACTGCAGGTCGATTCCGCAGGACCTGATCAACCTCATCGCGGAGGCGCTCGGCGTGCCGCCGGGGCAGATCGGGGCCAACCCGGATCAGCCGCTGGCGGACTGCCCGGACATCCCGGCACAGGAGAAGGAACAGATCAACTTCGAAGTCAACAAGTTCTTTGGCACCACGGAGCCCGTGAACTGGTGCGAGGGCGGCATCAACGTTGGCACGACGGACATCATCGAAAACCTCAAGTCCAAGGCGTGACGAGCGGTACAGGGGTAAGGGCCGGAGCGAACCCTCACCCCGAACCCGCTCCCTATGCGCGGCTGGCAAGGGGAGGAGGGTGCGCCGGGGTTGCCCGCGAGCAACCCTCACCCCAACCCCCTCGCCCTGAGTACGTGCGCAGGGCGAGGGGCTTTTGGCGGCGATAGCGTCGCCCTGGCCTCGGCGCGCCGGTTCCCGGCCTCGGCCGCGCGGTTCGGCCCCCCTCTCCCTGCGCACAGGGAGAGGGGCTGGGGGTGAGGGTCCTCCGGCGCCCCCAGCCGTTTTCCCGATACATCCGCTCTACCCCAACACCTCCTCCAGCGCCCGTCTCACCAGCGCCCGGGCCAGCGGCAGCTTGTAGCCATTCTTCGCGAGCGGTTCCGCACCGGCCACCGCCGCGTCTGCCGCCGCGGCCAGCAAGGCGCCATCCGGCGCTTGCCCGGTCAGGACCTGCTCGGCCTCGCTGGCGCGCCAGGGCACGTTGGCCACGCCGCTCAGCACCACGCGTGCCTCCGCGATGCGCCCGCCCTCCTGCTGGAGGCGCACCGCGACGCCCACCAGCGCGAAGGCCCACGTCTTGCGGTCCATGGCCTTCAGGTAAGTGCTCTGTCCGGCGGTGGGTAGGGTGAGCGCGGTGATGATCTCGCCCGGCTGCAAGGTCGTTTCGCGGCGGCGGGCAGCCGCCGGTGGCGCGAAGAGATCGGCCAGCGGCACGGAGCGGCTGCCCGCCGCGCCGTGCACCTCCACCTCGGCGTCGTGCGCCAGGAGTGCGCTCGCCGGGTCCGAAGGGTGAACGGCCACGCAGGGGCTGCGGTCGAAGATGGCATGGTGCTGATTTTCGCCGGTTCGTGCCGGGCAGGTGTCGCCACCCTTCAACCAGCAGGGAATCTCCGGATCGCGGTAGTACCAACAGCGCGGGCGCTGCAACAGGTTTCCGCCAATGGTGGCCATGTTGCGGAGCTGCGGCGAGGCCGCCAGGGCCGCCGCCTCGGCCAGCGCCGGTGCGTGCCCGGCGACGAGCGGGTGCGTTTCCAGGTCGCTCAGCGTGGCTAGCGCGCCGATACGCAGCGTGTCGCCGCGCCGCGTAATGGCGTCGTCCAGCTCGGCCAGCCGCTTGATATCGACCAGTTGCGATGGCTCCAGCAGATCCGCCTTGAGCAGTGTCAGCAGATCGGTGCCGCCCGCGAGGAAGCTGGCGTGCGCATCGCCGGTCAGCAGCGCCACGGCGTCCTCCAACGCGCGGGGGCTGGCGTAGGCAAAGGGCTTCATCGGGCGTCCCCTCCAGATGTGTCCCGCTCGGCCAGCGCCGCCAGCACCCGCGCCCGGGTCAGGGGCGCGTCGTGGAAGCGCACCCCGATGGCGTCGTAGAGCGCGTTGGCAATCGCTGGCGCGGTCGGTATCAGCGGCGGCTCTCCGATCCCCTTGGCCCCGGTAGAGTTTGCCTTGCTGTCCGGGACATTGACATGGCGGTGCTCGATGACCGGGGTGTCCTGCACCGTCGGCACGTGGTAGTTCTCCAGGTTCGGGTTCAGCACGTACCCGCGCGCTTCGTCGGTGATGCGCTCTTCGGTCAGCGCGAACCCGACCCCCTGCACCAGCCCGCCGATGATCTGGCTGTCCGCCAGCGTCGGGTTCACGATCCGCCCGCAGTCGTGCGCGGTGACGACCCGCTGCACCGCGATCTCCCCCGTCTCGGTATCGACCTCGATGGCGACGCACTGCGCGCCAAAGGTGCGGATGACCAGGTCATCCGGGTTGGGCGCGCGTGCGCCCTCGGCCCGCAGCATGTGCGGCGCAATCTTGCCCACGACCTCCGCCACGGAGACCTCGCCGGGGCGCTTGCCATCCACCAGCACCTGCCCATCCTCGATCGAGAGCCGCTCGGCCCGGATTTCCAGCAGTGCCGCGGCAACCTCCAGAATCTGCTGCTTCAGGTCCGCCGCGGCGGAGCGGATCGCGGGGCCAATCGTCGCTTGTGTGGCACTGCCCGAACTGACCGGTGCGTACGGCCCGACAGCGGTATCGCCGAGGTGCAGGGAGATCGCGCTCAACGGTAGGCCCAGCGCTTCCGCCGCCACCTGCGCCAGGCCGGTGCGGGTGCCGCTGCCGATATCCTGGGTGCCGGTGATGACAGTGACTGTGCCGTCGCCATTCATTTCGATTTGCGCGTAGCCGGGGGCGTCGCCGTGGCCACCGACCCAGTCATGCGCGGCGAACCCGACGCCCCGCCGCTTCGTCCTACCCCCACCGTGCCGTTCCTGGCGCAACTCGGCCAGGGCCGGGGCAACCTGGTCGTAGCTCAGTTGCAAGCCCTCCGGCAGCGAATACGCCTTGCCCGATTCCTGGTCGTGGCCCACGTAGTTGCGTTCGCGCAGCGTGAGCGGGTCAAGCTCGAGCCGGTGCGCCAGTTCGTCCATCGCCTGCTCCAGCGCGAAGGCAGCCTCCACGTAGCCGGGCGCGCGGAAGGCGACGGCCGGGCCGGTGTTGGTGTACACCGGAGTCTGCACCGTACGTACATTCGGGCAGCGGTAGAGGGCCTTGTAGGGGCCGCTGACGTTGCTCGCCTCGCCGCCCGTGCGGTACGCGCCGACTTCCTGGGTGATACGCGCGTCGATGGCCGTCAGCGTGCCGTCTCGCTTGGCCCCGAGGCGCACCGTTTGCCGCGTGGGGTTGCGGTTGCCGCTGGCCAGGTTCTCCGAGCGGCGGTCCAGGATCAATTGCACCGGCCGCCCAGCCTCGCGCGAGAGCAGTGCCGCCAGCACATCCGGCTTCCAGGCAATTTGCTTCGCGCCGAAGCCGCCGCCCATGTGCTCCTTGATCACGCGCACGTGATGCTGCGGCAGGCCCAGCTTCTTGGCCACCTCCTCGCGCACCACGAAGACCGCCTGCGTCGATGCCCAGAGGGTGAGTTGGTCGCCCTCCCAGGATGCCGTACAGCCGTGCGCCTCCAGCGCGTTGTGCAGCGCGGCCTGCGTGGTGTAGGTGGCTTCGACTACCACCTCGGCCTGGCGGAACCCTGCCGCCAGGTCGCCACGCTCGTACTCGACGACCTCGCCGGCGATGTTGCCACCGGGATGGATGGCCGGCGCGCCTTCAGCCAACGCCGCCGCCGCCGTCATCACGAACGGCAGCGGATCGTAGGTCACCTCGATCAGGCGCAGAGCGTCTTCCGCCTGGTCCTCGCTCTCGGCCGCGACCGCAGCGACTTCATCGCCGATGTAGCGAACCGTCCAGTCGAAGAGCTTGCCCTCCTCGAACCATGGGATGTCCGGGGCATTCAGCACGCTGAGCACCGCGTGGACGCCCGGCGCGGCCTCCGCCTGGCTGGTCTCGATGCGGGCAATGCGTGCGTGCGGGTACGGGCTGCGCAGCACGCGAGCGTAGAGTTGGCCAGGCAGGCGCACATCCGAGGCGTACCGCGCCCGGCCGGTCACCTTCTCCCGGCCCTCCAGGCGCGGGTAGGGTTTGCCGACTACGTGCATCGGTGTCGTGGCGGACCATACGGCGCCATCTTCCGCCTCGATCAACTCGAGTTCAACGCCGTCCTTGCCCGCCTTGGTCGTGATCTTGAACGCTGGCATGGGGAGCCTCCTGGTCAGTTGCCGTGGGCCGTGGAGGCCGCCAGTTGCCCCGCCTTCACGATGTTTGCGTACGCGCCGCAGCGGCAGAGGTTGCCACTCACTGCGCGCTGAATCTGCGCTGCCGTGGGCGAGGCCTCCTGGCTGAGCAGGGCGTGCAGGCTCATGATCTGGCCGGAGGTGCAGTAGCCGCACTGGAAGCCATCGGCTTCAATGAATGCCTCCTGCAACGGATGCAACTCGTTGCCGTGGCTGATCCCCTCGATGGTGATGATCCGCCGGTCGGTGCAATCCACCGCCAGCGTCAGGCACGCGTAGACCGCCCGGCCGTCGATCTCGACCGTGCACGCGCCGCAGTTGCCCTGGTCGCAAACCTTCTTCGTGCCCGTCAACGCCAGGTCGTGCCGCAAGACATCGAGCAGGGTGCGCCGGGGTTCCACCAGCAGCGCGACAGCGCTTCCATTAATCGAAAGGGTGACAGGCAGGTGGGTTGGAATCGCCATCGGCAGGCTCCAGGCAAGTCAGAGTCGAGGTGAGCCCCCAGAGCGGACTCCTGCTCATGCGGTTCGCAATACACGTACCAGTCGCGCTGGTGGCGCGGCCTCACATCCCGGCCGCCCGGAGTTCGTACTATTGCCACCCCGGCAGCGAGGGGAGCGCGCCGGAGAGACCCTCACCCCGGTTCCTCTCCCGATGCGTGGCTCTGACAGGGGGAGGTATGGGCGACGAAGCGTGCCGCTCGTGACGGACCCTCACCCCCAACCCCGCTCCCTGAGTACGTGCGCAGGGAGCGGGGCTTTCGGTGGCGATGTCGGAGGCCCAAGGGGCCCTTGGCGCACCAGTTCCTGGCCTCGGCTGCGCGGTGCGGCTCCCTTCTCCTTGCGCAAGTACTCAGGGAGAGTGGCTGGAGGTGAGGGTTCTTGCTGGCAATCGAGGACGGTATGCAGAACACCCCAACCCAGGCCCACCCGCCGGACGACGCGGCGCTGGAGGACCCGCCAGCCTCATTCACCCTGGCCGGCGTGCGCTTCGGGGTGATCCACATGCTGCCGCTGACGGTGGGCAGCCTCGCCTACGGGCTGGTGTTCGGCGTGCTGGCCGGGAATGTGGGCCTGTCCGCCGCCGAAGCGACGATCATGAGCGGCATCGTGTTCACCGGCGCCGGGCAAGTGGCCGCCATGGACCTCTGGACCATGCCGCCGCCCCTCCTCACCATCTGGCTCACCACCGCGCTGGTCAGCCTGCGCTACCTGGTGCTCGGGGCGGCGCTGCGCCCCTGGCTGGGCCAGCTTCGCCCGATCCAGGCGTACGGCACGCTCGCGGTCCTCATCGACCAGGGGTGGGCCATGGGGTTGCTGGAGTACCGCGCCGGGCGGCGTGACGCCGGGTACCTGCTGGGCGGCGGGCTGGCCATGCTCGTGGCCTGGGTGCTGGGCACCGCCGGCGGCTTCGTGCTGGGCAATCTCGTGCCCGATCCCGCCGCCTGGAGCCTCGACTTCGCCGCCACCGCCATCTTCGTGGCCCTCATCGCCGGTATCTGGCGCGGCCGTGGCGACACCATCCCCTGGCTGGTGGCGGCCGCCGTGGCGGTGGCCACGCACACGCTCGTGGCCGGGCCGTGGTACGTGCCGCTGGGCGCCATCGCCGGGATACTTGCCGGGCAGATCATGGAGCAGGTGAGCGGAGCGGGACCTGCGGGAGCACCTGATGCACAGTGAGGTCGCCCTCGTCATCGCGGGGATGGCGATCATCATGTATCTCACGCGGGCCGGCGGCTACTGGCTGGTCGGCCGCCTCACGCCCGGTCCGCGCGTGACCCGCCTCATCGAGCAACTCGGTGGCGTCACCCTGGTCGCCCTCACCGCGCCCGCCGTTGTTGCCGCCGGCACGCCGGGCATCATCGCGGCAGCGGCAGCGGCGCTGACCGCCTGGCGCACGGGCAACCTGCTGCTCGCGATGCTGCTGGGGATGGGCGTGATCCACGTGCTGCGCCAGGTACTGCCCTGACGCAGCCCGCAACCTGAACCTTGCGTGAGCCCCGGAAATATGTAGGATAAGTTACGGACGGCGTATGGCCTGTGGCGTCGCCCCGGAGTCCTGCCAGGAGGTTCTCATGCACCCCGTCGCGACCAATGACGTTCCCCGCATCACCGTGCACGGCGCGGAAGACGATACCGTCGAGTGGCACGGCGCATTCGTCGCGTACGGTGGCCACGGGGCGGAAGAAACCACCACCATCGTCTTCGAAATCAGCCCCGGCAAGCGGCTGGGCTGGCACACCGATCAGACGGAAGAGACGCAGTACATCGTGGCCGGCACCGGCGAACTGGTCATGGACGAAGGGAAGTTCCCCGTTGGCCCCGGCAGCGTCTTTGTGCTGCCCACCAACGTCGGCCACGACCTGGTCAACACCGGCACGGAAACCCTGCGTTGCGTCGGGTTTTTCGGCTCCGCCATGTTTACCCAGGTCTTCGACAACGTGATGCTGCCGCCGAACACCCACGTCCTGGGTACCCCGAACCGCGACGGCACCGGCGCGCCGCCGCCGCGCCCGCTGGGGTAGGGCATTTGCCATTGATCCATGCGTCCCTGTGCTACCCCAACGCAGGGGGCCAGCAGGACCAACGGAGGAAATGAATGCTGCCGGGTCGGCCGGCAGTTTCTCGAGAAACACGACGAGACACCAACGCGATGGATCGTCCAGAAACGCCATCGCGGGCACGAGGATTCCCTGGGCTGCGGTCGTGCTGCGTACGAACTGTGCAGTCGTGCGAGCAAGATTGCCGTCAGTGAAGCACCATGGGGCATTGGCGAGCGAAAGAGCGTCGCAAACGGGCGCGCTGCGGAGATCGAGGACGTGGTCCAACGTCAGTTCCAACTCAAAGACACTCCGCTCAACCGCGACCCGCTCCATGTCAGATTCACGCCGAATTGCAAAGTGACGACCCCACTCCGCAATGAGCACGCCTTCATCTCCCGCGAGGTAGAGCGTGGGCGATCCCTGCACATTCCAGCGATTCTTCGGACTCTGCGCCGCGAAGCGGAAATCAAGGACGTCCACTGGAGAGCCCGCTGGAATGTGTCGCTGCGCCGCACCTGACCACGGCAAGAGGTGGTTCGCAAGAGACACTTACGAGACAACCCCTTCGTAGTCGGCGGCCAGCGCAGCGAACACAGCCTCTGTGCGGCCCTGCTCAATCATCTGGAGCGCAGTTTTTCCGTCGAACTCAGGAAACGGAGTCGTCAGGAAAAGGTGAAATCCCTCTGGCGTGTACACGATGAGCCCCAGATCACGAATCTCCTGAATCTGGGCCATTTGCGCACGGATACGGTAGCTTGCGCCCGTAGGCAGTCCCTGCTGGTGCTCCCAGCGCTCGATTGTCTTGGCGCTTACGTCGAAAAGCCGCGCCATGCGTTCGCGCGACAAGTTGAGATCACGGCGGAGTTCATCCGGTTTGGCAATATGCTCGACTCGTTCCGCAATCACGATATTCCCCTCCTGCCCTGGCTGGCTCATTGCCTGGCTACAGCGCACCTAGGTTCCAGAAGCCTAGTTCATGACTAGACAAATGTCTATGTATGATCCTCGGGATGCGTCGTCTTCTGGCCGTTCCGCGTCTCACACGCCGCCGGCACGCCCGTTCTCCCAATAATCGTCATCACCCGCGAGGAGCCGATGCCCAGACCACTCGCCATCATCGGGACGCCCTCCAGCGCGGGCGCCTACGCGCCGGGGCAGGAACTCGCGCCTGCGGCGCTGCGCCAGGCTGGTCTGGTCACTCGCCTCAGCCACGCCGGCCGCGAGGTTGTGGACTACGGCGACAGCCCGCTCTTCCGTTGGCGGCCAGACCGCGCCCACCCGTATGCCCAGAACGCAGCGGCGGTCCGCGACGCGATACTCGCCACCGCCGCGCGGGTGCAGGCGGCGGCTGCCGCCGGCCAACTCCCGCTCGTGCTGGGCGGCGACTGCACGGTCGGCATCGGCACGGTCTCGGGGATGATGGCGGCGCACCCGGAGCGCCTCGGCCTGATCTACTTCGACCTCCACGCTGACCTCAACACCCCGGACTCCGTGCCCGATGGCGCGCTCGACTGGATGGGCATGGCCCACCTGCTGGATGAGCCAGCCGCACTGGCGGAGCTACGCCAGATCGGGCCGCGCACGCCCCTGCTCACCCCGGAGCAGGTCGTCGTGGTCGGGCACAGCCACGCCCGCGCCACTCCCTGGGAGCGCGAAGTCATCGCCCGCCGCAACGTGCGGACCGTACCGGTGGAGGATGTCGCCGCTGCCCCGGAGGATGCCGCCCGCGCCGCCCTGGCGCTCCTGCCCGATATCGACCGTTTGCTGATCCACTTCGATGTGGATGTGATCGACTTCGTTGATGCGCCGCTCTCGGAGAACACCGGCCGCAATGAAGGCCTCACCCTCGATCAGGCGCTGCGTGCCCTGCGCGTCTTCACCGCCCACCCCGCCTTCGCCGCACTCACCATCACCGAACTGAACCCCCTGCATGGGGAGGCGGACGGCGCGACGCTGGCGCGGTTCGTAGCCGGGCTGGTGGAGGCGCTGCGGTAGCGCTATGTAACAGCGCTGTCAGAAAAAGCAGTGAACTGGGACCCCGAATGGCGTCCTGCTGGTTGGCTGCAAGTACCGCAGGTTGGGCCTGGAACTTGATACGACTGATGTTCCCCTTGCGAGCAAAACTCGGATGACAACCAAGAATTGCGACGCTGATTTTGAGACGAATTCTGAAACACGCGGATTTGAGCAAACCTGTGAAGTTCGCGAGTTGGTCAGACCTCTCGCAAATACCGTCGTTTCTGAGACGGCCTGACATCCCCCTCATGCAATCCCACCGGTGATCACCTCCATTGAGCAGTCCCCGTACTTGGTACGGGTGCCAATCTCACCGCCCTGATCCACCATTCGCTTTATGGCGTCTTGGCTCAACGAGGAGTAGGACATGTCCCGGCGCTTGAGCGTGATGGCGTTCCCTGCTCCTCCGCTCATCGATACAGCGGCCAGTGGAGCCTGGCAACAGGTAGCACTCGGCCTCCAGAGCACGAGTTACGGATGGGAACTTGAGACGCGGGAGTTGGCGCGCCGTGATCGCAGTCCATCACGTCACCGCCAGGATGGAGCAACACCCTTCACGTTGTTGAGATGCCGGCCATGAACCGACGTCCCGCTCTAGCTCTTGGCATCGCGCTGGGTGTCGCGGTCGTGATTGGCCTCGTCGCTGCACGTAGCCAACTTCGGCAGACCCCGGTCTGGTCGACCACTGGCGGGGTAAGCGTGCTGTGGCACCGCGAGGTGGGACCGGTCTATGGCGCTCTCTTCGCCAACGACACGGTGTTCGCGAAGATGAACGGGCTTTCCGCTCTTGACCCAGCCACAGGGAGTGAGCGCTGGCAGGCCAACGTTCCCAACCCGCAGTGGCTCGACCATGATGGCAACACAATCTACTCGACTGGGATCTTTGCCATAGACGCGGAGACTGGTCACATCCGGTGGCGCGCCGATCCAGGCGAGGGCAGGATTGTCGCTGCTGGAGATCGGTCCAGTCGACGGCTCATTGCCGCGTGTGGTGATGGCGACGTATGCGCGTTCAACAAGACCGGCGGACGCGAACTTTGGTCAGTTCACGTGGGTCGACGCGTCGATGCACTGACGGTAGCGAGCAGCATGGTCTTCGTTGGCAATATCGACGGGGATGTCATCGGCCTCGACGCGGTCACGGGTGCGGAAAAGTGGCGCGCGAGAGCGACCACATCCATCGTCCGCCCCCCTGACCCTCAGATGTTGAATGACATCAAGATTACCGGCCTCGCCACAGCCCAGGGCACCGTCTACGCAGTAATCGCCGGCGGCTCCGCTGTCGCGCTTGACGCAGAGACTGGGAACGAACGGTGGCACTGGACCATGCAGAAGGGCCCGCCTCCGATGGCACGGACTTGGTTTCCGGGAAGACCCCCTGTCGTCGTCGACGGACTGCTCTATGTCTCTACCGAGTACCACGATCTCTTTGCGATCGATGCCAGGACCGGTCATGAGGTGTGGCGACTCGAATTCGCATGGCAAGATCGCGAGCTGCCAGCTTCCACTCCTGCTGCTGAGGATCGACCTGTCCTGGATTTCGTCGACGCGACCACGGCACAGCGAAATTGGCGTGTTGAGACTGGCTACTTGCGGATGAGTCCGATCTTCGTGAACGACACCTTCCTGGTCAGCGCTTGCCTCAATGGAAACTGTTCCTTTTTCGCCCTCGATTCAGCCACAGGAGAGAGGGAATGGGAGGTCAAGACCGATGGCTTTGTCCATGATCCAGCAGTAACCACGGAAGCGATTTACGGCGGCACGTCCTGGACCCGGGTCGAGTTCCCATCGGCCCGGAGGTCCGGCGGGAGCATCTTTGCCCTTGCTGTCCCACCTGAACGCCCACAGTAATGGGCCGGGGTGTCTTGTCTCTCCACAGCCGATGAAACAAGGAATGAACCAAGTCATGCTTGCACCTGCCAGGTGTTGTGGTCCCCTGTTTCATCGCTCCGCCATTATGAAAACGTTCTCGGAACTACTCTGAATCGAAACACGTAGTTCGACCACTGCGGCACCTGACGCCAAGGCGCACTATTGTGACTCAACCCCTCGACACAAGACACAATAGGAGAAGACCCGTGGACCCGAACCGCTTTGACCGCATCACCCGCACCTGGACGACAGTGGGATCGCGACGTCCATTGCTAGGCCTTGCTGCCGGACCTCTCGCGGGTGTGATCGGCCTGGTGGAGAGCGACGCGAAGAAAAAGAAAAAGAAAGTCACGCTCTGCCTGAACGGGCAGACGATAACCGTTCCAAAAAAGAAGCAGGGATCCTACGTGCGACAAGGCGCCACCTCAGGCTAATGCCCGTCTACCTGCATCCCCGCCTGCAGCGGCAAGGCGTGCGGCGGTGATGGCTGTGGCGGAGCATGTGGTGTATGCGATGGAAGTCGGGTCTGCAATTCCGCAGGCACATGCGCCTGTCCCACGGATCGGCCAGAGACTTGCGGCGACGAGTGCGTCGACTTCGCGACAAATCCCAGTCATTGTGGTCGGTGTGATAAGTCCTGCGACGATGGAGAAGCCTGTGCGGACGGCACCTGCATCCAGGCCCGTTACCAGTTCGTCACGAGTTGGGGCAGTCAAGGTGGCGGAAACGGGGAGTTCAACCTCCCATCGGGTGTCGCCGTTGATCGCGACGGGAACGTATACGTCGCTGATCGAGCAAACCATCGCATCCAAAAGTTCGACAGCACTGGAACCTTTCTGGCCAAGTGGGGCACCTTCGGGAGCAGTGACGGACAGCTTGATTACCCCCCGAGCCTTGCACTTGATGAGGCAGGGAATGTCTACGTTACGGATGCTGGCAACAACATCCGCGTCCAGAAGTTCAGTGCGGACGGGACCTTCCTGACCAAGTGGGGCACCTTCGGGAGCAGTGAGGGGGAATTCAAACTCCCGTGGGGAATTGCTGTGGATGCGGCGGGCACCATATACGTGGCGGATGCGGACAACGACCGGGTCCAGACTTTCACCTCCAACGGCGATTTCCGATCTGTATGGGGAAGTCACGGGAGCGGAGAGGGTCAGTTCCTAAGCCCTGCTGGGATCGCGGTGAATGGTCTGGGCCCCATCTATGTCACTGATAGTGGCGATGACCGAATCCAGGCCTTCGAGAGCAATGGACAGGTTTTGGCCTCGTGGGGCGACTGGGGCGATGGGAATGGGAAGTTCAAGATGCCCCAGGGGGTGGCAGTGGACGGGGGCGGCAACGTGTACGTCGTGGATTCCTTGGGCAGTCGCATCCAGAAGTTCAGTGCTGGCGGAGACTTTGTGACTGCATGGGGCACCTACGGGAGCGGGAATGGCGCGTTCCAGGAGCCTAATGGCATCGCGGTGGACGGTGTAGGCAACATCTACGTGGCGGATACGAACAACCATCGGATCCAGAAATTCGAACCTGCCTGATGGTTGTCCCTGGAGTGATCCCTCAGGCGGATGGCAGCGATGATGAGTCAAGCGTGGGCTCGTTCTCCCATCGGGCTGACGTCGGAAAGGAAAGAGGACGCTCCTCACTCACCACGGCGGGTGCTGAGCCGCCAAGAAAACAGCTTGGAGACGCAAGGGCGGTAAAGGTCATCTCGACCGCCGGCGCTGCTGGGGGCCCTGGGCACACGCGTGACCACAACAGCGCGAGGACCAAGACGTCAGCGGTGATCAGGAGCAAGAGCAGCGTGATTATCGGCAGTACGGTCTCACCCTTGGAGGTCCAGCGGGTCCGCGAACGCCGGCAGCGGCGGCGGAAAAACGGCGCGTGCCTCAGCACTCGAGACATGCCGGGCGGCGGCGGGCATTGGCGCGAGGAGCTCCTTTGCGATGGCGCTCCACTCGTGCAAGGCCGCACCGCCACGGTCAGGGGGCGTGTCAGCAGCGTCAGGTGAGACGTCATCCAAGACCTCGACGTACACCACGAAGGCGCCAAGCAGCCCGATGAACGCCATCCCTAGCGATCCATAGTCCTCTCGTTGGACCCGAACGGCAGAGGCATCCCACTCGTCCCAGCCGGTCAGCGAGAACTCATCGGCGCCGAGCGCCCGGCGGGTCACACCGAGGGCCTGGTCATTGGCTGGTTGATCGTGCCTGTACGAGGCAAAGTACTGCCTGGCCCGCTCGGCCGTCGCAAACTCGTCGATGAACATGTTGGGCGCAAGGCGCCCGGGACCACGGTAGGAACCACCGAAACCGTTGACCAGGCCAACACGTTCTGCCTCGGCCTGGTGCTCGGCGAGTTTGTCTGCGTCCCAGTGCCAGTAGCCGAGCACCGTGCTGTCAAGAGCGAACTGGGCGATCCCGATGTGCGGCTGCTCCGGAATAGTGGCCAGAAACGCCAGGCTCGCTCCACGGCGGGAGGAGACGTGCTGGTCGCTGAGGTAGTCGCGCAGGACCCGGTTGATGGGTGCGGCCAGGGCTGGGTCCGGCGTCCCTGTCTGGAACCCGACCTGCCAGATGGCGACAAGGTTGCCAAAGCGCACGCCCCCGAAGACCCAGTCCTGTGCGACCGCGTCCTCAACACCCTTCTGCCTCCCATGCAGCGTCCCTACGAAACTGCTGTCGGCGTCCGGCGCTTCATCCGGGCTGGACGGACGGGCGGCAAGCTGCGGCCATTGCTGGCGCAATGTCTGCACGATCGTCTCGGCGCCGTCCGGCGTCGTGGCTTCCACCAGATTGATCACCAGGGCGCGTGTCTGATCCTCGTTCGCGGCCACATAGGCGTACAGTTGCGTTGCGCCAGCCGCAAAGATGCGATCCCCGACGTCCTCCGTGTAGATCGGCGCCGCGACAGCCGCCTCCGCCGTGAGCAAGAGCAGTGCCGTCTGGTACCGCACGTCAGCCAGTGGCTCCAGGTCGGCTTGGTCGTGTGCTGCCAGGATGAGTCCGGCGCAGACATAGGCGAAATCACGTAGGCCATTGGGCGCCGGTACGGGCGTCGCCATCGTCCATTCTGGCTGGAGCACCTTTGGCAGGCCAAGCCCGGCAACGCCAGCGAGCAAGGTTCGGCGTGATCCCCGCCAATCGGTCCCGTCGTTCATGATGATCTGTTGGTCCATCGTGTCACCTCACTCATTGTCCCGCTGCTTACCGGAGGCGCAGTTGGAACGTGAGAGCCATGGTATGGCCAAACCAGCAGGAGCACCCCCGTATCACGTACGGAAGTGCAGAGCGCAATGGTGCGGTCAGCGACGGTTGGGGCCTAACGTGCCGCGAGAGCACGGTGGATGCAAGCAGAGGTCGACGCAGGATCTGGAGAAGTACAGGCACAAATCCACTTGCCGGCCGGCTCCGAACACCGTGCAGCCGTTTCCGTATCCAGTACTGGGGACAACGTCGCTGCTTCGGGTGGAAACTAGGCCGCACGTCAGTCCTGCACACCTCACCACGGCAGCCGGCTGTGGTGATCCGAGGGCCGCAAGTCTGGAGGTCGGCGTGATGCGCACGGTGCGCTTCAGTGGGATACCCTGCAACGCTTCAGGCAAGATCATGCCGGAAATCACAACGTTTGGCGGTCTGGAACCGATGGAGTCGAGCACGTCGCGCAATGGGAGCAGTCGACGATGATGGCAAACTTCGCGTCCTGGGCATTTGGTCGCCTGTGGCCGCTCATGCTCGTGCTGCTGCTGGGGGCGTTTCCGAGTGCGCCATGGGTCGTCACAAGTGCCGCCCAACGAAGTGCTACTCCCGTCCCTGGTGATCCCCCACTGCTGGACTTGGCGTGGCTGATGCCGGTGCCGAGCGATCTGCCCGATCCCGGCTACCAGTCGCAATCTGCCCAGGACAGTACTTCCACGAGCCTCCGCCCCGAGCTAGCCCATATGTTCGACACGTCGGGGCAAGCGTTCCTGGCGGCAGCGGTCCTGCCAGGGTGGCAGCAGGCCTATCTGACGCACTTAGTACTCCCGAACGAGCGCAATTGGCAGACAATCGACTGTCGTATCGACGTCACGGTGTACCAGTTTACGGAGGCGGCAGGCGCGGCGGCGGGGCTCGCTGCGCTCCGCGGAATCTTCCACGAGGCCGGCTACGAGGCGATGGGGACACCCCCGGACGTGGGGGAAGATGGGGTTTTCCTACGTGGTCGCGCAGCAAACCCGAATCATCGCCCGAACGGCTACCTCCTCGGCCTGACCCGGCTCGGGAACCTCGTGGTCGAGGTCGATGTGAGCGACTTGACCGGTGTTGCTCCCAGTACGTCACTCCCTACGACGATCATGACGCGCATCGCGGCGCAGCTTCCGGTCGTTCTGGCAGGGCATACTCCCAACCTGAGTCATCGTGTCGTCCGGCTCGCCCGTCCGGACATTGAAGTCCCCAGGGGCTGGACCGATCGGGATCAATACCGGCGTCGCGAGAACGTCCAACTCCCGATCCTCTATCCCGGGAATCCTGCAAGGACTCCGACCCTCACGTCCATTTTCGGTTCATTTGCCGAGGAGCACGGCATTCAGGATTGGTACACCTACGACGCAACCCGGATGCGCTCTGGTTTGTCCGTCACCTGCATCATGAACGTCTTCCTGTTTCGTGATGCGGCGGCCGCAACCGAGTATTTGCCCAAGACGGACCGTGAGGTTGCGGCGTTCGCGGCGCAGGATATGAGTGACGCTCAGGACGTTCGCCTGGTGCGCCCACGAGACGTCGGCGCAGACGCCATCCTCGGGACCTATGCCGTCACTGGCGAGCCGGGTCATTCGTATGGGGCGATGGGTTGGGTTCGAGTGGACGACGCAGTCACACAAGTTATGTGCAACGGATTTCCGGAACGTAGTGAGACTGCCCTGAGCCACCTGTTGCGAGAGGCCATCGCCTGCCTGGAACAGACGTGCTCGTTGCCATCCTGAGCTGAATGCTCCCGGACTCGTTGCGTCGGCTGCATCCCGTTCGAGCACGAACATTGACCAGGATGCGCGCGTGACGATGCAACGACTGGTGGACAGGTTTGCTGCGGAAGACGACTGTTCTGCGCGTGATGCCGAATGTCCGCTGATTAGCTGCAGTTTGAACGCCTATGCGTAAAGGGACTGTTATCTGCCTTTCAGTCACGTTCCCTACGCCGCCAACTCCTCCCCTGCTCCATCCGGATCACGAGCCTGCCACGCCGCCAGGCCGCCGCGCAGCGCGCTGACGGCGAACCCGGCCGCCTGCAGCAGTTCGGCGGCGCGGATGGCGGAGGCATCCTCCGGGCAGGTGCAGTACGTCACAATGGGGCGCTCGCGCGAGCGGTCGTGCGCCCACGTCTCGATATCGCCGAGGGGCACACGGATGCTCCCCGGGATGCCTTCCCCCTGCCCGGCGGCCGCGCGGCTGCGCACATCCAGCACTAGCGGCGGGTCGTCACCCTTCAGCCAGGCAGCCAGCGTTTCCGGGCTGATCAGCGGGACCACCGGTCGCGCCACGCCAAAGAGCCCCGGCGCGGTCGCCTCGCGCTCCTCCGGCAGTGTCTCGCGCGCCATCGCTCGCCCGTAGGCGGCGGCCAGCGGCGTGGCGGTGACGCCATGCACGACCACCGAGGCGGTGACCACGATGCCGGTCACGGCCAGCAGCCATTCGGCGTGGGGCACACCCTGGTTCACCACCAGCAGCGCGAACAGCAGCGAGCTCAGCCCGCGCGGGCCGAACCAGCCCATGAAGAGGCGAGCGCGCTTGCTGACCCCGATCTTGCGCAGCACCAGCGAAATGGCGACCGGCCGCGCCACCGCCAGCACAATGAAGGCAAAGAGCAACGCCGGCACGAGCGGAGCTACTCCCAGCATCGTCGAGAGCAGCGCCCCGAACAGGATGCAGGCGAGCAACATCGCCATTTCGGCGGTCACTTCCCCGTAGTCGAGGAAGCAATCGCACAGGTCGTAGTCGGTCTTGACGATGATCACGCCCGCGGTGAAGACGGCCAGGAACCCGCTGCCGCCCACGAACTCCCCGGCGGCATAGGAGGCCAGCACGATCCCCACGCCGTAGAGCGCCCGGTACTCGCGGCTGATCGGCAGGTGCGCGCGCAGCGTTTCGATGATGCGAATCCCTACGTAGCCCACCACGCCGCCGGCCAGCGGCCCCAGCACGAAGAGCTGGCCCAGGCGCAGGAGCCACTCCCCAGGCCCGCCCGCCTGGCCCAGGGCCAGCGTGGAGAGGATGAGGATGATCGGCAGCACCACGATGTCGTTCGCCCCGGCCTCCGTGGTCAGCGTCTGCCGGATCGAGCGCGGCACGCGGTCGTCGCGCACCACATCGCGCAGTACCACCGGGTCGATGGAGGCCAGGATCGCACCGAGCAACGCGGCCTCCAGCCAGCCGATCCCAAAGATGAGGCGCGCGGCCACGGTCACGATGGCGATGGTAATCAACGTGCCGGGACCGAGCGCCAGCAGTGGCGCCATCCAGGTCTTGCGCTGCTCATCGAAGTGCAGGTTGACCGCATCGAGGAAAAGTACGAACGCGAGGCTGACCACGCCGACGATCTCCAGCGCCTCGCTGTGCAGATCCACGCGCAGCAGGCCCAGCCCACCCAGGGCGTAGCCAAGCCCGAGGAAGATCATCGGCACCGAGAGCGGCGCGCGTCGCACCAGGCCGGAAACCAGCCCGGAGAGCATGAAGACGGCGGCCAGGACGGCGAAGGGCAGGAGCAGCGCGTGCATCGGGCGTTACTGGCTCCGGTGAGCCTGGAGCGCCGGCCTCAGCGTCTCCACCCAGCTTCGCAGCGCGCTCAGCATGCCGCCGGCGGCGTCATCCATCGCGTCCGTCGCCTGGAACTCGCCCTGCTCGGTGAAGTGCCCGCTCACGTTGGAGATCGCCACCGCTTCCGGCAGGGGAATCATCTTCAGCACGCTCAGGGTCGGCTTCAGCATCTGCACGGCGCGCAGCCCGCCCGATATCCCGCCGTAGCTCACCAGCCCGACCGGCTTGTACATCCACTCGTGCATCAGGTAGTCGATCGCGTTCTTGAGGGGGGCGGCGTAACCGTGGTTGTACTCCGGCGTCACCAGCACGATGGCGTCCGCGGCATCCACCATCGCGCTCCACGCCTTCGTGTGCTGCTGGGTGTAGGCGCGCAGGCGCGGGTGATTCGGCTCATCCATGAACGGCAGGTTCAACTCGGCCAGGTCCACCATCTGGACGTCGAAATCGCCCTGCGCCTCCGCCAGCCCGGCGAACCACTGCCCGACCGGCAGGCCCACCCGCCCCGGCCGCGTGCTGGCGATGATGATCATCAGGCGCGGCCGCCACACCGGCGCGCCCGGTACGGCGGCTTGATCGACACTCGTCATGCAATCCTGCTTCCCTGTGCGTGGCGGCGGTCCCGCCGTCATGAGTGGAACGCCCGCGCGCCCACCGCGTGACACTTCCCAACGGGAAGTATTGCCCACACTCACGTCGCACACTTCAGACCAACAGGCCAATGGCGGGTGATTTTCCGCGATGAACGGGTGATCTTGCAGCCCCGCGTTGCAGCGGAAACCTCATGATAGAATCGCGTGCAGGACCCCAATTTCACGCGTAGTTGCCGCACGGCAGGGCTTGCCGTTGCGTGCGCTGGCGGTGACGTTGCCGGTGTCTGGACGGTCGGGGAGGAACGATCATGTCGCGTTGGCTGCGGGGCTTCATCACCGCGTGTCTGATCGCTGTCTTGCTACCGGGCATCACGCCCCTCGTGTTCGCCGCGCCTCCGGCGCAATCGGAGACCGGCGAGTTCCGCATGATCGTGGGCGAGCCGAGCAGCCTCGACCCCAACATCGCGGTGGACTACTCCATTTTCGTTACGTCCCAGCTCTTCGATCCGCTCTACCGGCTGGAGGAAGACGGCAGCCTGACCATGCTGGGCGCGGAGAGCTATGAGGTCTCCGAGGATGGCCTGACCTGGACCTTCAAGCTGAACCCGAACGCCAAATGGAGTGACGGCCAGCCCATCACCGCCAACGACTGGGTCTACTCCTGGCTGCGCACGCTCGATCCTGCCGTGGGCAGCGGGGTGGGCACCTTCCTGGCCGCCATCAAGAACGCGCCGGAGTACCAGGCGGGCGAGGTCACCGACCCCGCTGAGGTCGGCCTCCGCGCCGTGGACGACCTCACCTTCGAGGTGACGATGGCCCAGCCCTCGCCGCAGTTCAAGGCGGTGGGTGGCCTCCCCTATCTTACGGCCTCGCCACAGCACGTCATCGAGGAGAAGGGCGAGCAGTGGACGGAAACGGGCAACCTGGTCAGCAGCGGGCCGTACAAGCTGGAGGCGTGGGATCACGACCAGCAGATCGTGCTGGCGCGCAACGAGAACTACGGCGGGGAAGCGCCGAGCATCGAGCGCGCCGTGCTGACCATCGCCACCGGCGATCCCTGCGTGGCCCAGGTGCAGGCGTATGAGGCAAACGAGGTCGACTTCGCCACCTGCGTCCCGGCGCAGGATATCGCCCGCATGCGCTCCCAGTACCCGGACGAACTGACGCTGGAGACCCTTTCCGCCACCATCTTCCCGGTCTTCGATAATCGCCAGGAGCCGTGGAACGATGTCCGCGTGCGCAAGGCGTTCAGCCTGGCCATCGACCGCGACGCCATCGTGGCCGTGCTGACCGACAACACCTCCACCCCGGCCTACCAACTGGTGCCAGAGGGGATCATCGGGCGCGATCCCAGCCACGCCCTGACTGGTACGGTCGAGGACGCGCAGGCGCTGCTGGCCGAGGCCGGCTACCCGAACGGCGAGGGCTTCCCGGAGTTCACCATCACCACCTCGGCCGCCCGTGGCCGCAAGGACCTGGCCGAGTTGATCCAGCAGATGTGGAAGGACAACCTGGGCGTGACCGGCCAGGTCGAGGTGATGGAAGAAAACGCCTACCGCGCGTGGGTGAACGCCCGCAAGGAGGAGCCGTACGACATCGGCATCAACGGCTGGTACTCCGATTACATCGACCCCAACAACTGGTACAAGGAAGTCTTCGTCGATGATTACCGCAACATGCACTTCACGAACGAGGAGTTCGTGACGCTGGTCGATGAGGCCGCGTTCGAGCTGGACGAAGCGAAGCGCGCCGATCTCTTCACGCAGGCAGACGCCATCCTGGAGGCGGAGGTGCCGGCCATTCCGGCCTACTACCCGACCGATATCCAGTTGCGGAAGCCGTGGCTGCAGGGGCTGGGGCACACGCCGGTGCTCGGCCTCTACTACATCGCCGACGCCACCATCACCCAGCCGTAGCGAGTTGCAGGGGAAGCGGCCAGCCATGACCTCCGGTTCGTGTCCCGAGCGGCGTCGGGAACCCCTGGTGTGACGGACTGCCTGCCAGGTAACTGTGCTGGGGAGGTATCGGCGAATGCCCTGGCCGTCGGCGACGAACCCTCACCCCAAACCCCTCTCCCTTTGCGAAGGGCGAGGGGCTTTTGGCCGCGCAGGCGAGGCACCCCGGCTTCATCTCGCCGTTGTCCCGCTGCCCCCTGCGGGTCAGGGCTCCCCTCGCCCTTCGCAAAGGGAGAGGGGCTGGGGGTGAGGGTTCTGCATGCGGTGGGAAGCTGATTCCTGATGCTGCGTTACGTGGCGCGCCGCGCCATGGCCATCGTGCCCACGCTGTTGCTGGTCTACACCGTGGTCTTCTTTATCGCGCACGCCACACCGGGCAGCCCGTGGGACATGCTGGGCGAGCGCCCGGTACCGCCCCAGGTGCAGGAGAACCTGAACCAGAAGTACAACCTCGACAAGTCCCTGCCCGAGCAGTACCTCACCTACCTCGGCAACGCCCTGCGCGGCGACTTTGGGCCGTCGTACCGCAGCCGCTCCCAGAGCGTGACCCAGATCATCCAGGAGTTCCTGCCGGTCTCCCTGCAACTGGGCGTGGCCGCCATGGTGCTGGCGCTGCTCATTGCCCTGCCGCTGGGCGGGCTGGCGGCCCTGCGCCGTGGCACGTGGCTGGACTGGACCATCGTCTCCCTGACCACGCTCGGCATCTCGTTGCCGTCGTACGTGGTGGCCTCGGTCGGCATCGTGGTGCTGGGGGTCAAGTTCGGCTGGGTGCCCACCATCGGCTGGGACGGCCTGTTCACGCCCAGTTCCATCGTGCCCATCATCGGGCTCTCGCTGGCGCCGCTGGCCGCCCTCACCCGCTACTTCCGGGCCTCCATGATCGAGGAGTTGCACCGCGATTACGTGCGCACCGCCCGCGCCAAGGGGCTCTCCGAGCAGAAAGTGGTGGGCGGGCACATGGCGCGCAACGCCCTGATCCCGGTCATTACCGTGGCGGGCGTCTACTTCTCCTACGTGCTGATGGGCTCCTTCTTCGTGGAAACCATCGCCGGGGTGCCGGGCCTCGGCCGCTACTTCGTGATCTCGGTCGCTGCGCGCGACTACCCGGTGATCATCGGCACCACGCTGCTCTACGCCGCCGTGGTGCTGGTGGTCAATATCCTGGTCGATGTCTCCTACGCCGCGCTCGATCCCCGCATCCACTATGACGCCTGACCACGACCCGACCCTGACGGCGCAGCCGCGCCCGGAGCCACGGCGCAACAACCTGGGCTGGCAGATCGTGCGCGGCATCCGGCGGAACCCGGCGGCCATCATGAGTCTCCTGGTGCTGGCCATCGTCCTCCTGGCGGCCATCTTCGCCACATCGCTGCCGTACAGCTACGACGCCCAGGACTACAAGATCCGCAACGCGCCGCCCTCCCGCGAGCACCTGCTGGGCGGCGACCAGCTTGGCCGCGACGTCCTTTCCCGCCTCGCCTACGGCGCGCGCGTCTCCATGACGGTGGCGTTCGCCGCCACCGTGCTGACCCTGATCATCGGGGTCACGGTCGGGGCCATCGCGGGGTACGCCGGCGGGCGAGTCGACAGCCTCATCATGCGCTTCGTGGACTCGATGTACGCCTTCCCCGACCTGCTCTTCGTCATCCTCGTCAGCGCGCTGCTGCGCGGGCAGATCGGCGACGAGCCGACCGGCGTGGTGGCGGCCATCGCGGCAGTGGACCGCGCCAGCAGTGGCCTCTTCCCCGTCTTCCTGGCGCTGGGCCTGACGAGCTGGCTGACCACCGCCCGCCTGGTGCGGGCGCAGTTACTCTCGTTGAAGCACCAGGATTACGTGCTGGCTTCGCGCGGCGCGGGCGCCCGGCCCGGCTTCATCCTGCGCACGCACCTGCTGCCGAATACCCTCGCGCCGCTGATCGTGGCGGCCACGCTCGCCATCCCGAACGCCATCCTCCTGGAGGCGGGCCTCAGCTTCATCGGCCTCGGCGTGCAGCCGCCCACCCCCAGTTGGGGCATCATGATTGCGGACGGCGTCGCCTCCATCCGCTCCTTCCCCTGGCTGATGCTGGCCCCGGCCTTCACTATCGGTCTGACCCTGCTCTCGTTCAACGTGCTGGGCGATGCCCTGCGTGATGCCGTTGATCCGCTGCTCCAGCGGTCACGTTAGGGCGGGGTGCAGAGGTGTTGGCTGGCCCCGAGGCATACGCCTCGCGTCTCGAGCGACGGCGAGAGACCTCGTCGGGCTACACCCCGGAACGAGGCCTCACACACGTGGCGCGAACTGCCAGCGACGCGTGCCCTGGCGCCGGAGGACCCTCACCCCCAACCCCTCTCCCTTTGCGAAGGGAGAGGGGCTTCACGCCGCGCAGGCTCGGCATTCGCGGCGACAAGGAGACAGTTGCCCCGGCCTGCCCGGTCACGGCTCCCCTCGCCCTGCGCACAGGGAGAGGGGTTGGGGGTGAGGGTTTGTCGCGGGCAACCTTGGCATTCGCCGATACCTCCCCTGTCAGCCGTACCCCAGGAATGGGGCCGGGGGTGAGGTCTTTTTCGCCGGACGCCTGGCGTCCTCGACTGCGCCCAAGCCACGTGGCTTTCGCGCCGGCCAGATCTTGCGCGACTCACGTTAGGAGACGATGTGGTCCCTGAACAACCGGATGCCGCTGCCCTGCACCGGGAGGCCCTCTACCTCGATGCCGCCGCGCCGCTGGTGAACGCGCGCCTGCTGCCGCGCTACCTGCCCGATCTGCAGGCGGGCGGCGTGGACGCCATCCTGACCACGGTCGCCTCGCTGGAGGATTGCCACTACGCCGTCAGCGCGCTCGCTGATTGGCATGCGCTGGCCAATGGCGGCTCCCTCCCCTTTCGCCTCTGCACCACGGTCGCCGAGTTCCGCGCCGCCAAAGCCGATGGCGTGCTGGCGGTCGGGTTGCACTTCCAGGGCGGCAACCCCCTCGAGCAGGATGTCGACCTGGTCGATGCCTACCACGCGCTCGGCGTGCGCGTGATGCAGGTCACCTACAACGCCCGCAACTTCATCGGCGACGGCTGCCTGGAAGACGACAACGCCGGCCTGAGCACCTTCGGCCGCAAGGTAATCCGCCGCCTCGATGAGCGGCGAGTGGTCATCGACGTCTCGCACGTTGGCGAGCGCACCAGCCTGGAGGCGCTGGCGCTCGCCAGTGGCCCCGTGGTCGCCACCCACGCCAACGCGCGCGGCGTCCACGACAGTGCCCGCAACCTGAGCGACGAGCAGATCCGCGCCATCGCGGCCAGCGGCGGCGCCATCGGGCTCTGCGGCTTCCCCGCCTTTGTCGCCCCGGACGATCCCCCGACGCTGGAGCAGATGATCGACCACGCGGTCTACATCAGCGACCTTGTCGGGGCAGAGCACATCGGGTTGGGCCTCGACTTCGCCATCGAGGACGAGGACGACTACGACTACTACGGCTACGACCCGCGCTACTACCCGCGCCCACCGTGGACGTGGCCCACCGGGCTCGGTGGCTTCTTCCAGGACGCGCCAAACATCACCGCCGCCCTGCTCCGGCGCGGCTTCAGCGAGCACGAGGTGCGCGGCATCCTGGGCGAGAACTTCCTGCGGGTCTTCCAGCGCGTGTGGGGAGCGTAAGCGATGCGCCGCCTGTTCGATCTTCGCGCCCCAATGCGGGACGGGGTGCTGCTCTCGGCGGATGTCTACCTGCCCGACGCCGCCACGCCGGCCCCGACCATCCTGGTGCGCACCCCCTACGACAACACCCGCCAGGACTACATCAGTTGGGCCAAACGCTTCACCGCGCACGGCTACCCCCTCGTCGTGCAGGACTGCCGGGGCCGGGGCGATTCCGACGGCGACTTCACACCGTGGGCCGATGACTTCGCGGACGGCTACGACACCGTGCAGTGGGTCGCCGAGCAGCCGTGGTGCGATGGCCAGGTCGGCATGGTCGGCGGCTCGTACATGGCCTGGGTGCAGTGGACCGCTGCCGCGCTGCACCCGCCGGCGCTGAAGGCGTTGGTGGCAGCGGGCAGCCCCGGCCGCTGGTTCCGCGACTGGCCCTTCCGCTGGGGCGCGTTCCTGGCCGAGGATTACGTCGAGTGGGTCAATCGCGTCTCTGGGCGCACCTACCAGTCACAGAGCATTATCGACTGGAACGACCTGCATCAGCATCGCCACCCGCGCAGCATGGATACCACCCTGGGCCGCCCCATGCCGCACTGGCAGGAGGCGCTGGATCACGATACCTACGACGACTTCTGGCATCGGCTGGACATCACCGGTTACAACGAGATGCACATCCCGGTCCTGCATGTCACCGGCTGGTTCGATGGCTGCGCGCCCGGATCCTTCCATCACTTCCATGAGATGCGGGATCACTCCCCCGTGCCCGCGCAACAGGCGCTGCTGGTCGGCGCGTGGGGGCACGGCGGGGCGTGCAACACCGGCCGCGCCATCGAGGGCGTGTGGGACCTCGGGCCGCAGGCGAACCTGGACCTGCCGGCGGTCTGGCTCGCCTGGTTCGATCACTGGCTGCGCGGCGCGGGCGAAAACCCGCTGCCTCCCGTGCGCTACTTCGCGATGGGCGCCAACGCCTGGCGCGATGCCACGTCGTGGCCGCCAGCGGACACGGCCCGCGCCACCCTCTACCTGGCTGCCGATGGCTCGCTGACCGAGCACGTGCCGGACTCCGGGCTGCGCACGTACCTCTACGATGCGAACGACCCCACGCCGGGCGCGGCCCACCTCTCGCCCGAGCCCCTGCCCGACTGGTCGCCGCGCCACCTGGCCTTCCTGGAGCAACGCCCAGACGTGCTGAGCTACACCGCCGCGCCCGTGCAGGAGGCTGTGGAAATCGCCGGCCCGGTGCAGGTCGTGCTCCACGCGGGCAGCAGCGCGCCGGATACGGACTTCGCAGCGATCCTGGCCGACGTTGCGCCAGATGGGACCAGTACATTCTTCAGCCACGGCATCATGCGCGCCTCGTACCGGGACTCGCTGACCTCACCCACGCCGCTGCACCCGCATCAGCCAGAGCACCTCGTGATCGAGTTGGCGGATGTGGCGCATGTGGTGCAACCCGCGCACGCGCTGCGCCTGCTTATCTGCTCCTGCCTCTTCCCGTACTACCACCCCAATCCCAACACGGGCGCGGGGTACGGCGAGGAAGCAGATGGCGGGTACGCCGCTGCGCGGCAAACCGTGCTGAGTGGCGGCGAACAGGCCTCGCACCTGTCGCTCTACGTGCGCGCACCGGAGTAACCCTGTTTTGGCTGCGCGTTTCGGCTCCCCGCTCCCTGCGCACCGGTAGGGGGAGGCGGGGGTATGGTGGGAGTTGACCGCGATTCGCCCCTGCCAACGCGCACGGGCGGCGGTACGAAGGCGCGTCGCCGGACCTTGTTCCCTACCGCCCAGACGCGTTGTCATCGTCCACCTCCAGGTGTCATCCTCAGCGAAGTCGAAGGATCTCGTCTCCCACCGCGCAAGGTCGGAGGCATCCGCCCATCCTCAGGCAGCATCCTGACACCGGCAGGAGCTCGTGCTTCCGCCAACCACCAGCGAGGGGGCAGCGGGAGAGGAACCGGCTGGGCTGAGGGGTCGCTTCAGGCGCGAGGCTGGGCCGAGATCCTTCGCCTGCGGGCTCAGGATGACACATGAGGGTGGATGGCGCCGCGAACCAGGTTGATGGTGAACGCGATCCTTCGACAAGCTCAGGATGACACCTGGCGGGGGATGACACCCCGGACATCGGTGGTCGGGAACGAGAACCTGCGACTTCGCTCAGGATCTCACGCGGGAGTGGGCGACAGGGAACGCTGTCCCTGCCTGAGAAGGGTGACGAGACCGTGGTTGGCGATGAGGGTTCGCCCGAGGTCTAACGCCCCGGCAAGGTCGCTGCGAGCGGAAAGGCGGCGGCCAGTTCGTCGGCCATCAGGGTGTCATCGGCGGCGGGCAGCCAGACCGAGAAGGTGCTCCCGACGCCGGGCTCGCTCTCGACGTCAATTTGGCCGCCGTGCATATCCACCAGGCGGCGGGCGATCGCCAGCCCCAGGCCAGTGCCGCCATAGCGCCGTGTGGTGCCACTCTCGCCCTGGTGAAACTCATCGAAAATCTGGTCCAGCGCCTCGGGGGAGATCCCGATACCCGAATCCTTCACCCGGATCTCGACGCCCCCGTTCCGCGCATGGGCCGTACACGCAACGCCGCCCTGCTCCGTGAACTTGATGGCATTCCCCACGAGGTTCAGCAGAATCTGCACCAGGCGATTGACATCGGCAGCAGCCGGCGGCAGCCCGTCTTCCACCGCGAAGACAATATCCAGGCTTTTCGCGGCCGCCTGCGCCGCCACCATGCGGCGCACCCGCTCCAGCACGTCCGCCACGTTGACCGGGCGCAACGTCAGGTGCATGCGGCCGGCCTCGATGCGCGCCAGATCGAGCAGATCGTCGATCAGCATGGTCAGGGTGCGCGTGCCCGCCTGCACGACCTCCACATACTCGCGCTCCTCGGCGTTGAAGCGCTTCAGCCCACTCTGCGAGAGCAACTCGACGTACCCGGAAATGATGGTGAGCGGAGTACGCAGTTCGTGCGTGGCCATCGAGAGGAAGGCGGTCTTGAGCCGGCTCGCCTCTTCCGCCGCTTCCTTGGCCCGACGCAGTTCCTCCTCGGCCAGCTTGCGATCGGTAATATCGACCATCAGGCCCTGCCAGCACTGGCGGCTGCCATCCTCGTTCAGGACCAGACTGGCCTCGTCGTGTACCCACACTACCCGCCCATCCGGGGTGACGAAGCGGTATTCGGCGAAGAATGGCTCGCCGCTGTCGTTCGACTCGCGCGCGCGCTCGATGACCCACGCCCGGTCGTCGGGGTGGATCATGCGTGACCAGGCATCCTGCCCGACCCATTCTTCCGGGGACCGGCCCACCAGCGCTTCAATGCGGGGGCTGACATAGAGGCAAGCGCCCAGGAAGTCCGCCTCGTCCACATACACCGCCGCCGGGGTTTGCTCCACCAGCGTGCGGTAGCGCGCCTCGGCCTCACGCAGGGCCGAGCCCGCCGCCTTGAACGGCGTGATGTCCTGCATCTGCGCCACGAAGTAGCGTGGCTCGCCCGCGCTGCCGCGCACCAGTGACATGGTGAGGCGGATGCAAATGATTTCGCCCTGCTTACGGTTGAAGAGTTGTTCGATCTGGTAGGTGGAAATCTCACCCGTCACCAGCCGCCGGCGGTCCTCCAGGTCCAGATCCTGGTCATCGGGCAGCGTGACGGCGCGCAGCGTCTGCCGCAGCATCTCGTCGTTGTCGTAGCCCAGCATCGCGCAGAGCGCCGGGTTCACCTGGAGGAACGTATCCTCCATCCCGATCAGCGCCATACCGATGGAAGCGGCATCGAAGGCGCCCCGGAAGCGGGCTTCGCTCTCGCGCAGCGCCTGGCTGGCGACATTGGCGCTGGCGCGCGCGGCTTGCAACTCCTGCACCGCCGCGTGATCTCCGGGCGTGGGCGCGCTGGGCGCGGCGGGCGCCTGGTCTGGCCGCAGGAAGAGCGCGATGACCGCGTCGGCCCCCTGGCCCAGCAGCATGGCGCGTCCCGGCAGCGGCTGCTCGCGCCCGGCGCGGTCCCGCACCAGCACCGACCCGGCCCAGTGCTGCGCCCAGTCCTTGTCACGACACAGCTCCCGCAGCACATCTTCGTCGATGACGATGTCCCGCAGGCTCAGTTGGGGCCAATCTTCCGGGCTGTAGCCGAGATGGCGCTCCAGCGCTGTGTTGCCCACAATCGACTCTCCCTCGTCATCTGTCAGGATGACCGGATCGCTGACGCTTTCCAGCAAGGGGAGATATCGCATGGCCAGGAACGCGCTTGCCAACGCATACCTCGAACGCACCACCTACCGCCATCGCCACCACCACTGGGCAGCAAATACACGCGGTAAGCAGGCTGTGACTCAACTATTTGCAGAGACTACCACGATTGCCACCCGCTTTCGGGCAGTGCCATGCCAGATCGAGCCGCGCTCCGGCGGAAGGCGCCGCCGGCGAGCACCCGGTTGCGCGGTCGGCTCCGCTCTCTCGCGCATCGGCTGGCAGGGGGAGGGATGAACGAGCGGGCCGGATCTTCCGCGAGGAACCCTTGCCCCAGCCCCTCGCCCTGCAGCCGCGCACTGGGTGAGGGGCAGGACCCTTGCCCCAGTCCCGGTCACGACGAGGCCTGGAACCGGCGCAGGACGAGCTGCAAGCGCGGGAGCAGCAGGCCGGCCGCGCGCGGCAACGCCCCGCCTGCATCCTGGGGCGCCCCCGCCAGCGGCAAGGGCTGCACGCGCTGCTGCGCGATCCAGGCAGCCTGGAAGAGATCGACCAGTTGCGGATCGAACTGCGCGCCAGCGCCCTTGCGCAGCTCGGAGAAGGCCACCTCCGGGGAGAGGGCGGCGCGGTAGACCCGGTCCGAGGTCATGGCGTCGAACGCGTCGGCCACGGCGATGATGCGCGCGCCGAGCGGGATCGCCTCCCCGGCCAGGTTGTCCGGGTAGCCGGAGCCATCCCACCGTTCGTGGTGGTGGCGAATGATCGGCACACTCGGCCGGTACGCATCGAGGCGGGAGACGATGTCCGCACCGACCGCCGCGTGCTGCTGGATCTCGGCGCGCTCCTCCGGCGTGAGCTCCCCCGGCTTCTTCAGGGAGCTATCGCGGGAGCCGACCTTGCCCAGGTCGTGAATGTGCGCAGCCGCCAGAATGGCGTCCGCCTCTGGCTTCGGAATCTGCGGCATCTGCGACAGCATCATGCCGGAATATTCAGTAACCCGGATGGAATGCCGATAGGTGTACGGATCGCGGCGCTCCAGCGCGTTGGCGAGCCCTTCCATGGTGATGCGGGCGTCCATGTGCGCCTGGCGAATCCCCTTGAAGGCCAGATGCGGCCCGATCAGCAGCGGCACGATCAACAGGATGATGGCAAAGGGGTTCTCCGCGACCAGCACCGGAATGACGCTGCCGAGCGTCGCCAGCGTCAGCAGTTCCACGTAGAGGCCGCTGAAGTTGGCGCGCCACATCTGGAAGGTGCCAACGCCCATCACCGGGGCCACGATCAGCGCCAGCGTCCCGGTGTTGACCAGCGTGTAGACCGTGGCCGCCACTGCCGCCGCCAGCAGATTCCGCAGGCTGCCAATGGTGCTCACTCCGGCATCAGCGATCCGGAAGTAGACCAGGCCACTTAACAGGGTCGAGAGCCCCAGCCCGGTGGCGTTGACGACAATCTTGATCGCCTCGCGGCGCACGATCAGCCCGTCGATGGTGTGGGCCAGGGCCACCACCAGGCAGCCCAGCACCGGTCCGGCGGTCAGGCCGGCGGCAAAGCAGAAGGCTGCCGAAACGGAGACATGGAAGGTGATGACGGAACTGGGGAAAGACACATCGAGGATTTCCGCGGCCAGGATCATGACCAGCAGGATGCCGGCAATGATCAGGCGGTGCTGGTCGATAGAGGAGTCGAGGGCGAACCACGCGCCCACCAACGCCGCAGCGGTGGCAAGCACGAGGAGCACGGTGTACAGGCGCGTCCGAAACGGGAGGCCACTCACGGCAGGAACCCGCCGGACCACGTGCCACGCGTTCGTCTGGGATGGTCATTGCTCGCGTCAAGGCGCTGCATGACTGCCGATCTACCAGTAGGAATGGGGCATGACGACCTGCACGCCAAATTGCATGCGCAAGATACCAGAGTACGTACTAATCAGGTTCAGATGTAACAGGTGACAGTGGCGGGGACAACAGATCCAGTCCAGGAGTCGGAAATAAGCGTTTCATTGACAAACAGTAAAGGGAGGGAGGAGTTCAGTTATCGGGCCCGATCCAGATCGGTCCATATCGGCGCAAACGCGAGCATGGAATGCCTGCGATGTCAAAGCCCATCCGGGTCGTCCATTCCCGGATCCAGAGGTTACGCCTCGCGGTTGATGCTTACCTGATTACCCGGCCTGAGGACTCGATGTTGGGGGTCTTGCCGTTCATTCCCAGGCGCCTTATGTGGTGAACCAAACGCTCAGGTGATTGGGGTTACTTCCAGGTTGCGGAATCCCAGGTCATCTCGTGCTCCTGCTGCTGTCTCGCCAAATCCGAAGGCCGGGTTACTTCCAGGTTGCGCTGTCCCAGGTCATGGTCGTGGTCTCCCTTGTGATGCGTTGACGGTCAGTTACTTCCAGGTTGCGGAATCGAAAATCACGGTGTCCCAGGTCATTGATGTGCTCCATGCAGGTTTGTGCGGTGTGACGGTTTCGAAATCGCGTTACTTCCAGGTTGCGGAATCCCAGGTCATTGGTGTGCTCCAGGTGGTGTTGCTCGCGGTCAAACAGTCAGGAACTCGGGCTACTTCCAGGTTGCGCTGTCCCAGGTCATCGGTGGTCTCCAGTCGTTGCAGTCGTCAGTCAGTGGCTCAAGAAATCGGGTTACTTCCAGGTCGCAGAATCCCAGGTCATGGGTGCGGTCTCCTTTTATCGGGTCGTTACTTCCAGGTGGCGGACCCGAACGCGATGGCGTCCCAGGTCACGGCAGAGGGTCCTTTCGTGCGGCGTGCGGCCAGCGGGTTAGCGGGTTTCGGGGGTGTCCCAGGTCATCTCGGTCCTCCAGCGGAACGGGTGCGGCAAACGCCTCATCCGGCAATCTATCCAAAGAGTTCGCGTGTGTCCCATGTCATATTTGACCTACCTCGCTTCACTTTCGCTTACGAGCAGCGTTAGCTGAGTTTCACTGATGATTAGCCGTTATGGATCAACGGCCTTTGTTTCGTCGGCGTATCTCCTCATGCGCCTACGATAGCGTACATCCGACACCCTGTCAAGGGGGTGCGGCCTTTTCCGTTGCCGCCCATTTTTCGCCGCGCGCTCCGGTGTCGTGGACCGGCGGCCCGCACCTTCGCTCCAGGCCAGCGGCGGGCCGCCCGGCTGGATGATCTGCTGCGTTGTGCCTCCGGGATCGAGCGTGCGACCCAGTGAACTGCCGCTAGAACTGAGTAGCAACTCACCGCGTATGTTACTTCATCTCCCGGCAATCTGTGTGCCCCGATGTCACCGTTCGCACGCACGGAGCCGCTCTTCCGGCGACCCTCGACCGCTTGCGCGCATACGTACATCTGTTCTAAACTGCGGCATGTCTCGCGTGTCGTATACGGCCACCCCGTGCAAGTCGGCGCTCAATCGGGTCCGTGGCATGCCGTTCGCCTGGTCGCTGAACCCGTATCGCGGCTGCACGCACGGCTGTCACTACTGCTATGCCCGCGCCACGCACGCGCACCTGGGGCTCAATCCCGGCCTGGATTTCACCCAGCGCATCTTCGTGAAGAGCAATGTGGTCGAGGTGCTGCGGCGCGAACTGGCCGCGCGCTCCTGGCGGCGCGAGGAGGTGGCCATCGGCACGGCCACGGATCCTTATCAGCCTGGTGAAGGCCGGTTTGGGCTCATGCCGGGGATTCTGCAGGTTTTCGCCGACGTTCACTCGCCCGTGTCCATTGTCACAAAATCCACGCTGGTGTGGCGCGATCGTGAAATACTCGCGTACCTGCAGGCCGTGGCCGGAGCCCGCGTCAGCTTCACCATCACGACCCTTGACCCCGAGATCTGGCGCGCGCTGGAGCCGGGCACACCGCCCCCGCGCCAGCGGTTGGAGATCATGCGCCGCCTCGTCGCGGCCGGGGTGCCCTGCGGGGTCTTCCTCGCTCCGGTCGTGCCGGGCCTCACCGATAGCCCGGCCGCGCTGGCCGGCATCGCCGAGGCCGCGCACGCGCACGGCGCATCCTGGCTCTGGGCCAGCCCGCTTCGCCTCGCGCCGCTGGTGAAGGAGCACTTTCTCGCGTGGTTGGCGGACTACCGGCCAGACCTGCTGGCCCGCTACGCCCAGGGCTTCCCCGGCGCCAACACCTCGCCGCAGTACCAGGCCTGGCTGGAGCGCCAGGTGGCGCAGGCCCGCCGCGCGGCTGGCTTCGCGCCGGAACGCCCGCCCCGGCCGCGCCCGGCCGCCCCGGCGCTCACGACGCAGCAGCTCGCGCTGGCGCTGTAGCGCCCCGCACCCACGCTCCGCCGTCTTGACCAGGTGTGGAGGTGGGATTGCATCTGGCGATGATCCCACGCGCCCAGACTCACTGGCAGGCCGGATTCCCCGGCGGGCGCCACCGACCGGTCGCGCGTGCACACGCCGTCACCACCCCTGGCGCAGCGGGCCGCGCCCGCGCCAGCACCCTGGCAGCCCCGCTCGCCGAGCGACTGCGCCGAACTCACTGGCCGTTTTTGGGACGAATAGTGTCTCGCCTGAATGCCCATGACTCGGCACAATGGACCTCGGGAAGGGAAACGGGAACCAGGGATCGCGCGGACCGGCAGCAGACCCCGCCGAACGCTGGATGAACGTCCAGATTTCGCTGCTGTGGGTCCGTGCGATCCCTGGTTGCCGGGATCGGGTAGGTGAATGGAACACGTACTACTGGTTCTGGCCGTGGTCAGCCTGATCTGGCTTGCCACGGGGGTGAGCCGTGAGCGACGATCAACGGGTGTCGCACCCCCTGCCGGAGAATCCCGCCGCTCGTAACCTGCGTACGCGTCACCGCCTGCGCGTTGCCGCCGCCGTCCTGGCCCTGGGCGTCAGTGCTGGCGTGGTCTCTCTGTGGTTTCCGTGGCCCATCCCACCCGCGCCAGGCTTCACGCTGGTCGCCCATCGCGGCGTCCACCAGACCTTTCCCCTCACCGGATTGACCAACGAAACCTGCACCGCCGCTATCATCGATCCACCCACCCACACCTACCTGGAGAATACCCTCCCCTCCATGAGGGCCGCGTTTGCGGCCGGTGCGGATGCGGTGGAGATCGACCTGCACCGCACCGCCGACGGGCAACTCGTGGTTTTCCATGACTGGAGGGTGGATTGCCGTACCGACGGCACGGGCGTCACGAACCAGCAGACGCTGGCGCACCTGCAGCAATGGGATATCGGCTACGGCTACACGGCGGACAGCGGCGCCACCTATCCCCTGCGCGGGCAAGGCGTGGGCCTGATGCCGTCGCTGCCCGAGGTGCTGGCTGCCTTCCCGGACGCCCACTTTGTCCTGGACGACAAGGATGGCGATGCCGCGACCCGCACGCTCCTGGGCGATTACCTGGCCTCCCTGCCCCCCGCAGATCAGGCCCGGCTCAGCTACTGGGGCCCCGGTTACGCGGAGATTGCGGCCCGCGCCCCGGAGGTACAGCCCTACCTGGTCACCCGCGCCCAGGTGCGCGCCTGCCTCGGCAACTACCAGGCGATGCTGCTGACCGGGTCGCTGCCCGACGGCTGCCGGGAGCAGGCGCTCGGCATTCCCTACGCCGAGCTGGCTCGCCTGCCCGGCTGGCCGCACCTCATCCTGGCCCGCGCTCACCAGGCGGGCGTGCCGGTGTACATCACGGATGTCGACACCCCGCAGCAACTGGACGCCCTGCTAGCCCTCCCCATTGACGGCATCCAGACCAACCGGATCGAGGTGATCGGGCCGTTGCTTGCCGAACGTCGCGCAGGTGACACTCCAGCCACATAGCGCACCGGCGATCCTTGCCGGTACGTTACGTAGAGTGCATGCTTCACCCGGTAGATCACAGCCACGACGGAGACGCCCCGGTGCAGGAAGCTGACCCAGCCAGGCTCCCGGCAACGTCGCTGCTGAGCATCCCGGACGCCGCCCGGCGCACCGGGCTCAGCGCGCACGCGCTTCGTCGCGCCATCCAGGATGGCCGGCTGCCTGTCGCCCGCGGTGAGCACGGGGATGTCGTGACCGCGGACGCGCTGGCCGCCTACCTGCGCGACCTCGCCGATGCGCCCACGGAGCCTGCCGCACCGCCCCTGACCCTCGTGCCGTTTCCCGTTCCCGAACGCACGGCGCTGGAGCTGCCCGCCGAACTCACCCGCTTCATCGGCCGGGCGCAGGAGCGCGCCGCCCTGCGCAGCCTGCTGGCGCGCGACGATGTGCGCCTCGTCACCCTGACCGGCCCGGGCGGGGTCGGCAAGACGCGCCTGGCCCTGCGGGCGGCGGCAGACCTGCAGCCCCGCTACCCGGACGGCGTGGCCTTCGTCCCCCTGGCTGCGATCAGCGATGTATCCCTGGTCCCGGCCACCATCGCGCAGGCGCTGCATATCCGCAGCGGCGAAGATCTGGACCCCCTGGAGCGGCTGCAGCATTTCCTGCGCGAGCGCACGATGCTGCTCGTGCTCGACAACTTCGAGCAGATCCTGGATGCGGCGCTTGCGCTGGCGGAGTTGCTGCGCACCTGCCCGGCCCTCACGCTCCTGGTGACCAGCCGCGCCCCGCTGCACCTGACCGGGGAACACCATTTCCCCGTTCCTCCGCTCGCGGTGCCCGAGCCGACCGGACAGGATGTGCTGACGGCGGAAGCGCTGGCAGAGCTGGCCAGCAACGATGCCGTCCGCCTGTTTGCCGACCGCGCCGAGGCCGCCGGCTCCGGGTTCACGCTGACCCCCGCCAATGCCGCCGCCGTGGCCGCCATCTGCCAGCGCGCCGACGGCCTACCCCTCGCCATCGAGCTGGCGGCGGCGCGCACGGCGTTTCTTTCGCCGTCTGCCCTGCTGCAACGCCTGAATCCTCGGCTGCCCATGCTGAGCGGCGGCCCGCGTGATCAACCGGGCCGCCTGCGCACCATGCACGACGCCATTGCCTGGAGCTACGACCACCTGACGCCAGCAGAACAGGCGGCGTTCCGGCGGCTGGCGGTCTTCACCGGGGGCTGCGATATCCCGGCCGCCGAGGCGGTACTGGGCCTGGCAAGCGCCGAGTCGCTGGCGATGGCGCAGCGCCTGGTCGATCAGGCGGTCCTCCAGCGCACGGCCGGGCCCGGTGGCCACCCCCGCCTGGTGATGCTGGAGACGATCCGCGAGTTCGGGCTGCAGGCGCTGGCCGCGCACGACGAGGAACCCGCCACGCGCGCAGCCCACGCCGCACGCTATCTTGCGCTGGCCGCCGAGGCCGGGCCGCACCTGGCCGGGCCGCACCAGGTCTACTGGGTGAACGTGCTGACCACCGACCTCGCGAATATCCGCGCCGCCACCGACTGGCTCATGGCCCAGGGGCGCACCGGGGACGCCATGCGCCTGATGGGCGATATGGGCTGGTTCTGGAGCGCTGCGCCCTACCTGGAGGAGGCCCGGGTACGCCTGCGCTCGCTGATCGACGCCCCCGACTCTGCGGGCTACCCCGCCGAACTGGCGCTGGTGCTGGCCACCGCCGGCGATGTGGCCGACTGGCAGAGCGATCAGACATTGGCCCGCGAGTACTTCGAGCGCGCGCTGGCGCTGTACCGGGAACTCGGCAACCAGCGCCGCGCCGGCAGCATGCTGCGCGGCCTGGGCAGCAGCGCCATTGACCGTGGAGAAGCGAACCTCGCCATCTCGCTCCTGCACGAGGCGCGGGAGATCGCGGCGGCGCTGGATGACGACTGGGAGCAGGCCGCCACCACCAATCTGCTCGGGGTGGCCATGGGCATGATCGGCGAATTCGCGCAGTCGATGGAACTACACCGCGCCGCCGGCGATATCTGGCTCACCATGCAGGATATTGGGCATATGCCGCCAGCACTGGCCTCGCAGGCCTGGTCCGCGTTGCAGGCCCGTGACCTGCCCCGGTCGGCGGCAGCCTACGCGGAGGCGCTGCAGTTCGC
>DAOUDE010000092.1:0-12246 GCA_034431475.1 Thermomicrobiales bacterium | reverse complement strand
CTGCTGGCTGCCGTCACTGGCTCCAGCCAGGCCGCCAGCGGGAAGCGCCGGAACAAGCGGAAGAAGAAGCGGTGCAAACCCAGCAAGCGTTGTGACAAGGGCTGTTGCAGCCCGGATTCCTGCTTCGCGTCCGCGGTTGACGATGTTTCGGTCGAGCCGCTCGGGTTCGCCTGCTGCCCAGCCGACAAACTCTGCATCAGCACGAAGCCGCCCTACCCCGACCAATGCTGCTATCCGGATGAAACGTGCCAGCCGAGTCTTACTGACGATATTTTCGCGGAAACGATTTGCTGCCGACCGTGCAACGGCGCGTGCTGCCTCAAGCTCAATGAGGAGTGCATCGGCGGCGTCTGCACGCTGGTAAGCACCGCCCGCCTGGCGCGCACGCGGCGGCCCGGTTAGCGCTGCGGCTGGCTGTCGTCGGGAGCGGCCCGGGTGTCCCAACGGGTACTCGGGCCGCTCTCCGGACCCCCGAGGCGCGCGAGCAGGTCCTCCTGCGCCATCGCCGCGCCCTCAGTGATGAGCGCCGTGAGGCGGTCTGCCCCCACAGCGGCCTCGATCGTGGCCATGTCCTGCTCGTACCCCGGCTGATGCACGCTCAGGCGCGGTGAGGCGCTCTGCTGGCGGATGGATCTGGCCAGCCCGAGGAGGCGCGCCGCATCTGGCCCCGCCCCGAGTTCGACCATGACCCCGCCCAACCCTTCGAGCGCCTCCGCCAGGCGCGCGTCGTCGCCGATTTCCTGGCTGATGCGTGCACTCTGGCTGAAGAGGGGCACAGCCTGGGCGTTCTCCCCACGCTGGCGCAGCAAACGCGCCAGGTGGGACAGGGCGAAGGCGATGCCTTGCCGGTCCCCCACCTGCCGCGAGATCTCCAGGCATTCGGCGTACAGCGGCTCCGCGCGGGCGAAATCCCCCAGGTGGTCAAAGGCCTCGCCCAGGTTGCCGAGCGCCAGCGCGGTGCCCGGCAGGTCACCAAGCTCCCGCCAGTGGACCAGGCACTCCTCGTAGAGCCGCGCTGCCCGCGCGGCATCGGCCTGGAAGAACGCGAGCGCGCCCAGGCTCATGACGATGGCCGCGATATCCCGCGTCCGCCCCAACTGGCGGGCAATCCCCAGCGCGCGCTCATAGAGGGCCGCCGCTGCCAGGAACTGCTCCTCCGAGAGCGCAGCGTCTCCCAGATTCCTGAGTGCGGAGACCACGCCGGGTTGATCGTGCTGCCCCTCATACAGGGTCAGCGCACCGGCAAAGTGCTCCCTGGCAGCGGCCGCGTTACCCCTGTCATGCAACTCGATCAAGCCGAGGTTCTCGCGGGACCGCGCCTGGCCAATGGGGTCTCCGGCGCGCTGCCACAGGGACAGCGCCTCCTCGTGGCAGCGGGCGGCGTGCGCGATATCGCCCTGGGCTTCTGCGAGCGCGCCAGCACCATCCACGGCGCGGGCCAGCAACGCCGGTGGGGTCGCCGCGCGGTCTGCTAGCGCCAGGACCACGCGCAGGCGCTCGCGACCCTCCGTGAGGTGGCCGCGTATCCACCAGAATTGCCAGAGCGCGCCGGCCAGCCGCACCGCGTCAACCTGCGCGCCACGCGCCATGAGGGAGTCCAGTGCGGCGCGCAGGTTGTCGTGCTCGCTGGCCAGGGTATCCAGCCAGTCCGCCTGCTCCGCGCCAGCCAACCCCGAGTGCGCGCGCTCCGCCAGGTCCAGGAAATGGCCTGCGTGGCGGGCGGCGAGCACATCCCGCTCGCAACCTTGCTCAAGCCGCTCCAGTGCGTACTCGCGAATGGTGTCCAGGAGCCGCACGCGGGGCAGCAGCGAGCCCTCGTCGAGCACGAGCAGGCTCTGCCGGGCGAGGGATTCCACGCGCTCCAGGAGGGCAGCGAAGTCAGGAGCGGGCGCAGCGTCGTCCGGGCAGATGGCCTCGATGGCCTCCAGCGCGGCCCCGCCTCGAAACACGGCAAGCCGGGTGAACAACGCCTGTTCGGGCGGATCGAGCAGGTCGTAGCTCCAGTCAATCGCCGCACGCAGCGTCTGCTGCCGCACCGGAGCATCGCGCGGGCCGCCGGTGAGCAGCGGCAGCCGCTGGTCGAGCCGCGCCAGGAGCTGGGCGGGACGCAGCAGCCGGGTGCGGGCCGCCGCCAGTTCGATGGCAAGCGGCAGGCCATCCAGGCGGCGACAGATGGCGGCGATGTCTTCGATGTTCTCCGCACCCAAGGTGAACCCCGGCCGCACCAGGCTGGCCCGGTCCGCGAAGAGCTGGACCGCATCATTGGCGGCAAGCTGCTGCAGGTCTGGCTGGCCGGCCGGGCGATCTGGCCAGGACAGGGAGAGCGGCGGCGCCGGGAAGACCTGCTCGCCCCGGATACCCAGCGGCGTCCGGCTGGTGGTCAGGATCGTGAGCCGCCGGCAGGCAGCGGCGAGCGTTGCCACCGCCGTGCCCGCCCCGAGAACCTGCTCGAGGTTATCGAGGACCAGCAGCGCCTCCCGCTCCGCCAGGTGCTCGGCCACCGCGTCGAGCGTCGACTGGTCGATGGAAGCGCGTACCCCAAAGACCTGCGCCATTGCCTCCGGAACGAGGTCCGGGTCGGTCAGCGCCGCGAGCGGCACAAACCACGCGCCATCGGCAAAGCGGTCAACCATGGCGGCGGCAGCCGCCAGGGCCAGCCGGGTCTTGCCAATGCCGCCGGGGCCATGCAGGGTGAGGATGCGCACTGCCGGGTCGCCCAGCAACGCCTGAATCTGGGCAAGCTCCACCGACCGCCCCACGAAGGCCGTCAGGTCCTGCGGCAGGTTATCCCGGTGCGGCGCAAGACCGCGCAGGCGCGCCCGCTCGCCAGGCAGGCCCGGCGCCAGAACCTGGAACACGCGTTGGGCACTGAGGTCGCGGAAGCGATGCTCGCCGAGATCATCCAGGCGCACCTCGGGCGGCAACCGGGGTGCGAGGTCATTCGCCAGGGCATCCGACGCGAGGATTTGCCCGCCGTCTGCCGCAGAGAGCAACCGGCCCAGGCGGTTCAGCCCGGGCGTGCGGTAATCACCATCCGGCTCGGGCGCAACCTCGCAGACATGGAGGGCCATCCGCACGCGCGGCGCGGGCGTGATCGGCCACGGCTCGCCGAGGAGCTGCCGCTGCGCCGCGACGGCGGCGCGTACCGCCCCCTCCGTGTACGGAAAGGCCGCCTGGAAGGCATCGCCGATGATCTTGTAGACGACTCCACCCTGCGCGGTGATGGCGGCCCGCAGAATGGCATCGTGCCGCTCGTAGACAGCGGGCATGCTTTCCGGGCGCCGTTCCCAGTACGCGGTGCTTCCCTCCAGGTCGGTGAAGAGGAAGGCCACGCGCCCCGAGGGAGGATCAGCCATGGCGCGTCAGGGCCGACGAATGGCCCGCACCCCAACCCCGCTCTCGCGCACCGGCTGGCAGAGGGAGGGACAATGGGCACAGGCGCGGCGCGGCGCGATTGCCCTCACCCCAACCCCTTTCCCGGTGCGCGGGAGAGGGGCTTTCGGCGCTAGAGGTCCGCATCGAACGCCTCCGCGTGTGCCGCCAGCGCCTGCGCGTTGCGGATGACGATGCGGTCGCCCCGCCGAGCCAGGTAACCCATGGACTCGAACCCGATCAGCGCGCGGTTCAGGGTCGAGCGCGTGGTGCCGAGTTCTGCCGCCAGTTGCCCCTGGCTGCGCCCGATGGTGATCTCGCGAGACCCCCTGGAGTTGGCCGGGCGCTCGGCGGCCCGGGCCAGCAGCCAGGCGGCCAGTCGCCCTGGCACATCGAGGCCCACGGTAATGGCGTGCCGGGCGTTGCCTGCCCGGACCATGGTGACCAGGCTGCGCAGGAGGCCATCGACGACGGCCGGCTCGCGGCGCAGGAGATCGTGGAAGGTCGAACGGGGCACGAAGCGGACCGTCACCGGCTGTTGTGCGATGACCGACGCATCGCGCGGCGCGCCGTCGATCAGCGCCAGTTCCCCAATCGCCGCCGGGGCATCCACGACCGAGAGCACGATCTCGACGCCGGAGCCGGAAAAGCGCGAGACCCGAAGCTGACCGCTCTCCAGCACGAGGAGCGCCTCGCCGGGATCACCCTCGTTCCACAGCACCTGGCCAGTCGCGTACCGCCGCACGCGCGATGCCCGGGCCAGTTCATCCAGCGCCGGGGCCGGGAGACCGGCAAGAAGTGGCACATCAGCCAGGCGGTGTTGTGGTGCTGCGCTCAGCGGTGAGGTCATACACGCTCCAGGCACTGGAGGCATGGCCAGGGAGGGCGAAGTTCGTGGGTAGGCGCCGACGATCTCCGTCTATAAGATACCAGTGCCTGGTGCGGGTGTATCTGGAATGCCGGAACCTGGCTGCGGCCGCCTGGGTCCTGGGATCATGCGCCGCATGCCAGCCGCCGCAAATGATTATGATAGGGAAGCGGCGAATCGCGCCGAGCTGCTTGCTGGCCTTGAGGCAGCGAGCCTCACTTCGCGTCCAGGAGTCCGTCGTCACGCTCGAGGGTCCCGTCATGCCAGGTCAGGGTCAGGTCACCGCCGTGAGCCGCAGCGGCACCCACACCATGAGCAAGCCGAACAATGGACGCATCACGCTGCTGGCCGGGCTAGGTGTGGAAGGCGATGCTCACCTTGGCACCTGCGTCAAGCACCGCTCGCGCGTGGCGCGTGATCCTTCCCAGCCGAACCTGCGCCAGGTTCACCTGATGCACGCCGAGCTGCACGATGAGCTGCGCGAGAACGGCTTCGACATTACACCCGGCCAGATGGGCGAGAACATCACCACGCGCGGCGTCGATCTGCTGGGGCTCCCCGTGGGGGCGAAGCTGCGGCTGGGTGCGGACGCCGTCGTGGAGATCACCGGGTTGCGCAATCCCTGTTCCCAACTGGATGGCCTGCAGCAGGGCCTGATGGCGGCCACCCTGGACCGTGACGCCGAGGGGAACCTCATCCGCAAGGCGGGCATCATGGGCATCGTCCTGGCTGGCGGTGACGTGCGCCCCGGCGACCGCATCCTGGTGGAACTGCCGCCACCGCCCCATCAGCCGCTCGGCCCGGTCTGACCGGCGGCAGGCCGCGCATCACCCCAATGGTCCTGCCCGGCTCTCACTCATCCACATCGTGGTGGACAACATGCACCGGGGATGTGGGTAACTCGCGCAGGGCCTGCCGGAAATAGGCCGGGAAGAGACGCAAGCCTTCCACCTCGGCCAGGGGAAACCAGCGGAAGAGGAGCACCTTTTCCCCTTCCGCGCCGGTGAACTCCGGCTGGGCGTGGGGAGAGGGCACGGTTTCCGGCAGCGTCATCTGGTAGTAGAACGCGATCTCGTGAAACGCCTTGTCCTCATAGGTGAAGAAGTTCTCCATCACCCAGAGCAGGTTCCCGACCGCGACCTCCAGCCCCGTCTCTTCCCGCATCTCCCGCTGCACCGTGTCAGCGGTGCACTCGCCCAGTTCGCAGCGGCCACCGGGGAGCACCCAGAAATCCATCTGCTCTTCCGTTTGCAGGAGCACGTGGTCGTCGCGCACGCAGACCCCCGCCACGCGCACCGTGAACCGCTCACCCTTGCGCTTGATGACCAGCATGCGCCACTCCCTGCGCGTGACAAAGCCCCTCTCCCGGTGCGCGGAGCGCTGGCGGCGACCGCGTGACCCTCACCCCAACCCCTCGCCCTGTGCGCAGGGCGAGGGGCTTCTCGTCGACCTGAGCGCCGGTGCAGGGCTCCGCATCGCCAGCATGCTTCCCGACCTGCCCAGTCAGCCGGTGCGCGGGAGAGGGATTGGGATGAGGGCTACTCCGGCCCTGCCGTGGATTGCTACCTGGGGGAGAATACCGCGCTAGCTCACCTTCCCGGGGCTGCGCAGCGGCCCCAGCACCGACTCTAGAAAGGCCGTCAGGCCCTGGTAATTCACGGGAAGGTCGCGCATCCAGGGGCCAGTTTGCCCGGCCTTGACCGCCGGGTGCTGGCTGATCGTTGGTTCCGCCCGCAACTCCTCCAGGGTCGTCCAGACGCCGTACTGATCGATGTAGATCACATCGCTGGGGTAGTACAGCGCCTGTTCCAGGCTCAGCTCTTCCCAGTACGTGGTCGAGGTCGGTGAGCCATCATTGGCCAGCTTCACGCCAAGATCGCGTGCCTGCCCCAGATCGGCCACATAGCCTGGCCCGGCAACGTAGATACGATCCTCACTGCCATAGCTGGCAAAGAGCACCGTCAGATCGCTCTTCTCCGCTGCCAGGGCCTCCAGTTCCGCCTTTTTCGCGTCGTAGATCGCTCGCTGCGCCACAATCTCCGGGCTGTTCAGGTCCGCGCCCAACGATGCGGCGAAGGCTTCGATCCGTCCCAGTTCGATGTCGTTGGGATCGCCTTGGGTCAGCAGGACAATGGGCGCTATGCCAGCCACCTGCTCGATCCGATCTTCCGGGATCGCGACGTGCGAACTCGCCGGGTTGTCCTTGTCCCAGATCCAGGTCACGATCAGGTCCGGCTGCTGGGCGAGGAGCGCCTCGACTTCGACAGCGCCCTCGGCGTCGCCGACGATCTCGACCAGATCGAGATCGATGTTGCCCCAGGCGACGTGATCCCCATCGGAGTGATTCACCGCCGTCCAGCCGAACACCGTCTGCGCCTCGACGCCGAAATCCCAGAGGGCAGCCGCTGTACTGATATCGGCCGCGATGCGCTGCGGCCACTGCGGCAGCGTCACGGTGTTGCCCAGTACATCCGTGAAGGTCCACTCACCACCGGTGGGCGTTGCCTCCTGGCCAGCCGCCAGGCGGGAGGTCGAAACTGCGCCAGCCAGTGCCACTGCCGAGGCCAACACCTGCCGCCCTCCCATCACCCCTGGCCGCCGCGATCCCTCTGTCAAGGATGCCCCTTGCCTATATCCGACTGAATTGGTCAGGATTATCCCGGGAGCAGGATCGCGCGTCAACCAGGGCCAAGCCAGGCAGGCATGGCGCGTTTACAGGCCGGTGTTCGGCAGGGTGAAGTCGTCGCGGAAACTGCGCGTGAACACGAGGTTCGCCAGCGGCGGAATGGCCAGCAGCTTCGTCGCCTGGTTGCGCCGCCAGATGGCAAAGCGCGTGCGGGGCACAAATGAGGCGGCGAAGCGCCCCGCCGCCTCCTGCTTGCCCGTGACAAACGGGCGCAACTGCTGCTCGTGCCGGCGGAACGCCTCCTGGTAATCACCCTGCGCACGGTGCAACTCGCTGGCCAGCACGTAGGCCTCGGTCATGGCCAGGCCGGTGCCCTCGCCGGCGAGCAGCGAGACACAGGCCGCCGCATCGCCCAGTAGCATGACGCGCCCTTGCGACCAGGTGGGCATCCGGATCTGGCTGACGCGATCAAAGTAGATCTCCGGGACGCCATCGACCGCGTCCAGGATGCGCGCACACTCCCAGCCGGCCTCGCCAAAGACGCGCCGCAAGGCCAGCTTGCGCTCCGCCAGCGTGTGCGGTACGGGACCGGGCAAATGCTCGGCGGTGAAGATGAACAACAAGAGCGTGCGGTCGCCTCGCAGGGCAAAGCGCGCCAGCTGCTTGCCGGGCACGGTGTAGCTGACGTAGACCAGCTCCTCGCGCGGGCGGTAGCCGGTCACCTCGCACGCAGCGACCATGTAGCCGAGATCGCGCTCGAACCGGGCTTGCGGGCCAAACACCACCTCGCGCACCGTCGAATGCAGGCCATCCGCGCCGATCAGCAGATCGAACTCGCGAGGGGCGCCCCGCGAAAACGAGACGTGTACGCCGTGCTCGTTCTCCGCGACGGCCGTCACACTGGCATCGAAGATCGTTTCCACCCGGGGCACGATGGCGCCGTAAATTGCGGCGGCCAGGTCGCCGCGCGCCAGGCTGACGTAGCGCCCCTGGGCCAGGCGGCGAAACTCCGTGGCCGAAAAGCCGGCGGCGGTGTGGCCCTGACGGTCGACCAGGCGGACCTGCCGCACCTGGTAGCCGATCTCCTGCAGGGTGGCTGCCAGCCCCATACGCTGTGCGACCTCGTAGCCGACGCCCCAGAAGTCGATGAGGTAGCCGCCCTGCCGCAGGTGGGGTGCTTTCTCGATCAGCGTCGGCTGGTGTCCGCCACGCTGAAGCCAGTAGGCAAGGGTGGGGCCACCGATGCCTGCGCCGCAGATGGCCACGCGCAGGGCCGCCTGGCCTCGCGCGTGCCGTTGCCGGGGGGTTGCCGCCATGGACCAGTCACCCTGCGCTGCACCGATACATGGCCAGGCGGGCGCGCGGGGGGATGATCAGCCGCAACGCATGAAACGTCACCGGCCCCGAGTCTACCGCGCCGGGGAGCACGCCATGCCAGCGCGAGCGTAGTGAACGATGCCATACCGCGCGCCGCCCCACTTGCCGCGTTTCGGCGCGCCAGGCCCGAAGCAACGGGCGGGTCAGTGCGCGATCCGGCCCAGAATCTGGAGCAGGGCGGCCTGTTCCGCCGGGGTGAAACGGCTGGCAAAGACCTCATGCACCACGGCGGCGTGAACGGTTGCCGCCTGCGTCAGCAGCGTCTCGCCCAAGGCGGTGAGGCGCAGCGTGGCGGCCCGGGCATCCCCGGGGGCTGGCTCGCGGCAGAGCAGACCCCGCTGCTCCAGGCGCGCCACGAGGCGGCTGAGGGCAGGTTGGCTGAGGGCAACCGCGCCCTGCAACGCGCCGATACGGGGCTCTTCGGCGGCGTGCAGGTGCAGGTAGAAGAGGGAATCGAACTCGGTCACGCTCAAGCCACAGGTGCGCGCCAGCGCACCCGCCAGCTCCTGCTCCACCCGCGCGTGGGCCGCCCGCAGCAGATGCCACGCATTGACACAGGTTGTGGTGGCAGCGTGATGCTCGGCCACGTCCATCACTCCTGCGGCCAGGTATCCCAGGTGCTCAGGAGCGGGCCGAGGGTCTGCTCCTCGAACGCCAGGTGGGAGAGCAGGTGCTCCTCCAGATCGAGCAACCCTTGCACCACCTCCGCCCGGTGTGCCTCGTTCGGGTCCGCCGCCACCAGGTCGGCAGCGGCCACGATGCGCTCCGTGATGTGGTGGACGATCAGGTGATCCTCTTCCAGGCGGTCCACGACCGGGTTCAGGGAGGGATCCTGCCTGCGCACCATGGGGAACATGGCGGCATCCTCGATGGTGTGGTGCTGATGCACAAAGCGACAGTAATGCATGCAGCCGAACTTGAGGCGCCAGAGCGGGCTGTTCGTCTCCAGCTCGCGCACCTGGGTGACGATGTCCTCGGGGGCGAGGCCAAAGCGCACCTCGTCGGCCAGGCGGCGCACGAGGCTGAGATCGCGCCGCAGCATGGCGTGGATGGTGAGCAGCTCCCGAAACATGCCGGTGCGTGGCGCGCTGATCTGGGGCTCGGCCGGGGTAATGACGGACACGTCGTTTTCCTCGTCGATGTGCTGGCCAACGACGGGGTAGTTTCAACCCCGCGTTGCAATATGTATGCGCATGAATATATCATGGCTCCAGTGACTTTTGCCAGCCACCGCTGGCGTACTGATGGGATGCCCCCGTGCCTGACTACGGCCACGATCTGCAATTCGGCTTCTTCCTCGACCCCTCGTCCAGCGACCCGGCGCGCACCATCGAGGTGGCGCACATCCTGGATGATCTCGGCTACGACCTGATCGGCATCCAGGATCACCCGTACCAGTCGCGGCACTTCGATGCCATGGCGCTGGCGGGCTACGTGCTCGGGGCGACCGAGAAGATCCGCGTCTTCCCGGATGTTGCCAACCTGCCGCTGCGCTCGCCCCTGATGCTGGCGCAGGAGGCGGCCACGCTCGATCAACTCAGTGGGGGCCGCTTCGAGCTGGGCCTCGGCGCGGGCGCGTTCTGGGACGCCATCCGCGCCATGGGCGGCCCGGTGCGCACGCCGGGGGAGGCGGTTGGAGCGCTGCGCGAGGGGGTACAGATCATCCGCGCCGCCTGGGCCGGGCAGGCGTTCCGCTTCCACGGGGATCACTACGAGACGGTGGGCGTGCGCCCCGGGCCGGTACCCGCGCACGAGATGCAGCTCTGGCTCGGCGTAATTGGCCCCCGCGCGCTGAAGCTGACCGGGGAACTGGCGGACGGCTGGGTGCCCTCCATGTCCTATGTGCCGCCGGCGCAGGCGGTGAAGTCGAACGCGATCATTGACGAGGCGGCCCGCGCCGCCGGCCGCGACCCTTCCGCCATCCGCCGCATCTACAACATCGGCGGCGATGTCTCCCCGATCACCGAGGCCGGGCTGAGCGACGAGGATCAACAGATCGTCGGCCCGCGCGATCACTGGGTGAACGTGCTGACGCACCTGGCCACGGACGTCGGCTTCTCCACCTTCATCCTCTGGGGCGTGCCCACCGCGCCGCGCCTGCGCATGTTCATCGAGGAGATCGCGCCCGCCGTGCAGGAGCGCGTGGCGGAGGTGCGTGCGGAGCGGCCATAACGCCATCGACCTGCCCCTGCTGTCGCCGTATCCTTGCACGAATGGGTGGAACAGGCAGCCAAACGGCCTGGCCACGCTTCGGTTATTTCACACCAGGAGAATGCTTCCCATGCCCCTCACCGGAACCTATGAGCCCAGCACCTCGGACTGGGCGCGCGAGCAGGCCGAGAAGTTCGAGGAAGCCAACGGCACTGCCGCCAACGAGCTGCGCGGCATGCCGATCATCGTGGTCACCTCCATCGGCGCCCAGAGCGGCAAGCTGCGCAAGACCCCGCTGATGCGTGTGGAACACAACGGCGAGTACGCGGCGGTGGCCTCGCTCGGCGGCGCGCCGAAGAACCCGGTCTGGTACTACAACCTGAAGAAGCACCCGCACGTGGAACTACAGGACGGCACGGTGAAGAAGGACTACATCGCCCGCGAAGTCACTGGCGACGAAAAGGCCACCTGGTGGGAGCGCGCCGTGGCCGCCTACCCGGATTACGCCGACTACCAGCAGAAGACGACCCGCGAAATCCCGGTCTTCGTGCTGACGCCCATTGCGGAGTAGGGACGGTCAGGCACTACACGCCGCGGCGCCCGCACACGCGAGTGCTCCGGCGTACATCGGGCCGGACTCCCCGTTTGTTCTCCGAACCGCCTGGAGCTTGGCCTTCTGGTGGGCGGAGCGCGGTCACGCGGCGAGCCCGCGCTGCGGCAACACACCGCTTGCCTTCTGTTCATCCATTGCTAGAGTAGCGTTGACGATGTCGTCGCTGCTGCCCATGGTGCATTCTGATTTCGCCGTTGCCGGTCCCCGTGGTGCAGCACGTTGCGGGTACGGCGGCTGCCGGCCCGTAGTACCGCAACGGCCCAGAGGCCACAATGGCAGAGCAGATATCTGGTCCGCTCCCACGCGACCGTGCGCAGGAATCAGCACAGGCCATGTTTCAACAAGCCTGGCGCATTTATCGCATCGTGCTTGATGAGAACTATCTCTTCCACCGAGAGGCCTATGCGTGCTTGCGCCAGATTCTGCGGGAGGAGATGTCTCGGCCCTTCAGCTTTCTTGATGTCGCCTGCGGGGATGCAACCCCGTCGCTGGATGGCCTGCGAGGAACCGAAATCGACCACTACTATGGCCTCGATCTCTCCGCAGCCGCCCTCGACCTGGCGCGGCAGACGCTGGCGGTATTACCTTGTCCGATTACGCTGGAGCAAGGTGACCTCGTCGAGCGGTTGCCGACATGGACAGCGCCCGTTGATGTGATCTGGATCGGTCTCGGGCTGCACCACATGACTACCCCCGAGAAGCTGGGGGTGATGCGTGTGATCCGTAACCTCCTGCCAGACGATGGTCTCTTTGTACTCTACGAAAACACCAGCCCGGAAGGTGAGATACGGGACGCCTGGTTACGGCGCTGGGACGACCAGAAGCCACTCTGGACTGCCTACTCCGACGAGGAGTGGGATGTCATCACGGGCCATGTGCATGAAGCGGACTACCCGGAGACGGTTTCCTCGTGGCGACGACTGGGCCGCGACGCGGGCTTCCGCAGGGTGGAGGAGCGATTCGTCGCCCCCTCCGACCTGTTCCGGCTCTTCACCTTTCGGCCCTAGGTGGCGAACGCTTTGCTCCAGGAGGTAGCAGTGCAGGATGGCCCGCGGTTTGTTGGTGGTCTCCTCTGCGATCTCGATGGCGTGGTACGACTCTGGCCGGCGCATGTTGTCGCCGTTGCTGAGGACGCCGCCGGCCTGCCGCGCGGCAGCATCCATGAGACGGCCTTCGCCGCGGACCTCCTGCCCCTGGCGATAACCGGCCGCTTGTCAGACGAGGCCTGGCGGGAAGAGG
>DAOUDE010000091.1:0-25846 GCA_034431475.1 Thermomicrobiales bacterium | reverse complement strand
CTCCATAGCCAAACGCCTCCAGAAGGTCGCTGAACACGCGGTTCAGGATTACCTGCATCTCCGGTGAGAGGTCCCGACGCCAGCGGCCAATCGAGGCGGCAGGGGAGTGGGAAGAACCGTGGCCCTGGAGTTCTGGCGCCTGGGTGGTGGCCAGAAGTGCCGAAACGACTCCAGGTGAGGCGTCAAGGCCGAGACGGTGCAAGAGGCGGGCAAGGACCGGATCCGGATCACGCACGAGGTCTTCGTAGCGGATCAGGCTGTCGGGCTCATCGCGCTGCTGCCAGGTGGTGTGCAACACGGCGAAGTTCTGGCGCAGGTACTCAAGCCACGCCTCGTCGCTCTCAACCCGGTCGCGGCCGAAATCGCCAGAGCCCTTCTTTGCGTTGTAGGCGAGCATCGAGGCGACCATGTCGCGGAAGTCCCGCACCAGGAAGATCTCGCGGGCGCCGGGATAGAGGTCACGCAGCAGGCGCGGGAAGAGATCGGGAAAGTGCTTCTCGGCGAAGAAGACGAGCGGCGCGGTGGGGTGGTTCTGCGCGGCGGCCGTCGCCAGGTACCACTCGTCGATGCTGCGCTGACAGAACGTGACCAGGTTCGCCAGGTAGGTTGAGCCAGACCAGGCTTCAACCTCCTCTGCCGCGGCGAACTCGGACGAGTAGAAGGGGTTGCCGCCAGCCGCGCGCGGGTCCTCGTGGAATTGCATGGCCGCACCGATCTGGGTTCGTCCGTCGGTGGGCGTGCCCAGGACGCGCAGGGCGTGCAACCAGTACTTGCTGCCCCGAATTTCGTAGGGGGGCCGATCGTACACGATGACCTGCGGGTGCGCCGCCAACATGCGCATGAGCAGCGTGGTACCGGTGCGCCCGAATGAGTTGACGATGAGCGGCTGCAGGCGGGGGGGAGCGAAGGGAACCAGCGCCTGACGTACCCCGGCGATGGATGCAAAATTGACGATGGTCCCGTCCGCAAGGACGATGCGCAGCGCGAACTCAAAGGTGCGGTGCAAAATCAGGGTATCGACCAGCAGCGAGAAGCCGCACTGCGCCGCCCACGGCAGCGATGGATGGCGAAAGGCGACGTCCGGGGTCGCCTTGTTGGGGACGCCAGAGGCCAGAATGTGGCCATGAATCACCGCTTCGACGCGCTGGATCGGGGCCGCCGCGAGGACGTGACCACTGACGCGCAACGCGACAGATTGGCTCGTACCTCCACGAACCGGTGCGTCGACACGCGCCTCCAGGATGCCGGCCTCACCATCAGGCAAGGTGCGAACCGTGATGTTCGAGATCATGGGGGAGGTAATCATCGGCGCGGCACGCAGAACGATGGGGGCCGCAATTGCATGCCAAGAGCGTTCAGTGAGCCTGGCATGAGCGGCTAGAACAGCCCGAGTTGCTGGGAATCGTCATCGGCGGCCGGGTCCCAGAAGCAGATCGACAAATCGACGCGGTACTGCTCCAGGAACGGCACACCTTCGTCCTCCAGCCGGCCCGCCATGATTTCCGGGTGCCCGAAGGCCCAGCCGCCGCTGAGACGGCCCTCGCGGTCCACGACCCGATGACAGGGGAGGTGCGAGCCCTCCGGCACACCGTTCAACGCCCAGCCGACCTCGCGAGCGCCGCGTGGATTGCCGAGCGCGCGGGCGATCGCCCCGTACGTCGTGGCGCGTCCGTGCGGGATGCGAGCCACAATCGCGTAGACGCGGTCAGGGAAGGGCGTGTCACTCTGGGGCATGTCAGGAGACGGTGTTGATGTTCCGGCCATGGCCCGATGGTAGCATCCTGGGCAGGAGGGCCGTTCATTCCTATGCCTATGGACTCGGTCTGTGTATTTTGCGGGTCGCGCAATGGCAATGATCCCGCGTATCTGGACGCTGCACGGGCAACTGGCGCAGCCGTCGCCAGACGGGGTTGGCGCCTCGTTTACGGAGGGGGCAACATCGGGCTGATGGGCGCCCTGGCGGACGCCGCCATCAACGAGGGGGGTGAGGTGATCGGCGTCATGCCGCGCGCCTTGCTGGACCGGGAGATTGTGCATCCGGGCGTGACGCGCACGCATGTCGTGACCAGCATGCACCGCCGCAAGGCCCTTATGTCCAACCTGGCGGATGGCTTCCTGACGCTGCCGGGTGGGTTCGGCACGCTCGAGGAGTTCTTTGAAACGCTAACGTGGGCGCAACTCGGCCTGCATCGCAAACCGTGCGCGCTGCTGGACGTCATCGGGTTCTGGGAACCGCTGGTGGCGATGCTCAACGCGTCTGCCAGCGACGGATTCGTGACGCCGGCGCACCTGGACTTGATCCTGATTGGCCGGGATGTGGATGACCTGCTGGACCGCATGGCGGCGTACCAGCCACCGGCAAAGGGGTAAACAAGGCGGCCGGAACCGGGGTTCCGACTCGCTCGTATACTTGGCAGAATGTCTGAATCGTTGCCCACCCAGACCGGGGCATCCATCGAGGCCAGCGCATGCGCAAGATCCTGACAAAGATTTTCGGGGACCCCAACGAGGCGTCCCTCAAACCGTTCCTGAACGTGCCCGAGCAGGTAGCGGCGCATGAGCCGTACATGTCGTCGCTCACCGATCTCCAATTGCGGGAACTGACGAACGAGCTGCGCGATCGGCTCGAAGACGGTGAGACGCTTGACGATCTGCTGCCGGAGTCCTTTGCGGCCACACGCGAGGCCGGGTTGCGGACGCTCAATCAGCGCCACTTCGATGTCCAGTTGCTGGGCGGCGCCGTGTTGCACAGCGGTCGCATCGCGGAAATGCGTACAGGCGAAGGCAAGACGCTGACCGCCACGCTCCCGGTCGCGCTGAACGCCCTTACCGGGCTTGGCGTGCACGTGGTCACCGTCAACGACTACCTGGCCAAGCGCGACACCCAGTGGATGGGGCAGGTCTACGATGCGCTCGGCCTGTCGGTCGCCTGTATTCAGCATGAGTCCGCGTTCATCTACGACCGCGACTGGACCGGGGACGACGAGCGGCTTGTGCACCTGCGCCCGGTGACCCGCGCCGAGGCGTACGCGGCAGACATCACCTACGGCACCAACAATGAGTTCGGGTTCGACTACCTGCGTGACAACATGGTGCCGACGGCCGACCGCATGGTGCAGCGCGACCTGATCTACGCCATCGTCGACGAGGTGGACAACATCCTGATCGACGAGGCGCGAACGCCCCTGATCATCTCCGGCCAGGCCGAACAGGCGACCGACCGCTACTACCAGTTCGCGCAGATCGTGAAGCAACTCAAGGAAAAGCGCGACTACGAGGTCGACCTCAAGCACCGCACGGTGGCGCTCTCGGAAGAGGGCATCGACCGCGTTGAGCAGTTGATGCAACTCCAGCCTGGCGAAAGCATTTACGACGAGCGCTACATTGAGCTGACTCACTATCTGGAACAGGCGCTCAAGGCGCAAGTGACCTTCATGCGGGACAAGGACTACATCGTCCGCGATGGCGAAGTCATCATCGTGGACGAGTTCACGGGCCGCATGATGGAAGGGCGGCGCTACTCCGAGGGTCTGCACCAGGCAATTGAGGCCAAGGAAGGCGTGCGCGTGCGTCGCCAGAACGTGACGCTGGCCACAATCACCTTCCAGAACTACTTCCGCATGTACCAGAAGCTGGCCGGCATGACCGGTACGGCCAAGACGGAAGCGGAAGAATTCCGGCGCATCTACACCCTGGACGTGGTGCCGATTCCGACCAACATGCCAATGGTGCGTGAGGACAACGGCGACCTCGTATTCAAGAATGAGCGGGGCAAGTTCAACGCCGTTATCAACGACATCAAGGAGAAGCGGGCGCAGGGACGGCCGGTGCTTGTCGGCACCACCTCGATCGAGACGTCCGAACGGCTCTCGGAGGAATTGAAGCGCCAGGGCATTCCACACCAGGTGCTCAATGCCAAGCAGCACGAGCGGGAAGCCGCCATCGTGGCGCAGGCTGGCGAGGCCCAGGCCGTGACGATCGCCACCAACATGGCGGGGCGCGGCACCGACATCAAGCTTGGACCTGGCGTGAAGGAAGCTGGCGGCCTCCACATCATCGGGACGGAACGGCACGAGGCGCGCCGAATTGACAACCAGTTGCGTGGCCGCGCCGGCCGCCAAGGAGACCCCGGATCATCCCAATTCTATGTCTCCCTTGAAGACGATCTGATGAAGCGGTTCGGTTCGGATCGCATCTCGAAGATGATGGAACGTCTGGGCATGGAAGAGGACGTGCCAATCGAACACGGCGTGATTACAAAGTCGATCGAGAACGCCCAGATCAAGGTGGAAGGGCACAACTTCGATTTGCGCAAGCATGTTGTGCAGTACGACGACATCATGAACATGCACCGCGAGGTGATCTACTCGGATCGCAAGCGGCTCGTGCAGGGTGAGGATATCCAGGAACGCGTCTGGGAGATGGTCGAGCGCGAGATCGAGAAGATTGTCGACGCCAATATGGGCGACGGCAAGGACCTGGAGCGCTACGACGACCGTATCTTCGAGGCATACACGGGCCTGGTCCCGATGTCTGAGGTCACGCAGGATGATATTGCGTCATTCGAGCGCAATGATCTGGTCGATTTCCTGATCGAGGACGCCGAGACGGGATACGATCAGGTGGAAGAGCGCTTCGGCGCCGAGATCATGCGGCGAGTCGAGCGGCACGTCATGCTGACCGTGATCGACAAGCTGTGGGTCGCCCACCTGACGGAGATGGACGAGTTGCGCGAGGGCGTTGGCTTGCAGGCGTACGCCCAGAAGGACCCGCTGGTCGTCTACAAGACGCAAGGCTACGACTTCTTCCAGCAGTTGCTCGCCAATATCCAGCACGATGTCGTTCACACCATCTTCCGGGTGCAACCGGCGGTCGCCCAGCAGCCGCTGCGCACGCAGGTCACCGAAGAGTCGGACCAGGCGCCGGCCGCACCGGGCGAACCGGAAGCCAACGGGAGTGGCAACGGGAACGTCCCGGTACAGCGCAAGGCGCGCAAGGTCGGGGCGAACGAACCGTGTCCCTGCGGCAGTGGGAAGAAGTACAAGCACTGTCACGGCGCCCCGGTACGCACCGCCTTGGTGTAGCCGCGCCGTTCACGCGCACGATGCAGACGCGAGGGCTCGATGGGCCCTCGCGTTTGTGTCTGCGACGTGCGGGAGGTTCGAGATGGCAACGGACGGCACTGGAGCCGCAGCGGTGACGACCACGGACGGTTCGCCTCGGAGGCGACAGGTGGTTGTGGCCGGTGGGGTCATGGCGCTCGCTGCAGCCTTCGGGTTAGACGCCAGCGAGGTCGACGCAAGAAACAAGCGGCGCAAGCGGAAGAAAAGGCGGAAGCACGGCAAGGGCGGGGACAACGGCAAGGGTGGCGGGCGCCAGGTGTGCAGCAACGGGTGCACCCGCTCGGTGTGTGGACAAACGCCGGCCGGTTGCCCGATCCAGCCGATCAACAACATCTGGAATCGGCGCGTTGATGACCAGCCGGTCGATGTGCGCTCTGACGCCTATGTCGCAAGTATTGGCGTTGCAGCAGGGTTGCACCCCGATTTTGGCAGCGGGTTGTACGAGGGGAAGCCATTCGGTATCCCGTTGGTACGGGTTCCCGTGGGCCAACCTGGGGTACGCGTCAGTTTCATCGGTGCAGCGGACGAAAGTGACCCTGGGCCATACCCCATCCCGGCCGACGCGCCCGTGGAAAACGGCTCGTGCAGCAACGGTGACCGCCACGTCATCGTGGTGCAGGACGGGACCTGCATGCTCTACGAGCTGTATGACGCCTGGCAGCAGACCAACGGCTCCTGGCGCGCATATTCCGGTGCGATCTTCGATCTGCGCTCCAATGCGTTACGGCCAGCCGGGTGGACATCGGCCGATGCTGCCGGCCTCCCCATTCTGCCGGGGTTGGTGCGCTATGAGGAGATTGCCGCGGGCGGCATCGAGCACGCGCTGCGCTTCACGGCGGCACGCACCAGAAGGGACCAGGTGTGGCCGGCGCGGCACCAGGCAGGGGCAACCGGCGACCTGGATGTCCCGTCAATGGGCCAGCGCTTCCGCCTGAAAGCGAGCGTCGATATCTCTGCCTTTTCGCTCACAAACCAGATCATCCTGCGGGCGCTGAAGACCTACGGCATGATCCTGGCCGACAACGGCAGCAACTGGTTTCTTTCTGGCGCGCCCGACGACCGCTGGGATAACGACGACCTGCACGAATTGCAGGACGGTATTCGCGGCAGCGACTTCGAGGCGGTTGATGTCTCGTCATTGATGGTGCATGCGGATTCGGGTGAGGCCGCGCCGGTCAACTGAGCCTGGTGGACTCCTGACGCCGGATGTCCTCGATCGCGCGCTCGATACCCGCCGAGGCACGCTCGTACGCGACGATGAGCGCCAGAATGGCGTCTGCTTGCGCGGTGAGGGCGGTGAGGGTATCCAGGTCGCGCGGGCGCTCCTGGGCAGATTCGGCGGCGGCACGCAGGGCAGCGAGGGCTTCGCCTTCGAGCGCAGCGGGTCGCGTCAGCGAAATCTGGAGGTCGCTGGCAAGTTCATCGCCGGCAGTTGACGACGAGTTAGTCAGTCTGTCGATCACCTCCCGGAGTTCGCTCATGAGGTCGCGGGCTCGCTGGCGAAGCGCATCGTCGTTTTGCGTGGCAGATGTCGCCGCATCAGGGTCACCGTCATCGGTCACGTCGAACTCGACGACGTCAACCACCTCCTTCTCAGGGATCGCGGCCGGTGGCGCCTTGCGTGGTGTACCGAACGCTGTGGCTGCCACGTCGGCCCAGGTGACATCGGTCGAGTCGTCTGGTTCATTTGCTGCGGGGGGAGGGGCGGGCCAGCCGCCGGCGCCGCCTGTGGGGGGAGCCCAGGGCGACGCTGCTGCCGGGGGCGCGGGCGCCGGCCAGCCGGATATCAGGGGATCGTCGTTCGCCCCGGTTTCAGTCGTGGCATCCGGGGTGACTGGCGGAACGGGGGCATTCACTATCTCATCAGTGGCAAAGCGGTGACCACAGGTCGTGCAGAAGCGCGCACTGTTGCGTCGTTGCTCGCCACAAACGGGACAGGCTTCCATCAACTCAATCCTCCCGGTTCCGGCTCTGTCGAGCGTCCGATCATGAGGGTGCATGGTACATCTCCACCAGGAATTTCCACGGGAGGGGTCAGGGGGTGGTCGGTGGCGGGCCACACTGCGACAATCCACCGGTGCATTGCGGTAGAACCGCGCAACGCTGGCGGTGGCCAGGTGACAGCGAAGGAGCACCCGAGGGTGAGCGATCTACTGAACGAGAAGACGCTGAGCAAGGCCCGCCACGTAGAGCCGGGCACGGCCGGGTTGCTCACGGTGAAAGCCGGACAGTATCTCCAGATCCAGACGATCGAGGGCAAGCAGGTCGCAGACTTCGTCGCGTTCAATGCGGACGACATGGCCGAACATGTCTCGACCTCGCACACCCGCGTGGCCAACATGAACATCGTGCCGCAGATGGGGATGAGCCTCTACACAAACCTGCGACAGCCGATCTTCGAGATCACCGAGGACACCGTGGGCCGGCACGATATGTTGGTGGCCGCGTGTGACCGCGCCCGCTATGAGGCGCTCGGCGCGCCGGGGCACGCAAGTTGCCGCGAGGCGCTGACGGAGGCGCTGGTCGAGTACGAAGTGGGGTACGACCGCATGCCGGACCCCATCAACTGGTTCATGAACGTCGCCATCAAACAGAAGGGTGAGCTGGACGTGCGGGTCCCGCTGGCGGAGGCCGGCGACTACGTGCTGCTCAAGGCGCTGCGCGACGCGGTGGTGGCGGTGTCTGCCTGTCCGCAGGACCTCAACGACACCAATGGCGGCAAGCCAACCGCGCTCCGGCTGGCGGTGTATCGCGATGAGCCACTGCCCCAGGAGGTTGTGGTCCCGGCCGCCGGCGCAGCCGCCGCGGCACTCGCAGCGGAGGTGGCGGCAGCCGCCGACGGGGCTGAGCCGTTGGCCGAGCTGGAAGCTGGTGCGGAGACGGACGAACTCGTTGCCATCGAAGCCGTGGCGGAGGATGGAACCCCCGAGTCGAATCCGGTGCTGGTGCAGGAGGCGATCGTGGCCGCGGCGGAAGCCCCTGCGGCTGCCGTCATTGCCGAGGCAGCCGCTGCGGCAGAGGCCGATGACCCCGAAAAGGTGTGACCAATAGTGTAGCGTAGGATACAAAAAATACCGGGGAACGTGCGAAGCGCCGACGGCCGGTCGTTCGCGGTCATCGGCGCTTCACGCGCTGAGGGGTGCGGTGTTCGGCGGGCCTTCGCGCCCGGCCGTGACCCAGTTCGCGCTGGTTTCCCTAATGGGCGGGCCAGCGATCTGAACCTCGGCGGCATCGCCTTGGGGCGCGACTGCCGATCCGTTGCCCGCGACGCAGCCAAAGGCCAGCGCGAGCCGACGTTCGTCCGGCCGTCTTGGAAGGTGACCGGACGAGTTCCCGGGTGAACATCCCCCACGGGATCGAGAGGAGAACCGCAGGCAGGGATGCGAGGCGGAATTCCTTTCCCTGCCCCCATGGTCTGGGCCGCTCCACCTCAGTCCGTACACCGTAGCGGACAGAACGCTCTACGTCAACTCCCCTTGTATGTCGCACCATCCACACGTGCCCAAAACCTCTCACCAACACTCTTTTCATCTTTTTCGACGCCGTACGCGGCCACCGCCGCGCTTATTCCGGTTCGCGTTGGCTCCACGCCGACATAGTGGCGGAAGATGGTCTCGAGTTGTGATGGGTAACTCAGGATGCCGTCCAGCTTGGCATCCCAGTTGGCCCCGGCCGGTACTTTGCCCCGCAGGTGCATTGTGTGGTCGCGTGTGACCGTGTTCAGGCGGCGCTCGCGGGCTCCCTCTCGCAGAGCGTAGGGAACATCCTCGTAGAACCAGACATCCCACCCGCTGGCGGCCAGCGAGGCGGCGGCGGTGAAGACCAGTTGATGATCGACGTGGCCGCCGATACCCAGCGGGGCATAGATCCGCACCGTATCAGCCGGTGCCTGTGGCAGACCGAGCGCCGCGACGATCTCCCCGGGGAGGTTGTGTTCGACGGCCGCAGGGGCACCGAACAGGTCGTCATCCGAAAGGTAGGTGTGACCCCGGTAGATGGCGTCGTGGAACGGCAGGAGCCGGACGGTCGCGCCGATGGCGCGGGAGGCGTTGTCTTCCTCGGCACGGCGGCGAGCGATCACCTCGCTGGCGGCAAGGCCCCAACCCTCGTGCATGGCGCTGGCGAAGGGAGACAACGCACCAGTGGGATCGGGCTCGGAGCCGAAGAGAATCAGGGTCTCGGGGTGGCGACCCAACGCCGCGAGCCGGTGCACGGTGGCCCCGGCCGAGAGCGCAATGTCATCGTAGTGAGGGGAGAGGAACAGGTGCTCGGCCGGCGCAGCCAGCACGTCGTCCGCAATGAGCGGCGTACCCATGAATGTGAACGCCTCCGCACAGGTAACCCGGAACGTCAGGTTGGCGTGCGGGGCGTAGCGCGTACCCGATCATCCCCGCTGCGGCGAGTGAGTTTGAGGCGGTCCATATGCTCCAGGGCTGCCTGGGCATACTTGCGGCTCGCACCAAAGTGATCGCGGAACTGTGCCATCGTAATGGTACTGTGCGCATCGATGTAGGCAAGTGTTTCGTTGACGAGAGCGGCCCACGCCTCAGTGCTGTAGGCTACCGCGTCGCTGGCGCGGACGATTTCCTGGTTGTGCGCCAGGGCGGCGAGCGTGTCGGCGTCGATATCAAACTCCGCGGCCGCAGGAGGCGTGTAGGGCGCTGCGTTCATGGCGGCCAACCAGCGATCAGCCCGTTGCCGGCGGCCGGGGTCAAGCGCGATGCGGAAAGCCGGGGAGCGCAGGGTGGCGCCGTCGTCGACCACCAGGTCGTACGCCACGCTCGCGGCAACCAGCGTGTCGAAGACACGCGGTGAGGCAACAGCGAGTTGGCGACGCGCGACCTCGCGCGGCATTCCTGGCCGCAGGGGATTGTCGTCGTGGAACCGCCCGAGCGTGGTGGCGATGGACCTGATCCATGCTGACCACCAGGCCCGGCTTACCAGCACCTGGTCTTGAGGCCGTGCGCCATCGAGCAGCAGGATGTTCTCTTGCCCCAGCAGTTCTGCTATTGCCAATTGCACGGTTTCAGCGCTAAGTCCAGGGATCGCGGCACCCAGGGTTCGCGCCTCCAGAGGACCGGAGGAAAGCGCCTGCATCACCAGTTCCCGCGGCGAGCCGGAGGCCAGCGTCTCCAGGGACGTCAGGATTTCCGCATGGAAGCGGCGATGGCGCGTTGGGTGCGGATCGATAACTTCACCGCCACCAAGCGTCTCGCTGGGCGAGGCACGCCGTACGATGAATCGGTCTCGCTTGAGCACGGCGATGGGGGCGGCGAGGCGAAGCTGCACCCAGCCGGTTTGACCTGGTTCAAGCAGATCCCGATCCAGCAGGGTGACCCGCGCCGAAACCTCAGTCGCGCCGGTGAACAGATCGACGGCGGCGTTCTGTTTCAGCGCCACTGGTGATGACGCCAGAAGATGCAGCCGCGCATCGATGCGCTGCGAGGGGGTCATCAGACGCGGGGGCGCCAGGACCTGTCCGCGCGTCATCTCGTGGGCGGAGATGCCAGCGAGGTTCACGGCCACGCGGCTGCCCGGCTGTGCTGCGCTGACGCTTTCCTGATGCGTTTGCAGACCGCGCACACGGAGGACGCGATCCTCCGGATAGAGCTGCAAGTCATCGCCGACCCGCAGCGAGCCTCCGCTGAGCGTGCCGGTGACCACGGCCCCGAAGCCGGACACCGTGAAGACGCGGTCAATAGGTAGCCGGGGCGCGCCGGGCGCGCCCGGATCGACCATTGTGGTGAGGATGCCGTCAAGTGTGGACAGGAGTTCGGGTAGGCCTTCGCCGGAGATGGCCGAGACGGGCACGATGGGAGCGTCCCGGAGGGAGGAGCCGGAAAGGACTTCCCGCACCTCTTCAGCGACATATCCCATCCAGTCGGGATCGACGGTATCGCGCTTTGTGAGGGCGACGACACCAGTTGAGACTTCGAGCAGGTTGAGGATTGCCAGGTGTTCCAGCGTTTGCGGCATGGGGCCTTCGTCAGCGGCGACTACCAGCAGCGCCGCGTCGATGCCGCCAACGCCTGCCAGCATGTTCTTGATGAAGCGCTCGTGGCCAGGGACATCAACGAGGCTGACCGGCCGACCGCTTGGGAGCGTGAGCCAGGCGAATCCCAGATCGATCGTCATGGCTCGCGCCTTTTCCTCGGCAAGGCGGTCGGGGTCGATGCCGGTCAGGGCGCGGACGAGGGTCGATTTACCGTGGTCGACATGCCCGGCAGTGCCAATGACAAAGGGGCGCGTGGGAGATTGCTGGTTCACGCGAGATGCAGGTGAGTCACGCGGTGGCCGACGCGCGCAGGAGATCGGCGTCGAACCAGCCACCGCCCACCAGGACGGCATGGCCCGACACGGTGATTGGGCCGACGCGATTTTCGGTGAGGGCCGCGCAGGCATGTAATTCGCTGGGCCGGCCGAGTTCCGCGCCCTGCTCGATGGTGATCTCCTGGCCCCAATCGATCAGGCCGTGCCGGGCCAGGTGCAGGGCGAGTGGACCTGCGGCGGAACCGGTGGCCGGGTCCTCCGGTACGCCCGCGGCGGGGGCGAACATACGGGTTTTCCAGCGGTTGCCGGAGCCTGCCAGGACATTGAAGCCAACGAGCGCGCCTTCGATGGACCCGGCAAGCTCCGTAAGCGCCTGAAAATCGGGCCGAAGCGCCGCGACTTTCGCCGGACTGCCCAGGACGACGAAAACGTGCGCGATCCCGTTGTCGTAAACCATGACTGGGAGCTCGGAGCGGGACACGCCAATCGCCCCCAGAATCGCCTCGGCATTTGGGGCACTTGACACCGTCGGGATCGGCTGCAGCATCGAGCCGCGAAACGAGCCCCCCACACCCGGTTCGACCGAAACCGTCACTACGCCGCGCCCGGTCTGGAGACGCACGCAAGCTGCACTGGTTCGCATTGAATAGGTGATCGCAGCGCCAAGCGTTGGGTGCCCAGCGAAGGGGACTTCGCTTGCCGGTGTGAAGATGCGCGCGGTGGCATCGGCGTCGTCATGGCCGGCCGTGAGGTAGACCGTCTCGGAGAAGCCGATTTCCCGGGCCAGCGGCTGGAGCAGATGCTCCGGGATTTCTGCTGCATCCTCGAAGACCGCCAACTGGTTGCCTGCCAGTGGGCGCTTGGAGAAGACATCGAGGATGCAGTAGCTCCAGCGGTTCATGCGCGCAGTCTACCAACTACGCATGATGCGCAATGACCCTTTCATGTTCGCTGTTTACGCCAGCCAGCAAAAGAGAGTGAAGCAGCCGTCCCGACTCGATGATGGTGGTCAATTGGTCGGTGGTAATCGTCTGCGAGGCATCGCAGGCGGCGCCATCTGGATCTGGCAGCGCCTCGATGATCAGCCCGTCTGCGCCCGCCGTGAGACCGGCAAGGGCCATGCGACCGACGAGCGAGCGGCGGCCGGTGCCATGGCTTGGATCAACGATGATCGGCAGGTGCGAGAGCTCCTTGATCAGCGGCACAGCGGTGAGATCGAGCGTGAAGCGCGTCGCGGGGTCGAAGCCGCGAATGCCGCGTTCGCAGAGCACCACGTTCGGGTTGCCATGCGCCATCACGTACTCGGCGCTCATCAGCCATTCTTCGATGGTGGCGGAGAAGCCGCGCTTGAGGAGGACTGGCCGGTTTGCCTGGCCGAGCTTGCGCAGGAGTGGGAAGTTGGCCATGTTGCGCGCGCCGAGTTGAAGCATATCGGCGTAGTGGGCAACGAGTTCCACCTGGTCCGGCTCCATGACTTCGGTGACGACGGGTAAACCGGTCACTTCACGCGCCTCGGCCAGGAAGCGGAGGCCCTCTTCGCCCAGCCCCTGGAACGAGTACGGGGAGGTGCGTGGTTTGTACGCGCCTCCCCGCAGCATGTCGGCCCCGGCAGCTTTGGTGGCGATGGCGGCCTCGAGCAGGGCCTCCCGCGTTTCGATGACGCAGGGCCCGGCCATGACGACCGGACGGCCGCCACCAATGCGGACGTTGCCAACCTTGACGATAGAGGGAGCGTGCGGGCGGGCCTCGCGGCTGGCCAGCATGTACGGGCGGTGCTTCTCCTGGATGGCGCCCACGCCGGGTAGACCTGCGACCACGATGCTGCCGGTGATGCCAATTACGGTGCTGCCGTGGCCGTTGTCCAGCGTACGGGCCTCGTGACCGGCGGCTGCTGCCGCGTGCAGGATGGCGTTCATCGTGGATGCCGGGGCGTCTCCGGCCAGCGTGATGATCATGCTTCGCTCCCTCTCAACGGTCTTCGGCTGCCACGGGCGGCAGCTTCTAGACAACAAAAAACCGAGGCCTGTGCCTCGGTTCCCCCGGCGCTGCGTTGTTGGACTTCTGGACGTTTAGCGACTCGCCGCCTCTCGTCCCGCCAGCAGCGCCGGGGGAACGTACCCATAAAAGTAGGCGTAGCTGAACCAACGGACGGCAGCGGGCCCGTGGTTCATCGCATACTGGGTTGGCGTTCCGGCGCTTCTGTGCATGGCGGCACGGTAGCGAAGGCGCGTGCATCTGTCAAGCCATGTGGCCTATCCCGTGCTTTCGCCGTTCCGGGTGGCGTGGCACAATGTGCAAAGAGACTGGCGAGACATTCTGGAGTTTCCCCGTGAACGTACTTGAAGGTCTGCAGATCATTCGCCAGCGCCTGGTCGACAACGACGCCAACCCGGCGACGCTTGCACTGGTAGACGCCATCGCGCAGCGCGCCGCCCTGCCGGCCGCCCAGGCCGCCTCATCGCAATCCCTGCTGCAGCTGGTGCGGATGCTGCAGCGCACCCCGGTGGCAAGCAAGGATATTGCGGTCTACAACGACCTGTTGCGGCTGGAAGATGAACTCTCCGCAGCCAGCCAGCGCGTCATGGAGCAGCGCGCCGCCGAAGAGGCGCGGCCAACCCCCAAGACGAAGAAGCACTACAAGGAATTGAAAGAGCGTGAGCAGAAGCAATCGCAGAGATAGGGTTCGGCGAAAGGAGTAGAGACGGTGGCACAGGTACTTGTCGAAGAAACCGAGCTTCTGGACCCAGCGGCGCTGATACCCCGGGTGATCGGGCGCTACTCGCCGCTTCATATCGATCATGGCAAGGGCATCTACGTCTGGGATGTCAACGGCGAGCGCTACGCGGACTTCACGTCCGGCATTGCGGTGGTGAACACGGGGCATTGTCACCCGCATGTGGTGGAAGCTATCCAGGCGCAGGCCGGGAAGATCATCCACGCGCAGGCGAACATCCTGGCGCACTCACCCATGATGCGCGCTGCCAGGCTGCTCACGGAGACGTTGCCGGAGAACCTGAACCAGGTCTTCTGGACGAACAGCGGGGCGGAAGCAACGGAAGGCGCGCTCAAGCTGGCCAAGATCGCCACGGGGCGCCCGGCCATCATTGCCTTCAAGCACGGTTTCCACGGCCGCACCCACGCGGCCATGGCGGTGACGTCGTCGCGCGCCAAGGTGCGTGGGCACTACGAGCCGCTGTTGCCGAGCGTCTACTTCGCGCCGTTCCCCTATCTCTTCCGCAGCCCATACAAGGGCGCGCCGGAGGATGCGGATCTCTACTACTTCGCGGAGCTGGAGTCCCTGTTCGAGCACATGGTGATGCCGGACGACGTCGCCGCCATCCTGATCGAGACGGTGGTCGGCGAGGGTGGCTATCTCTTCCCGACCACGCGGTGGCTGAAGATGGTGCGGGACCTCTGTGACAAGCACGGGATCATGCTGATCCTGGACGAAGTGCAGAGCGGCATGGGCCGTACCGGGAAGATGTGGGCCTTCGAGCACTTCGACGTCGTGCCGGACATCATGACGGCGGCCAAGGGCCTCGGCTCCGGCATGCCGGTGGCCGCCGTAGTCTCGGACAAGGCGCACATGGACAAGTGGGCGCCGGGCTCGCACGGCGGCACCTACGGCGGCAACGCGGTCGCGACCTCCGCCGTGGTCGCTACCCTCGAGGTAATGCGCGACGAGGATCTTGCGGGTAACTCGGCGCGGATGGGCGATATCCTGATGGCGGGCCTGCGCGAGATCCAGGCCGACTACCCGGTGATCGGTGACGTGCGCGGCATGGGCCTGATGGTGGCGACCGAGTTCGTGAAGCCGGACGGCTCGCCAAACCCCGACGCGGTCAAGCGCGTCGTGCAAAGCGCTTTCAACGACAAAACACTGCTGATCACCTGCGGCACCCAGGACCAGGGTATTCGCATCGTGCCGCCGCTGGTCGTGACCGAGGAACAGATCAACGAGTTCCTCGATGTCTACCGCCGGGCGGTTGCCGCCGCGTAGCGAACAAGGTTCGACCGGGGGAGACGGTCAACGTCTCCCTCGGTTGGCTATAGTTATCTGCTTCTTCGAAGATTGTTTGAGGTTTTGCAAGGACATGAGTGCTACAGCAAGTTTTCTGGATACGCTCCGGGATATTGAGCGCAGATTTGACGAACTGGAGCGGCAGCTTGCCGATCCGGAGGTAACGAGCGACCCCCAGCGGCTGCAGGAAATCGGGCGTGAACGCGCCGAGATCGAGGACGTGGTCAGCGCGTACCGGGAGCTACGAGATACCGAGCAGGCGATCTCCGAGGCGGAACTCCTGGCAGCGGACCCCGAAATGGCGGAACTGGCCACGGACGAGTTGACTACGCTGCGTGCGCAGGAAGAGGAACTCCATGGCCGCATTCGCACGCTGCTGGTGCCGAAGGACCCCAACGACGACAAGGATGTCATCGTGGAAGTCCGCGCCGGCACTGGCGGAGACGAGGCCGCCCTCTTTGCCTCGGACCTCTTCCGGATGTACACCCGGTACGCCGAGCGCAACCGTTGGAAGGCGGAGGTGCTGTCCGCGACAGAGACTGACGGCGGCGGCTTCCGCGAAGTGATCTTCGGCGTCCACGGCAAGGGCGCATACAGCCACCTGCGCTACGAGAGTGGTGTCCATCGCGTCCAGCGTGTGCCGGCAACCGAGCGGCAAGGGCGCATTCATACCTCGACCGCCAGCGTCGCCGTGCTCCCGGAAGCCGAGGATGTGGACATCCAGATCGCGGAAAATGAACTTCGCGTCGATGTCTATCGCTCCTCGGGGAACGGCGGGCAGAGCGTGAACACAACCGACTCGGCTGTGCGCATCACTCACCTGCCGACAGGCATCGTGGTGACGTGCCAGGATGAGAAGTCGCAGCTCAAGAACAAGAACAAGGCGATGACCGTGCTGCGCTCTCGTCTGCTTGATATCGAGCAGCAGCGACAGGCCCAGGAACGGGGAGATGCGCGCCGCTCGCAGATCGGCAGTGGGGAGCGCTCCGAGAAAGTGCGCACCTACAACTTTCCGCAGGACCGCATTACCGACCACCGGATCAACCTCAGCCTCAGCAACATCCCGGGCGTGCTGGATGGGCAGATCGACCCGTTCGTGAACGAATTGCGGACGGCGGATGAGGCCGACCGATTGCGGGAAGCGGGGCTCGAGGCGAGCGCATAGCACCGCATTTACCCCATCTCCGGGGCGACCGCGATGTGGCCAATCGGTCAAATTGCTGTGCTATCGTTGCGCGAATTCAACTCGCGATCTGTTGAAATGCACATTCTCCCTGGAGGTTGGTGGCATGGTCGATGCGCCCGCTGCACCCCGGCAGCGCCCTGTCCCGGTCTCGCCTGTCAGCGCTGACGAAGTCGCCAATGTGCGCGTGCCGACGCTCGAAGCGTTCGTCCTGCCGCCGCGCGTGTACCACGACCAGGAAGTCCTGGACTACGAGCAGGATGTGTGGTTCGCAGGCGGCTGGGTGGCGATTGGCCGCGAAGAGGACGCGCTGGTTCCAGGCCAGTACTTCCTGGCGCCGGTTGCCAATGAGAACATGATCATCGTGCGGGGCAATGACGGCGAATTGCGGGCGTTCTACAACCCTTGCCGGCACCGGGGCGCGAGGATGCTGGACGAGCCCACGGGTACCCTGCCGCGAATCCAGTGCCCTTATCACGCCTGGGTCTACGACCTGGAAGGATCGCTGAAGCAGCCACGGCACACCGAACTGCTGGTCGATTTCGACCCGGCGGAATGGGGGCTGGTCCCGGCGCGCGTCGAAGCGTGGCAGGGCATCGTGTTCATCGACCTGTCGGGCGAAGCGCCGCCGTTGCAGGAGTTCCTGGGCGGTATCGTTTCAGAGTTTGCGCGCTTTGACCTGGGCGCTCTGCGTCGTGTGCGCCGAATCGACTATGACGTGAAGGCGAACTGGAAGGCGCTCGTGGAGAACTTCCAGGAGTGCTACCACTGCCCTGGTGTTCACCCGCAGCTCAACCGCATCACGCCGTACAACACAGGCCAGTATCTGCCTTCGGATGGCGCGTCGATGAACAGCTTCATGGATGTACTCCCGCAGTTCGAGACGCTCTCAATGACCGGGGACGCCGACGGGCGCGAGCCGATGCCCGGTATGACCGAGGAAGATCACAAGCGCATCTACTACTCCGTGGTCTGGCCGAACATGCTCTACAGCCTGCATCCGGATTACCTGATGTTGCACTTCATCACCCCGCTCGAGCCAGGGCGCACGCACGTGCGCTGCGAGTGGTATTTCGAGCCGCGTGAGATCGAAAAGCCGGACTTCAATCCCACCGAGGCGATCGAGTTCTGGGACCTGACGAACCGCCAGGATTGGTGGGTGTGCGAGCTCCAGCAGCAGGGGACGAAGTCACGCGCCTTTACGCAGGGCCGCTACTCCTCCATGGAGAGCAGCGTGCACGGCTTTGACCTGATGGTGGCTGACCGCTACGCGGCGGATGGTATTGCCACACCGCAGGGACGCGTCAGCAAGCAGGAGAGCACGCGCGGCGTGGTCGAACGCGCGCAGCGGTTGGCGCAGGACCGCGCCGCGGACTAAGTCACGACTCTCACCCCAAACCCCTCTCCCTGTGCGCAGGGAGAGGGGTTTTTCTTGCGTGGCAGGTGGTCAGTCGCTGCCGGTTGCGGCGAAGAGATCGCGCCCGGCGCAGAGGTGGGCGCGGTGGCCGCTCGCGAGCCGGCGGTAGACGTGCATGACGTCGGCCGCAATGGCCGACCAGTCGTAGCGCTCCACCGAGGGACGTGCCGCTTGGGACATGGCGGCGCGTAGGTCGTTGTTCCCGAGGACGGCCACCAGGCCGTCCGCCAGCGCCTGGGGCGACTGTGGCTTGACCAGCAGGCCGCTCAGCCCCTCGTCGATGGTGAAGCGCAGCCCGCCCGCTCGTGAGGCAACGACGGGCGCGCCGCAGGCGAGCGCCTCGACTGCCACCAGCCCGAAGGACTCATAGCGCGATGGCACGGCCACGACATCGGCGGCGGAGTAGGCGACGGGTAGCTGGTCCTGCGGCCAGGAGCCCAGCAGGCGGAAGTGCGCGCTCAAGCCGCGTTCGCGGATATCCGCGGCCACCTTCGCCAGCGGCCCGGCCGGATCGCCAGCTTCGTCGAGATCGCCGCCCACGATGACGAATACGGGCGGCATTGCCAGTTGTCCCTGCTGGATGATCAGCTCAGCGGCGTCCACCAGGGTGTCGATACCCTTGATGGGGTCGATGCGTCCGACGAAGAGGACCGCCAGGTCATCGTCCTGCAATTGCAATCGCCCGCGCGCGGCGGCCCGGGGCTGCGGCTGGAAAAGCTGGAGATCGACGCCAGGCGGAATGGTGCAGACCTTCTCCGCCGGGACGCCCATGCGCCAGATGAGGTCGGCGCGCTCATCGGGGTTGGCAGCAATAAGCCCGTCCGCAAGCGTGAGTAACTGCCGCTCGATGCGCAGGCGTTGGTCAGTCTCCTGGTCCTGCACGCCAGACACGGCGTTCTTCATGTGGGCAGTGGTGTGAAACATTTGCACGAACGGCGTGTTCCAGTAGCGACGCGCGAGGTCGGCGACCCAACCAGAGAGCCAGTAGTGGGCGTGGACGACGTCGTAGCGCGTCCCGGCGCGCAGGGAGTAGAGCGCCATCTCTTCGGCGAATTCGGGGAGATAAGGGAAGAGATCGTTTTTGCCGACCTCAGCCACTGGACCAGCCGTGATGGCAATGACATTCACACCCGGCACGATCTCGCGCACTTCAGGGGTGTCCGGATCGGTGCGGCGCGTGAAGATGTCGACGGGCAGGCCCTGCGCTGCGAGGTGGGTGGCAAGTTCGCGGATGTAGACGTTCATGCCGCCGGCGTCCTTGCCACCGAGGGTGGCCAGCGGCGACGTGTGGACCGAGATCTGGGCAGCGCGGCGCAGCGGGGTGTCGGTGTCGTAGCCGAAGACCGCCGGCCCGCCGTACGGGGCGAGTGTCACGAAGTCGTGCCTTTCACCGGCGCCAGCGAGTGACGCCGTCAATCATTCGCAATCGTCACCGTTGCCGGTAGCGCGAACAACGCTGCACAGCCTGCGGATCATAGCAGTAGCTGGTCAACGCGGGTTCTGTGCCAGGCGTTCCCTACGCGCCCTTTGGGACCAGGAGACCAACAGAGCCGTCCTTGCGACGGTAGATGACGCTGGGGATATCCTCTGCCGAATAGTGGAACAGGAAAAAGTCGTGGCCGAGGAGCTCCATCTGCTCGATGGCTTCGTCAATGTCCATGGGCTTGACGTCGAAGCGCTTGGTTCGCACGAGGCTCCCGAGCTCTGGCGCTTCGTCATCGTCCATCATGGCGGCGTCGTCCAGCACCGGTTCTGGCTCCACGCGGATTGACGCCATTCCTGGCGCCTTGCGGTTGCGCCGCTTGCCGCTGACGCGCTGCACTTGTCGTTCCAACTTCTCGAACGCCTGGTCAATCGCGACAATCGGCTCGGCGGCGCGCTCTTCGGCACGGATGACATCGCGGCCGGCGCGAATCGTGATCTGGGCGGCCGTGCTGTCCGGGCCGCCCCGGCTGTGGAGCGCACGCAGTTCCAGTTTGGCGTCGACGACCCGATCAACGAGACGGTCCAGCCGCGTTGCACGACGGGTCACGTACTCGCGCAGATCATCAGTAACGGGGACGCCATTACCGCGAACCTGAAAGTCCACCTGCTGGCTCCTTTCTGCAAGGGGGGTGTTACTACCTGGGGACAGCGTTGTCCCGGCGCACTCTGAGCGTTCGCCTGAGGATACTGGGCGAAACCGGTGCCCGCGGAGGGACTCGAACCCCCGACGCCCACCTTAGGACGGTGGCGCTCTATCCGCTGAGCTACACGGGCGTGCGGCACCAGGTTGCCTTGAGATGATCGTAGCATAGGGACGGCGACAGGCCGCCAACTTGGAAGCGATTCGGCGTCTGTGTTATGCTCGCGTGGTTGTTCGGGGAGTAGCGCAGCCCGGTTAGCGCGCAGCGTTCGGGACGCTGAGGTCGGAGGTTCGAATCCTCTCTCCCCGACCAGGAACGGGAGTGGCGAAGGCCGCTCCCGTTTTGCATTTCCTGAGCGAGAGGCCAGGATGACGCAGAGGCCAGTGGACGGCCGCGAGGGTGCGGTCAGCGCAAGCGAGAATCCTCTACGGCGGATTCCCCCGGTTACCGAACTTGCCGGCGCCGTACTCGCCAGCGGAGTCCAGATCGCCGAGCCGGTGCTCACCGAGCTGGTGCGCCGGGAACTTGATGCAGTTCGCACCGAGCTTCGCGGAGGTGTTCCCCTGGATCGCGATGCGATCACCGATCGCGTGGTTGCGGCGGCGCGTGCGTTGCACCGGCCTCGCCTGGCGCGGGTAATCAACGCGACCGGGGTCATCGTGCACACCAACCTGGGCCGGGCGCCAGTCAGCCCGGCGACCGCACGGGCCATGGCCCTCACCGCAGCCAGCGCCGTACCCCTGGAGATCGAAGCGGCAACCAACCGTCGTGGTGGTCGCATGAGCGAGATCGCCGCGCTGTTCCAGGTGCTCACTGGCGCGGAGGCGGCCCTGGTGGTGAACAACTGCGCGGCGGCGGTGCTGCTTGTGCTTTCGGCGCTGGCGAGTGGGCGCGAGGTGCTCGTGTCCCGGGGCGAAGCCATCGAGATCGGCGGCGGGTTTCGCATTCCCGACGTGTTGCAGCAGTCCGGGGCACGCCTGGTCGAAGTGGGCGCCACCAACCGCACCTACGCGCGAGACTACGCGGCGGCGACCTCGAGCGAGACGGCTGCCTACCTGAAGGTGCATCCCAGCAACTTCCGCATTGCCGGGTTCACCCACACGACGACCACCAGTGACCTGGCGGCGCTGGCACAGGAGCGCAATGTCCTGCTCCTGGAGGATCTGGGCAGCGGTGCGCTGCTGGATACCGCGGCTTTCGGGCTGGCGCCAGAACCCACGTTGCGCGATGCCATCACTGCGGGCGTCGACCTGGCGATGGCGAGCGGTGACAAACTGCTGGGCGGGCCACAGGCGGGGATCATCATTGGCCGGGCTGACCTGGTGCGAACGGTGGAGCGGCATCCCCTGGCGCGCGCGGTGCGCGCGGACAAGGTGACCCTGGCGGGCGTGGTTGGGACACTTCGGCACTACCTGCGCGGCGACGCCGTGGAGCAGGTCCCGATCTGGCGCATGATTTCAGCGCGACCAGATGGACTCCGTGCCAGGGGCGAGGCCATTGTGGCGGCGCTTGGCCAGGGAGGAGCGCCCGCTGACCTTGTGGAGACACGGGCAAGCGTTGGCGGTGGGTCGCTGCCTGGTGAGACACTGGCAAGCTGGGCGGTGGCGTTGCGGCCTGAGCAAGGCAGCGGTGCGGACGCGCTGGCACGACGGTTGCGCGTTGGGAGCGAAGCGGGAACCACTCCTGGCGTTTTCGGACGGATCGAGGATGGGTGGGTGCTACTCGACCTGCGCACCGTGCTCCCCGAGGACGATGCGGTGTTGGTTGACGCGGTGATCGGCGCTTACGCCCGGGTTTTCTGACATCAGTTACGCCAGATGTGGGACGTCACGGTCAGATTGCCGGATACGTGTGCCAAGAGTGCCAAGAGTGCCAACGTGTGCGGTTAGGGATGATTGGCATTCTTGCTCATCCGTCATCGACGGGAGATTAGGCAGAGGCGGGGACGTGATCCTTCGCCTGCGGGCCCAGGATGACAGGGTAGAGTAAATGCAGGCGCGAACGGGGCGAGTCGGAACGGGTCGTTTCATTGTGCCGGGCACGCGCGGTCGGGTGGTGACCTCGCACGCGGGCGGTCGGGATGGAGATCCTTCGATAGGCTCAGGATGACACGCGTGACGGGATGCCACCACTGACGTAGCGGATGCGGGGTGAGGTCGTTCGCCTGCGCTCACATCGGAACGCGAGGGGCGATGTGGCGCGCGGGCGTAAAGGTTAGACAGCTTGCGGGCGCTCCTTGTCGCGGGTGTCGCGGAAGTAGGGGCTCTTCTCCGGGTAGAAGGCGCGGTGCTGGGCGGAAAGCGCCGAGAGTTGAGCGATGAGCGACGAGAGGCTTTCGATGTCCTCCGTGTGCTCCGCCTCGGCGATACTGCGCTGAAGCTGCCGCATGAGCGCGTCGAAGCGGTCGCGGCCGATGCGGATTACGGCGCGGCGCGCGTCGCGCTCGATCTGTGCGGGAAACTGCGCTGGTGCTTGCTCCAGGGTCGCCAGGAGTGCCTCCGCGTGGTCCGCCACCAGGTCGTCCAGCCCGGCGACGATCAACTCCGGATTGAGGTCGAGTGGCACAGTGGGATCCTGGAGCACGCGCAGCAGTTCGCGGTTGCGGGTGTCCGTCAGGTCGTTGTCGGAGACGAGCGGGAGCACGCCCGATGTGTACGTCCGGTATTTCAGCAGCAGGGCCAGCAGATGATCCTCATGCGAGGTGCGGATGGCGGCGAGTGACGGCGTCTCGTGGCGCGAAGCACGGGGGCCGGTGGACCGGATCGCCGAGCGCCGGATTTCGCGCAGCACGCTGCTCTCGGGCAACTGCAGCTTGCGCGCGACAAGGCTGGCGTAGTGCGCCTGGACCACCTGGTCGCCGGCGGCCTCCAGCAGCGGCACCAGCTTGCGAATAGCCGCTGATTTTGCTGTGGCGTCTGTCTGGTCCACACCAGCCAGTGCGGCCTCAACATAGAAATCGAGGAAGGGGAGCGCGCTGGCGACGACCCTGGGCCAGGATGCGGGATCACGCCGGATCAACTCGTCCGGGTCCTTGCCTTCGGGTAACTGCACGATGGAAATGTGCGTCTTGAAGCGGCGCTGCCAGAGGATCATGGTGTCGGCGCCGGGGCGGCTGGCGCGCTCGACGCCGATGGGAGTCAGTTCCCGGTCGAGGGCGGCGGGCAGCATTTCCAGCGAGCGGATCGTCGCGCCCTGGCCGGCGGCGTCGGCGTCGAGCGCCAGCACGATGTTGCGGCTGAGCCGCTTGACCAGCCCGACCTGCTGTTCGGTGATGGCTGTGCCCATGCAGGCGACGACGTTGGCGTAACCGAACTGATGGGCGGTGAGGGCGTCCATGTACCCCTCGACCACGACAACCTGATCTTCCTTACGGACGGCATCCTCGGCCAGGTCCAGGCCAAAGAGGAGTGTGCTCTTGTCGAAGATGGAGGACTGCGCGGAGTTGAGGTACTTCGGCTGATGGTCGCCGAGCGCGCGGCCGCCAAAGCCGACGGTACGTCCCTCGCGCGTGCGGATGGGGAAGAGCAGGCGGTTCCAGAAGCGGTCGCGCACCCGGCCATCGTCGCGGCGATGCAACACCCCTGCCTCGATGGCCATTTCGGTGTCGATGGAGCGCTGCTGCAGATAGCGATAGAGCGCATCACCATCGGGCGCGAAGCCCAGCCCGAAGCGCTCCGCGACGGCGGCGTCGATGCCGCGCTTCTCAATCACTTCGCGGCCCGGCGCGCCGGCCCCGGTGTTGCGCAGGACGTTGCGGTAGTACTCGGCCGCAAGCTCGTTGATCTCAATCAGGCGGTTGCGGTGGGCATCGACCTCCGGCGCCACGGTCGGCGTCGTGCCGAGCTCGACCCCGGCGCGGCGCGCCAGCTCCTGCAACGCTTCCCGGAACTCGACGTGTTCCACGCCCATGTAGAAGGTGAAGGCATCACCGCCCTTGCCGCAGCCGAAGCAGTGGAAGTTCCCGGAGTCGGGAAAGACGATGAAGGAGGGGGTCTTCTCCTGGTGAAAGGGACAAAGACCCTTGTAGGAGCGCCCGGTCTTCTTCAGTTGCACATACTGCGAGATGAGCTCGACAATCTCCGTCCGCTCGCGCACTTCCGCAACGGCATCTCGGGCCATCTGCGCTTTGCCCTCCGGGTGCTCGCGAAATCAGTCTAGCGGGGAGAACGGGAGTGTACCTTGCCGGGTTGAAACACGCGGCTACTCAAGCACGTCCATTGCGGCGAGGCTGGCCAGGAGGCGCTTGGGGCCGTGGCGTACGAACTCGACGGCGACCTCCTGATCGCCGCTGCGCTCATTGATTCCGGTAATGAGGCCCTCGCCGAACTTGGGGTGAAAGACCTTCTGCCCGGTGCTGTACGTGACGGCAGGTGGCGGAGGCGGCGCGGGCGGGCGACCGGCGCCGATGGTGGTGACCTCTCCCCGGGCGCGGTCGCGCAGGCTGGAGCGAGCGCTGGTGCGTTCGCTGGTGCGGCGGCTGAGCGTGCGCAGGAGATGATCGGGGATGGCGGTTATGAAGCGCGATGGGACCGAATAGCCGATGCGGCCGTAGGTCGCGCGCTGGCTGGCGTGGGTCAGGTACAGCAGGCGCTCGGCGCGGGTCATGCCGACGTAGAAGAGGCGGCGTTCCTCCTCCAGTTCCTCCGGCTTGAAGTGCTCGTTTTCGACCGCGCGGCTGATAGGCAGCAGGCCTTCCTCGACTCCCGTGAGGAACACCGCCGGGTACTCCAGTCCCTTGGCTGAGTGCAGCGTGATCAATGTCACGCGGCCGCGCTCGTCAGCCTCCAGGCTGTCCACATCCGCCACCAGGGCGACGCGCTCGAGGTACTGCGGCAGCGTCTTGGCGGCGGGCTCGTCGCCGAGGCGCTCCAGTTCCGAGCGCAGTTCGAGGACGTTCGCCCAGCGCTCCAGGTCCTCGTCTTCGGTGCGGTCGAACGTGTTGGCGTACCCCGTGCGGTCGAGAATGGCATCGAAAAGGGCGGTCAGGGACGAATCCTCCGTAAGCGCGCGCAGGTCGGCGATGACCGCGCCGACCTTGCGGGCGGCGGCTTGCCCGGTGCCGCTGAGCTGCGGAGCCGAGAGGGCGTCGCTACGCCCGGCTACGGCCAGGAAGCCATCGAGCATGGGGCGCCGCTCCTCGGCTGCCCAGGCGCGGATCGTTTCCAGAGCGCGTGGGCCCAGGCCCTTGCCAATTGGCAGGTTGCCGACCACGCGCTCCAGCGCGACGGCGTCGGCCGGGTTGTGCAGCAGGCGCAGCGCGGCGAGGACATCCTTGACCTCCTTGCGCTCGTAGAAGCGGACGCCGCCAATCACCTGGTAGGGGATGCCGCGCGAGCGCAGGGCCTCCTCCAGCGCCCGGCTCTGGGCGGTGGTGCGGTACATGATGGCGATGTCCTGGTAGGGGATCCGCTGCAACTCGCTGAGCCGGCGAATCTCATCGGCCACGAACATCGCCTCATGACCCTGGTCGCTCAGTTCGCGCAGGATGATGGCTTCGCCGTCCGGGTTATCCGTGCGCAGGCGGCGGTCGATGCGAGAGACGTTTTCGCGGATGACGCGGTCCGCTGCTTCAACGATGCGCGCGGTCGAGCGGTAGTTGGTTTCCAGGTGGATCTGCTGCGCGTCCGGGTAGTCCTTCTCGAAGTCGAGAATGTTGCGGATGTCCGCCTGCCGCCAGCCGTAAATGGACTGATCCGGGTCGCCGAC
>DAOUDE010000090.1:0-2534 GCA_034431475.1 Thermomicrobiales bacterium | reverse complement strand
TCCAGGCCGAGGTCTACGTGCTGGGCAAGGAAGAGGGGGGGCGGCACACGCCGTTCTTCCCCGGGTACCGGCCGCAGTTCTACATCCGCACGACGGATGTGACCGGGAGCATCACCTTGCCGGAAGGCGTGGAGATGGTGATGCCCGGCGACAACATCCAGATGGGGGTGGAGCTGATCACGCCCGTCGCGATCGAAGAGGGGCTGCGCTTCGCCATCCGCGAGGGCGGCCGCACCGTCGGCGCTGGCGTCGTCACCGCGATTACCGAGTAGTTGCAGGTCTGAGGCAGAGGCAGGAGCGAACAGGAAATGGTTGCACGCAAGCCCAGTCAGCGGATTCGCATCCGCCTGAAGGCCTACGACCACAAGGTGCTGGATCAGTCGGCGAGCAAGATCGTGGAAACCGCGGAGTCCACGGGCGCCAAGGTTGCGGGACCGATCCCATTGCCAACGCGCATCGAGAAGTTCTGCGTGATCCGCTCGCCGTTCATCGACAAGGATTCACAGGAGCAGTTCGAGGTGCGGACGCACAAGCGGCTGATCGATGTGCTGGAGCCAAGTGGCAACACCATCCGTTCGCTGATGCGCCTGAACCTGCCGGCTGGTGTGGATATCGAGATCAAGTTGTAAGTGTGGTTGCGGCGCGCGGCGGACTTGCTGGCCGCGCGCCGATCACGCTCTGCGGCGGGAGCGGCCTGAGCGCTGCACCGCTTCCTGGAGGACAGGAGAGAGCCAATGATTAACGGGCTCATTGGGAAGAAGCTGGGCATGTCCCAGGTTTTCGACGACGCGGGGCTGGCGCATCCAGTCACCGTGGTTGAGGTTGGCCCCTGCGTCGTGACGCAGGTCAAGACAGACGATAAGGACGGCTACAGCGCTATTCAGCTTGGTTTTGGTCTGGATAAGCGATTGAACCGGCCCGAGCGCGGTCATCGCCAGGCGAGCGGGTTCATGTCCCGCACGCTGCGCGAAGTCAAGGCGGATAACGTCTCCGAGTTCTCGGTGGGACAGGTCATCAAGGCCGACGCTTTCTCCGAGGGCGACCTGGTGGATGTCATTGGCACCTCCAAGGGCAAGGGCTTCGCCGGTGGCATGAAGCGCCACGGATTCAGCGGCGGCCCCAAGACGCACGGCCAGTCTGACCGCTCGCGCGCGCCGGGATCGATTGGATCGAGCGCGACGCCGGGCCGGGTGTTCAAGGGCCTGCGCATGGCAGGCCGCATGGGGAATGACCGGGTCACCGTGCAGAACCTGAAGGTGCTGCGCGTGGATCCTGATCGCAACATCTTGTTGATCGAGGGTTCAGTGCCGGGGCCGAACGAGGGCGTGGTCATCGTCCAGCGGGCCGTGAAGGCGCGGAAGAAGTAGCGCTGCACGGCGCGCATGGCCGCGAGGATTACTCCTCCCGGTTCCGGAGTTACGATGATGAATGTTGATGTTCTTGATACCCAGGGGAAGGTGGTCGGCTCAGCGGAGCTCGACGAGACCGTCTGGGGCATCGAGCCGAACATCCCGGTGATGCATCAGGCACTGTTGCGCCAGTTGGCCAACGCCCGCCTCGGCACGCGGGACACCAAGACGCGGGGTGAGGTTCGCGGCGGTGGCGCAAAGCCGTGGCGGCAGAAGGGGACCGGGCGCGCGCGCCAGGGTTCCATCCGCTCCCCACAGTGGATCGGCGGCGGTGCCGTCTTCGGTCCGCACCAGAAGTCCTTCAAGCAGGACATGCCACGTAAGGCACGCCGCCTGGCGGTGCGTTCTGCCCTGTCGGCCAAGGTGAAGGACGAGCGGCTGACCGTGATCAACGGCCTGGCTGATGTCGAGCCGCGCACCAAGGCCATGAAAGCGATCCTCGAGGTGCTGCCCGAGAGCCGCTCGGTCCTGATCGTGACCGACGGCAAGGTGGAACCGATTCGCCGCTCGTCCGGCAACCTCGAGAACGTCTGGGTGGTGGACGCGCGTTACCTGAATGTGCGCGATATTCTGAAATTTGACCGCCTGTTGGTGACCAGCGAGGCTATTCCCGTTGTGGAATCGTGGCTGGCATTGCCTGAGGACAAGCGCGAGCCGAGCTCGTGGCGGCAGGCTGAGGCGCAGGAGTCCTAGGATGCCAGCTCTATCGATTGACCAGGTGATCATCCGGCCGCTGATCACGGAAAAGAACACGGATCTGATGGAACAGGACCAGTACACCTTCGAGGTGGCGGTCGAGGCCAACAAGATCCAGGTTCGCGAGGCCATTGAAAAGCTGTTCAACGTGCGCGTGAAGGCCGTGAACACCATGAACGTGAAGGGCTCGCGCCGCTCGCGCGCGATCCGGCGCGGGAGTGGGCGCATTCACGGTCAGGAGCGCTCGTGGAAGAAGGCGGTGATCACCCTCTTCCCCGGCCAGCGTATTGACGTCTTCGAGCAGGTCTAGCAGGCCGGAAGACTGAGGAAGGACGCGGCGATGCCCATTCGCATCTACAAGCCCACCTCGCCGGGGCGGCGCTCGATGAGCGTCAGCACCTTCGAGGAGATCACCAAGAAGAAGCCTGA
>DAOUDE010000089.1:0-3194 GCA_034431475.1 Thermomicrobiales bacterium | reverse complement strand
GAGCACGCCAACCTGCGCGAAGCCCTGGCCTGGCTGGAGAGCGCAGGCGCCGGGGCAGACCTGCTGCGCCTGGCGGGCGCACTCCAGCCCTTCTGGGATGCGCGTGGCCACCGGGCGGAGGGCGTCGATTGGCTGCAGCGTGGGGTGGCCGGCGGCCAGGGCGCGCCGCCTCAGGTCCGCCTGCGCGCCATGGCCGGGCTGGGGCGCAACCTGGAGCGGTTGGGCCGCTACACGCAGGCCGAGGAGGTCCACACAGCGGTGCTTGACCTGGCTCGCGCCGAAGGCGACGAGTACTGGGAGGCCCGGGCGCTGAACCTGCTGGGCCTGGGCGCGCTCAACCTGGAACGTTACGATGAAGCGCTGCCCCTGATGACCGCCGCGATGGCCGCCCTGCAGCGGCTGGGTGACGAGACCGGCGTCTCCTGGTGCCGCTACTGCTTCGGCATCATCGCCTATGGCCAGGGCAACCTCGTGGCGGCCGCCGCCCACCTGGAAGCCGCGCTGGCCTGGCGGCGCGCCCACGGTACGATCACGAACCTCACGGCCATGCTCATTCCCCTAGGCCTTGTGGCCTGCGACCGAGAGGATCGCCGCGCAGCCGCTACCTACCTGGCGGAAGGTCTCGCCCACTGGGAGCAGGACGGCAGCGTCAGCCGGGAGGTTGCGGCCGAGTGGCTGGCCGCCGTGGCCCGGTTGGCGGCGTGCCGCAGCCTCCCGGAAACGGCCGCCCATCTCTACGGTGCGTCCGAGGCGCTATTTCACACCCTCGGCGAACCGCTGGTGGTGCCGCCACGGTCGCTCTACCGGCGGCACGTGGCTGCCCTGCGGGAGACCCTGGGCGACGCGCCCTTCGCCAACGCCTGGGCCGCTGGCCGCGCGCTGCCGCCCGCGCAGGCCATCGCGGCCGCGCGCGACGTGGTGGCCAATCCCGCCGCCGGGAAAGCGCCACCGGCGGATGTCCCAGGCGCCAGCCGCACCCTCACCCCGCGCGAGCAGGACGTGCTGCAGCTACTGGCCGCTGGCTGGACAGACCGCGAGATCGCCGGTGCGCTCTTCCTCAGCCACCGCACGGTCAACAGCCACGTGGCCAGTATCCTCGCCAAGCTCGGCGTGCCGTCGCGGCGCAAGGCGGTGGCCTGCGCCCGCGAACGGGCGTTGCTACCGCCGCAGGGGGCTGTTCACTCATGAGCCATCCGGTGGACCGTCCTGGATGATCCAGCGTGCACACGGCGCAGCGGTGTACGCGTCCGCATTTTCGATCGTGAGCATTTTCCAGGACCCCGCCCCGATTTCGGCGCCGGCCCGGCCGGTGATGGAGAGCAGGGAGTTCCTGCGCCCGTGGGAACAACCGGGCTTGCCCGCCGGCGACCTCACGCTGGAGGCGAACCGGTAGGACCTGGTCAAGCTCGCACGGCGGCAGGTGGACGGCGCGTCCTTTCGCCTACGCCTGAAACACGCCCCGGTATACCTAGGGTTTCTTCCGTAATTCCAGCGCGAATCCCGTACTTTGTACCGATGTTTTAAGACTGAAGCCGCGTCAGGATAGCCCTCCAGAGATTGTGGTCCGTGGCCGCTGGCGACCCGTCAGTCACGGATCGGGAGGCCGTCATGTCGCGGGCACTACTCTTTCCACTCACCATGATGCTGCTGATCGCGACCGCCATCGCGATGCTGGCCAGCGCCATGATTCTGCCGATGTCCGAAGCGCCCGCCCTCTCGGGACCGGCTCGCACCGATGTGGTGGAGCGGTTCTACGCCGCCGTCAACGAGGCTATCGCGACGGGAGATCCCGCCGCGCTACGCAGCGTGGTCAACCCCTCGTACGCGGACGAAAATCCCCTGCCCGGCGTGAGCCCGGGGCGCGATGGGCTGGAGGCGTACCTTGCCACCCTGCATGACGCCGATCCCGGCTTGCGGCTGGAGCCGCGCGTGCTCTTCGCCAGCGCCCAGGAGGTGGTGGCGGAGGTGGCGGTCGCGCACGGGCCTGCCGTGGCCGTGCCGCCGGCGTTCGGCGCGCAACAGGCGGTGTGGAGCCCGCTCGAGGTGCTGCGCGTCGCGGATGGCGTAGTGGTCGGCCGCTGGGGGCACACGGACGGCCTGGTCCTCGCCCGGCCCCTCGCGGCGGAGGCCCTCGATCTGCAGGTCCCGACCCCGCACGTCATCGGCCTGGCGCGCGTCACGCAAGCGCCGGGCACGCGCTGGGATGCCCCACGGGTGACCGGGCCCCGCCTCCTGCTGCTGCAGCAGGGCGTGGTCGAGGCCCAGGCCGTGCTGGACCCAACCGTGACTGCGTCGCCGGGCACGATGACCAGCGTTGATGCCAGCAACGCGGGCCGGGTGCGGCCACCCATCCGCACCACGCTGGGCGCCGGGCAGACCTGGCTTGCGCCCGCCGGTGCGCTTACGAGCACGGTCAACACCGGCAGCAGCGAGTCGCACCTGCTGGTCGTGAGCTTCACCGGGCCGCAAATCCCGGACTTCGCGGCCCCGCCCGCGCGGCCCCTCGCCACCGGGGTCACCATGCAGGTGCTGGCCGGCGATCTCGCCACGGGCATTGCCTCCGGACCGGTGCGCATTGCCCTGGAGCAGATCGCGCTGACGCCCCAGGCCAGCCTGACCCTGGCCAGCACCGAGGGGCCGATCATGGTCGCGGTCGAGACCGGCCAGGTCGAGGCGACGGCCTGGGGCACCGCGTGGCTGCGACGGCAGCGCGACGGCATGAGCTCGTCGGTGCGGGCAGCCATCGCCCTGGCCCCGGAGAGCGGGTTGCTCCTGCAACAACGCGGCGTGGTGACCCTGCGCAACCAGGAGCGGGCGCCCGCCCAGGCGCTGGTGCTGACCGTGCGCGAGGTGAGCGCAGATCGCGACGACGGCCCATGATGCAGCTTTGCCGGGGTCCACCCGCCAGCATCGAAAGGAGGCCTGCGCCGCGGACACGGCGGCCGAGAAACTGATCGCTCTTCCCTCAGCCCAGAAGGACGTCGTACCAACAGAAGGGAACACGCCGATGTCGTCGCCAATCACCATCAAGGGAACCCTGCTGCTCGCGCTCGGCACCGGGATGCTCGCCCTCGGGCTCGTTCAGGCTGCGCCGGCCGCCGGCCAGGATGACGCAGCCGCCAAGATCGACAACGCGATGAGCGCCGCCCCGTCGTCCATCTCTGCCACTGCCGCGATCCTCGACTTCACGATGG
>DAOUDE010000088.1:0-2585 GCA_034431475.1 Thermomicrobiales bacterium | reverse complement strand
GCCGTGCGGCGGCTGATGCCAAGCATGGCGGCGATCTCCTTGTCAGCGTGCCCCGCGCTCAACAGGCGCAGGACCTCACGCTCGCGGGGTGTCAGGAAAGAGCCACCGTCTGGCTCCGCTCCGGCAACTGGCATGCCGGGTGCGGCGAGGTCGGCCGCGATTGTCGCCTCGGTAACCGCGGCCTCAGCCGTAAGCGCCGCGCCGGCATCCCAAATCGCGGTGAACGATGAGGCGTCCAGGGCCGCGCGTACGGACGCCACCGCGCGCTCGTAGTCGGCGAGGTCTGCCGGTTGCACAGGTGCGCCGATCGTCCGGCGCAGCGCGGCGGCGGCGCCGAACAGCCGCGCCGCCGGTTCCGCCCGCGCGAGCCCGGCCAGACCCATGGCCACCCCCTCCAGGCAGGTTGCCACGCTCCAGGTCTCCCCAATGTCGAGAAAGACCGGGAGGGCCGCGGCGTCCAACGCCAGCGCCTCTGCGTGCTGCCCGCGCCGGCGAGCAATCATCGCCAGGCTGTAGCGGTACGTCGCTGCGGCGTAGGGAGGCGGTGGCGGGTCGACCAGAACCTCCCGGTAAAGCACCTCGGCCTGCGCCAGGTCGCCGCTGTAGTGGGTGAGCCGGGCGCGCAGGAAGCGGGCCTCCGCTGCCAGGTACGGGGCATTGGCGCCGAGCGCCAGCGTCTCGGCCTCGGATGCCGGCGTCAGCGCAGCCGCGTAGTCGCCTTGAAACCCAAGACAGACGGATCGCCGGATATGCACGAACGCCAGCACCAGCGGGTCGCCTGAGGCCGCGGCCCGCTCCTCGGCGCGGGCCAGGATCGGGGTCGCGGCGGCAAAGTCGCCTTGAAAGAGAGCCAGTTGGCCAAGATTGGCCAGCGCCAATGCCTCGACCGCCGGCAGGGACGTGGGCCGTGCCACCGCGCGTTCCAGGCAGACCCGTCCCACGGAGTTAAGCGAGCGCAGAAACCAGAATTGTCCCAGCGACTCCGCGAGACGGATCTGTGCCTCGTCCGCCTCCGTCGCGGCGAAGTGCCCCAGCGCGACCAGCAGATTGGCGTGCTCGGCGGCAATAGCCGCCACCCGCGGCACCACATCCTCGGCGCTGAAGGGATCCAGCGCGTGCCGTTCGGCAAAGTTCAGGCACCAGGCGGCGTGAGCATCGCGGGCCGCCCGTTCCTCCCCGCTGGACGCCAACCGCTCCAGCGCATACTCGCGAATGGTCTCCAGCAGGCCAAAGCGGGGCGCGCCGTCGCTTCCATCACGCGTGACCAGACTGTGATCGAGCAGGGCGTGCAGCGCTTCGAGCGGTTCCGACACGCCGGGCGGGGCGGCCGCCTCCGCCGCCTCCAGGGTAAACCCGCCAACGAACAGGGCCAGCCGCTGCAGCAGACGTTGTTCCGCAGGGAGCAGGAGGTCGTAGCTCCAGGCAATTGCATCCTGCATCGTGCGCTGGCGTGACGGCAGATCGCGCGTGCCTCGCGTCAGCAACGCCAGACGCCGGTCGAGGCGGGCGAGCAGCGCCGTTGGCGACAGGAGCCGCATACGAGCCGCGGCCAGCTCGATCGCCAGCGGCAACCCATCCAGGCGGCGGCAGATGGCCAGGATCGTCGCCGCGTTGCCCTCGCTCAGGCCGAAACCGGGCGCCACGTCGTGCCCGCGCGCCACGAAGAGCGTCACCGCCGGGCCATAGTCGGGACCCGGGTGCCCTTCCGCGGGGAGGGAGAGCGGGGCGACGGTCCAGAGCCGCTCCCCGGCGAGTCCAAGTGGGGCACGACTGGTGGCCAGGATGCTCAAGCGCGGGCAATGACTGAGCAGATCGCTCACCAGTGGCGCCGCGGCCAACAGGTGTTCGCAGTTGTCCAACACCAGAAGTAAGTGGCGCTCGCCCAGGGCGCCAATCAAGGTTTCGCGCACTGGACGCGTGCCGCGGTCCGACACACCAAGCGCCGCGGCCAGCACCGCCGGCACGAGCGCGGGTTCCGTGACTGGCGCCAATTCGACGAAGGCAACGCTGTCGACAAAGGCCTCCGTGATGCTTGCTGCCACGCTGAGCGCGAGCCGTGTCTTCCCGACCCCGCCGGGGCCGGTCAGCGTGATCAATCGGAGACCGTCCGCGACCAGCAGGTTGCTGACCGCCGCGATATCGGCGTCGCGGCCGATCAGTGACGTCAGCGGTTGGGGCAGTCCCCCTGGTTCCATGACCGCGGCGCCGTCGTGCCGGGTTCGCTCCGTTGGAAACGACCGCAGCGTGATAGGCGGATGATTGACCGCGGGTGTTTCAGATGGCACGATGTCATCCACGATCGCCAGGCATGCACGACAACAACATTGGATCGCTAGATCACCTGACCATCATACTCCCATCGTGCGTGGTGAACTCCCTCGCCGTCGCCATGGAAGCCGCTAAGCTGGCCTCGCCGTCCGGTGTGGCCATGTGGGAGGTGGGCGTGCTGGGCCACGATGCGCAGGGTCACCTTCTCGCCACCGCCGCCGATCATGACGGGGAAGGGCTGGCGGATGGGCGGCGGGTTCAGCGTCCGCAGGCGCTGCATGATGATCGGCATGTCGCGGTCCAGATCGCGCAGGCGT
>DAOUDE010000087.1:0-12310 GCA_034431475.1 Thermomicrobiales bacterium | reverse complement strand
CGACTCTGGCCGGCGCATGTTGTCGCCGTTGCTGAGGACGCCGCCGGCCTGCCGCGCGGCAGCATCCATGAGACGGCCTTCGCCGCGGACCTCCTGCCCCTGGCGATAACCGGCCGCTTGTCAGACGAGGCCTGGCGGGAAGAGGTCGGCAATCGCCTGCGGGCAGCCTATCCGGAGGCGGATGCCAGAGGCGCCGTCGCGGGATGGTCGGCTTCGCCAGGAGTCGTCAACCAGCCGGTGCTGGACCTGCTGCGGCAGCGGCGCGTGCCGGTGGCGCTAATCACCAACGCCACCTCGCGCCTGCACCAGGACCTGGCCGCGCTGGGCCTGGACGGCGAGTTCGACCACATCATCAATTCGTCCAGGCTCGGTGTGGCCAAGCCGGATTCAGGTATTTTCGAGGCCGCTCTCCAGGCCATCGGTCTCCCGGCAGATCAGGTGCTGTTTATCGACGACGATGCGCGACATGTCGCGGGCGCAACGGAACTGGGCATTCGGAGCTACCAGTTCATGGGAGATGTCCCGGAACTCGATGAGGTGCTGCGGGTGGCAGGTATCGTACGCTGAGCGTACCCTGCGCAGCCTGTCATGAACGTCGGTCAGGTTGGAAAGCCTGTCAGGACGGAGCCCTGGATGTCTACCGATGACGCCAGCCGGCGATGCCTACCACAAGCCATTCTCCCAACCGGAGACGAAGCAGCGCTCGTCGATGAGGACCTTCGCCCGGCTCTTACCGGGCAAGTACCTCATCTCATACGCGTTGATCAGGAGACCCGGGATTTCTTTGTGAGCATCCTGGCCGATCCGCCCGCCAATGATGGCCGGACGCGATTGATGCAGGCGCCAGCGCCGTGGCATCAGTAGTGCTCACCACGACCATTGCCCGCCGTCGCTGCCGCGTTGACTGACACCTCATGCCCAGCCATGCGCCGGCCGACTACCGCTGCCCGTTCTGCCGCTTCGCGCGGAGTGAGGTCATGCGGCACAACGTGCCGGAGGACATCGTCTACGCCGACGACGCGCTGCTCGCGTTCATTTCTCCCCGGACCTGGTCGCGCAATGCCGGCAACGCGCTGATCGTTCCCCGCGCGCACTACGAGAACCTCTACGCCATGCCGGACGATCTGTTGGCGAGCACCATCATCCTGGCGAAGCGTATCGCGATCGCCATGAAACCCGCGTATTCCTGCGAGGGTACGTCGCTGCGCCAGCACAACGAACCGGGCAGCAACCAGAATGTCTGGCACTTCCACCTACACGTCTTTCCGCGTTGGAAGGGAGACCGGCTCTACCAGCAGCATGACGAACCGCGTAAGGTGAATGCCGAGGAACGGCAGGTCTATGCGGCCCGCCTCCGAGATGCCCTGGTTGGCGGTGACGTCGGGCAAGCGCCGCACGATGGTTGACCCAACGCTGCCGGGTATCGACACCGATCTATGCACCCCCGTGCACTACGGTCCGGTGACAGCCATCTTCGTCCCGGGCGACGCCTTGCCACCACAGCACCTGATCGGGAACGTCAATATCGTGCCCTTTGTGGGGGATCAGGCGGTTGTGGTGCGGGTGGCCGGTGGGCGGCCGGAGATTCCTGGCGGCACGCTGGAGCCAGGCGAGGGCTTCATGGCTGCCCTGCGCCGCGAACTACGCGAGGAAGCCGGGGCAAACCTGCGCTCGTGGACATTCTTCGGCGCCTATCACTGCCATTCGGCCGCACCCGAGCCGTACCGGCCGCATCTACCGCACCCGGACTTCTCCCGTGTGGTGGGGTATGGGGAGATCGAGCTCGTGACAAAACCGACCACCCCCCCCGGCGGCGAAGAGATCGTCGAGGTCAGCGTCTTGCCGGTGCACGAGGTGATTCAGGTGTTCCGGCAATGGCAGCGGCCAGATGTGGCGGCACTTTTTCGGCTGGCGGCAGAGCTTCGCCAGGGAGCGAGACGTTCCGCATCGTGACCCACGCCGCCGACCACCGGGAAGCACCCGATCCCGTCCTGCGCCCTACCGTGCGCGTGCTGCTGATCGACGACGCCGAGCGCGTGCTGCTCTTTGCAAGCGACAGCGACAGCGGCGAACCCTTCTGGTTTCCACCGGGCGGCGGCATCGAACCGGGCGAAACCGCCGAGCAGGCCGCGCACCGGGAGCACCGCGAGGAGACAGGGCTGCGCGACCTGACGCTGGCCGGGGAGATTGGCCGGCGGCGCCATGTGTTTTCCTTGAATGGCGTACTCCACGATTTTCGGGAACGCTGGTTCCTGGCGCGCGTCCCTGCCTTCACCATCGACACCAGCGGGTTCACGCCCCTGGAGCTCGCGACCATCCCCGCGCACCACTGGTGGACGGTGGCGGAACTGGAGCAGGCAACGGAGCGCCTGGTCCCACAAGACCTTGCGCAACTGATCCGCCGCATCCTGCACGAGGGCGTGCCGCCCAAGCCGATCGAACTGGGTCGCTAACGATCCTCGGCGTGATCCGATGCTCCAGGCTTATGCCCAGCCAGGAAGAGGAACAACGGAATCCGCAGCCGGCGCAGGTACTCGGTCTCGTCGGTGAACCGTGCGGGATCGGGGCGAGACTCGCGCAGGGAATCCAGAGCCACCCCGGCGCCCTGCAGCGCGGTCACGTAGTCCTCGACGGTGCGGTGGTAGCGAACGACCTCAGCCCCCAACCACGAGGTCTCGCGCGGACCGGTGACGAAGTAGTCGTCCACGAGCCAATCCTGCCGCTGCGGCTGTGTCCAGCCGCGCGCGCACGACGTGATAATGGGGTGCTCGACCGAGAACACGACGCGCCCACCGGGCACGAGTGCGCGCGAAATCCCGGCCATGACCGCACCCAGGTCATCAACGTAGTGCAGCGCCAGGGATGACACGACGAGATCGAACGCGGCTGCGGGGTACGCCCAGGTCTCGAAGGACGCCTGAGTCACCTGGCCCGGCGTGCCTGCCAGCGCCTCGCGCGCGGCGGCGACCATCCGCTGCGACGCATCTACGCCCAGGTAGGAGGCCGCACCCATCGCCAGCGCGTGCAGCCCAAACGTGGCCGCGCCGCACCCGAGGTCGAGGATTCGCAGACCGCGCAAATCACCGGCAAGCTCGCGCAGCACCGGCTGCTCCAGCGTGTCATTCGGGTTGTCGGGACGCGTCCGCGTGGCCCAGTAGGTGTGGAAAACCTCGTCATCGTCGTAGAACGCCGGGCCGTGCAAATAGGTCATGTGGCTCATACCTCTGGTCGTGACTACACCGTGGGATACGCGGCACATCCTGTGCTCATCGCGGGAACTAGCACAACCTCAGCCCGCTCCAACAACCGCAATGAGCGCGCCCAGATCTTCGATAACGTAGGTTGGGGTGATGGTCCGCAGGTCTTCCGGCCACGTACGACCCAGGGTCAACCAAGCCGTCTGCATCCCCACCCCAGCCGCACCGATAACATCGATGTCCGCATGGTCCCCGACGAAGAGCGTCCTGGACGTTTCGACACCAAGCCGTTCCGCAGCCAGAGCGAAGATGGCTGGATCGGGTTTGCGGAGGGCAACCTCCTCGGAGATGACCACGCATGACGCCCGCGACTCGAGGCCGGACCAGCGCATTTTTGCTCGCTGGCTCTGTGCTGTCCCATTGGTGACGACGCCCCATGGCAGACCAGCCGCATCCAGCACGTCCAGCAGCGAGACCGTTCCAGGAGCGAGCGGCGGCAGATACGCCGCAAACTGCTGGCGAAATGCGTTGACCAGATCAGGGATGTCGCTCTTCAGGGCAGGATGCCGACTTGCCACGTCCTCAAAGAATGAGGCGCGTGACGTGTAGCCATCACGATCCAAGTGGATGAGTTCCGCGACGGTCTGGTCAACCTTGCTGGATTCGGTAAGCCCCAGTTCATTCCGGACGAACCACTGCGCCCACGACTGAAATGTGGCCCGGCGGTCGACAAGCGTGTTGTCGAGATCGAAGAGCACGGCGGCAATTCCGGGAATCACGTTCTGCCGTATCCAGTTTGCTGCGTCGTCTTCTGGCGTGAAACGCAGGTCATCTTCATCGCTATCCGGCGGCTCGAAGAGATCCGCCACCATCGCAAAGTCGTCGGGGTGCACGCGTGCCCGTTCCTGTGTTCGCTCATTGGCCAGCCAGCGCTGAAAGGCGAAATCACGCGGGGTGTCCACGAAGATCAGGCGTGAGGCGGCGCCGCAGCGTGCGGCCATGGCCCGCAGGTGATCTCGCTCCCGCCGGGTGAAGGCGGTCGTGTCGTAGACCACGCTGGTTCCGGCCCGCAGGTGAGTGCAGGCTTCCTCCTCAGCCATGGGGTGAATGTTCGCCCACTGCGCATCGCTCAGGAACTCGCCGGCGAGGCCGAGCCCGAGCCGGTGCGAGACCTCGTCCGGATCAACACGTGGGACGCCGAGGAGTGCGGCCAAGCGGCGCGCCAGCACCGATTTCCCCGCAAACGAGATGCCCGTGAAGAGGTAGAGGCGGGGTGGCATGGCCTACTTCGCCTCGTGCAACGCTATGCAGTTGTCCTCACTATCCGCGAATTCGGCCACGAAGCCATAGTCACCAATGTCGGTCTTCGGATAGAGGATTTCGTAGCCCACTTCCGTCACTCGAGCCAGGGTTTCGTCGATGGACTCCACACTGAGGTAGATGCGCGTGCCATTGCGGGAAGGGACATAGCTTTCACCCAGGGCCAGGGCACCGGCGATACCCGGCCCGTCATCTACGGCGGGGAAGTGCGCGTAGTGATTGCCATCGATCTCTTCGCGCTCCATCGCAATGTCGAAGAGCGCCTCGTAGAAGGTCACGGCCCGCTCCAGATCGCGCACGGGAATCTCGAAGAATGCTCCATGGACCATGCGACCACCTCCTGCCTCACCATCCTGCGGTCAGGATGCCGCGCTATCATGCGCAGGTTATGCCGCACACGTCAGCGTCGACGCGCCGGAGGCAGCGATGTCCACGGCGCGGCGCTGTGTGAAGCGGAACCGCAAACATGGTTCACTTGCTTGCAGCAGATGCCGGTGGCGCACGCCACGGAACACGAATCTCAGCAGGGAGACAGCATCAGGATGGCGGGGAGACTGGACGGGAAGATCGCGATTGTCACCGGCTCGGCGAACGGGATTGGCCGAGCCATTGCGCAGCGGTTCGGGAAGGAAGGCGCGACAGTCGTCGTCTCGGACATCGACGCCAAGGGCGCTGAGGCCGTAGCCGCCAGCATCAACGAGGCGGGCGGCCAGGCGGTGGCAATGCCCACCAATGTCGCCGAGAAGGCCTCCATCGATGAGCTCTACGACAAGACGCTGGCCCAGTTCGGCACGGTCGATATCGTCGTCAACAGCGCCGGCCTCACGGACACCGAGCGCCACTTCCTGGAAGGCGACGAGGCGTGGTGGGACAAGATCCACGACGTCAACCTGAAGGGCACGTTCCTGAGTGGCTTGCGCGCGGCGAACCACATGGCGCGTAACGGCGGCGGCGTCATCATCAACGTCTCCTCCGGAGGCGCCACCCGCGCGCACCGCGGCAACGCCGCCTACGATGCCACCAAGGGCGGCATCGAGGCCCTCACCCGCGCCATGGCGGTGGACCTGGCCCCGTATGGCGTGCGCGTGAACGCGGTCATCCCCGGCAGCATCGACGCGCGGGGCATGGACGCCGAAAAGAAGGCGGAGCGCGGCAAGGCGATCCCGATGGGGCGCATGGGCGAGCCGGAGGACATGACCGGCGCGGCGGTCTTCCTGGCCTCGGATGATGCAGCCTACGTCACCGGCCAGATGGTGGCGGTGGATGGCGGCATCCTGGCGGCCATGCGCTCCCCGGTTGCTGACATCTTCGGCATGGAGAAGTACCCGAAACTCGATTAGGGGAGCGCCCTCACCCCAACCCCTCTCCCGATGCGCGGGAGAGGGGTTGGGGTGAGGGCCATTCGGCCGATCACCGCCGCCCACAAGAGAGGACACCCGCAGCGTGCATGCGACTCCCCCCGACTCACCGGCCAACGGCCAATCGGCCACCCTCCGCGCCGGGGTCGATATCGGTGGCACCTTCACCGATCTCATCGTCTACGACACCGCCAGCGGCGCCTTTGTCGTCGGCAAGACCCTCACCACACCGGATGACCCCTCCCGCGCCATCGAGACCGGACTGGCGGAAACGCTGGCCAAGGCGGAGCGGCCGATCACGGACGTCGGGCAGATCATCCACGGCACCACGCTGGTCACGAACGCGCTGATCGAGCGCAAGGGCGCGCCAACCGCCCTGCTGGCGACCGAGGGGCACCGAGATTCGCTGGAGATCGGCCGCGAGCACCGCTACGACCTTTACGATCTGCAACTGGAGATGCCGATCCCGCTGGTGCCGCGCTACCTGCGCTTCGCCGTGCCGGGGCGCACGCTAGCTGACGGCTCCACGTTGCACGAACTGGACGAGGCGTACCTGGCGCGGCTGGCGCAGGAACTGGATGCGGCTGGCATCGAGGCGGTGGCCATCGCCTTCCTGAACAGCTTTGCCAACCCGGCCCTGGAACGGCAGGCGCGCGAGGTGGTGCAGCGCGTTGCGCCGAACCTGCGTGTGTCGATCTCCGCCGATGTGGTGCCGGAGATTCGCGAGTACGAGCGCACCAGCACCACCGTGGCGAATGTCTACGTGCAGGCTCGCGTGGAGCGCTACCTGGCGGACCTGGAAGAGCGCCTGGCGCGGGCCGGGTTCCACGGTTCGCTGCTGCTGATGATTTCCTCTGGCGCACTCGCCACCGTCGAGACCGCCGCGCGCTTCCCGGTGCGCCTGCTGGAGAGCGGCCCCGCCGGTGGCGCGCTCGCGGCGGCCGCCTTTGGCGCGGCGGCGGGCTTCGATTCGCTCCTTTCCTTTGACATGGGCGGCACCACCGCCAAGTTCGCCGTCATTGATCGGGGCGAACCCCTGCTGGCGCACGGCTTCGAGGTGGATCGCCGCTACCGCTTCAAGAAGGGCTCTGGCCTGCCGATCAATTTACCGGTGATCGAGATGATCGAGATCGGGGCGGGGGGTGGCTCCATCGCACGCATCGATGCGCTGGGGCTGCTCAAGGTGGGTCCTGATTCCGCGGGCGCCGCGCCGGGGCCGGTCTGCTATGGCAACGGCGGCACCGAGCCGACGGTGACTGACGCTGACCTGGTGCTTGGCTACCTCGATCCCGGCTTCTTCCTGGGCGGGGCAATGGGCCTGGCTCTGGAGGCCTCGCGCGAGGCGATCCGCACGAAGATTGCCGAACCGCTCGGCATCGGCGTGGAAGACGCCGCGTGGGGCATTCACCAGATCGTGAACGAGGGGATGGCCGGCGCGGGGCGCGTTCACACGCTGGAGCGTGGCGGCGATCCGCGCCGCCTGCCGGTGTTCGCCTTTGGTGGGGCAGGGCCGGTGCACGGCTACCGCGTGGCGGCGGCGCTCGGCTCGCCGAAGATGATTGTGCCGGCGGGCGCGGGCGTGATGAGCGCCATCGGCTTCCTCGCCGCGCCGGTCGCCTTCGACTTCGCGCGCTCCTTCCCCAGCCGCCTGGACACGATGGACTGGGCGCGCGTCAATGCGCTGCTGGAGGAGATGGAGGCCGAAGGGGAGGCGCTGCTGACCCGCGCGGGCGTGGAAGCCGGAGCGATTACGCACCGCCGCGCCGCCGAGATGCGCTACGTCGGGCAGGGGCACGAGGTACGCGTCAATCTGCCGCTCAAGAACCTCGGCCCGGATGATCTGCCCGCGCTGCGCGAGGCGTTCGAGGCCGAGTACGTCCGCCTCTACGGGCGCATGGGCCCGCCGGTGGCCGTGGAAGCGATCACCTGGCGCGTCATCTCTGCCGGGCCACGGCCAGAGCTGCATTTTGCCGCGACAGCGCAGGAGACCGGTAAGGTCAGCGAGGCACGCAAGGGCACGCGCAAGGCGTACATGCCGGAAGACGGTGGCATGACTGATGTCCCGGTCTATGATCGGTACAAGCTGGCGCCGGGTGCGCGCTTCATTGGCCCGGCGATCATCGAGGAACGTGAATCCACCACCGTGATCGGCCCACGCGCCGGGATCACGGTCGATCCCGAAGGCAATCTGGTCGTTGAGGTGCAGGAACCCCATGCCCGCTGAGGAATATCGCTTCGATTCTCCGCAACGTCCGCCGGTCCACCCGGTGGGCACACCCGAGCCGCCCGTTTCCACGGCGGCGCCAATGGACCCGGTGCAACTGGAAGTCCTCTGGAACCGCCTGCTCTCCGTCGCCAACGAGCAGCAGGCCGCGCTGATGCGCACCGCCTTCAGCACCATCGTGCGCGAATCGCAGGACCTGGCCTGCGCCGTCTTCGATTCGCGCGGGCAGATGATGGCGCAGTCGATCACCGGCACGCCGGGGCACATCAACCCGCTGGCGACCGGCGTGCATCACCTGCTGGCCGCCTACCCGCCGGAGACGCTCGGGCCGGGCGACGTGCTAATCACGAACGACCCGTGGATGACCTCCGGCCAACTCAATGACTTCACGGTACTGACGCCGATCTTCCGCGACGGCCAGATCGTGGCCTACTTCGGCAACCTCTGTCACGCTGCCGATATCGGCGGGCAGGTCTTCTCCGGCGAAGCCAAGGAGATCTACGAGGAAGGGCTGCGCGTCCCGGTCACCAAGCTCTTCGACAAGGGCGAGCCGAACGCCGAACTGCTCAAGATCGTGCGCGCCAATGTGCGCCTGCCCGATGAGACGGTCGGCGATCTTTACGCGCAGGCCGCCTGCAACGACGTCGGCGGGCGCGCCCTGCTGACGATGATGGACGAGTTCGGGCTGGAGAGCGTCGACCCACTGGCGGACGAGATCATCTCCCGCTCGGAGAAGGCGCTGCGTGAGGCGATCCGCACCCTGGCCGACGGTGTCTACACGAACGAGGTCTGGAGCGACGGCTTCGACGATCAGCCGATCAAGATCGTGGTCACCGTGACGGTACGCGGCGACGAGGTCGATATCGACTTCACCGGCTCCTCGCCGCAGGCGCAGCGCGGTATCAACGTGGTGTTGAATTACACCCACGGCTACGCCTCGTTCGCCATCAAGGCGGCGGTTGCGCCGGATGTGCCCCACAACGACGGCGCGTTCCGCCCCGTGCATGTCTCTGCGCCAGCCGGGAGCATCCTGAACTGCACCGACCCGGCCCCGGTGGCGGCGCGTCACCTGGTCGGCCACTTCGTGCCGAGCGCCATCTTCGGCGCGCTGGCGCAGGCGCTGCCCGGCAAGCTGCTGGCGGGCGGCGCTGACCCGATCTGGCTCAGCGTCTGGCGCGGTATCCGCCCCAACAGCGACGAGAGCTACATGACCGCCATCTTCCAGGTGGGCGGCTCCGGGGCGCGCGCCACCAAGGATGGCTTGACCACCACCGGCTTCCCCTCGGGCGTAGCCGGGGTGCCCGCCGAGGTGATCGAATCGCTGTCCGGCATGGTGCAAAGCCGCCGCGAACTGCGCACCGACTCCGGCGGCGCGGGGCACACGCGGGGCGGCCTCGGTCAGGCAACGGAGTTCTGGAACCGGGGCGAAGGGCAGTGGAGCGTGTCGGCGATGATCGACCGCACCAACTTCGCGGCGCAGGGCTTTGCCGGTGGCGGGCCGGGCGCGCTCGGCGAATTCTCGGTCGATGGCCGCCGCCTGCGCCCAAAGACGGTCGAGTTCATGGAGCCGGGGCAGACGGTGCTGCTGGCCCCACCGGGCGGCGCGGGCTACGGCAACCCCTTTGACCGCGACCCACAGGCGGTGCTGCTGGACGTCGTCAACGGCTACGTCTCCCTGGAAGCCGCCGCGCGCGACTACGGCGTGGCGGTGAGGTATCTGGGGACCGAGGATCAGATTGTGCGGACGCCACGGGATTACGCGGTGGATGAGGCGGAGACGAAGCGGCTGCGGAGATAGTGTCGGATGAGCCTCGGAACGTCCGGGGCGTGAGGAGGATGAGACAGTGTCTCGCTGGCTGATGTTTGGACTTGCACTCCTACTGACACTTGTGCCGTCGTTCGCGCTGGCAGCACAGGATGACGACGTGCTGCCGGTGACTCCCGGTGCAGGCAAGTACTTACCGGCAGACACTGATCTGGGACCTGGCTGGACTAAGACCTGGGAAGCTGGCATCGATCCAGGGGCTGATCTGTTCAAGGAAGGCGTGGTAGCAGTGTACGGCGGCAATAGCGGCAGCCGTGCCATTGTCTACGCCTGGGTCATCCAGGACAGTACGACGGCCGTCCGGCGGTCCTGGGAGGCAACTGCTGATCTGCTGCAGGATCAGCGCTACGAGTGGGCGTCTGATTACAACTACTCTGAAGCCGACACAATCGATGGTCTCGAGCCCCCGGCGGGCTGTGTAGAGTCCTCGCGAGCCGAGGGCTCCAATCCGGACTCGAAGTTCCCGGCGGGACTCACCCTCTGCGCGGTAGACCCAGATGTGATTGTGCTCACGATGGTCTCTGGCGAACTGGGCGAGGAATCTGGCTACTTGGCGTCAGACGCCCTGGTACAGCTTGCGCTGGCGGCGGGAAGGGAGTAGCGCCCAGGCCGTGTTGCGCACTCCTACGGAATCAACGCGCATCCAAAATGGTCGAGGATGGCGGCGAGGCGAGAGCCTTCGCGCAGCAGGTTCGATGTGCATGGGGCAATCAGCGCGTCCTGGGCCCGGTTGAACAGCGCGATGGAGCGGTGATCTGGCGCATTGCGGGCGCGATAGAGCAGGCCGTCGGGTTGCTCCGGATGCGCCCAGAGCGCTTCCGCCCAACGTTGCGAGACCTGGTGAGGCCCGTCAGCCAGGCGACTGTCAGCGTGTGCGGATAGTTGCTTCAGCGCCGCGCCGCGACTGAGATCGACCAGACGCAGGGGGCGAGTTGTCGTGATCGTGCAGAGACACCGCGTTGCCAGCAGGCTCTGGCTGACGAACACCCCGGCTGGATCAGAGAGTAGCGCCGGGCCAAATGCCTCGATGAACGCGGTAAATGCATCCTCGCCCATATACATCGTGCCGAATGCCGCGCCATCCGGCGGAGCAAAGCGCCCCGCTGTGCGATTGAAGTAGACCGGGGAGAGGTCACGGTGATGCCCACGGTAGAGTGTGGCATCTGCAACGGCAATCAGTGGCAGGCTACGCTCATGCAGATCAGCGGGTGGCGTTGGGTGCTGCTCCGGAAACCCCGCCATGGACACTTACGCGGCGACGTGGTCGCCATACAGGTCGGCCGCCCGCAGCACCGCGTCCAGGTCCCCGGCACGCAGAGCAGCAAGTGGCGACCGATCATTCAGCCAGGCATTGGTTGCCAGAAAGAACCCGAGCTGCCCCCACGGACTCAACTCCCCTAGCCTGGCCAGGACCTCGGGCAGGCCCGGGAGGTTGGCTTGCCAGATCGGGTAGACATACCCTCTGCGGCCAAGATCCAGCCCGATCAGGGTGCCACGCTTGCGTCGCTTGTCCACGGCTTGCCGGCTGATGCCCAGCAACGCGGCCATCTGTTGGCTGGAGACCGACCCACCTTCCAGCGCCAGCAGCCGGCGCTGAACGGCAAGCCCGCGCAGCCGCGCGGGCGCGAGAGGGTCGTTGGCCCGCAACCCCGCGATGAACTCGGGATGCTCAAGCAGCCTGACCAGCGCGACGTGCTCCGGGTTCCCCGGCATTGCCGGGTCGTTCGTCACGGTGTCCGCGACATCCACCAGCATGTTCAGGATGTGGGAGAGAAACGGGGCCAGGGTACGATGTTCGTTGGCAGCCGACAAGACGCGCGTCGCGGCCTCGACCGTGGGCTCGGGAGCCGACTGGGCAAGATCGACCAACCGGGATTGCGTGCGGGAGAGTATGGGAACTGACATGATGAAATGCCTCCGCTGGCACTGTACCAGCGGAGGCCAAGGGGTGCAACTTCGTCAACCAAAGTCCCTGAGTGCTACGCGGTACCCGGCCCGCCCTTCAGCACCAGCGCCTGCTGGTTCGGGGCCAGAAGTTCCTGCGGCTTGTTCTCACAGGGGAGCACGCAGGTGCGGTTGACCGCGGGCATGTCGCGCGCCTCGCAGCAGCCGATGCTGTCCAGGCAGACGCGGCCCTGGTCGCAATCGCTGGTGGTCACGCAGGGGCGCGGCGTTTCGCAGAAATCCTCGTCCTGGAAGCAGACGGTCTGGCCACCGGTGGTGCTGCCGCAGAAGCAGTCACTGTCATCCACGCTGCAGCGCTGGAAATCGGGGCAGGCCTGGAAACCCGCCGGGCAAATATCCGGGCTGTAGCAGCGGCCATGCAGGCACTGCTCGCCGCTGGCGCACTTTACGCCGCACGCGCCGCAGTGCTTGTTGTTCGTGT
>DAOUDE010000086.1:0-41416 GCA_034431475.1 Thermomicrobiales bacterium | reverse complement strand
GACCAGGGAATGCCCGCCGTGGCCGTGGGCATCGATCAACCCGGGAATGATCGCCTTGCCCCGGCAGTTGATCGTGCGCCGCGCCTGGTAAGCCGCCGCAATCTCATCAGTCGGGCCAACCGCGACAATGCGCTGCCCGTCAATGGCCACTGCGCCATCCTCCAGTATGGCGCGATCCGGCCCCATGGTGACCACAACACCGTTGACCAGGAGGAGATCGATCATGGAGCACCTCACATCTGCACCGGGATCGTCGGCCGTGGCGATCCCGCAGTGCGGAGCCGCTTTAGTTCGTCGGCGCGAAGATATCCACCCGGTCGCTGTCGGCGTCGGCGACGTAGAGGCGGTTGGAGGAGTCGACGCCAATGCCCATGGGGTTGAAGCCGTAGGGCGCCACGTTGTTGAAGCTGATGCTGGCCAGGTATTTGCCGCCGAGCGAGAAGAGTTGCACCCGGCGGTTGCCGGTATCCGTCACCGCGACCCGGTTGCGGTTATCCACAATCACATCGCGCGGATCGTTGAACGCGCCGTTGGTGTTCCCCTGGCGGCCCCACTGGCGCAGGAATTTCCCCTTGGCCGTGAACACCTGGACCCGGTTGTTCGCGCCGTCCACCACGTACACCCGCCCCTTGTGGTCGGTAGCAATGCCGCGCGGGTAGTTGAACTTGCCGGAGACCGCGCCGCGCCCGCCGAACGACAGCAGGTAGCGCCCGTTGCGGCTGAAGACCTGGACCCGGTTGTTCGAGGAGTCGGCCACGTAGATGCGCCCGCCGCGCCCAATCGCCACGCCCCAGGGGTCGGCGAACTTGCCGGGAGCGGTTCCCCTGCCGCCAAAGCGCCGGATGAAGCCGCCGCTGGACGAAAAGATCTGGATGCGGTGGTTGAGCGTGTCCGCCACGTAGACCTGGCCCGACGAACTGATGGCCACCCCGCGCGGCCGGTTGAACTGCCCACTGCCCGTGCCGTAGCTGCCCCACCGCCGCACATACTTGCCGGCGCGCGTGAACTGCTGAATGCGGTTGTTGTACGAGTCGGCGACGTAGACAGCATCGCCCCGCGCCGCCACCCCGCGCGGGCCATCGAAGCGGCCAGCCCCTGTGCCAGTACCACCCCAACTGCCGGAGAAGCGGTAGCGCGGTTTCGCCGCTTCCACATCTGGCGCGGCCCAGGGCCGCAGCACCAGGGCCATGCCGCCAGCAAGCAAACGACGGCGTGATGCTCGGTCAACCATGGGGCCTCCGGTCTGGGCGGTTGCACCCCTCCATCATGCACCAGGTTGGCGCGCGCGTCAGGTCGCCGCGCCGCACCTCGCGGTGGGTCTTAGCCGGATTGCTGGAAACAATAGAGCCTCTGGAGCAGAAAGCAATCGGGGCTGTTGTTCTCAGTCCACTCCGATGTGTCCAGGCCGCACCAGCCCGCATCCCCGCCTCCGGCGCCAGCGCTGGTCCAATTCTGACAGTTGACGCCCCCGACGCCTCCAGCCGTGCCATCAGGGTGGGTGTGGGTCCAGACGCGATAGTAGCCGCCGGGGTTGCGCCCGGTCTCGGTGACAAGGATCGTGGCCCGTAACGTGCCATCAGTCAGGTCTTCCCAGTTGTTTGCAATGCTGACACGATCTGGCGTCCAGTACGGCCCAGTCGACTTCAACCGGAAGCGGGTGCTTGGGGAGGCGGTGTCGTCCGAAAGCCAGGCCATGTATGTGCCGGGCAGGTGCGCCACCTCAGCCCGACTCTGGCAACGGGCGTCCGCGCCCTCCAGACCTCCCAGATTGCCGGTGGACACGGCCGCAGTGACGAAGACCCGGCAGGGGCCACCATCCTCGCAAGGTCGTTCACAATGGCCACTGAAGCAAACATCGCCGCCCGTGCATGCCTGGTGGCAACCGCCGCAATGGGCAGAGTCATTCATGATGTCTGTTTCACAGCCGGTGCCGGGATCTCCGTCGCAGTTCGCCCAAACGAAGTCACCAATGCGCCGGTCGGCGCACGCCCCAATCCGGCATGTGCCGTGCTCGCAGATCGAGCCGGCATTGGGGTACTCGCAGTTGTTGCCGCACGCACCACAGTGATCATAATTCGAACGCAAATCAACTTCGCAGCCGGTGTAGTACGTGCCATCACAACTGGCGAACCCCTCGTCGCAGACAACGCTACACAGGCCATTGGCGCATGCGGCAACACCATTGGCAGGGGTCTCAGTCGCGTAGCCGCAAGCCCGGCCACATTCCCCGCAATGTGCTGGGTCACTCTGCAGGTTCTGGCACTCGCCAGCGCAGCATGTCTCGCCCGGCTGACAGGCCGCGCTGCCACAGAGGACCGGCGGCTTGGGTGTGGTCGTTGGGGTGGGAGTGGGTTGCCCACTCCCCGTGTCGCCCTTGCCTTTGCCCTTCTTGCCTTTCTTGCGCTTCTTGCGCTTGCGGCTGCTCTGGATACGGCCATTACGGGTGCCGTCGCCGGCCGCCTGGGAGCGGCGCTTGCGTTTAGCGCCGGCATCTGCTGGCAGCACGAACTCACTGCCAAGCACGGCGAGCATGGTGGTCGCGACGGCGCGGCGGGAAGGGTGAATGAACAGTCGCGTCAAGCTGTCAAAGCGCTGTGAGTCCATCAGCAGGCTCCAGAAAAGGGATGTGCATCGCCGAGCTGTCTCACTCTACCAGCCAGGTCAGGCCAGAATCGCCCGTACCCGGTACGGGGTTTGCGTTTTGCGCGGCCCGAAGCACGTCATCACCGTCGCGAGCAGGCGCGAATAGAGGTTTTGGCATTCAGGTCTGGCCGGTATCGGAGAACAGCCCTGAAAATGTTGCCTGCCCCGGCACGCTCCAGGCTGGCGAGTGGCAAAGATCAGGGTGTTTTCCGCATTCCCCGTTTCTGGTCAGGAGGGCTGCAGGTAGTCGCCGTCGCACCAGCCGGCCAGGCCGTCCTGCGTCACCACCTGGTACCAGAAGATGCCGTCCGCATCGACGGCCTCGCTGGCAATGGTCAGCGCATGCCCCTCCGGCAGTTCCGCCACCACGCTGGCCCACAGGCCCGGCTCGCTCCGCAGGTTGAGCGAGGCCGCCGCCACCACCGCCGGCGCGCCGGGCGTCAGCAGCCAGGCATCCTGCCGCCGCTCACGGCGGCGACGGCCACCATCGCGGTCGCGCTCATCCTCGTCCCCACCGCCCACGGCAGCATCGGCCGGCGGCTCCTGCGCGGGGACGGGGGTCGGTTCGGCGGCAGCGGCCGGCGGCGAAGACACGCTGTCCACGGCGGTCGGCTCCGGCGTTGGCCACGGCGCATCCGGGTTGGGATCGGGCGAGAGCAGGTTCCCGGCGATCCAGCCGGTGAGCGAGGGCCCCTGCACCTGGTACCAGATGCTGTCCTCGTTCGTGGTGGGGCCTTCCACCACCATCAGGCGCTCGCCCACCGTCACATTGGCGACCTTGTCAAACTCGGTACCCGGGCCCGCGCGCAGGGCCACGCCGTCGGCGTTGGTGACCACCCGCATGCCCGAGAGCCACTGCGGCGGCGGCGGCGCGGGGTCATCCCGCCCACGAATGACGCGGCGAATCTCCGTGCGCACGGTGGGGATAGAGACGTAGAAATCCTCACCGGGGCAGGTGGTGTTATTGACATCACGGTGACCGCAGATCGTCGGCAACTCGGGGATATCGTGGAAAGGAGTGCTGATGGTGGGGTCGAGATTGCGCCCGGCCCACGAGGCGATCCAGACGATGGCGTTGTGCATCTCCGGGGTGATGTCGTTGTCGAAGAAGCGCCCCATCAGGCAGATGCCGGCGCTGCCGTAGTTGTACCCCTCGGCGTGACAGCCCACGGCGTTCTCGCCGCCCACGCGCCCCTCATAGACATTGCCCATGAAATCGACCAGGTAGTTGTAGGCAATATCGCCCCAGCCCCGGGTGATGGCGTGGAAGTAGTAGATGGAGCGCATCTCCAGCACCGGGTCGTTGAAGTTGGCGGTGTCGGCGTGGTGGATGATGACGTGCTCCACCGCCTGATATTCAACCGGGAAGATCTCCCTGCCGTTCTTGTCGAAGCGCAGCGATTCGTCAGCGCCCCACCCCGCGCGGCTGATGACCGGCGGCATGGCGAAGACGGGCGTGGTCGCCGGGTCGGCCACCTGCTCCAGGGTGGCCCCGGCGGAGGCATCGATGTAGTCCAGCTCGAACCCCGGCAGCGTCGCCACGTTTCCCGCGCCATCGTAGGTGCGGTACTGGAGGAACGTGCCGCGCGGGGTGGCAGTCAACTCGCCGATGGTGCGGCCATCACGGTCGGGCGGGCCACCGTGCCCCGCGCGCCCGATCCAGACCGGATCAGACCAGGTGACGCCGTCCGGGCTCCACAGCACCTCGACGACGGCGTTGGGATCGCCCTCGCCGCTCCAGCTTGGCGCAACGGCATCGAAGGGGAAATCCGTGGCGAAGGAGATATACGCGGCGGGGTCGGCGCGCTGCGCCAGCCCGAAGTTGGCATCCTCGCTCCAGCGTCCACCCTGGATGAAGCCTCCCGCCTGCGCCAGCGGCGCGGCCCGGGCAGTTGCCACCGGCTCGCCTACGCCACCCACTGGCGACAGCGCCGCCCGTCCGGCGGCCAGCGTGCCCACGGCGGCCCCGAAACCGACACGCAATACGTCCCGTCGCCCCAACCGCGCCGACATGGCGGCGGCGCGCACCTTGCTGCCAGCACTGCGGCACACGTGCTCGTCTCCATGTTTCATTGGTCGTACGCGGGCTGAACAGGACGCAGCGGGAACGCGTCTCACCGGCAGAAACGCCTGGGGGCTCCCATCGTTCCGCCGCTCGGGGCAGGGCGATGCTACGGGGAATGGTGACAGGATGTCAATGCCGGGATGCCGGTCCTGCCCGCCCCATTCCGGCAGCCTCGCCCGGGAGCCACGCATCTACAATGCGCATGGAGGAAGGAGCGCCTCGATGATGGATCGGCGGGTTCTCTTCGCGGGGTCGCTTGGTGTGGCGCTTGCACCGGTCGCCGGCCTCGCCAGGTCACACAAGAAGGACAAGCAGAATAAGAAAACCCGGAAGAAGAAGGGCAAGAAGCGGTCCACCCACACGGTCAGCGTCGCAGCGGTGGATGCCATCCTGTCCCCGCTGGCCGAGATGATGTGGCACGGGCTGGACGACGATGCGCTCAGCCTGGATGAACTCGAGGCGCTCATCGCCAGTGGACAGCGCGTCATCGTGCAGTGCAGCAATCAGTCCATGCTCGGTATTCGCGCACTTGGCCGGCAAGGCATCAAGGCCCGCATGATCAATCCGCTCTACAACGGAGCCTGGAACGATGCCGATGGCTGGGGCCACACCTCGATGGAGGTGCGGGTCGAGGGCCGGTGGCAGGTCTTCGACATGACCGGCAATGCGCAACTCGTCGACAGCACGGGTCGGGGCATGGATGTCAGCACCGCCTGCCGCACACGCCCCATCCAGACGCGCGCGTTCGCGTCGGATCCGCTTTGGGCCTGGGCAGGGCCGCCCTCCAGCCTGCAGGCATACTACGAAAAGATTTTCCAGATACCGGTCATCGAGCACGAGCGCTTCTGGCGCTTCCATGATGCGGGTAACCGCGCCCGCATTGAGGGTATCGGCCACTCCTGGCATTGGGCTGACAAAGAGACCTGGCAGAAACTCACCCGCTAGGGGCCTCTGGCCTGATTCCCGCCAGCGCCTCTGGTGATGCAACCGCCCACCTGAACCGGCCGCAAACGCTGCCCGCGCCGCCGGCCAGGTTCGGCGAGCACCAGCGTGCGCACCTGCTCCGCCTGTCCCGTGGCCGCCCGGGCAGGCGCCCGGCACGCGCCGTCGCAGCGTTCCCCTGCGCTGCCCGGGATCGCTGCGACCTGCCTGATCGGTTACGGGCCGACGGGATAGTGGCTGCAGATCGCGATACGGTTCCAGGTGTTCATGACAATGGCGAGCCAACTGATCGCCGAGACCTGCTCATCGGTCAGGGAGCCGTTGTCCCACGCGCGGCGATCGGGAACGGGCAGGCGCGTCACGCCCTCGGCCAGCGCCAGGGCGGCCTGCTCCTGCTCGCTGAAGTACTGCGACTCCCACCAGGCCGCCACGACCGCCAGCCGGTCGCTGGTCTCGCCCAGTTCGAGCGCATCACGCACGTGCATGCGCAGGCAGAACGCACAGCCGTTGATCTGCGAGACGCGGATCTTCACCAACTCACCCACCCTGGGGTCGAGCCCGGCCCGGATAACGGCGTCGTCTGCTTCGTCGTTAAGCGCCAGCACGTGCTTGTACGCGGTGGGGTGCTGCTTGCCGAGATTGACTTCTGACATGCCCTGAACTGCTCTCCCTTCCCGACAACCTGTCGTCTTCTCCGCACCCCAACTCCCCGCCGGGTGCGCGGCTGGGCTGCGGCTGGAGGAACCCTCACCCCCAGCCCCTCTCCCTGTGCGCAGGGAGAGGGGCGCCCGACCATGGGCGCGTGGGCAACCATTGGCGTCACGACAGCCGTGCTCCACCAACGCCCGCCCCGACCGGCTCCCTCACCCGGCGCACCACCTCCACCCGCGCGTCGTGGAAATCCCCGCCGCCGCCCGCGTCGCTGAGGCCATCCGGGGTGAGCAGGTTCGCTGAGACGCCGCCGGGGCTGCGGGAGGCCCACCAGCCGGAGGGCATGGCTACCACGCCGGGGATGACGGCCTCGCCGAGCGTGACGTGCAAGCTGAGCTGCCCCTGCGCGTTGCAAACCTGCACCCAGTCGTTGTCGGCAATGCCGCGCGGCGCGGCGTCGTCCGGGTGCATGAGCAGCCGGGGCTCCTGCTCCGCCTTGAGGTGGCGCGGCAGGTTGGCGAAGCTGGAGTTCAGGAAGTGCAGCGCCGACTTGCCGCTGATCAGGGTCAACGGGTACTCGACCGAGTCTTCCCCCGCAATGGGCACGTAGCCGGGCAGGGGGTCCCGACCAGCGGCAGCCATGCTCTCCGAATAGAACTCGGCGCGACCAGTAGCGGTCGGGAAGCCACCCGCCGCGTAGGGAACCCACGGGTCGGGGATGTTCAGTTTGGCCCAGCCGTCCTCCTGCAGGCGCTCCCAGGTAATCCCCTCCAGCCACGGGTCGTTGCTGGCCAGCGTGTCGCGGATGATCTGCTCGTCGCTGGTCTGCAGGTAGCCCTCGTCCAGGCCCAGGCGTGTGGCAAGACGGCGGAATACCTCCGTGGTCGGCACGCTCTCGCCCAGCGGCGCGATGGCGGGCTGATTGAGCGTCAGGTACGGGTGCCCCCACGCGCCGACCAGGTCGTAGTGCTCCAGTTGCGTCGTGGCGGGCAGCACGTAGTCGGCGTAGCGGGCCGTATCGGTCAGGAACTGCTCGTGGACGACGGTGAACAGGTCGTCACGCTGCAGGCCACGCGCCAGCAGCCCCTGGTTGGGGATGGTGGCCATCGGGTTTGCGCCGTACACCACCAGCGCCCGCACCGGCGGATCGAGCGTGGGGTCGGTCAGAATCTGGCCGAGTTGCACCATGTTCAGTTGCCGGATCGACGGGTCCTCCAACTCTGGCATGCTGGCCGACGCGGCGTTCAGCGCCTGGCGGTGCAGCCGCGAGGTCATGTAGGCGAGGCCGCCGCCGTGATCGCGCCAGGCGCCGGTCAGAGCCGGCAGGCAGGCGATGGCGCGGTACATCCCCGCGCCATTGGCGTGGTGCTCCATGCCCACCAGCAGGCGGATCGCCGCCGGGCGCGTGGTGGCGTAGGCGCGGGCCAGCCGCTCGATATCCTCCGCCGGGAGGCCGGTGATCGCCGCCACGCGCGCCAGCGGGTACTCCGCCAGCCGCTCGTAAAGCGCCTCGAACCCGGTCGTATGCTGCGCGATGTACTCCGGGTCGTGCAGGCCGTTGTCGATGATGGCGCGCATCATGCCCAGCGCCAGCGCGCCGTCGGTGCCAGGGCGCGGTTGCAAATGCCAGTCAGCGGCTGCCGCCGAGCGCGTGCGCACCGGGTCGATGGCCACAATGGTCGCGCCATTCTCCCGCGCCTTGCGGATGAGCGGCCAGATGTGCAGGTTGGTGACGATGGGGTTGGCGCCCCACAGGATGATGTAGCGGCTCTGCGCCAGGTCCTGCGGCAGCATGCCCGTGTTCGTGCCGTTGACGGCGGCCACCCCGGCCCCGCCCGCGCCGCCGCAGATGGCGCGCTCCAGGCGCGAGGCCCCGATGCGCGCGAAGAAGCGGCGGTCGAGGCTGCCACCCTGCACCACACCCATGGTGCCGAGGTAGCTGAAGGGCAGGATACTGGTGGCGTCCGTTGCCATCAGGTCGCCCAGGCGGCTGGCGATATCCTCCAGCGCGTCGTCCCAGCTCACGCGCTCGAATTCGCCCGCGCCCTTCGCGCCGGTGCGGCGCAGCGGGTAGAGGATGCGCTCGCTGCTGTAGACGCGCTCCAGGTAGGGATTCACCTTGGCGCAGAGGCCGCCGCGCGTCAGGGGATGCCCGGCATCGCCGGCCAGCTTCACCGCCACGCCATCCTCGACCGTCACCTGCCAAGCGCAGGAATCGGGGCAATCGTGGGCGCAACCGCCCCGGACGATGCGGGCGGCGGGAAGGAGATCAGCCATCGGACACTCACCTGTCTGTGCGCGAACGGATGGGAAGGAGGATACACCCTCGCCCGCGGGTGGTGAGAACGTCAGGCAGTCTTCTGGACCTGCCTGCCGATCTCCTCCATGAGGTCCCAGCAACTCGTGGCTGCGTTGATGGTGAGCAGCAGGACGATGGCCACGAACCAGTCCAGCACCCCCGCATCCTGCCGCCAGACGCCGTACGCGGTGTAGAGCGCTGTCACGTAGGCGAGCATGGGCGAGATGACATGCGTGAAGGCCGCGCGCCCGCTCCAGTGGGGATCAGGATCGGTGCGGGCCAGCCGCACATCATGCACCACCCGCACCACACCCTGGACACCCACGATCACCAACGTGATCAGGAGCGTGGTGCCGTCATCCGTCGGCACCAGCGCCGACAGGCCGATCAGCACCAGCACCAGGAAACTATGGAAGGTCTGCCCGGCCAGCACGCGCATGCCAGCGTGGCCGGTATCCGCCATGATGGCCGGGTTCAGCCCGATCACGACGAAGAGCAGCCCGATCAGCGTGCCGGCAATGGCAGTCACCGCCGTAAAGAAGTCGTGCCATTCCAGCAGCGCGGTGCCAATGGGGTCCACGGAGAGCGCCTTGTCGTAACCGCCTGTTGCCGTGCGTGCATCGTATCGCACCGGAAGCGCATCGGGTACGCAACGGGGCGTAGATCGCGTGCGCGAACCTCGCGTGATGCCAGAACCCCGGGAGGTTCGCGCACGTTGGGGCGTCGCCATACCCAGCCTTGCCGAAATTCACGACGCTGAATGCCCCCGGCTATCATGGCGGCAGCAGAGAATCAGACGCGCAATGCCGAGACTTGCGCAGATTTTCCGCCGTTGCACCCGCCTCTCGGGGCGGGTGGGGATTGAAACACGGATAGCACGGCGACGGCCAATCGGGACGTGCTGGTTGCACCCGCCTCTCGGGGCGGGTGGGGATTGAAACCTCGACCGCGAGGTGTACATGACGCGCAAGCCGATGTTGCACCCGCCTCTCGGGGCGGGTGGGGATTGAAACATCCGATTGAGATTTTCCTGTGCTTTGCTCATTTTGTTGCACCCGCCTCTCGGGGCGGGTGGGGATTGAAACACCAAGCAGTACGTCGAACGCTCAGCCGGGGCCAGCGTTGCACCCGCCCCGAGGGGCGGGTGGGGATTGAAACGCTCTCCTACATGCACGGCTTCTACTACCGGCCGGTTGCACCCGCCCCGAGGGGCGGGTGGGGATTGAAACGTTGGTTTCGACGATCTGGTGATCACCGGAGGGAGGTTGCACCCGCCCCTCGGGGCGGGTGGGGATTGAAACGACATCATCGCCCGTAACGCGGCCTGGGCTGGCGCGTTGCACCCGCCTCTCGGGGCTGGTGGGGATTGAAACGTGCTGCGGCTCGAGACCGGCGACACCACGTACCGCGGGTTGCACCCGCCCCGAGGGGCGGGTGGGGATTGAAACCTTCGATGGCGTGTAGTGGGCCGGGAAGAGCCAGTCGTTGCACCCGCCCCGAGAGGCGGGTGGGGATTGAAACATGCGGTGGTGCTCTCCATGCGCTCGCTCTCGGCGCCCGTTGCACCCGGCCCTCGGGGCGGGTGGGGATTGAAACCTCTCGGCCTCTGGCCTCTGGCTGGTCCTCTGGAAGCCGTTGCACCCGCCTCTCGGGGCGGGTGGGGATTGAAACGATCATCGTCGAACGCATCCGCGCATGTTGCACCTGCCTCTCGGGGGGAATTCGCGCCAAGAAGTGCGGATGTATCCATGTATCCAGGCAGAAGGTGAATGAGCTACTCCTGGTAAACCCGTCCATTGCTTGCTGTTCTTGCGCCGTCATTTCCGGTTGTCCTCCTGCGTCATGACACGCTGACGTTCAGAAGCGGTGATCAACCGGAAGAAGCTGTTGGAAACTATCTTTTCACCATTGACTTCGTTTTCCATACACCAACGAGCAACGGTAGTAGCAGCGTGAGGAGATAATAGAGATAGACATCAAGATCATAATAGCCATCTTCAGGATAAAACAGTTTGACGATGAAGAAGTAGTCACCCAGGATGGCTATAGCTACCCAGACTATGCCAAGGAACAGATACTGCTGCGGTGAGGATAGCCGTATCTTCGTCACCAGTACCCAAAGGGTGATCAAAATACCAATGGGCATGATGACCCAACCAATATATGCTGAAGGAAGCAGCGAAAAGAAGAGTATTCCCAGCACATAACCAACCAACCAGAGGAATGCTCCCCACAGGAGAGCCATCCTGACGAATCCGCTACTCACGCCAGCCTCCCTTCCTCAGCCTCCCCAGGTTTTTACCCGCCACCGGTCTGCAATTGCGGTCGCTCTGTATCGGCTCGATTCCCTGTTACTCGCCAGCCATGGCCAAGTGACGAGGCAATGACGTTTCGTAGAGCATTGAAGCGCCTCAGCATGCACCGCCGTGATCTGCATCTCGGAAGAGATGCACCCGCCTCTCGGCACGGGTGAGGATCGCACCACGCAGGAGCTGAGGCGCTTGCCGTCTTTCACCGAATGACACCCGCCCGGGGAGACGGGTGCGCATCGAGCCCTACCCCCGCTCGATCACCTCCCGCTGCATGCGGCAGATCACGGTGTAGGCCGGGTTGTAGACGTTGCCGATGTCGTAGCCGACCGTCTGCCCCATCAGGTGGGAGGCCGAGGCCAGGTCATAGCCGTAGTCGGTCATCAGCCAGGTCAGCATCTCGGTGGTGGCGTGCTGCAGCGCCTGGTCGAGCGGGCGCGCGTTCCCGGCGGTGAAGATCTCCGCGCCGTCGCTGGTGATCCCGCGCGGCCAGGCAATCGTCCAGTTCTTGCGCAGGTCAACGCGCAGCTCCATCTCCATGGAGATTTCGATACCGGTGCCGCTGATCTCGCCGTCGCCCTGCCGCGCGTGGCCATCGCCCGCCGCTAGTAACGCCCCCGGTTGCCCGACCGGGAACCAGACCTTCGTGCCGGCGCGGAAGCCACGCCAGTCCATGTTGCCACCGTGCGGGCCGGGGGTGGCGGTGGAGATGGCCTCGCCGCCCAGGGGCGCCACCCCGAAGCAGCCGATCATCGGGTCCAGCGGCAGCACCAGGTCCCGCAGCGCCAGCGGCGGGTCGATGAGACGCGTGGTCCAGCTCGCCACGTCCACCGCCCAGTCGGCGGAAGCCCGCGCCGGGAAGGTGATCACGGTGTCCGGGTCCACCACGTTCGTAGCCAGCGGGTAACGCGTCCAGCCGCGATCCCGCGAGGGGGTGAGGCGGACGATCTCGACCTCCAGCGCGTCCCCCGGCTCCGCGCCATTGACCCACACCGGGCCACTCTGCGGGTTCGGCGCTTCCCCCCGCCGCACCTGCTCCCGGTCGACGCCGTAGGCGTCCAGCGTGTGGAAGACGACGGTGTCGCCCGGCTCCACGTGCAGCAGCGGCGCGTGCGGGCCGAGGGTATTGACGAACGCATCCGGATCGAGGTGATGCAGGGTCACACGTACCTCCAGCGATAGGGGTGAATCAACGCCGGGATTGTCGCATTCACCCAGGCGAGTGGCGATAACATTTCTGTATGCATTTATCGTGATAATGTGATATACTGGCGTCGTAAGCATGAGAGGAGGACCAACATGACCGTGCTTCGCAACCTGATCAACCGCATGAGCGGTGGCAGCGCCCGTTTCGAGCGCTATTACGGTGATATCGCCCACGAGGGCGTCGGCTACCCGACCGCTGACGAGGCCCGCCGGGACATGCTGCGGCACGATGCCGCCGTGAACCGCTACGGCTGGGTCCGCTAGTGTCGGGTCCAACACCCCGCGTTCGGACACCTGAAAGACACGGCCCCTGTTCTTCCGATCAGGGGCCGTCCTGTATCTCCCCACTCACGTAGCCTCCCCCGCTTCCCCTCTAGCCTACAAACCCCGCAGCCTCGGGCCTTCTCCCGACCCCGCTACCCACCCAAGCTGAAGCTACATCCTTGCTGCCGCCCGGAGCGTGGCAGGCATCGCCGCCCGGGAGTGCCGCCAGGACACAAACGGGCCGGCGACCTTGCGATCACCGGCCCGTTGCAGGAACTGTCCTGCGGCGCAGCGTTACTCCGGAACGCAGATTGCGTAGGTCGAGAGGGCGAACCCAATCAGCGTGAAGTACTCCACTTCAGTGGTCCACCCGACCGGCAGATCATCCCCGTTCTGGTCCGGACGCGAGGCCGTCACACGCCCGATACTATCGAAGAAGCCTGTGCCCATCTGGTAGCCGCCGCCGGTAGCAACATAGCCATCCGGGCATGAAGCCTGGCATGCGTCAGTTGCGCCAAGTGCCACCACATCCGGGAAAACACAATCCTGCGGCACCACCACCACGCTCGCGCCCGCTGGCGGTCCATCAGGCCCCGTCGGCCCACTGGGCCCGTCTGGCCCCGCTGGTCCCTCCGGGCCATTCTTGCCGCGCCGTCCCCGGCGACCGCGCCGCCGCCGCCACTTCTCGGCGCTGACGCCCTTCTTCGCGGCGTCCGCCTCCCCCGCCAGGGCCAGCCCGCCAACAGCAGCAGCCACGCCCAACGCCAGCCGCCGTGTCGTCGTCCCGACCGCCAGGCGGCTCAACTCGTCCAGGCGCGATTCGTCCAACACGCCACCTGCTCCCGCCCCAACCCGGGGCACTTCTGCGCTGTCCGGGCAACTCACCTTGCCCAGACACGCTACTTTACGGCACATGAGGCCAATATGTACCACGAAGCTGAGATTTCATCAGGAATTCAGCACCACTGGATATCACCTGTGGTACGGATGGCCCCCGAACCGGGTCCGTGCGGGCCGATGTGCAGTCTCCCGCGGCCAGCAGATCGTGAAGAACCCGCCTCCCGCAGCACGTTGCCGCGCGCGGCGTCTCGTGTTGACACCTGCGGGCACACCGGTATGCTGGCATCACGTTCGGCCATCATCGGAGTCCGCAGGCACGCGGGACGCGGCGCCCTCGGGCACACTACGGAATGGAGACGGCAGTGACGGCACGAATCCGCGCGGCGCTAGGCGGCATCCTGGCGCTCATGCTCATGATTGGCGTTCCCGCCGTGCTGGCGCAGGAGGCGACCCCCGACGCGAGTTCAGCCATCCTGCAGGCGTATGGCGAGGCCTGGTCCTCGGGCGAGGCCGCCGAGGTCGGCGCGCTCTACACCGAGGATGCCACGCGGGATGACGTGCCGACCGGGATGGTCTCGGACGGCCGCACGGCCATCGAAGAACTGGCGGACGCCCTCTTCGCGAGCGACGACGATGTCCGCCTCGAGGTCACCGGCGGCTTCGCCGGGGAGTCCTGGGCGGTTGTGGAGTGGACCTTCTCCGGCACGCACCCGGCCACCGGCCGCGAGGTCACCTTCCGGGGCGCGTCGGTGCTGGAACTGACCGGCGGCCTCATCAGCGAAGAGCGCGACTACTACGACCTGCCGGAAATGATGGCGCAGATCGAGGCGGCCGCCGCCACCCCCGCGCCGTAAGCGCCGCCGCTACACTTCCCGCCGTGACCACCGCCAGCGGGAACGCCCTCCTCATCGATGCGCTGCGCGCCGCCATTTCGGCGCAGGGCGGGCGCATCACCTTCGCCCACTTCATGGAGCTGGCGCTGTACCATCCGGCGTGGGGGTACTACCACGCCGCGCCGCGTCGCCCGGGCCGTCCGGGCGACTTCCTGACCGCCCCCGAGGCGCACCCGTTCTTCGGCATCACCCTGGCTCGCCAGGTTGCCGAGTGCTGGGAGCGGCTGGGGCAGCCGGCCCGGTTCACGGTGCGTGAGTACGGCCCCGGTATCGGCGGGCTGGCCTGGGACATCATCGGCGGCCTGCAGCGGGAGCACCCTTCCTGCTTTACCGCGCTCACCTACGACCTGGTGGAACGGAATCCGCAGCGAGTAGCGGAGGCCCTGGCCGCTTTTCGCGAGGAGGGCCTGGGCGACGTGGTGCGCGCTCTCGACCCGGAGGCCATCGCCGCGCTCCCGCCCGTGACGGGCGTCATCCTGGCCAACGAGGTCGCCGACGCCTTCCCGGTGCACCGCCTCGTCTGGCACGGGGGCAGCCTGCGCGAGGGGTGGGTGGTCTGGGACGGCGCGGGTTTCGCCGAGGAGATCGCCGAGCTCTCGCCACAGGCCATGGCGGCCGATCCCGGCGGCATGCTCGGGGAGATCGGCATCGCCCTCCAGGAGGGAGACCGCATCGAGATCAGCCCGGCAGCCGCAGCCTGGTTCGCTGCAGCTGCGTCCCGGCTGGAGCGTGGCTACGCCATCGTTATCGACTACGGCTACCCCGCCGCGCAGCTCTACCAAGGGCATCGTCTCGCGGGCACGATGCGCGCCTACCGGGCCCACACGGTGACGGACGACCCGTTCGCCCACATCGGGGAGCAGGATCTCACCGCGCACGTCGATTTCAGCGCGCTGCGGGCAGCGGGCGAGGCGGTGGGCCTTGCCTTTGCCGGGCAAACCACCCAGGCCGCCTTCCTGACCAGCCTCGATATGGGGAACCTGATGGTGGCGCTCGGCCAGGACCCGCAAACCACCATGGAGGAGTACCTGGCGGCCCAGGCCGCCGTACTCCGCCTCATCGACCCCGGCAGCCTCGGCCGATTCGGCGTGCTGCTCATGGCCCGCAACGCCCCGGTTGCACCACCCCTGCGCGGGCTGAGCTTTCCGCCAGTGTAAGTGCCGGGCGCTGGTAGACGTGCTTCGCCAGGAGCCTGGAGGCCACGCAAGCAACCGACACCAGGCCGCGACAGCCCTGGAGCATGGCCTCACGCTCGTGACCCGTAGCATCCGCCACGTTCCACGCATTCCGGGTTTGTGGGTAGCGTAAACAGGCTCCATCTCCGGCCACTCCTCGCTGGCACGCTCATGAGCCTGCAAGCGAAGCATCCCGTCGTCATGTTTTCGCAATAGGCCCGCCTGCTTCTCCAGGGCATTCAATCCGGGCGGCGAGCCGACCAATGATCCGCCTCAACGCCATCAGGGCGCTGTAGCGCCCTGATGGCGTGCCTGGGCAGCCGCTACTAGAGCGTGCAGATCGGAGCGCAGAAGTTGCCCGTGCAACTGCAATTGGCACCTGTTTCGATACAAACCGAGCCAGACGGGCATTGACCGCTGTTTGCGCACGTTGCCCCACACGACGTGACGGCGTTGATGTTGACGCAGGCTTTCTGTGGCACGGTATCTACCGTGTTGGTGCAGATACAGAAGCCGCTCGTGCTATTCGCACAAAGGTATTGGCGCGTGCCTGGTCCCCCGGACGCACAGAAGTTGGTAGAAGGACATGTCCCTGCGCGACACGTCACGACACCGGCATCGTTTTCACATGTCTGCGAGGCCTTATCGCAACACAAGTTGCCACATGTGATTTCATTGGCAGAGCATGAGCAAAAACCGTTCGTGCAGACCTGGCCGGACGCGCAGTCTCCAGAGACGCAACAGTCTTCCACATCTATGCAACGTCCGTTGCACAGTTTCTGTCCGTTCGGGCACCTCTCCGGCGGCTTCGTGGTTGGTGGCGGCGTGGTGTTCCCTCCCTTCTTCTTCTTCTTTTTCTTCTTCTTGGCGTCAGCCTGGCCGGACCAGGCCAGGCCCGTCCCCATCGCGGCCAGAGCCGTCAGGCCCGCGCCCAGCAGCGGGCGGCGCGGTCTGCTATCGCTCAGGCGGCGGGCCAGGGCATCGAAACGGGAATCATCCATCTGGGTCCTCCTCTCGCAGCAAACGTCCCGCTTCGATCGTGACGCGAAGGAGGTTCCGGCGCATTCGTGGAAATACGTAGTTCTGGGGTCGATCCTGGCGAATCGCGGCCACACGGTGCGCGGCAACTGGCTGGCGGGAGGATCGCGGCCATCAGCGGCTTGCCAGCGGGCGCGCCATGCGTCACGCTACGCCAAACGACATCCTGGTGTGACCCTTGGAGAGAATGTGTCCGGGTTGGTGTTCTTGCAGGGAGCGGAAATGCAGCCCTCGCGTATTCGCGCGGCCTGGCCGGAAGCGCAGTTCGTCGCGCGGGCCCGGCTCACGCCGCGCCCCCACGGCGCGGTATTCCCGGCCGTTTCGCCCGCCTACGCCGCGTGGGGCATCGTCGTCGCCGTGCCGGCAGAGGTTGCGGGTGAGTCGCGGCACGTCACCACCGACGAGGGCCAGGATCTGCGGGTCGTGGTTCCCGCACCGGACGACGCAGACCCGAAGGCGGTGCTGGCCGCCGCCAAGTATTGGGAATTGCCACCACCCTACGTGCGCAGCCTGGCGCACGTGGCTGCCGTCCCCGTGGAGGAGTACTTCTACTAGCGATTTCCGGGCGGCCAGGGCCAGGCCCACGGACAGGCTCAGCAGGGATCAGATTTCGCTATTCGGCGTTATGGAAGAAGGATATCCAGACCCCCGAAAGGACCCACATGGCAAACCAGATTCTGCAAATTCTGTTGATGGCGCTACAGATCCTCACCTACGCCCTGCTGGGACGCGCCCTGCTCTCCTGGGTTGACCCACGCCAGCAGTGGGCCATCAGCCGCGTGCTGGCGGAAATCACCGACCCGGTCATCGCGCCGTTGCGGCGGGTGATCCCGCCCATTGGCATGATCGACATCTCCTTCATTGTGGCCATCCTGCTCATCCAGGTCCTGCAGCGCCTGCTCATCCAGGCCATGTACGCCTGACCTGGACCCGTAGCCGCATCTGCGCACGCGGCACGCGCGGCGGATACCCGCCGCGCGTGCTGCGTTTCACCGGGAACGTGTGTCACCCGGGGCCGGGCCTAGGTCCAGAACGCGCGGATCTTCTCCAGGTCTTCTTCCGCCCGCTTCTGGCCGAACGCGATCTGCGGCAGGATGTACTTCGGGTCCATGATGCTGTCGATCTTCGTCGAGCCGGGCTCCAGCCCCGCCACCACCAGGATCGTCTCCGTGCCGCCGGCTTCCAGGTCCGCAATCTCCTGCTGCAGCGTGTTCGGCATGCCGGACGTGCGCAGGCCTTGCAGCACCGCCTCCGGCCCGCCATCCGAGAGCGAGAACACCAGCGCCTTCTTCACGCCCGCCACCACATCGCAGTGGGTGCTGGTCTGGCACATGCCGCCGTCCATGCAGAGGCGGTCCTTGAGCCAGGTGGGCCCCGTGCCGCCGGGCAGGGAGGAACTCGCGCCACAGGCCACGTTGATCGGGATGCCGTCCTCCTGGGAGACGATGAGCCGCTCCCCGCTGTAGCAGTCCACCGCGGTCGTGTGCAGCCCGGCCGAGGGCCAGTCGGTGATCCCGATCACCTGCTCGACCGAGTTTTCGTACTGGAAAGGGCCATCGGGGTTGCGAGCGGCCATCGCCGCCCGCCCGATCGCCTGGATCGTTTCTGGCTTCGCGTCCGTCGCGTCGATGGTGATCTGCTTGGCCCGCTGCTGGCTGGCGTTCGGCTGCTCCCCCGGCACCAGCTTGCCGAAGAGGAAGGGGAAGCTGCCCAGCGCGTCCAGCTCCTGCGTTACCTCGGCCAGTTTGCCGCTGGCCAGGATGGCCCCACCCAGCGAGCCCGCCGAGGTGCCGACGATGAGGTCGGCCTGGCTGAGATCCACCCCATGCTGCAGGAGAGTCGTGAAATACCCCATGTAGAAGGAGAGCAGGTACACCCCGCCCCCACCCAGCACCAGGGCCCGGTCCTTGCCTGCGCCCAGCGAGGGCGTGTACGGGATCGGATGCGCCAACCCATCATCGAAGCCGGGCGCTGGCGTGGCTTGTTGCCGCACCGCGAGCGGCTGGCGACCCGCGCGTGGGTCAAACCCCGCGCCAGCCACCGCGTTGCCGGCAGCCCCTGCCGCCAGGGCGCCACCGGCCAGGACCGAAAAGAGCGTTCGTCTCCGCATGCCATCGACTCCATGGTGAATTGACCGTGACCGCCTGGCCCGCTCAATGAAGATAGTATCAAGTGATCCGCGCTCCAAATGTGTCGCGGCCGTCGAATGACGTGTTTCGGGAGTCACCTTCGCGGCGGTCCCGGGCAGGTAGCCGGGCCGGCGACTACACTTTGCCCATGCCGAACGGACCTGTTCCTGCCCAGTACCACGACATCCTGGAGAGCACCGTCCTGGGTCACCTGGCCACGACAGACGCTACAGGCCGCCCCGAGGTGAACCCCATCTGGTTCATCTGGGATGGGGAGCACGTGCTGGTGAGCGTCAAGGGCGCCACTCGCAAGTACCGCAACCTGCAGCGCGACCCGCGCGTCGCTATCTCCTTCCAGGACCCGCACGACCCCGAGCGCTACCTGGAGATTCGCGGCGAGGTCGCGGAAGTCGTTCCCTACGCCACCCTCGATTTCGTCAACGAACTCGCGCGCAAGTACACCGGCGAGGACTTCAAGCACGGCCACGCCGGGCAGGAGCGCTACAAGCTCGTTATCCGCGTCGAGAGCTGGACCGCGCAGAACTGATGCAGCATGTGGCCGGATTGATGGCCATCGACTGGCGCTGAAACTGGGCCGTGTTTGGGTAGATGGCCACGTACATTGGCCCGGCTGCTACCGTCTGTGTGCGCCAGGTGCGGGCTGCCGTGGCATGGCGTCGCCTTGACCCGGCTCCAAACGTCAGGCCAGCCTCATGCGCATCGTCAGTTGGAACATCAACGGGGTGCGGGCGGCGATGCGCAAGGGCCTGGAGACCTGGTTGGCCGAGGCGCAGCCGGACATCCTTTGCCTGCAGGAAACCCGCCTGGACGCGGCGGCGGTGCCCGCTGAACTCCGCGCGGTGAGCGGCTACCACACCTTCTGGTCGCCCTTGCGCCGGCCCGGCTACGGCGGCGTGGCGACCTTCAGCCGGCAGGAGCCCCTGGCGTGGCAGGTGGGGCTGGGCCTGCCGGACTTCGATGATGAGGAGCGCGTCCTGATCACCGAGTTTCCGGCGTTCGCGCTCTACAACATCTACTTCCCGAACGGGAGATCGAGCCCGGCGCGCCTTGCCTACAAGCTGGCCTTCTACGAAGCGTTCCAGCGCCACGTTGCGGCGCGGGCCCAGCACCGCCGGTGTCTCATCGTCTGTGGCGATGTCAATACGGCCCACCAGGACCTCGATATCGCGCATCCGCAGCGGCACCGGCAGGAGTCCGGGTTCCTGCCGGAAGAGCGCGCCTGGCTGGATCGCTTCCTTGCCGATGGCTGGGTCGATACCTTCCGCCATTTCCACCCGCAGGAACCCAGCGCCTACACCTGGTGGAACCCACGCGCGCGCGCCCGCGAACGGAATGTGGGGTGGCGTCTTGACTACAGTTTTGTTCCGGAACGGTGCCTGGGCCAGGTCATCGACGCCGGCATTTCGCCCGACATCCCGGGGTCCGACCATTGCCCCATCTGGCTCGACGTGCGGTTCACCCCCTGACGACACCCGGAGCAGCGGCCATGCCTGAGAACGACCAGACGATCTGGACCCTGGATGGCCACGACCTGGAGCTGAACACCCCGGGCAAGACCCTGTGGCCAGAGGACGGCATCACCCGGGAGGAGCTCCTCGCCTACTACCGGGACATTGCGCCGGTCATGCTGCCGCACCTGGCCGGCCGCCCCGTAACCCTGCGCACCTACCCGGAGGGGATCGACGGGCCATCCTTCTACACGCGGGACCTGCCGGAGCACGCCCCAGCCTGGCTGCGCGCGGTGGACTACACCGGGAAGTCGACAACGCGCACGATCCAGGTTCCGCTCATCGACCACGCCGCCGGGCTCGTCTGGTTCGCCAACACCGGAACCATCGAGTTCCACGGCTGGAGCGCGCGGACGCCGCTCCTCGACGAGCCAGACCAGGCGATCTTCGACCTCGATCCCGGCGAGTCCGCGACGTTTGCCGGCGTGTTGCAGGCAGCCCTCCTGGTGCGCGAGGCGCTGGCCCAGGACGGCATGGAGGGCTACCCCAAGACAAGCGGCCGGCGCGGTCTGCATATCCACGTTCCGCTGGCGCGTGGCGCACGGTACCCGGAGGTCCGCGCCTGGGTGAAAGGCGTTGCGGAGCGGCTGGAGGCCACCCACGGCGGCCTGGTGGCCGTGGCGCGTGGCGCAACCCATCGCGGCGAGGGCGTCACAATCGACTACGCGCAGAACAGCATTGCCCGCAACACGGCGTCGCCCTACACCGTGCGCGCCACGCCGGGAGCGGCGGTCGCCGCGCCGCTGAGCTGGCCGGAGGTGGCGGACGGCGCGGTACGGCCAGGCGATTTCACCCTGCGCACCATGCGGGAGCGTGTGGCCTCACACGGCGATCTGCTGGCGCCGGCGCTCCACGGCAGCCAGCATCTGCCCCCGCTGGAGCGCAGCCAGACGTGACGCTGTCCGCGCGTCAGCGCGCGGCAGCCTGCGCCGCCTCGGCCTCCCGTAGCAGCACCGCAATGATCCCGGCCAGGCGCGCGCTGGCCGCCGCCAGGATCTCCTGCCCAAGCTCCGGCGTCGCGGAGCGCGCGTCTCCCGTCACGCCGTTGCGCGTGCGCTCGTGATAGGGGCGGGCCAGCAGGCCGCCGTACTGCGCCAGCAGCCGCTGCGATTCCGGCATGGCGTCCACGATGTCAGGGCCGGTAGCGGCGTGGGGCTTGCCGCGCTGCGGCATCACCGCCATGACCACCGCCGCTTCATCGGCCCCACCGTGGCCGATGCCACTGGCAGGCAGCCGCTTCCTTGCCTCCTCCTCGATCAGGGCGTAGCCAAAGATAGAGGCCACCACCTCGGCGCCGGTGAGTTGCTTGATTTCCTCACACGCCGTGGCGATCACCGCCGTGTTGCCGCCGTGCCCGTTCACGAACAGGAACCGTTGTACGCCGTGGGCATGCAGGGAGGCGACGATGTCCTCCATGAGCGCGGTCAGGGTCTCCGGGCGCAGGGTGATGGTGCCGGGGAAGTGCATGTGATGCCAGGAGATGCCCCACGGGATCGCCGGGGCCACCGCAACCTGCGGCCCGGCCAGCGCCGCCGCCGCCTGACAGAGCGACTCTGCACTCACCGTATCGGTGGAGACCGCGATGTTGGGACCGTGCTGCTCGTGCGCGCCAATCGGGATCAGGACCAGGCCGATATCAGGCAGCAACTCCGCCGTTTCGGGCGATGACAGATCGGCCAGCAGCAACGGGCCGGCGGTGAGATCGGAACCCTGCTCGCTCATGATCGTGTGCCTCGTGCAGTCGCGCTACCCAGCGCCACGGATGGTAGTAGAGACGGCCTGCCGCCGCCGCGCCGCTGAGACGAACGTTCGCACACATGTGCTACGGTCGTGCGCGGTGCGTCCCCGCCGCGCCCGAGATGTCATGACACCCCGGCCCCCGCAGCGGCGCGAGGCAGACCAGACAGGAGTGACCACCATGTACGGCCTGATCGGCAAGATGCGCGCCCACCCTGGCCAGCGGGACGCTCTCATCGCCTTGATGCTGACCGGCACGACGGCGATGCCGGGCTGCCTCAGCTACATCGTGGCGCGCGACGCCACCGACCCGGACCTGCTCTGGGTCACGGAGGTCTGGGACAACGCGGAGAGCCACAAGAACTCGCTGAACCTGCCCGAAGTCCAGGCCACCATCGCCCAGGCCATGCCCCTGATCGCCGGCTTCGAGCCCGGCGCGGAGACCGAGCCCGTGGGCGGTGTGGGGTTGGGTTAGCGCGTGGTCTTGACCAAGAGAAACCCTCACCCCTCCTCCCACGCGTGCGACACCGCCACTCCCTGCGCCCGCAGCAGGCGCGCCAGCGCGTGACGGAAATCCCGTAGCTCTGCCTCTGGCAGGGCAGCGAAGCACGCCGCATCGTTCGCATCGGCGAGGGCCGCCAGGCGCGGCGTGAGCGCGGCTGCACGCGGGGTGAGGGCGATGCGGATGCTGCGCCGGTCCCCATCAACCGGCAAGCGCCCGATCAGGTCCTTGTCCTCCATGCGGTCCAGCAGGCGCGTCAGGGAGCCGGGATCGACATCAATGAAGCGCGCGATCTCCAGCGGCGTCACCGCGTCCTCGCGGTAGACCGTGATCAGCACGCTCCACTGCGCCACCGTTACCCCGTGCTCCGCCAGCGCCGCCTCGAACCGGGCGTGGGCCACGCCCCGCAGGCGACTGAGCCAGTAGCTGGTGTGATCGTGTAATCCGCTCGGCAGATCGTCGCGCCGTGACTCGCTCACACCGTACCCCCCTGCGCGTTCGCGCTGTCGTTGTGCTGGCAATTATCGCCAGAACAAGGAGAGGGCCGCGCCCCCTCGCGTGCATTGGCGCAGACCTGCGCCGCCAGCGGCGTCACCCTGGAGGAGGTGCAGCACCTGGTGGCCGGGGAGGCCGCCAGGGTGGAGGGCAGGTCTTGAGCAGGCGGCGCTAGGGCTCGCGGCGCTGGTGCGGCCCCGCCAGCCGCACCGCCTGGCGCTCCATGCCCAGCAGCCGCATGGCCAGCACCAGGCAGGCGAAGGCCGCGACGAGCAGCGGCGCGACGATCCCGAACCCCCAGCGCATCCCGACCAGATCGGCGATGGCCCCGACCGCAAGCGGCGCCAGCAGGAGTGCGCTCCCACCGGCGACCGCCAGGCGCGCCGTGGCGGTGTCGATCAGGCCCGGCGCCGCGCCGGTCGCCACACCTACGGTGAGCGGGTAGAAGTTGGCAATCCCCAGCCCGGCCACGAAGAGCCCGATCAGGCTGAGCGCCGGGCCAGGAGCCAGCCAGAAGAGCAGGAACCCACCCAGCGCAATCAGCAGCGCGGCGTACAGCAGGTGGGCGCTGGCGAAGCGCCAGGCGAGGCGCGAGCCAATCAACCGCCCGCCCGCCATGGCGGCGAAGAAGAGGGTCATGGCCGAGGCGGCCAGGGCGGGCTCCAGGCCCACCACGGAGGCCAGGAACTCCGCGCCCCAGTACGCCATGCACCATTCCACCGACGACACCAGGAAGAGCACAGCGGCCAGCACCCAGAACGCCCGCGGGAGCGTGGCTGGCCCGTGCGCGGCCGCCGGCGCTGGCGGCACATCGGGGAAACGCACCCGGCGGAACAGCAGCCACAGCCCCAGCGCCCAGGGCGCGGTGAGCACCAGCGCCAGAGGCCAGCCCAGCCCGGAGGCGGCCAGCGCGCCCACGATCAGCGGGGCCAGCACCGCACACGTTGTAGCTGCCACGTTCGACTCCGCCAGGGCGATGGTGCGTTGAGACCCGTGGATATCCGCCAACACCGCCTGGTTCGCCATGAGCGAGATGGTGCCGATCAGCCCCATCGTGAACGTGCCGAGAATAGTGCCCGCCACCACCGGGCTGAACGCGACCAGCAGCGCGCCGGCGACCATGCCGGCGATGCCGCCCCACAGCGCCGCTGCGCGGCCGATGCGGCGCACCACCCGCTCGCCGGCCAGCCCGGAGATGATGGCGCCGATGGCGAAGGCCGAGAAATGGAGGCTCGCCACGGCGTAGCTCAGGCCCAGCTCTGCGCGCAGAAAGGGCATCACCGGGCCAACGGAGGTTTCGATGTAGGCGAAGAGGCCGAGCAGCAGGTAAGCCGCCCAGGTGCGCCGGTCGCGCACAAAGGTCACGGCGGTCGAAGGTCTGGAAATCGCGGTCGTCTCCGGGTGCGGTTGCGTGGCGGCAGCGGTCGCCGCGCGGATTGTCGCACGCTGGCTCGCGTCGCGGTCTCGCCCCGGCCTATGGTCGCCGGTAGGTGGGATCCGCTGCCTGGTGGCCATCCGGGCCGCGCGTGTAGGGGCGGCCTTCAGGCAGGTTGACGGGGCCGAACGGCAACGGCCCTGTGCCGTCTGCCGGGGTGCCTTCCGCCAGCGCCCAGGCGTCGTCCACCACGTGAGCGGCATCGGCCACCAGGTCCGCGGCGTCCCGCGCCGTTCCTTGCCGCCGTTGGCCGATGATCACGCCCAGGCCCGCCAGCATCATCGCCACTGCGGCCAGCGCCAGGCCGTAGCCCAGGCCAGCGATAGCGAAGCCGACGGCGTACGAGTGATAGCGGGTGCCCTCGGTGGAACGCAATGCCTCCACCAAGTTGTACCCCCCGACAACCAGCAGGGGCGCGGCAATCAGGAACGCGCCGCGGGTCCACCAGTGGTGGGCCGCGGCCACGCCAATGAGCACAACGACGCCAGCCGGCAACACGGCGGGCAGCCAGCGCCACGGTTCCGGCAGCAGCGACGCGATGACCCCCGCCACGATGATTGCCACCCACACCAGGAACGCACAAACCGTCGCAAGCCGCCAGCGGAAGCGTTCACGGAACATACGCGCCCTCCTTGTCGCCATCACCGCCCGGTGGGGAAACCCCATCGCCAGCCACAGGGCCCGGAGCGCGATGCCAGACGCTGCGCAGCCAGCGGCGCCACCGGCAATCAGCACCGCCCGGACACTGCCCAGCGGCAGGGCCACGATCGGTCCGCCTGAATTCTGCGCCTGGATTGCGCCGACGTCTTCCGTACCCGGTACGGGGATGTGTGGGTACGCCTTCCGGGGGGCGGCTCAGTCCTGACCGAGCAGGTCCAGCATGTCGAGGCGGAACTCCGTCAGGGATCTGAGGCGCAGGTCGGCGGCGAGAAAGCGGCGGTCGTTGATCAGCGCCGGGTCCGGCACGGCCACGCAGCGCATGCGCGCCGCCTTGGCCGCGATGACCCCGTTCGGGGAGTCCTCGAAGGCCACGCATTCGACAGCCGGCACGCCGAGGGCGCGCGCCGCCTCGATGTACACCGCCGGGTGCGGCTTGCCGAACGGCTCATGCTCGGCGGATTGCACAATGGCGAAGTAGTGATCGATGCCCAGCGTTTCCAGCACCACACGGATCACCTCGCTGGCCGAGGATGAGGCGATGGCCAGGGGATAGCCCGCCGCCCGCAAGGCCGCCAGCGCATCCAGCACGCCCGGGTTGGGCACCGAGCGCTCGCGGATGAGCTCCATCACGCGCGTCTCGATCATGCCCTCCACCACCTTGCGCGGCGGCTCGGCCCAGGGGTAGGCGCGTTGCCAGGTCTCCACCAACTCATCGGTGCGGAGGCCGGTGGTGGCAACCGCGTCCTCCTCCGTGAGCGGCACCCCGATCCCGTTCAGGACTTCGACCGAGGCGATGCGCCAGAGCGGCTCAGAATCGGTCAGCATGCCATCCATATCGAAGATCACGGCCTGTGGCACGTACGTGCACCCTTCCTGTCGTGTTTCCGCGTGTGACGGTGGCCAGATACGTTAGATCAGGACGGCGCTCGCGGCTGGGTCGGCCAGCCGGTAAAGCGTTTCCATGAAGTAATGATCGCCGTAAATCAGCGAGACATCGATGGCGTTGCCGTGCGGCAGATCGCCGGTCTGGTGTCGGAGGAGCCCTTCTTCCTCGCTGCCCGCCAGCGGCGTGCATGTCTCCAGCAGCACATCGAGCAGCGCCTGCCCCTGCGCCTGCCGCTTCGGTGTGTCCAGATCGAGCAGCCCATCCGCCGCGATAGCCCCGGCCGAGGCATCTCGCGGCACGGCTGGACCATCATCCGCGAAATCCCAGGCGGGTGCTCGCCCTGGTTCGAGGCGGGCCAGGAAGCCATCCGCCACCCGGTCTGCGACGGTACGGAAACGTTCCTCGCCGCTCAGGCGGGCCACAACGGAAAAGCCGTAGATGGCCCAGGCCTGCCCCCTCGCCCAGTGCGACGTGTCGTGCAGGCCCTGGTGCGTGCCGTAACGGATGGCCCGGCCGCTGTCGGGATCGAAATCGACGACGTGGTAAGTCGAGCCGTCGGGGCGCACATGGTGGGCCGCCGTGGTCTCCGCCACGCGCAGGGCCATCTCGCGGTAGCGGGCCTCCCCCGTTTCCTCGCCCGCCCAGAGCAGGAAGGGCAGGTTCATGACCGTATCGACGATGGTCCGCCCCCGGTTCTGCGGCTTGCCGGTGTCATCCCAGGCCTGCAGGTACCCACCGGTGGCATTGAAGCGCGTGGTCAGCGATGCCGCCGCTGTGAGGGCGACATCCCGGAAGTACGGATCGCCCGTCATCCGGTAGCCGCGCACGAAGCTGGGGGAGAACAGGAACCCCATGTCGTGGGTGGTGGTATCCGTCTTGCGCGGCTCCAGCCGCCGCGACCAGGCGTAGGCGGCATCCAGCAGCGCCGGGTCTCCGGTGCGCAGGTACGCCATCCAGATAATGCCGAGCCAGTGACCACCCGTCCAGCGGCCGCGCGGCTCCGTCAGCCAGCGTCCATGCTCGGTCCAGTAGGGAAATCCCTCTAGACGGGCCAGGTTGCGCCAGGTCGTGGCGACACAGGCGTCCAGGGCGTCGGCGTAGCGAGATTGCGTCATGTTGCCGGCTCCCTACTCACGCGTGCTGTGGATGACCGGCAACGCGCCCATGTGCCAAAGAATCCTCACCTCAACCCTTCTCCCTGTGCGCAGGGCGAGAGGCTCTTTTGGCGGCGATTGCGTGCGCTTTCCGGCATCAGGACGCAAGTGTTCCCCGCCCCATCCGGGTCTCGGCTCCCCTCGCCCTGCGCACAGGGAGCGGGGTTGGGGGTGAGGGTTCTTTGGCCCATCAGAAGCACTTCTTCAGCAGGCCCAGTGCGCCCTGCTTCCACGGCGCGCGGTGGGTGATGCCCGCCGCGCCCGCGAACTGCTCCCGGTTGGCGATGTACCACGCGAAGTTGCGCAACAGCGCCTGCTGGTTCGAGTAGCGCGGTTCCCAGCCGAGCACGTCGCGGGCGCGTTCGATAGAGACGAACGAATCCTTCGCCGCCGTCTCGTAGACCCAGGTGTAGAGCGGCGAGAGGCCCAGGCGGTCGAGCAGGCGCAACCCCCAGATCGCCGGGGCAGCCGGGAAGCCGATGATGCGCCGCCCAAAGCCGGCCGCATCGAGCACCGCCTGGTAATCCTGCGCCATGGTCCGGAACTCGGCTGCCCCGATGTTGAAGGTGTGGTTGACCTGCGCGGCGGGCAGGGTCAGGCAGCGCCAGATGGCGTCGCAGAGGTCCGCGACGTCGAGCAACTGGTAGCGGTTGCGGCCACTGCCGATCATCGGGAAGTTGCGGCCATCGAGCGCCCAGTCATAGAGCAGCGCAAAGACCCCCAGCCGCTCCGGCCCCACAAACGACTTGGGGCGCAGAATGGGCACAACCAGCCCGCGCTCCCGGAACTGCACGGCGATCATCTCTGCTGCGATCTTGGCCTTGCCGTACGGCCCCACGCCATCGAGCCGATCCGTTTCCAGCAGCGGGTGGTGATCCGGGATGCCGTAGACCGCCGTGGAGGAGATATGCACCACGCGCGGCACGCCCAGCGCCTCGGCCGTCTCCAGCACGAGGCGCGTGCCATCGACGTCGGTGGTGAAGATGGCTTCTGGTGAGTAGAGGGGGAGCGCGGCGGCGGTATGAACCACGGCATCCACCCCGGCCATGGCCCTGGCGACGGCGGCGCGGTCCCGGATATCCCCGGTGACCACACGCACGCGGCCGGCCACATCGGGATAGTCGAAGGGCGCCAGGTCGAGCGAGGTCACCTCGCAGCCGTGGGCCAGGAGCTCGCGCACCAGATTGATCCCCAGGAACCCCGCGCCACCGGTCACCAGGACGGAGCGCGGCGCGTGCGCCCGCCCGCTCTTGCCTGCTTCTTCCGCCACCAGCCCGCCTTCATCTGCGCTATCCACCGCCGTGAGTCTACGGAGCGAACCCCGATTCGTCATCTCACGGGGGGTCGCCCCACACGTTCTATGAGCGACAGGGGGCGAACACCCTCACTGCTCTTTTCCCTGCCGCCGGCTCGCCTCCTGTCCGCCCGGTCGACGGCCACATGCCAACCGCACAGCGAACGGAGAGCCGCATGCTTGCATACACGGCGGTGGATGGCCTGCACGCCATCAGCCGCGACTTCGATCTCCACTGGCAGCCAGACGTCACTGACGCTCCCACCGCGGCCCACCGGCATTGGCGCGCTCCCCTGCGCCCTGGCCGCCAGGCACTGAGCACCCTTGCCCTCCTGCTCCCGGTAGGCCTGGCCGCCTGGCTCCGGTAACGCGCATCGCACCGCGAAACGTGCACACCAGCCAGCCCCGCGCGTGGAACATACGCGAATACTGCGTGTCGCCCCGGCCCGCTGGGCCGGGGCGGGCATTCCTGGCTATGGGGCGGGTGTGGCTTGCAACGAACCCCACAACTCAGCCAACGTGCCACGTGGTTCGCCCATCGGTTCGATGACCATGCGCGTTCCTGCGGCGGCGCCTGGTCCGTACTCGCCTGAGCGTGCGCCGTCCGGGGTAACAATCTCCAGTGTGTAAGGCGCGGTGAAGCGCTGTCCACCCTCAGCAACCTCGACGGTGCCTCGGACATGCACCATCCCACCTGGAGGCTCAGCGCCCGCCAGAGGGAAGCCGAGAGTAATCGCCGCAGTGCGTGCACCGGTCGGCTCCCACACGCCGATGGTATTCCCCCCGAACGCGTCCGCGGCGATGTACAGCCCATCAGCCGTGAAGACGATCAACTCCGGCGGGTTGGCCGGATCGTCCACATCGCCGTCCAGTATCCAGGCTCCCACCAGTGGATGTCGGCTCATGACCGCCGGCGTCGCTTCCTGGGCGACGCTCGGGCGCGATGCAAGCACCCCCGTGCTCATGGTGACGAGGACAAACAGCACCACGAGAAACCACGGACGACGCATGGCAGATCCCTTTCTCATGTCCTGTTGACGCCGGAACCGAATTGGATAGAGACATGCTCTATTTCGGTAGGGTCATGCTATAGTTAACGGTGATGGACGTCAAGCCCTCCCGCTCCTATGTTTCCCCCCATCGTGCCGAGGGGGCGAATGCCACCCGGCAACGCCTGCTGGCGGCAGCCGAGGCCCTGTGTGCCGAACGAGGCTTTGCATCTACGACGATGGGGGCGATCGCACGCGCCGCCGGTGTCTCCCCCGCGACGGTCTATCTCCACTTCCCGAGCAAGGCGGCAATCGTCGCGGCGCTGGCCGACGCAATCACCGCGGCCTCCGACCTGAGTGTCGAGCACGTGGAACAGGAACCCGACCCTGTCACACAACTGCGGATCGGCGCCGCCATCATCCGTCGGCTCAACGAGCGCTCCTGGCTGGTCGCCGACGTGTTGCGTGGCGCCCAGGGTGGGGAGCAGGATCTTGCCAGAATCTGGGCGGTCTGGCAGCAGCGGCATCTGGACGCGATCCGGAGAGGAGTCACCGCGCTTCATGCGCGGGGCGCGTTACGGAACGGCCTCGCCCTCGATGAAGCTATCGACGCCTTCTACGCGCTCGCCGGCACCGATGTCTACCGTGCCCTGGTGCGCGAACGGGGCTGGTCTCCAGACAGCTACGAGGCGTGGCTCTTTCGCCTGGGCTGCACCGAACTGCTCGGAATGCCGCCAGGAGCGACGCCGGCGCAGGACGAATCTCGGCAGACATCGTCCCGCGAGTAATGCCTCGGGCGGCACAGTGCATCGCTCCGTCGACCCGGGACGGGGTCCGTGATGCTGCCAGTCCCGCGCTCGCGCTTGCCACCCTTGCCTGACCGGGGCTCGGGCAGACGCTGGGGCAATGTGGGCAATTTGCGTGGTTGCACGATCTCGCACGACAGGCCCGGAGGCGCCCGCGAGGTCTGAACGCCGCAAAGGGATGTGTCAGGCTCCTGGCCCGGGGAACGGGCGCGGGGTCAGGGTAGATTCGGCCTACCGTCATGGACATCACTGACCTCCCCCGGATGCTGATCGGCCGCGCGAATGCCGTTCCTTGTGCGTGACAACACCATGAGGAACTTGCTCACACGACATGCGGACAAACACCCACTTGGCCGTCTGCATCACCCAGGAGCAGATCGACCGCATCCGCTTTGCCCACGCGGCGGCCTACAGGGACTGGCCGCGCGGCGCGCCCGCCGCCCGGCGTGGGCCTGCTTCCCGGCGGCTGTGGCGTGGACGAACTACAATCGGCGGGCGCGTACCGCGTCTACGAAGACCCAGCCGACCTGCTGCTCCACCTGGATGAAGTGGGCGTGCGCCGCGCGGTCTGATCTGCCGTCACGACGAGGTCCGCATGCCCACCCCAGCCGCTGCGCCCGAGAGCCCGGCCACCTTCGTGCTGGTGCACTGCGCGTGGGCGGGCGGGTGGATCTGGCGGGATATCGTGGCCGGGCTGCGCGCGGCGGGGCACACGGTCTTTGCCCCCACCCTGAGCGGCATGGGCGACCTGGTCAGCCAGGCCACGCCGGAAATCACGCTCGACACGCATATCGACGATGTCGTGAGCCTCCTGATCCATGAAGACCTGCACGAGGTTCACCTCGTGGGCTGGAGCTACGGGGGGCTGGTCATCAGCGGCGTGGCGGAGCGCGTGCCGGAACGCCTGGCGCACCTGATCTACCTCGACGCCACGGTGGCAGCCGATGGGCAGAGCGGCAACGACGCCGAGGGCGCCTCGCCCGAGGAGATTGCCGAGCTGGCGGCATCGGGCGTGGCCGTGGGCCGGCCCGGCTTCTTCACGCACGCGCCGGCCGCCAGTTGGCTGGCCGAATCGATGCCCAATCCCGAGGTGGCTGCCTGGGTCCTGGCCAACTTCACCCCGCAGCCCATGGCGACCTACACCCAGCCGCTCTCCCTGACCAATCCGGCGGCAGCCCGCATTCCCCGCACCTGTATCTTCTGCACCGAAGGCAAGGGAGATGCCAGCAACGACCACTCGGTGCGCACGCTGGAGCGTGTCTCGCGAGACCCCGCCTGGCGCGTGGTGCAGGTGCAGGACACCCACATGGCCCCGGTCAACAACCCGGCCGCCATCGCGGCCACACTCGCTGCACTGGCGCGGTAGCGGCGCCCGCGACCTGAACGGTTCGCGTCAGCCGGCCGCCGCGCAGGACCACACCCGTGCCGCCGCCTCCCGCCGATTTTCGGCGTCGAGCTTGCGCAGCACATTGGCCACGTGAGTTTCTACGGTGCGCTCACTGATCGAGAGCAGCCTCGCCATCTCACGGTTCGTGTGCCGGGTCACGAGCAAATGCAGCACCTCGCGCTCACGCAGCGTGAAACGATCCAGACAGGCTGGCGGCAACTGATCCGTGTGCGGGGCGTGGTGATCTGACGCCCATTCGCCATGCAGAACCACAATGGTGCGGGGCAGTGGGCTGCTCCCAGGGGCGAGGTGTGGCGCTGAGGCGAGTTTCGCGTGCATGGAGCACCCCTTCCGCGTACATCATGCCGAATGTGGCCACTTATTAAGACGGGAAAGAGCGAAAGATGTTACAGCCGGCTACCTACGGATGATCAACGACCGGTGTTCTATCCGCGCCGCAATGCCGGAGCAAACTCCCACGGCGCTCCCAGCCCGCTCCAAGGTTTGGCTCCTATCGTGGAAACAGGTCAACGCAGCCAGACCACGACACGATAAGGAAGGAGCACCCCATGACCCCACGCGCACTCCTGACCGCCATCGGCGGCACCGCCATCGCCTTCGCCATCGCCATCGGCGTGGCCTCGGGCACGGTGACGAGCCAGACGGCGCCTTCCAGCGCCAGCGCCACCACCGTGCAAACAACGACGCCGGCGCAGCCAGCGGTAGCGCTGTACACCGTGGCCCCGCATGATGATTGCCCGGTTGCCCTTTAATTCGGCGCGACGAACGCCGCGCCCCTCGCCCCAAGGAGTCCTCGCCATGTCCCAACACGCACCCAGTCGTTCGCACGCGCCCGGGTGGAACCCCACCTGGCCCGCCGCGCCCAGCCGCCGCGATCTCCTGCGCGGCGGCATGGCCGCCCTCGCGCTCGGCGCGCTCCAGGTGCGGCTTCCGGCCCCGGCCGGCGCGCAGGAGACGGCCAGCCCCACTGCCGACCTCTGCCTCCTGACCCCGGAGATGACCGAGGGGCCGTACTACCTGGATACCGACCTCCTGCGCGAGGATGTCACCGAGGGCACGCCCGGCCTGCCGCTGCGGCTGCAGGTGCTGGTGGCCGACAGCCAGGCCTGCACCCCGCTCACCAACGCGGCGGTCGATATTTGGCACTGCGATGCGCAGGGCTTCTACTCCGGCGTAAACGCCCGGCCCGGAGGCGGCGCGGGCGAATCCCCGGCGGTCGATTCCGGCACGTTCCTGCGCGGTATCCAGCTCACGGGCGAGGATGGCGTCGCCGCGTTCACCACCATCTACCCCGGCTGGTACACCGGGCGCACCGTCCACATTCACATGAAGGTGCATATCGACGGCGAGGCGGCAGACACCGACACCTACGACGGCGGCCACGTCTCGCACACCGGCCAGCTTTTTTTCGACGACATCATCAGCGATGAGGTGTACGGCGCGAACGCGGCCTACGCGGGCCGCGACAACGGCCAGCGCACCCGCAACGATCAGGACAACATCCTGGGCGACCACCTGGACGAGCCGGGCTTCCTCGTTAGCCTCACCCCGCTGGACGAGAACGACCCCAGCCAGGGCTACCTCGGCGTCATCACCATCGGCGTCGATCCCGCTGTGACTGCCCAGGAGGTCGGCTTTGGCGGTGGCCCGCCCCCGAACGGCGCTCCGGGCGAAGGTGGGCCGTCGCCTGAAGGTGCGCCCCCGGCAGCCTGAGCCAGCGGCGCGCCGGTCATCCCTGGCGCGGTCATGTCGCGCGACCGCTTGCGCCGGAGCTGCCTCGAACCACCAGCTCTGCCGGTAGGAGAACCTGGGCCGGCGCTTCAGCCTCGCCGCCCAGTGCCGCCAGCAGCATCTGCACCCCACGCTCTCCCATTTCCCGCATAGGGACCCGCATCGTGGTCAGGTCCAGGTAGGCGGCGAGGTCGATATCGTTGTACCCCACGATGGCCAGGTCTCCGGGAACGTGCAGCCCCTGCCGCCAGGCCGCCGCCACGATGCCAGATGCCTGCCGGTCGCTGCCCACAAAGAGCGCGGACGGCGGCTGCGGCTGGCTCAACAGCGCCCGCAGCGCAACCTCGCCCCCGGCCGGGCTGAACTCCGCCACAATCTCGTTCGCCGGATCGACAGGCAACCCCGCCTCAGCGAGCGCCAGGTGGTACCCTCGCCGCCGGCCCTCTGGTGAGCCTTGCGCAAACGCCGACACGGCGTGATCGACCAGCGCAATACGCCGGTGCCCCAGGCCGATCAGGTGGCGCACCGCCGTGGCGGCTGCCGCCTCATGATCCACCGCCACACCCGGCAGCGCCGGATGGCGCCCATCCACCAGCACCACCGGCACCTGGTCATGCACGATGCGCTGCAGAAGTTCCCGCGTCGGCGCCTGCGACACGATGATGGCCCCATCCGCCCGCCCAGGTCTGGCGAGCGCGTCGAAAACACCGGCCCGGTCCCCCGGTCGCTCGATGGTGCGAATCAGGAGGGAGTACCGCGTGTTGCTGAGGGCAATCTCGATGCCGCGGAGAACTTCAACGTAGAAATCACGCGTGATCAGGGGCACAACGACTTCCAGCGTGTCGGTCCGGTGCCGCGAGAGCGCCTGAGCCACCGGGTTCGGGCGATAGCCCATCCGCGCGATGACCGCTTGCACTTGTGACCGCGTCGCCGGAGCCACCTTGCCCTGCCCGCTGATGACCCGCGACACCGTGCCCACACCGACGCCCGCTTCCCGCGCGACATCGCGGATGGTGGGAACGGACGGGGTATCTGACCGGGAACCCTGGCGAGACATGCATGCTTCCCATGGCATTGGCGAAATTGACGCCGTCAGCTTACACTGCGTGGTGGAATCGGTTCCACTCAGGATTGCCTGCCGCCGCATGTCATCACGTCGTCACCGTCTTCTCTCCGCCGTTCTGCCCGAAAGCAAGGGCTTCGAGGGCACCCCCTACCTGGCCAAATGGCTGGTTCTCGGCGCTGCTATCGGGATCATTGCTGGCCTGGGCGCCGTGCTCTTCTCCCGCGCGATCAGCCTGGCCACCGGGATCTTCCTCGGCGGCATCGCGGGGTACGTGCCGCCAGGCCCCGTCGGCGAGGGAGCACCGATCATCCAGAGCATGACCCGGCCCTGGCTCCTCCCGCTTGCCACCACGCTCGGTGGGCTGCTCTCCGGCATCATCGTCTTCCGCTTTGCCCCCGAGGCCGAAGGGCACGGCACCGACGCTGCCATTGCCGCCATTCACCACAATAGCGGCAAGCTGCGCGGGCGCGTCGCGCCGGTCAAGCTCATTGCCTCCGCCATCACTATCGGCAGTGGTGGCTCGGCCGGGCGCGAGGGACCCGCCGCGCAGATCTCCGCCACCTTCGGCTCGGTCCTCGCCTCCTGGCTCGGGCTGAGCGCACAGGACCGGCGCATCGCCGTTGCGGCCGGGATCGGCGCAGGGATTGGCGCCATCTTCCGGGCCCCCCTCGGTGGCGCAGTCATGGCGACGGAAATCCTGTACCTGCACGATTTCGAAGTAGAAGCCCTGATTCCGTCGCTGATCGCGTCCATCGTGGGGTACAGCGTTTTCGGGTTCTTCGAGGGATGGGAGCCCATCTTCGGCGCTCAGCCGGGGCTCGCGTTCGAGAATCCCGCCACGCTGGTCTACTACGCCTTGCTCGGCGTGGTCTGCGGCGTGGTTGGGCTGCTCTACGCCCGCAGCTTTTACGGAATCGAGGCGCTCTTCCACCGTTTGCGCCTGCCACGCTGGGTCAAGCCGGCCCTGGGGGGCCTACTGGTCGGCCTGCTTGGCCTGGTGGTGACTGGCGCAATCCACACCGGCTATGGCTGGGTCCAGATCGCCATGAGCCCGGACCTCCTGACCCTCCCGCTCTGGCTGGTGCTCATCCTGCCCTTTGCCAAGATCCTGGCGACCTCGCTCACGGTCGGCTCGGGCGGCTCCGGCGGCATCTTTGGCCCCGGCATGGTCATCGGTGGCTTCGTCGGGGCCGCCTTCTGGCGGGTCGGGCAGGGCGTCTTGCCCGGCTTGTCGGAGAACCCGGCGCCCTTTGTCATCGTCGGCATGATCGCGCTCTTCGGCGGCATTGCTCACGCGCCGCTGGCCATGCTGCTGATGGTGGGAGAGATGACGGGCAACCTCTCGCTCCTGGCCCCGGCCATGATTGCTGTCGCGCTCTCCACGGCACTGGTGGGCGACGAAACAATCTACCGCAGCCAGTTGCCTGATCGCAGTAGCGCCCCGGCCCACCGCGTTCGCCTGAGCTTCCCCCTCTTGTCCTCGCTCCGCGTGCGCGACGCCATGACGCCCCTGTTACCGCCAGGGAGCCCTGACCCGCTCCCGCAAGGGCTCACCCTCTCGCCAGACACCGCCCTGGACGACGCCCTGGAACAGATCTCCGGGGCGCACGCCAGTGAGGCGGTGGTCATCGAGCGGGAGCGCCTCGTCGGGCGGGTCACGACCCGCGACATTGCGGCGACGTACAAGCTGGCCCTGGCTCGTGGCGTGCGGCGTACCCGAAGGTTAGGCGCGGAGAGCACGCTGCTGGAGGCACATCTGGCAGAGGGCTCACCGCTGGCCGGCAAATCCCTCCAGGAGATCACATTCCCCGCCGATGCCCTGGTCGTCTCCATCAGCCGCGCCACCAGCACCATCTTCCCGCGCGGCAGCACCATCCTGGAGGCCGACGACCGCCTCCTCCTGGTCACCGATCCGCACCGCGCTGGCGAGGTGCGCGCGTTCGTGGAGGCCCCGCCTGGTTGATAGGCGCCCTGAGCGCGCACCTGAACGTCGAGTCAGGCTATCTTCAACCCGGGTCTGCCCAGCGCAGCACCCGCAGGGCGCGCAGGGTGTTCCAGCGGCTCGGCTCGCCCACGCCGGCGTCCAGGTGCACCACCTGCTCGCCCGGGTACGCGACATCCAGCAGCCACCGGCCATCCGCCGTCTGCTTCGCGCGGACCAGGGAGAGGGCCTCGTCCAGCCGCTCGTCAGGCGTTACTCCGGCATCGCGCAGGTAGTCGAGCCCGCGCAGCACGTCGTAGTGCCACCAGGCCGGGAAGGCGAACTGCGTCCAGTCGGCGCCGCTCCTGCGATCCTGCGCAATCACCTCGCCGGTGGCGAGGCTGCGCATCAGGTGGCGCGCCAGCAGGTACTCCTGCCCGCGCAGCCGGGCCGCCGTTACCTGCGGGCGCGGCCCGAACGCCCGCTCGAATTCGAGCAGTGCCTCCAGCACGCAGATCGTGGTGTTGAACGAGCCCCGGGTGGAGCCGAATTCCGCCTCGCAGTTCCAGCCGCCGTCCGCCAATTGCTCCCCCAGCAGGCGCTGCACCAGCGCGTGGACATCCTGCCCGAAGTAGGCCCCGGCGGCCGCCACCTGCCCATTGATGCATGGCTCGATCTCCCCGGCGAAGTAGGGATGGTCGTCACACTCCTCCGGGCCACTGCCGCGCCACGTCACCTGCTCGCGCACGCGGCGCAGCGCCTGCTCCGCCTGCGGGCTGGCCGGGTCCAGCCCCAATTGCCACAGCAGCCAGAGCGCGTGCATCGTCGAGGAAAAACCGGGGTTCCACGCCAGCCCGCCCCACGTGCCATCGGCGGCCTGCCGGGCCAGGATGTGCGCGCCCCAGCCCTCCGTATCCACGCGCGCCCGCTCGGCAGCCACTTCGTGCGCGGGCACATCGGTGAGATCGCGCAGGGTTTGCCAGCGAATGGCCGGGTCGCCTTCCAGCAGCCAGTCGATCACGGTCATATCGTTGCCTCCGGGCGTTTGCACAACAGCTCCTCAGGTCCGTCTGGATACAGACGCGGTCAACACTCGGCAAAGAGAACGAGATGCTGAGCGGAGCCGAAACGCTGTGTTCGCCAGCACCAGGTTTGAGGTGTCATCTCACCTCATGTGTCATCCTGAGCGAAGTCGAAGGATCTCGTCCCCGGCAGCCGGGTTCGCGGTTTCCGCCACCTTCAGGTAGCGTCCAGGCGCAGGAAAGCTCTCGGCCTCCTGCGCCGCCACCGGCCACTGTCGGCGCTCGAAAACCGTAACACCTTGAACTTGCGCGGATAGCAGCGAGATCCTTCGACTTCGCTCAGGATGACACGCGAGGGTGGACGGAGATGCGGGAAGGTGGACGCTGACTGAAGAGAAATTTCGCGTCACGACGCCAAAACTGGCGCGAATCTCAGGGAAACAAAGTCCCTCTCCCACGCATCGGCTGACTGGGGTAGGTGTTTCCGCACGGCACGCTCGCACGATGCGCCGTCGCGCGGACATCCTGGCCCTACGGCGGCGTTCTCCCCTCTCCCGCGCATCGGGAGAGGGGTTGGGGGTGAGGGCTCTTCGGCGTCACATCGCGCCGTAACGCGTCTACCTACCCCAGTCAGCCGCGCACCGGGAGCGCGGTTGGGGTGAGGACTCTACGCCGCTGGCGTCGCCGAAGTTGTCACACCCGGGCACGTCTCCGGCAGTGTCACCGCTTGCTGCACCTGCTGCATGCCGGCCAGGTACTGCGCGACACCTGGCGCGTCCAACGAGGTACCCGACAGCAGCTCCGTCGTGCACACACGTTCGTCGCAATACCCGCCAAAGGTGCGGAATGGCCCCTGCTCCACCACCGCGCACTGGCAGGTCGCCAGCGCGGGATCACGCGGGTCCATCTCGCAGGGGTAGTCCAGGCAGTTCACCCACGCCGCGCTATCAGGGCATGCAAGGATGCCGAACTCGCTGTTGACATTGGCGGTCGAAAACGTCGAGAAGAGGCTGGACCCGTGCTGCGCCCGCTGCTCACACGTCTTGAAGCCCATCGAGTAGCCAGTGAGCACCACGCAGGGGCAACTGGCAACGCTCGAGTCATCGGCCGAGCGCTCACAGACCGCTGTGTTGCACAGCGCGTAGGTCTGGTTGCAGAACCAGGTGCCGTCGATGGCGATGGCGTCAGGATACGCGCCAGCCTGCGCGGCTTCCGGCGTCGCCTGGCGTGGCGGCGCGGCAGCTACCCCACGGCCCGGTAGCAGGGCGGCGGCAGCCAGCGCGGCCAATCCGAACCCGCTCGACCCGAGGACCCCTCGGCGCGAGAGCCGGCTTCGTGCCCAGCGCTTGCTCACCGCGTCGAATGCGCGCGCATCCATGGTCAAGCCCCTCCTCGCCGTCACGATTGGCCGGCACGAAATTCTTCCATGAGCGTGGTTACGAGCGTGGCCGCCGGTAACTCCCGCGCCAGGGGCGCACCCTGCCCGGCCCATTGGGCGGCGAAAGCATCGATCCCCTGCGCCATCGCTGCGGCGTTCAGTTGCCGGGCCACGTCGTACGCCACCGGGTAGGCAGCGGGCGGTGGGCTGCCCGGCGCTTCTCCATACCGGATCAGCCGGTTCACCATGCCCCGCGCGGGCCGCCCCGACAGCACCGGGGTCAGCCGCGTGACCTCGGCGCGTTCGCTCTTGAGGCGCGCCCGGTAGCTCGCATTCGCGGCCGACTCGGGGCACAGGATGAAGGCCGTCCCGAGTTGCGCGCCCGCCGCGCCGAGGTCCAGCGCCGCCCGGATACCCGCGCCGTCCATGATGCCGCCGGCTGCGATAATGGGCAACTTGCTCCGCCGGGAGAGCAGCCGCACCAGGACAGCAGTGCTCAGGCGTTCATCCCCGGCCTCCGGATCAAACATCCCCCGGTGGCCGCCAGCCTCGATTCCCTGCGCAACAATGGCATCCACGCCCGCCGCCTCGATGGTCGCCGCCTCGCGCTGATTGGTCGCCGTCGCCAACGTCCGGATGCCCGCCTCGCGCAACGCGGCGAGATACGCCGCGGGCGGCAGGCCAAAGTGGAAGCTGACGATAGCGGGGCGCAGCTCCAGCACCAGGCGCTGCATGGCCTCGTCCACGAGGAAGCTGGTCGCGATCTCGTGCAGCGCCGCTGGCGGCTCCGCCCCCACCTCGGCGAAGAGCGGCGCGAGGTGGCGAATCCAGGCCGCCTCACGCTCAGCATCCCGCGCCGCCGGTTGATGGCAGAACAGGTTGACGTTGATTGGGCGCTCCGTGAGCGCCTGGGTCTCGGTGATGAGTTGACGCGCCTGGGCCACCGTACTCATGCCCAGGCCGAGCGACCCCAGCCCGCCGGCGTTCGCCACCGCCGCCGCCAGCGCCGGAGTGGCGGTGCCGGCCATCGGCGCCTGGATGATCGGCGTTGGCAGGCCAAACAACCGGCCCGGATCGTACGTGGTCATGGCCCCCTCCAGTCATCTCGTTCTCGCAGAGATCTCGGCGCGGAGATGTCACAAGTGGGAGCCCGAGTTCGCCAGTGCATAGCCGTCCGCTATGTTCGCACGTTCCGCGGCCAACCAGAAAAGTGCGAGCACTCATCGAGGCACATGCCAGAGAACACAGCGCCGCCGCGCCGAGAAACCAGGCGCGGCGGCTGTTTTCTGACGGGCAGGTAATGCGCCTGTCACCCGCGTCCGGTTACATGGGGTCGGGGCAGCTATCCGCGCTCACGCCGACGCAGGCGAGGCCGTTTGTTTCGGGGCAACCGGTGCACAGGATGCAGGCAGCACCGGTTCCGCACAGCGACGTGCAGTCAGCATCTTTCGTACACGCGAAACAGAAGCCATCATTCGCACAGTAGCCGGCCTTGCCGGTGGTGGTGTTGCACTCGCCTGTCTGCCCGCTGGATGTCTGACACGCCACGTCAGTGCCGCCGCAGAACGCTTGCTTCTGACCGTTCTGGCACGTGCTCTCGTCGTGGGCCTTGCACTTCTTCTTGCCCTTCTTGCCCTGGCAGATGCCGGAGCAGCATTGGCCAGCGTTCTTGCAGTACTTGCCGACATCGACGCACCCAAACTCGTTTGTCTTGACCTTCTTCTTGTTCTTCTTCTTGGCTTCCGCAATTCCCGCCGCCCCCAGCACGCCGAGACCGGCGATGCCCGCCAGCGTACGGCGCGAGAGGTTGCTGGCAACGGTGCGCGTCATCCGGTCAAATTGGTCATGGTCCATCGAGTCTCTCCTGCATGACCTCGCATCACGTCGGGTGACCCCCACATCCTATGAGGGTGCAAAAACCGGGTCAATTGCGGGCGGTAGACGCAAAGTCCCGGAGATGTAGCTTCCGCGACAGTGACCACTCCGAGGCTACAGGCTGCCAGCGCCTGTAATTGACAGACTCGCGGCCCTTGCTTACCGTCCTTGCCATGCATGCGTTCGGGGGATGCCGGCTCCCGGCAGACCACCGTGAGGCGGGGTCCCCTGCCTTGAGAAAGGACCACATGATGCAATCAACGCCATCGGCAGGGTCGCGATCTCACCGCCTTTCCCGGCGTGACGCCATTCGCGCGGGGAGCTTGAGCGCTGCGGCCGTCGCGGCTGGCAGCCTGGGAACCAGCGCCGTCGCGCAGGACGCCACGCCCGTGAAGGTGGCCGAGGAGTCAGCCATGCGCCCACTGCTCAGCGACTACGAAATGTGGGAGAGCTTTGGCATGCGCGCCCTGGCGTATGCGCTGGACCGGGGCGCGGACTTCGGGGATTGCGTCAGCACCCTCTCGCGCGTCTCCGATGGCGACCACGATGCCTGGGCCCGCGAGTGGAGAGCCACCGCTGACCGCATGATTGCCCTGGCAGAAGCTGCCCTGGCAGCAGGCGATCCCGTCAGCGCCCGCGAGGCCTACTACCGCGCGTCCAACTACTACCGTGTCATCCAGTATCCCCTGTACGGCTACCCGGTCGATCCCCGTCTGGTCGACGCATTCGAGGCCGAGACTGCCGCGTTTCTCAAGGGCGCCGCACTCAGCGACTTCCCGATCGAGGCGGTCGAGATTCCCTTCGAAGGCACGACCCTGCCGGGCTACCTGGTGCTGGTCGATGACTCCGGCGCGCCGCGCCCCACCATCGTCCACACCAACGGCTACGACTCGGACATCCAGGAGATGTACTTCGCCCACGCGCCGGCAGCGATCCGGCGCGGGTACAACATCCTGCTCTTTGACGGCCCCGGCCAGGGCCGCAACCTGATCATCGACAACATGCACATGCGGCCCGACTGGGAAACGGTCGTGACGCCGGTCATCGACTACGCGCTGACCCGGCCCGAAATCG
>DAOUDE010000085.1:0-34632 GCA_034431475.1 Thermomicrobiales bacterium | reverse complement strand
GGGCACATCGCGGTCGCCCGCAACCCGCCCTCTCGCGCGCGCAGCGGCCCCAACCCGTTCAATCGGGAGGGCTACCTGGCGGAGATCGTGCGGAGATAGGGGGTGAGCAGGCAACGATACGGCGATGAGCGCGGTGTTGGGGCCGGGTCGCATGCAGGGCGGGGAACGCCCCGCCTACCGGCCCTCCGCGTCGCGCAGCAATGCGTCGACCTCGGCCCGCAGGAGCGGCAGCGATTCCTGCACGGCGAACCAGAGCGCCGCATTGTCAATCCTGTCGTACCCGTGGATCAGCACATTCCGCAGTCCCACGATCTTGTTGGCGGCGCTGATCTGTTCGACAACCTCTGGCGCGTGACGCCGCAGGCGGTTGACCGCTTCCCCAATGATCACGAAATTGAGCGCTACGGCCTACCTGGTCAGGCGGTTTGCCTCGAATGCCTCGAACGTCATCCCTGCGGTGTCGGCCTCGATGAAGCCAGCCGCCTCGTGGATATGCTCCAGCGTGCCGAGGATGTCAGGCGGCATAGAGCAATCTCCGGCTGTCGCGGATCGCCTCGATGAATCGCGGCTTGCGCACCGCACCTACCATCACCAGGTCTACCGGTCGGCCCAGTACCTCAGACAACCGCTCATTCAGGTCGAGGTAGCGGCCCAGCCACAAACCAAAGTCGTAGTCTGGCGGGTACTCCACCAGCAGATCGACATCGCTTGTCTCAGGATCGAAGCGAGCGGTCAGCGCCGAGCCAAACACCTCCAGCCGCAGCACGCCGTACTCGCGGCAGAGTGCACGAATCTCCTCCAGGTGTTCCGCCACCACCTCCGGCAACGGCCCCGTAACGGCCAGCGGCAGGGTGTCGATTGTTGTGCGTTCCATTCCGCTACCTCCGGCATGTGCTGGCAGGGAGCGTAGCATTCCGGAGATGGGGTGATTCGCAGGGAGGAACACGCGCCGGCCATCAGACCAACTGGTGGCGCACCGCGAATGCGGCGGCTTCCCGCCGGTTGGCCACGCCCAGCTTGCCGAGCACGCTGGAGACATGCGCATCAACGGTCCGCTCCCCGATGAATAGTTGATCGGCGATTTCCGGATTGGTCAGGCGCTGGCAGAGCAGTGCCAGCACCTCGCTTTCGCGCCGGGTCAGGGCCGGCCGCTGCCATGACGCGGTGGCATGCCCGCGTGCGTTGTCCCTGGTGGCTGTGGTGGCCTGCGCAACGCCGGGAGATAGCGCCAGGGTGATCGCGTCCTCCAGCGGCAACGCCGACCCCCGGCTCCAGTACGCGGCAGCCTGCGCCCGGCTGGGGAGACCGGGCGGCGGGGGAATCGCCGCGCGCACCACGGCGCCCAGGTGATCCAGCCAACCGGGTGGGGCATCGTCCCATTGCCAGGGCCGCGGCAAGCCGGCGGCCCGTTGCCAAACCAGCGCGTGCTCCAGAAAGGACAGGCCTGTTCGCTCGCACAGCGCCTCACACGCGCCAAAGAGCGTCGCGGCCTCCTGCCAGCGACCGAGGGCCGCCAGGGCGCCAGCAACGCCCGCCAGGCCGGGGGCAATGGCGCGGACATCGCGAAACGTCGCCGCGATGCCAAGTCCTTCCTGGTACAGCGGCAGCGCCGCTGCCGCCTGCCCACGGCACCGGGCGACATGGCCGAGCGACAGGAGCGCGTAGGCAAGGAACGGGAAGACCCCGAGCACGTCCTCCTGCTGCCGTTCGCGGTCCCGCGCCGAGAGGAAGAGGTGCTCGGCGCGGTCGATCTCACCCAGCGCCATGGCGGCGTGCCCACGTAGCTGATCGAGATGCGCGAGCATGCGCTCGTTCGGGGCAGGCGTAGCGCTTCGCTCCGCAGCCTGGGCCGCGCGGAAGCAGGCGTCGGCACGCACGGCATCCCCCAGCCGCAGCGCACTCATGCCACACCACTGCATCGCCGTGCGGCGGACAAACGACTCAGCGGGCGCCGCCAGGGCAATGGCCTGTTCGCCGTGCGCCAGCGCCGCCGCCAGGTGGCTGTGCTGCTGGAAGAGGACGCCGGCCAGCGCCGCATGCGCGGCGGCACGTGCCGCCAGGGGCACCGCATCGTCTGTCGCCAGCCCCTGCTCCAACCAGCGTTGCGCTTCTGCCGCATCGCCAAAGTGCGCCCAGAAGGCAGAGACCGCCGTTGCCAGGGCCAGAAACTGGGCCGTCGCGCCGCTCCGGCGCACGTCCTGCGCCGCCGCCCGGATGTTGGCGCGTTCGCCCGTTATCCAGGCGAGCGCCGCCGGGCCGCCATCCTGATCGAGGTCGAGCACGGCCTCCGCGTAGAAGGCCGCGTGCGCTGTGCGCGCGGCAGGTTCCTCGTCGTGGGCGAGGAGATGTTCCCGGCCGAATTCCCGGATCGTTTCGAGCATCGTGAACCGCGTGTTGCCGTCCACCTGGGCTTGCCGCACCAGCGCCTGATCGACCAGGGCCGTCAGCGCCACCGCGACCTCGGCAGCCGGCAAGCCCGCAGCCCGGCCAGCACGCTGGACCCCCTCCCATGAAAAGCCGCCAGCAAACACGGTCAGCCAGCGGAACAGCCGCTGCGCGGGTGGGGAAAGCAGCTCGTAGGACCAGGCAATCGTGGCGTGCAGGCTCTGGTGCCGCGCCGGCCGGTCGTTGGGGGTAGCAGCCCGCAGCGGCTGGTGAGCCTCCATCTGTGCCAGCAACAGCTCGGGCGGGAAAATCCGCACCTGCGCGGCCGCCAACTCAATCGCCAGGGGCAGGCCATCGAGCCGCCGGCAGAGGTTGCCGACCGCCGCCGCGTTACGCTCACCCAGGGTGAAACCCATGCGGACAGCCTGCGCGCGCTCCACAAAAAGCGCGACGGCGTCGTAGCGGCCCAGGTCGGCAGCTGCCAGCGACGCGCCGGCCTCCGGCGCGGGCAAGGTCTCCAGCAGCACAAGCTGCTCGCCGCGCACGTGGAGCGGCGAGCGGCTGGTCGCCAGCACCTGCAGCGCGGGACAGGTCGCGAGGAGGGTGAACACCAGCGCCGCGACCTCGGGCAGCACATGTTCGCAGTTGTCCAGTAGCAGCAGCGTCTGTTCGCTGCGGAGGTGGGCAACGAGCGCCCCCAGCGGTGATTGCTCGCCGCCCGGCATCACCCCGAGCGCCAGCGCCACGGCCAGTGCGACCTGGCGCTCGCTCGTGACCGGCGCGAGGTCCACAAAGGCAATGCCATTGGCGAAGGCCGGGGCCACGTCCTCGGCGATGGCCAGCGCCAGCCGGGTCTTGCCCACCCCGCCCGGGCCAGTCAGGGTGAGCAGCGGGACGGATTTCTCAACCAGAAACCGGCGTGCGGCTTCGCGCTCTGAGGCGCGGCCAATCAGCCGCGTCCGGGCACGTGGCAGCGCGGCAAACGGGACGAACGGCGGTGTGTCAGCCATGGCGCGGAACAGTATCAGATCATCGCGTGATCATGGCGTTACCACGAGGGGAGTGGCATCAGGAGGATGCAGGCAGCGCGGGCGCTACCGCCGCCCGTATGGGTCCAGCGCGTCGCGCAGGCCGTCGCCAATGAAGTTGATGCTCATGACGGTCAGGAAGATCATCATGCCCGGCGCGATGGCGAAGATGGGGAGCTGCTGCATCTGCGGTTGCGCGTCCTTGAGCAGGTTGCCCCAGGTGGCCGTGGGCGGCTGCACACCGTAGCCGAGGTAGCTCAGGCCCGACTCGGTGATGATGGAGGCGGCCACCAGCAGGCTGGCCTGGACCACGATCGGCCCCACCGCGCCCGGCAGCACGTGGCGCAGCATGATGCGCGTGTTGTTCCCGCCCGCCGCCCGCGCCGCCTCCACGAACTCCTTCTCCTTCAGGCTGAGGAAGGTCGCGCGCACCAGGCGTGCCAATCCCATCCAGGAGAGGATGCCGATCACCAGCGCAATCGGCAGAATGCTCCCCTGCAGCACCCGTAACTCGGTGGTGCGGATGAGCGTGCCGAGCACGATCAGCACGAAGAGCTGCGGAAAGCAGAGAAAGGCGTCGGTGAGGCGCATCATGAAGGCGTCCATCGGGCCGCCGAAATAGCCGGCCAGGGCGCCGATAGCCGTCCCGATGATCAAGGCGATGATGGTGGCCGCCAGGCCGATGGTGAGCGAGATGCGCCCGCCGTAGAGCGTGCGCGCAAAGACATCGCGCCCGGCCTCATCCGTGCCCAGGATGTGCGCGGCGCTCGGCCCCTGCTTGCGCTCGGAGACAGAGAGGGCGTCCGGGTCCATGGTGATCAACGGCGCCAGGATGGCCGAGAGGATGAGGATGATCAGGATGATCAGCCCCGCCACCGCCGGCTTGTGCCGCCAGAAGCGGCGCACCACCAGGCCCAGCATCGATTCCTGCCGGCGCTTGCTCGTGCTGCCCAGTGAGCCAGGATATTCCGGCTCCGGCACGTTCTGCGCGAGCGCGCTCTCGGCGGTTGCGGTGACGGCGGCGCTCATTTCAGGCGAATCCGGGGGTCGAGCACGGCGTAGAGCACGTCGGCCAGGATGTTGGCCAGGATGATCAGCGCCGAGGTGATCATGATGATCGCCATCAGGATGCCGTAGTCACGCCGTTCGGCGGCGGCGTAGAAGAGACGGCCCATGCCGGGCCAGGCGAAGATCACCTCGGTGAACAACGCCCCGGTGAACAGGAAGGGCACATCGAGCGCCATTAGCGTCACCAGTGGGATGGCCGCGTTGCGGAACCCGTGGCGCAGGATCACCAGGCGCTCACTGAGTCCCTTGGCCCGCGCGGTGCGCACGTAATCCTGGTGGATCGTTTCCAGCATCGAGGCGCGCAGGAAGCGCGAGTACCACGCCACCCACCCGGCCGCCAGCATGGTTACCGGCAGCACCAGGTGCCAGATGCGGTCGGTGATGGAAAAGGGCGCGCCCATGGTCGCTACGCCACCCGCCGGGAAGAGCGGCTCGCCGGTCCAGGGGTTCTCCAGCTTCATGTAGAAGACCAGGAGCAGGATCAGGCCAAACCAGAAGATAGGAATCGATTGCCCGACGAAGGTAAATGTCGTCACGAAATGGTCGAACCACGAGTATTGCTTGACCGCCGAGAGGATGCCGACCGGGATGGCGATGATCAGCGTCACCCCCCAGGCCACGAACATCAGGACGAGGGTGTTCGGCAGCCGGTCGAGGATCTCATCCGCCACCGGGCGCTTGGAGGTAACGGCCATGCCCAGGTCACCCTGGAGCACGCGGCCCAGCCACTTGCCGTACTGGACCGGGATGGGGTCGTTCAGGCCCAGCCGCTGCTCCAGCGCCGCCAGGTCTGCCGCGTTCATGGTGCCACGCCGCATGTAGGCCCCGGTCGGCCCCCCGGGCGCGGCCTGCAGCATGAGGAACACCGCCATGCTCACGAAGAGCAGCAGCGGAATGGCCCCCAGCAGGCGGCGAAGAAGAAAGGCGCCCAAAGATCAACCCCGGAGATTCAGGCGCAGCGAGCGGCACACTGCGCCGCTCGCTGCCAGAAGCCTGTGACTACTGCTCGACCCACCAGTTTTCCGCGTCCCAGGTGCCGTATTCCCAGGTGCTGACGGTGAAGCCATGGATGCGGTTGGAGTAGACGCTGCCCTCACTGAACTGGAGGAGGGGGAAGGTCGCGATATCGTCACGCAGCGCGTTGGCGATATTGCAGAAGTTCTCGCGGCGCACCTCCACGTCCGGCGAGGAGTTGCCAGCCTTCATCCATTCGCCGACATCCTCACGCACCCAGCGCATGAAGTTGCGGCCGCCCGGGTTCTCGGCGCTCGGCACGCCCGCCGGATCGAAGTCCTGGACGATGTCCTTGCCCGGCTCGGCGAACCAGCCGGCATCGAAGACGAGCAGGTCGTAGTCGCCCAGCAGGCGCGGTGAGGCGTCGTCCCAGGTGCCGAAGATGACCGCGAACTCCTGGTTCTCCAGTTTCGTCTCGATGCCGACCGCCTTCAGGTCTTCCTGCACGGCCAGCTCGATCAGCTCCAGCGTGGAGTACCCGGTGTACCCGTTCATGTTCAGGCTGAGCGGCGTGCCATCCTCGACGCCTTCCACGCCGTGCGCCTCGCGGATGCCGTCGCCATCGTCGTCCTTCCAGCCAACCTCTTCCAGCAGCGCCTTGGCGGCTTCAGGATCGTAGGTGAAAGGCTCGACCTGGCACTGTAGCCAGCCGACATCGAACGGGGAGTCGATATCGAAGACACGCCCCTCCAGCAGGTCCTTGTTGATGCGCTCACGGTTGACGGCCATCGTGATCGCCTGCCGCACGCGCAGATCGCCCAGGATCGGGTGCGGCGCATCGGCGCTGGGATCGTCGTCAAACGGCTTGCTGAGGTTGAACCACATCTGGACGATCCAGATGCCCGGGGCAATGCGCCCCATGCCGGCGCCGGCATCCTCGATCTGCTGCTCTGCCTCTTCACCCGCCCAGAGCATGACATCACCGTCACCCTCGATCATGCGGGCCGTACGGGCCTCCTCGGCCGGCACGATCAGGAAGTTGATGCCATCCAGGTACGGCTTGCCTTCCTCGCGGTAGTTTTCGTTGCGCACCGTGGCCAGGTACTCACCTGGCGCCCACTCGCTGAGCACGAAGGGGCCGGTGCCGATGGGCGCGCGGTTGAACTCCCAGTTCGCCATGTCCGTGGCTTCACCGGTGGCGTGCTTCGGCAGGATGTAGGGGAACTGGTCCAGGTAGCCCGCGTTGAAGTCTGAGTAGGTGACCACGGCCGTCTCCGGGTCCGGGGTCTGGATGTCCGTGATCAGCGCGTAGTCGGTGGCGTAGGCTGAACCGTTCGCGGTGTCCTTCGCGGCCTCCCAGGTGAACTTGACGTCCTCGGAGGTGACCGGCTGCCCATCGCTCCAGAGCAACCCCGGCTTCAGATGCCAGGTGACCGTCTTCAGGTCCTCGGAGACGCCGCCGTTCTCCAACGTTGGCAGTTCCGCCGCCAGCATCGGCTGGAAGTTGCCATCGGGGTCGTTGTAGGTAAGCCCCTCGATGATGGCGGTCACCACCTGCTGCGCGATGCTGGTGTTGCCCACCAGCGGGTTCAGCGTGTCCGGCTCTTCATACAGCAGGAAGCTGGCCGTGCCGCCCGGCACCGCCGGGCCCTGCGTATCCGAGTAGTACGGCGCTTCGGCGGCCGGCGTGGACTCCTGCGCCAGCGTGGCGGCGGGTGTCAGCACCACCGGCGCCATGAGCGCGGCAGTCGCGGCTATTCGCCAGGCGTGCGACAAACGGGACCGTATCCCCATGCTCTCCTCCTTCAGGCAGAACGTCGCGCATACGCGCTGTGGTACCAAATGGGCCTGCCCCATTCGGCCTGGGTCTCGAAACGAACCTGCTTCTCGGCTGCCACGTACCCGCGGGGGTGCGCGCTGTCGCCCTGTTCACTCCTGCCACGCCCGTGATGAAGCTCCAGCATAGCAGGATGCGCTCCCCCGGGCAGCCGGGCCACACGCTCCAGACGCTGGACCTGGCCCGGGTGCGCCAGGCAGGCGAATGAAAAGGCAACGTTCACGGATGCGCCCCCGCCCCTGCCGAGGATGGCCCCAGCGTGGACGATGGCTGCTGTCCGCCAGGGACGGGGGCGACGACGCTCACGGTGGCAGGGCAGCGGCAGGTGCTGTAGATTGGCGCCGCGTGCGAAGGCTCCAATGCATGAAAGGTGACACCATGTTTGCTTCAGCCAGCGAACCCGTTTCACCCACCGTGGCATGGTCTCGACGCGGCGCTGTCGGCGCATGCCTGGCCACCCTTGGCCTGGCTGCGACGCGGTTCCTGGATGTCGCCGCGGCGCAAGCTGACGCCACACCGGGTGTGGCGGCGTTGCCGGCAGTCGTGCAGGCGTGGGTCGAGGCGTACAACGGGCGTGACTTCGCGGCAATGGCCGCGCTCTACGCCGCTGACGGGGTCTACGAAGATGTGCCCAACAACTTCGCGGCGCGCGGAGATGAGATCCCGAACTTCCTCGCCACCGCAGAGCAGGGGTTCGGCGATGTCCGCGTTGACGTGACGGGTGGCTTCGGGACGGACACGTGGGCGGCGGTTGAATATCTCTTCTCGGCGACCAATCTTGGCATGATTCCCATTCCCGGGACCGAGGGCATGGCGTTTACATCGCGGGCGGTGACCATCTTCGAGCTCTCCGCTGACAAGATTCGCCGCAGTTCCGACTACTACGATCTGGTCTCTATCCTGACCCAGCTTGGCGTCATGCCAGCAGGCGATGCCGCCGGCGCCATGCCCCAGGGAACACCGGCCACCTGACCTTCCTGGGGCATCGCGGCCGGCGCCGCGCCGGGACCTCGCCTCCTCCACACACGTCTTCCGCTCCGCACGGAGCCTGTCGCTGCGGACGCCGAGGCGCTTCGCGGAGAGCCGCACGCGAGAGCGGCCTGGCGACCGCGAGCAGGCAGCGCCAGCCAGCCCTCATCCGCTGGGCCCGCAACGCTTGCTCTGCGATGGCGGCGTGCCCGTCGGCTTCAATGCCTCCTCCACGTCAAGGACATGCGGCGCGGCCGTGTCCGCAGGCGCGGCCCAAACCAGCATGCATGCTGCGCTCGGCCTCCCGCACCTGATGCCGTTTCACCAGGTTGCCTGGTAGGCGCCAGCGCGTGTTGCGCGCTTTGCTATGATGCCGCCCTTACCCGGCGCAAACCGCATTGGAGAGCTACGCATGCCCGCACCCTTTGGTGGTCATCCTCGTTTCTCCGTCTCCCAATCGCACCGCATCGGTCGACGCGCGCTGCTGACTGGCGCTGCGGGCCTGGGGCTTGGCACAGCGGCGCTCGGAGGACTGCCCAGGAGCTCGTCCACGGGTGTTGCCAGCGCCCAGGCCGAGCCCAACACGCTCACGATTCCCGCGACGCCAAATGACTTCGACCCGCATTCCCAGTACGACTACAACTCGGTTGTTGCGGTGCGTGGCATGTACGAGGGACTCATTGCGCTCAAGGGAAGCGCCACCGACGCGTACGAGGGACTCATCGCGGAGTCCTGGGAGGCCAATGACGACCAAAGCGTCTGGACGTTCCACCTGCGGCAGGGGGTGACCTTCCAGGACGGCTCCGCTTGCGACGCTGAAGCAGTGGTCGCCTCTTACCAGCGTCTGCTCGCCATGCAAAAAGGAGCCTGGAACGTCGTCGGGCGATTCGTGACCGACCCGGCGCAGATGAGCGCCCCTGATCCACTGACAGTGGTCTTTGACCTGGGCCGGCCACAACCCCTCTTCGAGGCCGCGATGGCCGCCACGTACGGCCCGCAGGTGGTGAACGTCAAGGCCGCCATGGCGCACGAGGTCGATGGCGACATGGGCAATGCCTGGATGTCGACCAGCCCGGAAGGCGCGGGCACCGGGCCCTATCGTCTCACCAGCTTCGAGCCAAACGCCGCCACAATCCTGGAGCGGTATGACGGCTACTGGGGTGGGTGGGATGGCAACCATTTCGAACGCATCGTGATCCGCGTCATCGACACGCCGGAAGTGGTCCGCGAGCTGGTTGAGTCGGGCGAGCTCGACATTGTCAACCGGTTCCACCTGCCGCCGACCGATTTCATTGCGCTGGAGTCGGACGCCAGCCTGGTCACCGATTGGCAACCGACCTCCGAGGTCGTCTACCTGCCGATGACGATGGTAGGCCCACTGGCCAGTAAAGAAGCGCGCCAGGCGCTCTCCTACGCTTTTCCCTACCAGGATGTGCTTGACGGGTTTTACGAAGGGAAGGCCACCCAGCCGCGCGGCCTCGTCGCCCAGACGATCAATGGCTACAACCCGGAGACTCCCCAGTACACCACGGACCTGGATAAGGCCAGGGAGCTCCTGGCAGCGGCGGGCCTTGAGGATGGCACCGAGCTCACCCTGATGATCCAGGCCAGCGCCAGCAACAACCTTATCGGCACGCTCTTCCAGACGAACCTGGCCGAGGTCGGAATCACCCTGAACATCGAGGCCGTCGATAACGCCACGGTCATCGGCGCCTTCTACGGCGACGCTCCTCCGGAGGAGCGGCCCAACGTGATGCTCTTCAACTGGTGGCCTGACTACAACGACGCCTGGAACCAGCTCGACCCACTGGTGCGCTGCGAACCGCATGGGTCCGCCAACGGGGGCTTCTACTGCAACAAGGAGGTCGACAAGCTCCTCGATGTCGCGCGGGACGCCGCGACGGATGCGGAGTACCAGGCCGCCGTTTTTCAGCTCCAGGACATCCTCGCCGACGACCCGTCCGCCATCTACATGGCCGAGCCGGACTGGGTGACGGTTCTGCAGCAGGATATCCAGGGCTGGGCCTTCAACCCGATCTACCTGGGGCAGGTCGATTTTTACAAGCTGAGCCGCGCGTCTTCCTGACGCGGGCCGCCAGCGCTTCCCCGGCGGGGTCGCCCCTGGAGCACCTCTTGCCGTGTCCACCTCAAGCGGCAAGGTGAGCATCCAGGGCGACACGGCAAGAGGTGGCAAGGTGTACCTGTTCCTGCTCATAGCACATATCGGCGCGGCCATCGTCTTCATCGGGCCCGCCACGTTTGCCAGCAGCGCCTTCACGCGCTATGCCGCGCCGGGCACCCACGAGGTGGCCGGCGCGCTGCACACAGCGACCCGCACGTACAGCAGGGCCACGCTGGCGGTGCCCGTCGTGGGTATTGCCCTGGCAGCGCTGCGGGGGCTCTTCACCCAGGGTTGGCTGCTTGCCGCGCTTGCCATGTTTGTGGTGGCGATGGCGCTCCTGGATGGCGTCGTGGTTCCGGCGCAGGCACGCGCGCTCGATGTCCTGCGGACCGGGGCGGATATCCCTGCCCCCCTGAAGACGCGCTTGCGGCTTGGGGCAGGGTTTTTCGCCCTTTCCTGGCTGGTGATCCTGATCCTGATGGTGACGAAGCCGTTCTGAGCGGGCCGGCCCCCAGTCACTCGCGGTGTGGAGAGACTGGGAGGCAGGAAGGCCGGGTCCAGATCGGTCCGGGTGGACTAGGCCACCGGCGTGGTGTGGGCCTTGAGGAACTCACGCACGACCTCGAGGTACGGCCCGAACTGCTCGCGCCGGATGTTGTGCCCCGCGCCCGGGATGTAGGCCACTTCCGTCTGCGGCGTCAGGGCGTGCAGGGCGTCGGCCCGCTCCGGGGTGACGATGCCGCCGCGCTCGGCGTCGGCCATGATCAGCAGCACCGGGCAGGAGATCCTGCCGAGCGTGGCCGGCCAATCAACATTGGCGCGGTTGTTCGGCTCGAAGACCACCAGCACATTGGGGCTGAAATCGACCTTGGAGTCCGCCCAGGGCTGCAACTCGGCATCGGACCACTCCGGGTGCGCCTCGCGCCCGGCGGCGAGCACGCCATCGCGCGTGAGGCTCTTGTAGCCGAGCGCGCGGGCTTTCATGCCGGTCACCAGTTCGCGGGCATCCGGAGTGTCGTACCACCCGGTCCACCACGCCGGAGGGTCCTCCAGCAGGATGGCGCCGACCAGGTCCGGGTGCGTGCCCGCCAGCACCAGCGCCGTGCCCGCGCCCATGGAATGCCCCAGCACGGCCGGCTTCTCCAGGCCGAGCGCCGTAATCAGCGCGGCGAGGTCCTCCGCCTGCACGTCCGGGCCGTAGCTGCCCTCGGGGCTATCGGAGGTCCCGTGCCCGCGCGCATCGACCATGATCAGGTCGAAGTCGTTCTCCAGCTCCCGCGCCAGCGGCGACCAGCACAGCCCGTTGTCGGTCACCCCGTGCGCCAGCACCACGACCGGCTTGTTGCCTCCGGTTCGCGTGTAGTGAATCGTCACGCCGTTCGCGTCGACCGAGCCGGATTGCCACGCAGCCATCATTGCTCCTTTGTCACCTCGTCCCGCGCCAGCGACTGGGCAGGTCATCTGCGAGGGACCTTAGCACCTTGCTCGCCGGGGCGCCCGGATGGAAGCGTGAGGCCCCGGCTCAGGCCGGCATCGTGGCTGGGACGGGCGCGAAACGGCCCCGATCACACTCCGACAAAAATTGCTTTGCTGAACCTATTGACAGACAGGCACCGGGGATATAGAGTGTACGTACTGAAGCAAACGGGGTTCGCGAAAGCGAATCGGCGGTCAGAGCAATCTGACAGCTAGCTCGGTTCTGGCCTTCTCAACAGTGGGCCTGAGCAGACCCGGACGCCGATTCCACGCCCATGGTGACACGGGCAGCGGAGAAGGCGGTTGCCACTGGCAGCAATGCTGGTGGTGTGGGACATCGACAACCGGCGGCTTGCCGCACGGGGTCGAAACGCCCGTTGAGCCGGCAGCGCAGCAATGCGCGGAGCAGCTCACCCGGGGGCGGTGGAGCAATCTACCGCACGCACCGTGTGCTTCGCGTAAGGCGCCGATGGCTGCGCAAGCGGCTGTCGGCGTTTTGCGTTGTGCGGCACGCGATGGGGTGCATGCTTCGCTCACGGGGCGTCGTGCTACGGCGTTCAGGGCGAGAAGGGTGAGGCCCGGGATCTGGCCACGACCCGATACCTTGCGCGCAAAGGCGACGAACCAGCACGAGGTCGCCCCCGCCTTCGCGTGTCATCCTGCGCGACATCGCAGGGTCTTGGATCGCAGCCACCAGGTTCGCTTTGGTGACCCACCTTGATGTGCCTGCAGGCGCAGGATCTCGGCCCACCCGCGCACGCAGAGCAGCCCATCGCCCCCAGCCCGCCACGCTGTCACCGCCCATCCTCAGGTGGCATCACGATCACCTACCCGGCCGCATTGCTGCGAGATCATCGCCCACTCTCAGGTGTCATCCTGAGCGAAGTCGAAGGATCTCGTTCCCCGGCCAACATGGAACGAGGTGGCATCCCCACCCAGGTGTCATCCTGAGCGCAGTCGAAGGATCTCGGCGTCACCAGCCACATTGCTGCGAGGTCACTGCCCACCCGCAGGTGTCGTCCTGATCACCTACCCGACCGCATTGCTGCGAGGCGGCCGCCCACCCTCAGGTGTCATCTCGAGCTTGTCGAGAGATCTCGCCGTCACCAGCCGCATTGCTGCGAGGCGGTCGCCCGCTCTCAGGTGTCATCCTGAGCGAAGTCGAAGGATCTCGGCCTCCCCGGCCGCGCTGGTGCGAGATCGCCGCCCACGCTCGGGGACGGGCAGCGTGCCGCATTGGTTGGGGGCAAGATCCCTCGACTGCGCTCGGGATGACACCTGTGTGGGGCGGGCAGCGTGCCGCGCTGACCGGTGGCGCGAGGTCCTTCGACGTCGCTCAGGACGACACCTGTGTGGGGATGCCATCTCGTTCCGCGTTGGCCGGGGGCCGAGGTCCTGCGCCTGCGCTCGGGGCAACGCGCCGAGGTGGGTGACGCCAGCAATCTTTGGCGGTATGGGAGCATGCACAGTACGAGCGACGGAGATGTGCAGTGGGCCGCAATCGCCAGACGCTCCGTATCGCAGGAGGATGAGCACAGAGGGTGAATTCCTGGTCAGTTCCCAGCGCTTCCGCCAGGGAGGCCTTGGGGCAACCGCCCATTCGCGATAGCATCACCCCACCAACGGCTTGACCATCCAGGAAGAAAGGCCCCGCCATGAGACTCGGCTTCTTCACCGCCGCACTGCCCCAGATGACCCTCGCCGAGATTGCGACGTGGGCCGAGCAGAGTGGCTTCGGCGCGCTGGAGATCGCCTGCTGGCCTGCGGGTGGCGCGGAGCGGCGCTACGGCGGGGTGAGCCATATCGACGTCGTCAACCTGGACCAGGCGGGCGCGCAAGCCATCCGGAAGGAGATCGATGACCGCGGCCTGGTGATCTCCTCACTCGGCTATTACCCCAATCCGCTCGATCCCGACCCGACCGTTCGCGCTGCCGCTGGCGAGCACATCAAGGCGGTCATCGACGCGGCGGTGCTGCTGGAGGTGGAGATTGTCGGCACGTTTGTGGGGGCAGACCAGCGCAAGAGCGCGGCCGAGAACCTGGAGGACTTCGCCCGGGTCTGGCCGCCGCTGGTGAAGTACGCCAAAGAGCGTGGGATCAAGATTGCGATCGAGAATTGCCCGATGCTCTGGCGCGACACCTGGCCGGGTGGCAGCAACGTCGCCTACTCCCCGGCCATCTGGCGGCAGATGTTCGAGATCATCCCGGACGACAACTTCGGCCTGAATTACGACCCCAGCCACCTGATCTGGCAGATGATCGACCCCATCCGCCCGATCTACGAGTTTCGCGAGCGCATCTTCCACGTCCACGCCAAGGACATGGAGATCGACCGCGAGATGCTGTACGAGGACGGCATCCTCGGCTGCGGCTTCCGCTGGGCCATCCCGCGCCTGCCCGGCCTGGGCGAGGTGCCGTGGGACCGCTTCATGGCCGCGCTCTATGCCACGGGCTACGACTTCGTGGTCAGCATCGAGCACGAAGACCGCAAGTTCGAAGGCACGGAGGAGCTGGTCAAGCGCGGGTTCTACCTGTCACGCAATGTGCTCGCCCCGCTGATGGTGTAGGGCACGGTTTTGGGGACATGGCCAGCGGAGCGTGAGACACGTGAAGACTCCAAGGCCGTCCTGGTCACCAGCGGTCAGCAAGACTGAGGCCGACCTCCACCATCATTCGCTCAGTCCGTGCAACAGGAGGTGAGGTCGTCCCAGGTGTCCGGATTGCGCACCCCTGCCACGACCTGCCGAATCGCCTCGATGACCAGTTCGGGCTGTTCAATCTGGATGTAGTGCCCGCTCCTGGAGGCGATGACGTGTCGCGCATCCGGCGTCAACGCGGCCAGTTCGTCCTGCAACTCCTGCAGTACCGCCTCGAGCGCATCCCACGGAACGTCTACAGGCAGCAGTGCCTGCGCCTCGGGCGACACCATCGGGCTCGTAACGCCATGCGTGAGGACGACCAGCGGCAGCGGCGGCAGTGGGTGGGTAGCTTCCCGCAGTTCGGCAAAGCTGGCCTCGAAGTCGATCCGCTCGCGTGCGGGATCGACATCGGCTCCGGGCTGCGCCTGCTCCTGCAGTGCCGCCCACTGCTCCGCGGTCAAGACTGCCTGGAACCGGACGTACTGCTCTTCGTGGCTGGCATCGACGAGCACCAATCCGGCGATCTCATCCGGGTAGGTGGCCGCGTAGAGGCGGACGATGATGCCGCCCAGGGAATGCCCAACCAGCACATACGGTCCCGGAATGCCAGCAGTGGCAATGAGGGCATGGAGGTCGGCCACGGCGTCTGCCGCAGTGCGCGGCATTGGCACGGGGTCGCTGCGGCTTTGGTGGTCGGCGTCGATCAGGGTCCCGGGGCGGTCATAGGCGCAGACGCGCGTGAACGCGGCGACGCCGGGGAGGACCGCGATTTCTCCGGAATCGGGCCCAAGCGCGATGGTGTCCCAGACCTCGGCATTGTCGCCGGAACCAGCCTCGAGGATCACCGTCGGGCTGCCGTGACCACGGCACTCCAGCCAGAGCCGGCGGCCACCACCGATGTCGACGAGGCCGGCGAAGTCACTGCTCGCAATCGAGGGCGATGCCGCCGGGGTGGCGGACCGGGCCAGTGCAACCATCGGCAGCGAAAGTGCCATGGCCATCAGCACGAATATGGCGACGCGCGGCATGGGGACTCCTTTTCGCCGGGAACGTGAGGCCATCCTGGAACCCGCATCGCCACTGGGTGTCCATCAATCGAAGTCAGCGACGTCAAGGTAGAGCTGGAGTGTCCCCGCCTGCGGTTGGGGAACCTCCTTGAGCGTCAATGCCGGCGGAGCATCCGCGCTGCCGGCCGCGTCATAGGCATCCAGGTCGAAGGTTCCCTGCAGGGTCCAGCGGTCGAAGGCCATGGGCAGGCTGTTCCCCAGCATGGGATCGGGGTCGTCGATCAATCCGAAGTGCAGATGGGGGCCGCTCGAGTTGCCGGTGTTCCCGAGCAGTCCCAGCACCTGGCCAGCCGTCACCTGCTCGCCCACTGCCACCGTGATGCTCCCCAACTGGAGATGCGCGTAGTCGGCGTAGACGCCCGGCGCGATTTCGAGGACGACGGCATTCCCGCCAAAATCCTCCGGCCTGGTCATGCCGGTGATTGCCTGCAGGGGCGTCTGCTCGGGGTAGCCATCCGCGACGGCGACAACCGTGCCATCGGCTACCGCAAGAACCTCGGTCCCGTAGCCATACCAATCCTCGGGTCGCGCTCCGTCGCCCGAGTAAGGCTCGCCATCGCGCAGCCGCGCAAAGTCGATGGCAAAGGTCTCCTGCTTGCCGATCCTCGCGCCATCGACCGGGACGCGAACTGCGCGGTGAATCGACGCTGCCGCGCAGCACCCACTGTTCGCGAGCCAACCATCGCCGCGAACGGGCGGGGCAATGACCGTGACTGGCCGGGGATCGACGGGCAACTGCGGTCCGTCGATCGCATAGCTGCCGAGCAGCGCCCGCACCGGAGCGTCGGGAGCGACCTCATACGTGATGTGGTGGCCCAGGCTTTCCAGCGCGCGACCGGGTGGGACCGTGACGTCCATCACCACGGCCACGGTGCCAGAAGCAGGAATCTCCGCTGCCGGGGTCCTGCCGAGGAGGCGTTGGGTCACCGCCGCCAGGGCGTCGGCATCAAGGCTAAGCAGTGTCTCGCCGTCCGGGGCCGTGACCGCGATGGACGTCAGGGTAACCGGCGCGGCGAACGCGTTGGTCACGAGCAGGTCGTACTCGAGGTGGTCGAGCCCGTCACTCCCGGCCACACGCAGGGGATCGTTCGTCGCGGAGACCACGATGGCTGTCGACTTCTCGCCCGCGGCGGGTGCACCGGCCGGGGTCGCATCCTGGGCCCGGCTGCTCCCGGGGAGGGTGGCGATGCCGCCCCAGAGCAGGCTTGCGACAACGAGGAAGAGGAGGCGATGCTTGAGCATGGTGTACCTCGTGAAGCGCGATATCGTCTCGGGTCAGTGACGACTTGCGAGCGTGTACTGGTTCCTGCGGCAGTGGCCTGGCTACGTCGCGCAGCAGGAGGCGAGGTCGTACCAGGTGTCCGGGTTGCGTACCCCTGCCACGACCTGGTGAATGGCTTCAGTGACCAGCGCCGGTTGATCCTGGTGAATGTCGTGGGCGCTCTCGGCGGCCACGAAGAAGCGCGCCTGCGGCGCCAGCGTGGCCAGGCTTTCGTAATTCGCCCGCAGGGAAGCTTCATACTCGTCGGCGTCGATTCCGTACCGCGCGAGAACCTCCGGGAGCCGGCTGTCGAACGCCTTGCCATGGGCGAGCACAGCCAGGGGCATCGGCGGCAGCGGGGAGGCCGTGACGGCCTCGCGCACTACGGCGTTGTCCACGTAGTAGTCGACGGTCTCCATATCGCCGTAACCCTCGATCGGGTAGACCGTGGTCGAACCGGTCTCCTGCGCGAGTTGCAAGATGGCCTTCCACCGTTCCGGGGGCATCAGGGTCTCCTGCCGCTCGGAGTACGCATCGACGAGGACCAGGCCGATCACCTCGTCGGGGTAGCTGGCCGCGTAGAGCCGCGCGATGAGGCCGCCCCACGAGTGCGCCGCCAGGACGTAGGGGCCGGGGATCCCGGCGGCCTGCAGCAGCGCGTGCAGCTCAGCCACCGCCTCCGGGGTGGTGCGGGGCTGGGCGATGGCGTCGCTGCGGCTGACGAGTTCATCCTCGCCGCTGGTGGCGACGGTGCCTGGGCGGTCGTAGGTACAGACGCGGGTGAACTGGGCCACAGCGGGCATGACCATCGTTCGTGGCGAATCCGGGTGACGCAGGTCGTCCGTCCAGTAGTGGCCAGACGCACGGTAGCCCGCCTCCAGGATCACGGTTGGGCTGCCCTCACCGTGGCATTCCAGGTAAAGCTTGCGGCCGCCGATATCGACCAGACCAGCGAAATCCCCGCTGGCCGCGGCGGGGGATGCCGCCGGGGTGGCGGACTGGCCCAGGGCTGATAACGGGAGCGCCAGCATCAGGACGATCAGGACGATGAGAGGGTTGCGGCGCATGGCGTACCTCCTGCGATACCGGTGGGTCGGCGGCGTGGCGAAGCATGTGGCTACCCGGCGAGGCGGTAATCAAGAACGCGCATCGTGTGACTGATTGTGCTGCTGGGAACTGGCGTATGTCGAAGAACGGTTGCCTTGCGAACTATGGCACATCGCAACCCACGCTGGAGAAGCTCGCGCCGTTCCAGAACACCGAGGAACGGGTCACGCGCGGGGTCTCGCTGGCCCGCAACGTGCTGGCGCCGCTGATGGTGGAGCGCGATACGCGTCGATGTGTCGTTCCCCGCAACCGGGTAGGTCGCGTGCTGGTCAGTTGGGTTGAAACAAGGCGAGGTCAATGCTTTCGGCCATTGCCTTGAAGCCGGCGTCGCTGAAGTGCAACGAGTCCCCGCCGTCGTAGGCCGCGAGGTGTCGCGCGGGATGTTCCGGGTCCCGCACGACGGCGTCGAAATCGATCACCCCGTCGAAGGCATCGCCCCCGCGAATCCACTCGTTGACGGCGAGGCGGATCGCCTCGCCTTGCGCCGTGTAGACAACCGACCCTTCATAGGGTGTGATCGTCGACACGTACGCCACGAGGCCATGTTCGTGGGCACGCGCCGCAACCTGCCGCAGGCCCGCAATGAGTTGCTCCGCCGTCACCTCCTCATCCCCAAACCCGGTGTAGACCGGGAGGGCAATGTCGTTGATCCCCTGGAGGATGATCAGATGCGACACCCCGGGCTGTGCCAGGACATCACGGTCGAAACGCGCCAGCGCGCCCGGACCAAAGTTGGCGTACCCATCTGGCGCGTTGCGCAGGACACGGTTGCCGGCGATGCCCAGGTTCAGCACGCCCGGCATCGCCTCCTCGGAGGCCGCGAGCCGATCGGTGAGGAAGTCCGGCCAGCGATGGTTCGTGTCTGGCGTCGAGTTCACCCCGTCCGTAATTGAATCGCCGAGGCAAACGATTGCGCCGCGTGGTGCAGCAACATCGACGTCGACACCCGTCAGAAAGACCCACGACTGCATCGAGGTCTCAACCGGGAAGGCCGCCGCCATCGTGAAGTCGCCGGCGGACGAGATGGAGTTCGTCTGGAATGCGGAGCCGTGCACGGTGGTACTCGTCGTAGTCTCGGGGAAGTAGAAGCTGACCGCCAACTCGGCACGATTGGAGACGGGCAGATCGACCGGGTCGCTCAGGACGATCGCATTCGCCGGAATTGTCACCCCCGGCAAGCCGGAGAACGTCACACCCTGCGCCGTCGCCGGGTCGATGACGGCGTCGTGCTCGCACAGGGCCACGCTGGCCGCACCGACGACAACCGGTGCGTCGCCAAACGTATTGGAGAGGCGGATGCGGAGGTGCTCACCGCCCACCGAGAGCCGGACAATCTGCCGCAACGTCCTGTCCCCCAACGCAAAGACCTGGTTCGGCGTGTCGTCGCCCGTACCGCGGTGAGGAACGTGCATACCGCGCGCCCACGATCCCACCCAATGCTGGCCGCGCCAGCGCTGGCCGGCAGCGAGGGGCGCCGCCTCGGGTGTGGCCTGGTGCGCGCGAACCGGGAGTTGGCCGAGCGCGGTCATGCCGGCCACCGTCGCCGTCGCAACCAGGCGTCGCCGTGTCAGGGGCGCTCGCAGGGCCACGCCATCGCGCGGGCGCCACGGGGTGGTTTTCGCCGGCTGGCTGATCATGCGTTGTCCATCCTCTCGCTGCCGACTCGGACTGCCGGTTCCGACGTGGGACACGGGACCATGCCTGGGCTCGTGATCAATCCTGCTGGAAGCAATACAGCGAGTTGCCCCGGTTGCAGGGATCGATCGAGGCCCGGGTCCAGTTTGTATCCGCCAGTTCAGGGAATCCCGTATTGCCGATGAACAGGTTGGTCCCAACCGTCCAGTTCTGGCAATGCACATTTGTGATGCCTCCTGGAGAGCCATCGGTGCGCGTGTTGGTCCAGGCGGCGTTGGCCGTGACCGGCTGGTTGAACTCGCTCAGAACGAGCGCGGTCGCCAGGCATTCGCCGTCTGGGCCAGCCTCACAGGTGGTGAGATCGGACCAGTCACTGGCAATGAGGTCGCCAGTCACGAGTGCGTATCCCTGTGCGGAGCAGCCGGCAGCGGTACAGCGGAACCGGGAGGACGGCGAATCCACCTCGTTCGAGAGCCACGCCTTGTAGCTTCCCCAGAAGCCTCCGGCCTCCGCGCGGGCCTGGCACATGCGGTCTGCGCCAACCAGCCCGCCCATGATGCCGTTGGTGATGGTGCTGGTGACGAACGCCAGGCAGGGGCTGCATGTCCCATACTCGGCGGTGGCGTCACAGCACCCGGCGCAGCAGGAGCCGTGGCAGCAGACCCCCTTCCCCGCGCCGCCAGGGAGCTGGCAGGCGGCTCGGTTCTGGCGGGTGTCGGCTGCGCACGCGCCGTCGGTGCAGGTCTGGCAGGCCGGGCAGTGGGTGCAGGCCCCGCCGCCCGTGCCGCAGGCGGCCTCCTCGTTCACACGGCAGGTGCGCGCGCCATCGCAGCAGCCGTTCGGGCAACTGGCGGCGTCGCAGACGCAGACCATGCCGTTGCAGCGTTGGCCCTCCGCGCAACTCGTGGCGTCGCAACCGCACACGCCGTCAGCCAGGCAGACCTGTCCCGGCAGGCCACAGGCCAGGCCCGCAAAGGCGGGGTTGGTGACGCAGCGGCCCGTCGTGGCGTCGCATGTCTGGCAGGCGGGGCAGGCCGCAGTGCAGGCGCAGGAGCCGCAGTCGACCGTTTGCCCACAGGTGTTGGCCACCTGCCCGCAGCGGCTGGCGCAGGTCTGCGCTGCGGATTCTGGCCGGCACTTCTGCTTGTGCTTGCTCTTGCCCTTCTTCTCGGCCGCGTGGCCGCGTCCACGGCGGCGTTTTCGCTTCCCGGCCTCCGCCGCATCGTGGTCCGCCAGCCAGCCAGCCGCAGGCAGCGCGACCAACGCGCCGAGCAGACCACGGCGGGTATTGGCGAACGCGAGCGCCCGCGAGAGTGCATCGAAATGCCGTCCGTCCATCCTGCGTCACCCCATCAACCATTCGGTGCGTTACGGGAGGGTTTTCGCGCAGTCTGGCAGCCGGTGTGAGATCTGTATATCTATCAAAAGTGATATTTCAGGTAGGTGGGGAAATGGGACTCGCCGATGCCCCCGAAGTTGCCGTGTGGCCATTGACAGCACATTGCATTTATGTAAGCTGTGAAAGAGTCAATGCACCAGGTTCACGCTGCTCAGGGCCGTCCAGTGCTGGCCCGCCGGCGCCGCGCGAGGAGCAGCGCCGGGCTGCCCAGGCTGGCGGTAATGGTGCGCCGGCGTACACCGTGGAGGCGTGATGGATAATCACCGTTTTGACGCATTGGTGCGAGCCCTGCAGCCGGCAAATCGGCGTTCTCTGCTGAGCGGGGCGCTTGGCGGCGTGCTGGGCCTGACAGCGCTGGCGCTGGGGCAGGACGAGGGTGACGCCGCGAGGCGGCACAACCGGAACAACCGGAACAACCGGAATAACCGGCGACGGCGCAGGCGGCGGAACCGCCGGCGCACCTGGAACTTCGAGGCATCGCCACTGTCGCATACCTACGAGACGCCGCCCTCGAGCGGAGACCGGCTTGCCTCCAAGACGTCCAATGCGCAGATTCGCATTGTCCAGCGCCGCCGGCGCTTCCAGATTTGCGGGGAGTTCTCCTATTCAACGTCAGCCGTTCCCAACCGTAACATCGACGTTCGGGATGTCATTATCCAGTTCGGCAGCACCAGCAACTCCACCAAGGCGGAGGTCACCTTCCCCGGCTGGACTGGCCCCACAAGTCCGTCGACGTGCCAGGAGATCGGCCGCAGCCTGGCGAACGATATCCGGCGCAACCCCGACGACTACTTCGTGAATGTCCGGACCTTCACGCCGAATCACCGGAACGGCGCGGTCGCGGCGCCCCTGGCCAGCGTGTAAGGGCGATCACACCAACCCCGGACGAGCGCGGCGCAGAGGCGCCGCGCTCGCCGCGTGTCGCTGTGCGCTGCCTGGGTTGCACTCACGGCTGCCGGCGCCAGGCAGGTCATCGGCGCCCGCCGCCAACCTCCTGCTCGACCACACCGGCCTGGGGGCGGCCAACGCCACCATGCTGGTGCTGGGGATGGCCTGCTCGCTCCTCGGCCGCTTGATCCCAGTGGCGATCGAGCCCGGCCCGGGACCGATCTGGCTGAGCCTGACCGGGCCGGCTGGGGTCAAGGCGTTCGCGCAGGAGCGTTTGGAGGGCCAGGTTCCGCATCCTCCGCCCGCATCCGGCGCGTGCGACGCGCGATTCGCTTTCCATAACATTAACCAACCGTGCTACCCTCTTGGCAATCGTCCACAGCATCATGTCTGGACACCCGCGCCGACGTTGCTTGCCTGGGGATGGTGCGTTCATGGATGGCATCTCGTTTGACCGGCTGGCTCGCGCGGTCGGCTCGGGCAGCTCTCGCCGACGGTTGCTGGGCGCGCTGACCGGGCTCGGCCTGGGCGGCTTGGTTACCCTACTCGCCGGGGATACTGCGGCGGCGGAGAAGCCTGCTGACCGCCTGCGGCGGCACAAGCAGCAACGCCGCCGCAAGCGGCGGATCAGCAAGCGCCGCAACCGTGGCAAGAACGGCAACAACCACCGGAACACCAGTGGTGGCCTCGGGAGCGGCGAGTGCGTGGCCACGGGTGATGACTGCGGCCAGAACAGCGAGTGCTATACCGGCAACTGCTTTAACTTCTCGTGCGCCGCCAAGGTGCGCCAGTGCAGCGCCGGCGGTACGACCAATCCCTGCCGCCTGGCGGCGAACGGGTGCGCCGGGAGCCAGTGTTGTCACGGCTCGCTCTCCTGCAATGATGGGTGCTGCAGCGGCGATGCCAACCAGTGCAACGCCGAGGGGAACTGCTGCGTCCCGAACTGCTCTGACAAGGCGTGCGGGCCGGATGGCTGCGGCGTCGGCGGGACGTGCGGCGCCTGCCCAGGCGGGTCCACGTGCGACGAAACATCGGGGCAGTGCAGTTGTGTGCCGGACTGCACCAACGTTGAGTGCGGATCGGACGGCTGCGGCGGGACGTGTGGAACCTGCACCGACGGCATCTGCCAGAATGGCTCCTGCCGGCCCTGCGATGTCTGCCCAACCTGCACGTACACCACCATTCAGGCAGCGATCAACGATGACCAGGGGCCAGAGCTTATCTTTGTCTGCCCTGGAACCTATTCCGAGTCGCTACAGATTGCCCGCGAGGTCTTGCTGTTTGGGGCCGGTCAGGGCGACGGCCCAGGCGATACCATCGTGCGTGCATCAGACGCTCAGGACACCACGATCTCTATTGCGGCGACGGTTGCCCAGGTGGAGGGGTTCCGGATTACCGGCAGCGGAAACCACGGGATCGAGATCGAACAGGCACGCCTGGCCATGACCGATTGCACGGTGACGGGCAACACCAACGACCAGATCGGTCCCGCCGGCATCTTCGTAGCCGGCGGGTCGCTGACCATGACGAACTGCACCATCTCGGACAACCGGGTGGATTCGGAAAGCGGAGCGGTGAGCGGCGGCGGCATCGGCATCGATAACGCCGAGGTGACGCTCACGAATTGCCTGGTCGCGGACAATACGGCGATCAGCGCGAATCCTGCAACGACCTTCGGCGGCGGCATTTTCGTGGCAGCGGGCGGCAAACTGACGCTCAGCAAGACCGAGGTGACCCGGAACTTCACGAACGGACTTGGCGGCGGCATCTACGTCGATGATGACAGCACGGCGACGCTGGAAAGCGGTTCGGCGGTGACGCTCAACGACCCGACGAACTGTGCGGGTACGCCCGTGGCTTGCTGCGTGAGCTAACGGCGATACCGCCCAGCTTCACCCTCAGCAGGTGAACACCGACCAGCAGATGGCATTGCGGAGCCGCTGGTCGTCCAGCACGAGCGCCCGGATCGCGTCCGGAAGCTGGGCGCGCTGCCACTGGCACTCCAGCTTCCCGGCGTGTGCGCCCTCCCCGTCCGGGGCGGCGGCCTGGGCGGCCCTGATGGCGTAGGCCGCTGCGCCAAGCTCGTGCGCGGCCACGTGCGCCACGGCGGCCGCCTGGCCGGCGGCGTAGGCAGCGTGCCGGGCGGCGCCGGTCAAATCCCGCGCGGCGGCATTGGCGTGCCCGGCCGCCGTGCGCGCCTGCGTCATCGTGATCTCGCCGCGCGTCCAGGCCCGCGCCTGCGCGATCGCGTGGCGTGGCCGTGGGTCCTCCGGCCGGGCAGCCTCGAAGAAGGGCAGCACATGCTCGGCGCACGTCGCTGCCCACAGCGCAAGCAAGCGGTGATCAGGGTCGGTCAGCGTGCCGCCACGGCGGATCGTGATGAACCGTGGGTCACGGTCTTTCGGCAGAATCACCAGGCGCACTCCTCCGCTTCCTGTCCCGACGCTTACCTGGAGCGGAATCGACAGGTCGCCTCCCATCAGGTTCGCCACGTTCGGTACGGCACCACGCTACACGCTCATCGGCTGATGAGCGCCGATGGCATATCTCGTGCGGTCTGGCGTTACGCAAGCGTGCCGGTGGGTGCGGTTCCCCGGCCCAATGATGTCCCGACCCCAGGAGATACTCCCATGGATATGCACCGGTTCGATACCCTTGCCCGCTCGTTCGCTTCCGGGCTCTCTCGCCGCTCGATGCTTGGCCGCTCGGCCCGCGCCGCCCTGGTGAGCCCACTGGCGCTCACGGAAATGGCAGCCTACGCCGACGGTAACAACAAGAAGAAGGACAAGGACAGGAACAAGGATAAAGACCGTACCCAGGGCCAGGGGCAAGTGAGCGGCCCCATCACGGTCGATGCGCCCGGCGGAGACGCGGCGGCTTCCGCCCAGACCGTGGTACAAACGAATAACCAGGTCTGCGCGGGAAATTGCGACCAGACCAATCAGCAGGCCGTAGACAACTCACTGAACCAGGCGGTTCTTGCGGGAAGCCCGACGGCTGCGCTGCGCCCGCCCACCTACTGGATTGACCTGGCCTGCGCATTTGATGCACCCAAGTACCGCACAGTCTGTACAGGCGCCGCCCAGGGACAGGAAGGTGCGCCGCTGGTGCAGAAGATCAACTTGCCGCGCGACGGCTTCTGCGCCGTGGTGCTCAGGACCGAGTCGCAGCCGGAGCGCCGGGAGACGGTGCCGAGCCAGGCGCCGGTCAACAGCAGCAACAACGTCGCTAACGCCGGCAACGGTGGGGTGGCGAACGCGAACGCCAATGGCGGCTCAGTCACAATTGGCGATGTGCGGGGCTCGAACGATATCGCCATCGATGCCAGCGGTGGCAATGCCAACGCTGATGCCTCTGGCGGTGACAACAACGTCGCCATCGCCGGCAGCCAGACGACCCAGCAGGCTGTGCAGCAGGTGCAGCAGGCGGTGCAGCCGAGCACCGTGACGATTGAACTCGAGGGCAATGTGGTGCCCGGCAAGCCGACCACGTACTGGCTCGACACCGAGGCCGGCCGCCGCCCGGCGGCCGGGCCATCGCTGGCGCAGGTGGCCGACCAGGCGTTGGACACGGGCACGATCATCGTGGATACCTGGACCTGCCCGACCAGCCAGCCGGTGGACGCCTACGACTGGTTCGGCCAGTGCACAAGCCCGGCGGCCGGCATGCAGTTCGGGCTCTACCCGGTCGGCGGCAGTACCGCGCTCACGACCGGCAGCCCCGATGAGCAGGGCCGGGTGCGCTTCGCCAACCTGCCCCAGGGCACCTATGAGGTGCGGCCTGAAGGCAGGGTCTGGTGCCACGCGGAGAGCGATCACGTGGACGCCAACGGCAACGTGGTTGTGGAACCGCAGATCGAATCGCACGTCTGGACCTTCGTGTGCGGCGGTGGCAGTTAGCGAAGTGCGGTAGCAGGCTTCCTGCCAGAAAGAGATCAACCGCGGCAGGCCCGGTCGGTCTGCCGCGATCACGTCCTGCCTCGCCCGGAAAGCAGGTCTGGCGATTGCATCGTGTTCAGCGCCGCGCATCGGGCGGCCGCCCAGTGCGAGCCATGATCCCCGGCCCGAGCTTCCGCGGCCCGTACGTCACCCGGGTCACCGGCGTTGGCCGAGGGCGCCTGCTCGTGTGGAACACTTGTTCTATCATGGTCAGGTGCAAGCGGCTGCGTACGCAGCTATCCACGAAACAGGTTCGACTGACCCATGATCCCTGAACACGAATCCTTTCTTGAGCAATGGAGCGACGACGAGCGGCAGCAGTTCATGCACGACCGGGCGCGGCTCCTGAAGAAACTCCTGAGCGACCGTCAATCCTGGCAGGATGCTTTCGAGCGCCTGGGCAGGCGCGGCACGCTGAAGATTACCTGGACCGACAGTGGCCACGACGAGCAACAGACGCTGCTGACCCGGGCGGTCGTGATGGGGCACACCACGGTCCTGCGTGCTGTGGCCTGCGACCTGATCCTCTGCGGGGATGAAGGCACGCTCCTGGCTGAGCGCCTGTTTGCTGACCTGTACGAGGACAGCCGCCAGCTTGGTGAAGACTGGGCCTGATCTGCCCGGGGCGCTCAGCCCGGTCTCTTGACGTGCCAGCGATACGCCCATAGGATCGCATCACCGACCAATTCTGCGATGGCGGCCGTTACGCTGCCCTGCCCCTGTGTCACGGCGAAGCACGTCCGGTGCGGGGGCGCGGCTGGTCGCAGGATCACAAGTCATCAGGGGAGGCGCGCATGAACGCTCGGCCACAACAGGCCCGTTTGTCACGTCGTGGTTTGCTGACGGCAACGGCCGGGGCATCGCTCCTTGTGAGCGGTCTCGCTCCCACGCCTCGCCGCATCGCGCGCGCGCAGGATGCCACCCCCAAGGCGGGCGGCACCTACCGCCTGCTCGGCTCGGGCGATATTCGCAGCATGGACCCCGGTGGCGCAGAGGGGAGCGAGGACTGGTGGAGTTCCGGCAGCCTCCTCTTCAACCGCCTCTACGCCTATGACGCCGAGAACACGTTCTTCGCGGACCTGGCGGCGGATTTCCCCACCGTCAGCGACGACGGGCTTGTCTACACCATTCCGCTGCGCGAGGGCGTGAAGTTCCATAACGGGCGGGAGATGACCGCGGACGATGTCGCCTTCTCCCTGGCCTGGCAGTTGTGGCCGGAGGTCTACAGCTGGGGCAAGACCTACATGGAGAACGTCGTCGGGTACGACGAGGTGATTGCCGGCGACAGCAAAGAGCTTTCCGGCGTCAAGGTCATCGACCCCTACACGCTGGAGGTGACGTTGAAGACGCCGCAGGCCGTCTTCCCCGCGATTCTCTCCATGACCATGAATGGCATCAGCCCGAAGCAGGAAGTGATTGATGCCGGCGAGGAGTGGGGCAAATCGGTGGTGATCGGCACGGGGCCGTTCAAGTTCGTGCAGTGGGACCCCGGGCAGCAGGTGATCTTCGAGAAGCACACGGAGTACTTCAAGGAAGGCCTCCCCTACCTGGACCGGGTCGAGCTGTCGCTGAACGTGGAACCCTCGGTGCAGATGCTGCGCTGGGAGAGCGGCGAGGCCGAGTTCATCCACACCATCCCCGCCGCGGAGACTCCGAGCGTGCTCAACGACGAGCAGTACGCGGCTACCCGCCGCGCGGCCGCCACCCCCGTCTCAACGCGGCTCTTCACCGATACCCGCAACGCGCCCTTCAACGACCTCAAGGTGCGGCAGGCGGTGGCCCACGCCATCGACAAGCAGTTCTTCTCGCAGAGCACGGGCGGAACGGTCGAGCCCCTGGAAGGCGTGTACGTGCCGATCATGCCGCAGTTCTCGGCTGAGTTCATGAGCGCGTACCCCTACGACCCGGAGAAGGCGAAGGCCCTGATGGCCGAGGCCGGTTTGGCGGACGGCGTAACCGGGGTCAAGCTCTTCGGCAGCCCGGATATCGAGGGGCCGCTGCAGGGGATCCAGGCCGACCTGGCCGCCATCGGTATCGAGGTCGAGGTCACGCCGGGCACCTGGGGCGATTTCCGCGACCGCATCCGCGCGGGCGAGGTGCAGTTGGCGGTCTACAGTTGGTCCGCCAGTTTCCCGGACGCCTATGACTATGTCTCCGGCTGGATGACGTGTGCTGCTGTCGAGAACGGCTTCAACGACGGCGGCTACTGCAACGAGCATATTGACGAACTTGTCGCGCAGGCCGAGGCGCTGCCAATCGACGCTCCTGAGCGCATCGCGGCCTACCGCGAGATCGAGGAACTGGCGATCAACACGGACGTCGGCATGATCGGCCTCGGGAACGAGAAGGCCGTCGGCCTCGGCCGCGAGAATGCCCACGATGACCCGCTGAACGGCCTGATGGGCGGTTGGCCCTTCCTGGACGCGGCGTGGCTTGAGTAAGGGTTGACCGGTATTCCCCTCCCCTTCCGTGCAGGCTCGCGCGGCAGGGGGCGGGGACGCCGAGCGCAAGAGTCACAGCCAGAACCAGTGGCGAAATCAACGGAGCAGGCTGTAGCCGATGTGCGCGCGGCGATGCGAGCCGAGAGAGACGCCGCCGCGCGCACATGAGATGGGCCGCTCTGGATGGCAATGTCCTGGTGTCAGGCTTCCTCGTAAACAGCGGGATGCCTGCCGAACGCATCGGGTCCTGACCAATCAGCGACCTTGAATTGGTGCGTTGTGAGGCTATTTACCCGGGAATCTTCAGCGCAACTATCGAACCATTGCGTCGTTCGCCATCCCGGGCATGCCTGGTGCTGGGGTTGGTGATCAGGAAGACAGCGTGGTGCTATGCACAGCATTGCCGGGGCTGGACAGGTTTCCAGGGTCTGTTATGGGGTTCGAGCGGCGAAGACCAGGCCAGGCTCCTGCTGCCAGAGCCTCTCGGCGGGATTCGCTTGTTTACCGATTACGGCTCGGTGCCACCTCCCTTGAGGTCTCCGGTGCGCGAACATCGCCCCAACGGCGGATCACCCCCGCTCACACGATGTTACAGATCGTGGGAATCCAGCAGCGGCCGGTGCCGACCGCCGCGCCACACTCCTGGCTGGTGGTGCCGGTGGCACGATTGGTAACGCTGATGGCGCAGACTGCCCCAACCCCTGCTTCAGCGCACGCGGCATTGGTGGAGCACGGCGTCGGGTTACACGTCGCGCTCGCTCCGCTGCAGTGAATCCCGCCTTCGGCCAGGTTCAGGCATTTCACACAGGCAGCGGTGGGACACGCCTGGACGCACTCGGTACACGGTTCGATATCCCAGCAGGTGCCTTTGCCAACCGGAAGCCCACACGCTTGCTGCGTGGCGTTGGTGAAGCGATCCGTGAAGCTGGTCACGCACGCGGAAGCAAATGGCGCATCAACAGGACAGTCGGTGCAACTCCCGCAGGTGGCATGGGACCGCCGCCCGCCGCAGACCTTGCTGCCGTCGGCGAGCGTAAAGCAGTCACAGCCCCGTGGGCACGCCTCTTCACACGTGGCGCAGTTGCCGTCGCTATTGCACTCATGAATGAATTCGCAGCAACGTCCATTGCAGCAGACTTGTGGTGTCTCGCACTGGTGCCCAGCCTGGCCGTTCGGCTGCGTCTCGCAAAGCCCCGTCGGCGACGTGCACGCCGAACAGACCGGGCAGCCCGGCGGACAGACGGCGAAGCCCACGCAGGCTCCTGCCTCGCAGATGCCCCCGTTGCGACAGTGGCTGCCGTTGGTCACCGCTCGACAGCGCCCTCGCACACAGTGGTGGCACTCCCCGCAGTGGCTACACCGCTTCGTCGGCTTGTGGTGCTTCCGCTTCGCCGTGGCGTCGCTGAGACCGAGGAAGCCAGGCAACCCCGCGAGCGCCACGCCGAGCGCGGTGCGCCGCGACGACCGTTCATGCAGCCAGCGGACGAGCAGTGTCGGGGGACGGCCAGCCATGGGGGCGTGCTCCTGGGGGAAGGCGACAGGTCGGGTGAGCACACGGAGCAACTGGCGGAAGTGTACTGTTCCTGGTGGGAGTTGTGGCTCGGGGAGCGGGATCGGTCGTAGGGAAACTCCCCTATCTCACCCGGGGATCGAGCCAGCTGTACATCAGGTCCACGATCAGGTTGGCGAGGCCGATCAGCAGTGCGCCGAAGAGGACGCTGCCCATGATCATGGGGATGTCGAAGCGCTGGGCGGCCTGCAGCGCCTGCCAGCCGATACCCGGCCAGCCGAAGATGTACTCCACCAGCGCAAGGCCGGTCAGCAGGCCGGCGAGGTCCATGCCGAGCATCGTCACCACGGCCAACAGCGCGTTGGGCAGCAGGTGCCGCCAGGCGATGGTCCAGCGGCTCAGCCCCTTGGCCGCCGCCGTGCGCGCGTAGTCCTGGGCGATGGAATCGAGCATGTTCGAGCGCAGCACGATGCCGTACCAGGCGGCCCACGGCAGGGCGACGGTGAGCGCGGGCAGCACCAGGTGCGCCGGCGTGCCGTAGCCGCCGACCGGGAAGAGGCGCAGCTTGAAGGCGAAGCAGTAGAGCATCAGCAGGCCAAACAGGAAGCTGGGAATGGAGATGGCGACGAGGCCGATGATGGTCAGGCTGCGATCCAGCAGTCCCCCCCGGTACATCGAGGTCACCACGCCCAGGGGCACCCCCAGCGCCACCGCCAGGATGAAGATGGCGAGCGCCAGTTGCAGCGTGGCCGGGAAGCGCTGCGCCAGGGCCTCGGAGACGGGGCTGCCGAAGTAGTACGACTCCCCCATATCGCCGTGCAGCAGGTTGCCGAGGTAGGTCAGGTACTGCTCGTGAATGGGGCGGTCCAGGCCCAACCGCTGGCGCAGCATCTCGACGGTGGCCTGTTGCGACTTGCCACCGCTCAGGGCCTGGGCGGCGTCCGTGGGGCCAGCGAAAATGATGCCGAAGGTGAGCATGGAGACGCCGACCAGGGTGATGGCGATCCAGACCAGGCGGCGCAGGATGTACCCAAGCATGCGTTACCGTCCTCGCTGGGCGGGGTCCATGGCCTCGCGCAGGCCACTTGCCACCAGGTTGAAGGAGACGACCGTGACCACGATGGCCAGGCCGGGGTAGAGCACGAGCCATGGGGCGGAGCGGTAGTACTCCATGCCATCCTGGATCATGGAGCCCCAGGCGGGCGTGGGGGCTGGCACCCCGAGCCCGAGGAAGCTGAGGCTGGCTTCGGCGAAGATGACCGAGGGGATGGTGAGCGCGAAGTAGACCGTGACCAGCGGCAGCAGGTGGGGCAGCACATGGCGCAGGAAGATGCGCGCCTCCGGTACCCCGACGCTGCGCGCCGCCTGCACGAACTCCGCCTCCTTGATGGTCAGGATCTGCGAGCGGAAAACGCGCGCCGGGTAGGGCCAGCCGAAGAGGGAGACGACCAGCACTACCACCCACGCGCCCGGCCGCAGCACGACGACCAGCAGGAGCATCACAAAGAACTGCGGCACGCTGATCATGAGATCGACCAGGCGCATCAGGAAGAAGTCGGTCTTGTTGCCGGCGAACCCGGCTGCGCCCCCCACGATCAGGGCCACCAGCATGACGATGGCGGTGGCGGCGATGCCGATGGCCAGCGATACCCGCGCCCCCCAGAGCAGGCGGCTGAGCAGGTCCCGCCCCAGGCCGTCGGTGCCCAGCCAGAACGTGGCGTTCGGGGGGAGCGGCTCACCGACCGGGCTCAGCCCCTCGCGCCGGAACTGCTGCGCCGGGTCGTAGGGCGCGATGGCGGGCGCCAGCAGCGCCAGCAGGACCATCGCGGCCAGGATGACCAGCGCGGCCAGCGAGAGCCGCTGCCGTGAGAAGCGGCGCCAGGTGTCCTGCCACCACGACGTGGCCGGGCGCTCCCGCTCGGGCGTGGCGGCGCCGGGCAGGGGCGGTGCAAATGCGTTTGCGGCGTCGGCGGTGGCCATGGTGGTCCCTCGGCTCCGGTGGCGCGCTGCCTACATCAGGGTGCGGGGAAAGCTGGCCACCCAGCGGCGCTGGGCGTGCGGTACGTCATCCACCGTGATGTCCACGTGCAGCGCAACGTTGAACGCTGCGGCGGTGCTGGTGATCTGGCCCCGGCATTGCAGCGCGATCTCCTGCCCCGGCCAGCGGTAGATGTACGTCTGGTGGCCGCGCATCCAGGCGTGGGCCGGGTCTCGCTCATCCACGAAGGCGGTGGCGCTGGAGCTGCTCTCGTGGATGTAGCCCGGATCCGGCTCGCTGACGCCGCTGCCCGCGATGGTCAGCTCCGCGTGGCCGCGCATCAGGTCGCGCGTGACTCGCCACTCGCGCGGCTCGCCCTCGTCCGCCTCCGGTTGCGCGAAAGGCGACGGCCGGAAATCGACCGCCGGCAATGCTTCGGTGGGCGGCGGCAGCACGGGCAGGGCGAGCGTGGCGCCATCGGGGCCGCCGAGCGTGAGCTGGCTGGTGCAGAGCGTGGGCGCGGGCCAGGCGTTCGGGAAATCGGCGTGAGAGATGGAGAGGCGCACCCGGTTGCCGGGGGTGAATTGCCAACTCGTTGCATCGAGATCGATGGTGAACGTGTACGGCTGGCCCGGCACGAGCGGGGTCGGGTCGGTGTGCGATTCGCGGTGCGTGGCGTTGAGCACGCCCTTGGTGATCAGGGCCGAACTGCCATCCGGCGCGACCTCGCAGAGGCGCGCGGCGAAGGTGGTGACCTCGGCGTCGGTGACGGCCTGGAAGGTGAGGCGCGGCCGCCCCAGGATTTCCAGCGGCGCTTCCAGCACGGCGCTGGTGAAGACGGCGGAGTACGCCTCCTCGGTGCGCTGATCCCCCGGCAGCACCAGCGGCGAGCCGGCGGAGAACATGCCGAAGGTCATGCCGACTGCCGGGTGGGTCTCCACCGTGGCCACGCCAGCCTCAGCTTCTTCCATAGAGAGCGAATCTGGCCCGAGATACCATGCCACGTCCTCGCGCCGCGCCGGGGGGTAGGCCGTTTCGTAGCGCCAGGAGCCGGAGGTGAGCGGGCGGTTGTTGGCGGGCGGGTCGTACTCCTGGACGTAGATGGCGATCGGCGGCTCGGCCATGATGCCGTTGTCGATCCCCTTCAGCCAGTAGTCGTAGAAGCGCGTCATCTCCCGCAGGTGATCGATGCGCGGCCCCGGCTGCCCGACGTGCGGCTGCACATGCAGCCACGGTCCGATCATCGCCTTCTTGGGGCAGGTCAGGTGCTCGTAGGCGCGTAGATTGCAGTTCGTGTAGCCATCCCGCCAGCCGCCAATGAGGTAGGTGGCGCACTCGATGGCGGCGTAGTTCTCGCAGAGGGAACCCTGCCGCCACTGTTCGTCCAGCGTGGGGTGGGCCAGCCAGCGCAGCAGCCACGGCTCGTTCTGCAATTGCCCTTCCCAGATACCGGCCCAACGCTCGCCGGTGAGATCGGGGCGGGGCGGCAGCATGTTGCGGCCGACCATCGCCAACCCGTAGGTGCCGACGTCGTAGAGCATCTGCATCTGGCCACCCTTGTAGTGGCAGTCATCGGTGTAGCGGTTGTCGGTGAAATACATGGGGCAGATCGCCTTCAGCGCCGGGGGGCGGTGCATGGCCACCTGCAGGGAGTTGAACCCGCCGTAGGAGGTGCCGAACATGCCCACGGTGCCGCTGCACCACGGCTGCGCCGCCAGCCAGGCGATGGCCGCCACGCCGTCAAGCTGCTCCCGCAGGCAGTACTCGTCCTCCGCCTGACCCTCGGAGTCTCCCGTGCCACGCACATCGATGCGGGCCACCACGTAGCCACGCTCGGCCATGTAGCGGTGACCGAAGTAGCCCTGCGTAGTGACGTCGTTCTTGCGGTACGGCAGGTACTCGATCACCACCGGGAACTGGCCGGCGACATCCGGCATGAAGAGATCGGCGGCCAGGGTGACGCCATCCGGCATCGGGATGCGCACGTTGCGCTCCCGGCGCAGCGGGTACAGGTCGTCGCTCGCTGGAACGGATGGTGAATCGCTCACGCAATGCTCCCTGGTCTTTCTGCCGATGTGCCCAAACCTGGCCACTGTGCGCGAACATGGGATCGGTCGATTGGCACGACGCATCGTTGGCGGTGCTGGCAACCTATCATGCACGCAGAGGCTGAGCAAGCGTTTATCCACCCGGTCGTTGGGTGGATGGCGAACGCGACATCGCTGTCGATGGCAGGCTCGCTATCCCGCGGGCTGAACGGTGAGGCGGCGATGAGGGGGAAGGATCATGTGTACCCGCGCGCTCTGGGGAGACGCGAATGGCGATGTGCTCGTTGGCCGCAACATGGACTGGGTCGACGAACTCGGCACCGCGCTCTGGGTGCTGCCGCGCGGCCAGGAGCGCACTGACGCCCTGGGCGGCAAGCTGACCTGGACCTCGAAGTACGGCAGCGTGATCGCCAGCCAGCACGACATGATCGGCGCGGATGGCATGAACGAGGCCGGCCTGGCCGGGCACCTGCTCTGGCTGGCGGAATCGGACTATGGGACGTATGACCCGGAGCGGACGGCGCTGGGGATGTCGGTCTGGCTGCAGTACATGCTGGACAACTTCGCGACGGTCGCGCAGTGCGTGGCCTGGATGGAGGAGGTCGACCTGCAGGTCGTCTCCATGGTGGACCCCATCTACGGCAAGAACGTCACGCTGCACCTGGTGCTGGATGATGCGACCGGGGATTCCGCCATTGTTGAGTACATCGATGGCAAGCGCACGATCCACCATGGGCGGGACTTCACGGTGGTGACCAACTCCCCCACCTACGATGAGCAACTGGCAAACGTGAAGCGTTATGTCGGCTTCGGCGGCGATCTGCCGATCCCTGGCAGCACCGAGGCGAACGATCGCTTCGTGCGCACCGCCTTCTACCTGGA
>DAOUDE010000084.1:0-3860 GCA_034431475.1 Thermomicrobiales bacterium | reverse complement strand
GCCGTCGGCGATGATCTCGACCGGCTGCTCGCCGATGCGTTCGAAGTCGTGGATGCGGCTGACCGGTTGGCCCTGCTCCACGTACGCCCCGATTTCGACCAGCGGCTCGCTGATCCCGCTCACCGGGGCCGTGACGTAGCGGTTGATGTCCGTCGCGGAAACCACGCGCTGCCGGTCCAGGCCCGGGGTGACGAGATCGACCGTCGGGCCGTCCAGCAGGCCGTAGTGGCGCATGACGTTGAGCGTGCCCTGGTGCGCCCAGCGCACCCCGGCCAGGTCGGTCGATGCGCCGTAGCCCAACTCGCTGCCGATGGTGATCTTCCCCATTGCCTCGGCTTCCTCGGTCAGGAGGCCCGTGCCCATACCGCCGGTGTAGATCATCACGAAGGGCGTGCCGAAGAGCAGCGCCGTCTCCTTGAACTGCTCGTAAACCGCAGGATCATCAACCTGGTGGAACGACATGGTGCGGATCATCTCGAAGCCTGCCCCGGCCGAGTGCAGGTCGATCACGACATCGGCACGCGCCAGGACCTCGTCGGTCATGAAGCGCGCGATGCGGGAGGTGATGGTGCCGGAGGCGCTCCCCGGGAACGCCCGGTTCATGTTCATGCCGTCGTGCGGCGAATCGCGCCGGGCGGCGCGGAAGGCGGGCACGTTGAGGATGGGGATGACGATCAAGCGCCCTGCGGCCAGGGACGCCGGATCGAGTTCGGCGATAAGGTTCTTCAGCCCCACCGGGCCCTCGTACTCGTCGCCATGGGTGCCCCCGATGGCCACGATGGTCTTGCCCGGCTTGTTGGCGCAGGCGACGTAGAGGGGCACCCGCACGCGGCCCCAACTGTGATCGAAGGTGAAGGGGATGTGGTAAAGCCGCGCGCCCGGCGTGTCCCAGTCAATCTGCTCGATGGGGGTGATATCGGGGATCAACTCATGCTCCTTGCCAACGGTTTATCGCGTCTGCTCAGAATAGCGGCGATTGGCGACCTCGCGCCCGGCCCGCCGGAGGCTAAAGACCTCCGGCTAGACCTGCCCGAAAGCCCCCTTAAAGGGGGCTGGAACAGGGCAGTTCGCCAATAGACTGCTCCGGGACCTCAACTCCTTTCAGGCCCATGAATGGGCCTTCCGTCAGGTGTAGCCGGGAGTCTTTAGCTCCCGGTGGAAGAGTCGCCACGTTCGAGTTGACCACCGAATCTCGGGCTATGTGCTCCGCCGAGGTCTCTCGACTTCGCTCGAGACACTACGCATGGGCCCGGGGCGCAGTGATTTGCGTTACGTTGCTACTTTCCGGCCTCCAGATCACGCAACGCGGCCACGGTCTCCGCGACCAGGATGTCGGCGGCTTCCGGCGCGAACGGCGAGGTCTCCACCTCGTAGCCCAGCAGCGGGTAGGCCTCGGCGGTCGGCACGTAGCCAGCCCAGCCCCCGGTGTAGCCGCCGAACCAGGTGTGCGCCAGCGGCGAGGCGGCCTTGATCGCCAACCCGATCTCCGCGAACGGCTCCCCCTCGACCCCAACGAGCACCGCCGGGCCGATCTTCAAGAGGTGCATCTCGATGGGGAACGTCTCCATCCCGCCGTACATCTCGGCCCGGGAGCGGGCCATGTTCGCCCGCTTGACCACGAAGGTCGCCGCCTCCACCTCGGCGGCGGGCGCGCCCGCCTGCTTCAGCGCATCCAGCCGCGCCTGCGCCGCATCGACGCGGGCCTGCGCTTCCTCCAATGGCGGTTGCGCGATCACCGGCAGGTGGACCGTGCGGGAGATCACCTTCACGTCCACGTCTGTCTCGCGCCTTGGCTCCCGCGCCCACTTGCCAAGCGGCGCGCCCGATTCCCAGACCTTTTCGTGCCGGTGCGTTACGCCGTCGAGGGCGAGCCCGAGGTAGACGCGCGCCACCTCACAGCCGACCTCGCCGCCGATCCGCTGGATCACGCGGACGTCGTCGGTGAACCCATCCGGGCCGGGGCCGACGTTGCCGGTCGCCCCCTGGGCGAAGAGGCAGGGCGCCCCGGTGATCATCTCCACGGTCCGCTTCAGGTAGCCCGGCCAGTCGCTGCTGATCAGCCGGTTCGAGGGCCCCATCGTGGTGGGGTGCATGGTGTAGCCGGCCACGGAGGCAATCGGCGCGTCTTCCTGGTCGTCAATCCGCAGCACGAAGACGTGCGGGTCGATCAGCCCATCCGGGTTGACGCCGGTCACCATGCGGCCGTCGGGCCCGGTCTCCCGCCGGTTGACCGCCACCCGGCTCTCGCCCGCGCCCGCCGCGACGCGCGCGGGCCGCATCGCTTGCAGGGCCAGGCGCGCAGCGCTGGCCGCGAGTTCCGGCAGCAGGGCGTAGTAGCCCTCCAGCGCGGCCTGCCCCTGCCGCGTCCAGTTCCAGGCGCTGGGCGGCGGCCCCGCGTGGTTGTGCGTCACGGACACCCGCACGGCCTCCGGTGGAATACCCAGCTCCTCGCCCACGCGCGCGCGAATGGCGTCGCTCTCCGGCTTCGAGACAATCACGATGTCGAGGTCGATCCAGGCCGCCCTGGTGTCCCCATCGTCCACCACCAGCGCGGTGGCCCACAGGTCCGATTCGACGCCATCGGGCAACACGTGCACCTGCGCGCCCCAACTGGCGTGCGGCGCGGTTAGCGGCGGCGTGATGGTGACCCGGCCAACTCCGGCCTGGAAAGTGCTTTCGGTCATCGTGTTCCTTTCGGTGTTGTTCGCCATTGACCCTCACCCCAAACCCCTCTCCCTGTGCGCAGGGAGAGGGGCTTCAGGCGGCAAGACTTCGTACATACCCGACAATTGCTTTGCTTCGCACGAACTCTGCGCCGCGCGGCGTTTCGTTCTCCCCTCTCCCTGCGCACAGGGAGAGGGGCCGGGGGTGAGGGTTTCATTAATTCATCCGCAATCTAGGATCGAGCACGTCTCGCAGCCCATCCCCCAGGAAGTTGAAGCCCAGCACCACAATCATGATCGCCAACCCCGGGAAGATCGCCATCCAGGGCGAGATCTCCATATAGGTCCGCGCCAGGTTCAGCATGCCGCCCCAGGCCGGTTCCGGTGGCTGTGTGCCCAGCCCCAGGAAGCTCAGCGCCGCCTCACTCAGGATCGCGCTGGAGAGATAGACGCTCGTCATCACGATCAACGGGGCCACGATATTTGGCAGCACGTAGCGCTGCACCAGGCGCGGGTTCGTGGAGCCGACCACCCGCCCCGCTTCTACATATGGTTCGCTCATCACGCTGAGGACCGAGCCCCGGATCACCCGCGCGAAGGCGGGCGCGTACACCAGCCCGATGGCGATCATGGCGTTGGTGCGGCTCGCCCCGAGCAACCCGGCGATGACGATGGCCAGCACCAGCCCCGGGAAGGCGAACATGATATCGACCCCGCGCATCAGCCAGGAATCGAGCCGCCCGCCGAAGAACCCGGCAGCCACGCCCAGGATGGCGCCGATCAGCAGGGCGATGAAGACCGAGATGATCCCGACCTGCAACGAGACCCGGGCCCCGAAGACGATGCGGGAAAAGGTGTCCCGGCCCAGTTCGTCCGTGCCCATCAGGTGCTCACGGCTCGGCGGCAACAGCCGCGTGGCGAGCTGCGCGTCCGGATCGTACGGCGCAATCAGCGGCGCGGCGATGGCGACGACGATCGTCAGCAGCACCACCACCGCCCCGACGATGCCGATGGGGTTCCGCCAGCGCTGGGGCACCACCCACCACGGCCGGGCCGGGCGATTGCCGATATCGAGGGTCAGCACATTCGCGGTGCTACTCATCCCTGCTTGATCCTCGGGTCGAGGTAGGCGTAGAGCAGATCGACGCCGAGATTGATCAGCACGAACGCGGTGGCCAGGAAGAGCGTCGCCGCCTG
>DAOUDE010000083.1:0-7748 GCA_034431475.1 Thermomicrobiales bacterium | reverse complement strand
GGGGCGAGGGTTCTTTTCGCATGGCATCTTCGCATACTCCCGAGATGGGACAATCACGCCAACACGTCTATCTGAACGCCAGAGAGCGAGGGCCAGTATGAGCGACGCCCCGGTGAAGGTCGGCCTGATCGGCTGCGGGAACATCAGCGAGATCTACCTCAAGAACGACGCCCGCTTCGATCCCTACCAGATCGTGGCGTGCGCCGACCTCATGCCGGAGCGGGCGCAGGCGCGCGCCGATGCCTTCGGCCTGGCCGCCATGGCGGTCGAGGATCTGCTGGCCGACCCGGAGATCGAGGTGGTCCTCAACCTGACCGTGCCCATGGCTCACGCCGCCGTCGACGAGCAGGCGATGGCCACCGGCAAGAGTGTCTACAGCGAGAAGCCGCTGGCCGTGGAGCTGGCCGCTGGGCAGCGCCTGGTCGAGATGGCGGCGGCAACAGGGGTGCGGCTGGGCGTTGCGCCGGATACGTTCCTTGGCGCGGGGTTGCAGACCTGCCGCCGCGCCGTCGACGCCGGTCTCATCGGCGAGCCAGTGGCCGCCACCGCCTTCTTCCAGAGCCACGGGCCGGAGAAGTGGCACCCCAATCCGGAGTTTTTCTACATCTATGGCGGCGGCCCAATGCTGGACATGGCGCCGTACTACCTGACCGCGCTGGTCTCGCTTTTGGGGCCAGTGCGGCGTGTCACCGGCTCGGCGCGCGCCTCGTTCCCGGAGCGCATCCTGGGCAGCCCCGGCCGCGAGGGAGAGCGCATCCCGGTCGAGACCCCGACCCACCTCGCGGCGGTGCTCGACTTCGCCGCCGGTCCGATCGCGACGCTCGTGACCAGCTTCGATGTCTGGGCCTCGGAGGTCCCACGTATCGAGATCTACGGCTCCGAGGGCACCCTGAGCGTACCGGACCCGAACACGTTTGGCGGCCCGGTGCGCCTGCGCCGTGCGGGGGAAGAGGCGTGGGAAGAGCTGCCGATCACGCTGCCGTGGAGCACCAACAGCCGGGGCCTGGGCCTGGCCGATCTCTGTGCCGGCCTGCGCAGCGGCGCGCCCCACCGCGCCAGTGGGGAGCTGGCCCTGCACGTCCTGGAGATCATGCACGCGGTGGGGACCGCTTCGGAGACCGGCGCGCACATCACCATCCAGAGTGCGCCCGCCCGCCCGGCGCCCCTCGCGGAGCCGCTGGGCACGGGCTGAGCGCGCGCAACCGGCTCCTCACGGCCCGGCCGGGTACGCCCGGCCGGACCATTCGTGCCTGACCGGCACAGGGACTGGATTCCAGCGCGCGTATCCCCGAGAATGGGAGCACGGCAGCCCGCACGGCTGCCGGCGCGTGGGAAGCGCGCACTCCGGCCGCCCTGGGGCACGTCGCCCGAAACTTCACGGTGTTCAAGCCACCACGATGACGCAGCGAACGCAGCCAGGACCACGCTCCACCTCATGGCTCCCGTGCGCCTGGCACAGGAGAGTCCTCCTGGGTGTCCTCGTCGTCCTGATGTCGCTGTGTCATGGCCTCGTCGCGCCGGTGAGCGCCGCCACGGCCACCGTGATAGCCACTGACGGCGCGGCAGCGGTTCCCGTGGCTGACGACGGGCAGCCGCCCGTGCGCGACTGCGCGGCGAGCAGGCGCCTGGTTGCGCTCTCGGAACGCCGTGGCTCCGCGGCCGCACTCGATCTTCCCGCGCCGGCATCGGCGCTCACCGCGCACCTGCCCGGGGGCGCCCGTGGCCTGCGGCTGGTTCCGCCGCCCATGCCCGGGAATCACCGGGCCTTCCTCCAGGTCTTCCGGATTTAGCCGCCCTTTCCTGCCTGTGCGCCGGTGGCCGTTTCGCCACCGGTGGTGATCCCGTGCGCGTTGGGCGCCGGGGTGATGGAGGACGGGCGCGCCGCGCCCTGGGGAAATGAGGGAAGACCATGGGTACGATGCGTGGCGTCTCACGTCGCACATTGTTGGGGATGACGGGTCTGGGAGTCGCGGCGCCGGGGCTGCGCCCGGCCCTGGCGGGCGCGACATCGGCGCCCGCGCCGGTGCGCCCGCTGGCGCTGCACGCCGTCCCGGAGGACGTCGCAGAACCGAATCCGTGGCCGGTCCCTGCCTGGGAACTGGCCCCGCCGGCCCCCACCGACGGCCGGGCCGTGGTGGTATCCCTGAGCCAGCAGGCGCTGTGGGCCTACGAGAATGGCCAGGTCGTGCGCAGCACCTATGTCAGCACCGGTACGGCGCGTACCCCGACGCCCGTCGGGCTCTTCTGGGTCAACAACAAGTTCCCGGTCGAAACCATGGAAGGCACCATCGCGGGCGAGGATTACCTTGTCCCGGACGTACCGTACGTCATGTATTTCAACGACCAGGGTGATGCGCTGCACGGCACGTACTGGCACAGCAACTTCGGCGTGCCCATGAGCCACGGCTGCGTGAACCTGCCGCTGGATGTCGCGGAGTGGATGTACGAGTGGGCCCCCATGGGCATGGCGGTGCAGATCCTGGCCTAGCGCCAGCCCCGCACAATCCGGGGTGGGGCGCTCCCGCTGCTCCCCTGGTTCAAGGAGACATGACGATGATCCAGCGCATTTTGCCGCGCCCGTTCGCGCGCACCATGCCCCGCCGCCAGGTGCTGCGCCTCGGCGCGGCTGCCCTGGCGGCCCCGGTGGCCGCCAGCCAGGCGAGCGTGGCGCACGCTGCGCACGAGGTGGGGCCAGGCTACGCCTACCTCCCGGTCCCGACCTACGTGCAGCAGCGGCCACTCAGTTGCGAGTACGCCTCGGCGGTGATCGCCATGGCGCACTTTGGCGATTGGCGTTCGGAGTGGGCCTTCGACGAGATGGTGCCGCTCTCGCCCAACCCGCACTGGGGCTACCGGGGCAACATCAACGGCGAGTGGGGCGGCACCGACGACTACGGGGTGTACGCCGCGCCGCTGGTGGGGCCCCTGGCCTCGTTCGGGTACTGGACGCAATCCTTCTACGGCGCGGGTGATGCGACGCAGCTCAAGGCGCTGCTGACAGATGGCATGCCCGTGCTGGTCTGGCTGGGGCTTTTCGGCGATGTCAGCTTCAACGAGTACATGTACGACTCGCGCTACCTGCTGGTGCCGGGTATGCACGTGGTGGTGGCGCGCGGTTTCGACGACGCGGGCGTCTACGTTTCCGACCCCGCCAACGGCGCCTACAAGTTCTTTCCCTGGGCCGACTTCATGTGGGCGTGGAACGTCCTGGACGGCATGGCCCTCGGCGTGGGGCCCGCTGGCTAACGCGCCGGACCCTGCCTGACCCCTCACGACACCCTGCACCCGGCCCCGGGTGCAGGGCGTCTCCCCGCCGATCCCCATCGTGCCGCCAGCCACCAGGTGTCGTCCCGAGCGAGGTCGCAGGGTCTCGGCCCCCGACCGCATTGGTGTGAGGTGGCAACCCCCACACAGGTGTCGTCCCGAGCGCAGTCGAGGGACCTCGCGCCCCCGACCAACGCGGGACTAGATGGCAACCCTCTTCAGGTGTCATCCCGAGCGCAGTCGAAGGACCTTGTCCATCACCACGTTGGTACGGGGTGGCATCCCCACCCAGGTGTCGTCCTGAGCGCAGTCGAAGGACCTCGCGCCCCCGACCGGCGCAGAACGCTGCCCGCACCCGAGCGTAGGTGGCGATCTCGGAGCAATGCGGCCAGGGAACGAGATCCTTCGACACGCATCAGATATGACACCTGAAGGTGGGCGGTGCTGCTCTGCGCGTGTGGCTGGGAACGAGATCCTTCGACAAGCTCAGGATGACACCTGCGGGTGGGCGACCGCCTCGCAGCAGTCCGGCTGGTGACGCCGAGATCTCTCGACAAGCTCGAGATGACACCTGAGGATGGGTGGTGGCAGCGTGACGAGATGGGCGCCCTAGTCGACACCTGAGGGTGGGAGGTCAGAGGGTAACCGGGTGGGCATCCGAGTCGACACCTGAGGGTGGGCGGTGACAGCGTGACCGGGTGGGTGGTCGGAATACACCTGAGGGTGGGCGGGCGAAACGCAACCGGGTGGGGCGATTGGCTTCCATGCGCGTGCGGCTGGGGCGAGATCCTGCGCCCGCGGGCTCAGGACGACCGGGGAAGGCGCACGATGCGTCGATACGATGCGGGCGCGAACGAGTTCCCGCGCCATGAAATCAGGATGAATGTCTGCTTACTTCCCGGCGTGTATCACGTATGATCCTGTCACCTGAGCTACCGGGCCGCCAATGGTGCGCGCCCAAGACGAAGAGATAGATCCGCGGGTGCAGGAGGCACGAACAGATGGCGAGTTCTCTTTCCCGGCGTCTACTGATGCAGGGTATGGCCGCAGGTTCCGTAACGGCGGCGCTCGGTGGGACCGCGCACGCGCAGGACGCCACGCCGCCCGCCGCAGCCACGCCGGCGGCAGCCACGGCGGGCTCCAGCATGACCAGCACCGGCAGCTCTGGCCCCATCACCATCTTCCAGGCAAAGAAGATCGTCACGCTCGATCCGGTGATGCCAGAGGCGACGCACGTCGCGGTGCGCAATGGACGCATCCTGGGCGCGGGGAACCTGGGCGATCTCACCGGCTGGGGCGAGTACACCGTCGATACGACCTTCGAGGACCTGGTGATCATCCCCGGGTTGATCGAGGCGCACAACCACATCTTCGCGGCCTTCGACGCCCTCTTTCCCTACGTCGGCTACTTCGACCGTCCGGCGATCGACGGCGGCACCCTGAAGGGAATCACCAGCTACGACGCCCTCATCAGCTTCCTCAAGGAAGAGGACGCCAAACTGACCGACCCCAACCAGCCGCTGCTCGGCATGGAATTCGATCCCATCTATTTCCGGGGGCAGGATTACACCTTCTCGAAAGAGACGCTGGACCAGGTCTCCACCACGCGGCAAGTGGCGGTCTGGTACGCCAGCGAGCACACCCTGATGCTGAACAGCGCCGCGCTGAAGGCGAACAACATCACCTCGGCGGTCACCGATCCCGGCGCGCTCAAGGGCGCGGACGGCGAGCCCACGGGCGAACTCAATAGCCCCTCCGCCATGGGCCTGGCGCCCTCCATCTTCGATCTCATCGTGAAGGCGGCCTCCGCCGCCGATACCATCAACAAGCTGGGCACGTTCGCCACCAACTGCGGCTGCACCACGGTGGCGGACATGGCGAACACCGCGCTGGCGATCCCGGAGACCCTGGCGGTCTGGAGCGAAACAGTCAACGCGCCCGGCTTCCCGGCGCGGGTCATGGCCTACGCCGAGCCGACGATCCCCGGCAGCAAGGTAACGCCTGATACGGTCGTGGAGGCATTCACGAAGCTGCGGGAATCCGCGACGGACATGTTGCACTTCCCGGGCGTCAAGCTGCTGCTGGATGGCTCGGTGCAGGACTTTACGTCGTACATGAACTGGCCGGGCTACTACCAGGCGCCGAATGATCTCCCCTCGCTCCTGATGACCGAGGACGAGTTGGTGGAGTGGATGACCCCCCTGCAGGCCGCTGGTTTCCAGGTTGCGGTCCACTGCAATGGCGATGGCGCGATCGATATCCTCCTCAACGCCATCGAGACGATCTCCCGGGCCCACCCCGCGCCCAACATCCGCCACGTCTGCGAGCACTCGCAGTTGACGACACCCGCCCAGTACGCGCGCATGGCCAACCTGGGGGTGTGCGCGAACATTTTCGCCAACCACCTCTGGTACTACGGCGATCAGCACTACGAGATCACCGTCGGCCCCAGCCGCGCCGCCGGCATGGAGGCCTGTGCCACGGCGACGGCGCATGGCGTGCCCTTCTCCCTGCACACCGATGCCGGGGTGACGCCGCTGGGGTGCCTCCACTCCATGTGGTGCGCGGTGAACCGGGTCACCCCCAAGGGGCGCGTGCTGGGCGAGTCAGAGAAGATCACGGCGGAGCAGGCGCTGCGCGCCGTGACGCTGGGATCGGCGTACCTGCTGGGGCTGGATGATCAGCTTGGCAGCATTCAGCCGGGCAAGTGGGCGGACTTCACCATCCTCGACCAGAGCCCGATGGACGTGGACCCGATGGACATCCGTGACCTGGTCGTGTGGGGCACGGTCCTGGCTGGCGAAAAGCACCAGGGCGCGGGCGCCGCGAAGCTGAGTTCGTAGGCCGCGCGTTCAGCTTCGCCCGGATAGCCAGTTATCCCCGGCGGTTGCGGCGAGATTTCGCCGCAACCGCCGGTTGGTTCCATGCCGGCTCAGTTAGCAGCGGCAGGGGTTCGCGGCCCCGGGCGCGCAGCACTGCACGTTCTCCGGGCCGGCGCAGCAGACTCCGTCGCAGGGGACCAGCATTTCGTGCTGATGATCCTGCGGGTTGCAGCAGTCGAAGCGGGGGACGCCATTGTGGGAGCCACGCGTGCAGATCGTGCCCTCGCGGCAGCAGAAGTCCCCACACCCTCCGCCCCCCACGCAGCAGGTGTTGTTCGTCAGGCAGGTTGAGCCCAGCGGGCAGCCAAAGCGCCCTTCGCACTTCTTGATGTCGAAGGCGCCCTTGGCCATGCAGGCGGCCAGGCCAGCCGCGCCAGCCGGCGGGGCGGTGAGGGTCGCGAGGGCAGCCGCGGCCATGCAGATGAAGAACTCATCGCGCATGTCTTCCAGGCAGGACTGCATTTCCGTATAGCAGCAGGCCTTGTCGCAGGTGCGGGCCCACACGGCCTCCGCCGCGACATCGCGGGAGCGAGCCGGGCTCCAGGCGGGAAGCTGCGAGGAGATGAAGGTCCCGGGGCAACCGCGTTCGATGCAGCCAAGGGCTTCGGGCAGACCCTCCGCAACGATGGGATCGAGGCAGCGCTGACACTGGCCGCCGTCCGGGTCTTCGCAGGCGGTCGCGCAGCCGCTCACCGCGCTCTGCAGGCTGTTGAACACCCGCGTCGTGCATGCGTCCAGGGGTTGTTGGGAGCACTCCGACGAGAGGGGGCAGGATGCCGTTGTGCAGGTGGGCGGATTCTGCGGTGTGGGCCGCGGGTTGCCGCCATCCTTGCCCTTCTTCTTCTTCTTCCGTTTCTTGCGTTTCTTCTCCGCCGACGCGGAACCTGGCGCGGCGACTCCGGCTCCGCGCACCTCACTGGCTGACAGGTCCGGGGCAACCGCTGCGCTGGCAGCGTCCGCGAGACGCAAGCCCAGCACCCCGGCCGCCACGCTGGAGAGGAAGCTGCGCCGTGCAATGCCAGCGCCAATTGCCCGTGCAAACGTGTCAAAGTGCCCTGAGTCCATGCGATGCCTTTCGCGTGTCAGTCTGCCGGAGTTCAGCCAGCACTCGCAGGGACCGGCGACCCCCAATCGCGGTACATCTCATGTGATGACGGGAAACTTCTTGCAGGGTAAATGACGTTGGAGCGTTTGTATAGTGGCGCGGATGCAATTCGGTTTGCCGCATCGATCCGTTGAAAACCTCTGGAGGGAGAATGTCAGGCCTCGGAGACAGCAGGGATCAGTGGCGGTCTGGCTTCATCGAGGTCCCGGGTGGCCGTATCCATGCCACCTGGGGCGGCCAGGGCGAGCCGCCCGTGCTGCTGGCGCACGGCGCCACCGAGGATGGCGGGTGCTTTCAGCGCGTGGCGGCGGCGCTGGCCGCGCGGCACACGATGATCCTGCCGGATGCGCGCGGCCACGGCGCATCGACGCCGCCGCCGGCGGACTGGGGTTACGCCATGCAGGGCGATGACCTGGCGGCGGTGATCACCGCGCTTGGCCTGGAGCGGCCAGTGGTGATCGGGCACTCCATGGGCTGTGCCGCCGGGCTGCACCTGG
>DAOUDE010000082.1:0-50294 GCA_034431475.1 Thermomicrobiales bacterium | reverse complement strand
AGTCAAACTGCTGGCGATGGTGTTTCCGGGTAAGCGCCTCTTCGCGCCACGCCAACGACATTACTGATCATCAGCAATTCGATGTTCCTGCAGAGCGCGAAACGCGTTGACCAGTTCAGGCGATGGGTCCGGCGGGTGCTCAAGGAGATCAAGGATGAAATTTGTATCACACTCGCTGAGGACAACCCGCTCGTGCTGATCGACGATGTTCGGTGCTTCTGGCAGCGCACTACGCGACACGAAACTGGTCACATCAAGATGTTCAATGGCCGCCGCGCGGGATAGCAGGGCTTTCTCACGCTTCGTTGCCCGGAGTTCCATGCGTTCGCTGCGCGGCATCTCGGTATCAGGCGCAGACATAGGCGCCTCCATCTCTCATGCACCAGTGCAGATGTACGGCTGGCGTCCGTACAAATCCATCACCTGGGAGGACTAATCCGGCGTTGGAGAGCCCGGCGTCATCACCCGTAGGGCCTGGGGGCGCACGCGGTACTCGACAGGGGTCTCGCCGAGGTCGTGGGCATCGGCGCGGCAGGGCAGGGGGTGGACGCCCTCGATGCGCACGCGCTGGGAGGTGAAGGTCCGCGTTTTCGCCGTGAACTGGCGGCGGCCAAAGGCAATTGCCCCGAAGTGCCGGATCAGCTCCAGGCGCGAGAAGCGCGAGTAGACGACGACGTCCAGCAGGCCATCCTCGATGCTCGCATCCGGTGAGACGGTGAACCCAAGCCCGGCGTACGGGCCATTGGCGATGGAGACGGCCAGGGCCCGCGTCGTGAACACCGTATCGTCGAGGTGCAGGATCATGCGGGGCGCCCGGTAGCGCACCAGTTCGCGCAGCGTCGCCAACAGGGCGCGCGCGCGGCCCTGCGCGGCGTCCAACCCCTGCGCCTCGCGGAAGACGGCCGCGTTCAGCCCCACGGAGCCGCCCTCGAAGAAAATCTGTCCCTTCGCTTCCCCAACGTCGATGGCGCGTACCTCACCCTGCACCAGCACCAGGGCTGCAGCGGCAAGATCGCGCGGGATGCCGAGCATGCGCGCGATGTTCATGACGCTGCCCAGCGGCAGCACGCCCAGCGCCGTCTGGCTGTGCAGCAGCTCACAGGCCACCGCGCCGATGGTGCCATCGCCGCCCGCCGCCGCCACGATGTCGTAGCCCTGCTGGATAGCGTCCCGCGTGGCGGCAATCGCCTCATCCTCCGACCCCGTGACCACCACCTCCGCGCCGATGCCGGCGGCATCCAGGGCGGCGCGCACATCTTCGGTCGCCGCGCGGTTTGTGGGCAGGCCGCCCTTGGCGCCGGAGTGCGGGTTGATGAGGACGAGGATGCGTGGTGGTGCGGCGCGGCCCGCCGGGTGGCCTACGCTCGTGTCAGGCACAGTCATATGCGCGCAACCGCACATTCCGTTCCCGCGCTATCACGCATACCTCTGGCGGCCCTCGGTTGGTTCTCTGGCGGTACGTTCTCTCGGGACGTATCGTGAAGCGCCACAATCGCGCGTGACGCGAGGACGTGCTGTCACGAGGGTAACGTCCAAAGGAACAGGATCATGTCGAGACTCAACGCCGGGTTGGTCATTCCCCGGGGGAGCGCCACGCGCCTGGTGCAGGGGGCGCAGCAGGCCGAGCAGCGCGGGGTTCCTGCGATCTGGACAACGGTCGGCGGCCCATCCGCCGATGCCGTGGGCGGGCTGACCGCTGCAGCGGCGGTGACTGACCGGGTGGGGCTGGGCACGGCGGTCGTCCCGGTCTACGGGCGGCACCCCATCACGCTGGCGGCGGAGGCGCTGGCCATCCACGACCTCGCGCGGGGGCGGGTACGCCTCGGGGTCGGCAGCAGCCACCGCCCGATCATCGAGGACATGTACGGCATCCCGATGGTGAAGCCGCTGGCCTACCTGCGGGAGGTCCTGACCATCCTGCGCGGACTGCTCTGGGAGGGGCGCGTCGACCACCAGGGCGAGTTCTTCCGGGTGACATCCGCGCTGCCTGGGTCGGTCACGCCGCCTCGCATTCCCTTGCCCATCTCGGCGCTGCGGCGCAACGCGTTCGTGCTGGCCGGCGAACTGGCCGACGGCGCAATTACCTGGGTGACGCCCATCGATTACATCGTGCAGACGGGCATCCCCGCCTTGCAGGAAGGCGCCGAGCGTGCCGGGCGCGAGCGCCCACCCGTGATCGCGCATGTGCCCGTCGCCGTCTCCACAGACCGGACGGCCGCGCGCAACGCCTTCCGCGCGCAGTTTCCTGTCTACAGCAAGCTGCCGTTCTACGCGGCCATGTTCGCGGACGCGGGCTACCCGGTGAGTGCCGAGCAGGAGATGAGCGACGCCCTGGTTGATGAGCTCGCCGTCTCGGGTGACCCTACCGCAATCCGCTCCCGCCTGGAGGCGATCCGCGGCCGGGGCATCGATGAGTTGCTGATCTCCCACGTGCCCGTCGCCGACGAGGCCGAGGAGTTGGCGGCGCTCTCCGCGATCCTGGCGGAGTAGCACTGCGAGACAGGAGGGAGGTGAGCCCGCGGCCCTGCACAGGCCGCGTGTTCGCCGCCCCAATGGCCTCAGGTCAGGCACGCGACGCATTGGAATCGCCTGTAGGGTGCGGGCCCCGGGGGCACGTCAGGCGGAAGCGCCGCCCATCCACCCGTGCCGGCCTGAGCGCGGTCGAAGTATCTCGATTCCAGCCGCGTCGTTTCGCGCTGCCATCCCCTGTCGGGTGTCGTCCTGAGCACAGTCGAACGACCTTGTTCCCAACCGCCACGCCGGAGGCCTCATCCACCTTCATGTGTCACCCCGAGCGAAGTCGAGGGATTTCAGCCTTGCCGACCGCCGGGATCCGAGGCCTGCGCCCGAGCATCGGTGGCTATCTCGCAGCATCGCGGCCGGGAATGAGGTCCTTCGACAAGTTCAGGACGACACCTGGAGGAGGCGGAGGGACGGTGACTGAGCGGGTGCGATGGGCTTCTGTCCAGGTTCGGGATGACAGCGTGAGGTGGATAGCATGGGAGCGAGTAGGACACGCTTGGGCAGGGGCGGTCACTCCGCGCCCACCCACGGGAAGTTCCCACGGGCGTGATGAGCGGTCACGGAATACCCTACCCCGCGTAGCCCTTCAGCCGCCCCTGCGTGTCCAGGCGCTTGGGAAACTCCGTTCGCACCGTGACGTTGTAGCCGGCGAAGGCCGCCTGGCTGATGCGAATGTTGCCGACTGCGCTCAGGATGTGGGCGGCGTCCTCCAGCGTGATCCCCAGGCGCTCGACCAGGAAGCGGGCCGCGAAGGACGCAGAAATCTGGATCGCCTCCTCCAGCGTCGGCGCGTCCGCCGGGAAGACCCACGTGTCCGCCGTCTCGATGCGCGCGTAGGGCAGTACCTCCCCCTTGACCAGGTCCACGATGCGCAGCGTCACCACGCCGTCGATCTCGATCCCCATCGCGATCTCGGCGTCGCCCTGGTTGGCGTGGACATCGCCCACCATCAGCATCGCCTCTGGCCGGTAGACCGGCAGGTGGTAGCAGGAGCCAATGGTGGAGTTGGCGTCGTCCAGGTTGCCGCCATACGGGCCGGGGTAGATGGCGTAGACGCCGTCGGTCTCCGGCATTGTGCCAATGGAGCCGAGAATCGGCCGGATCGGGAAGCGGATGGCGTCGTTGAAGACGGCCTCGCCAGCCACAATCTGCCAGATCTTCGTGTGGGGCGGCGAAACGTAGTTCTTCAGCACCCCGGTGCCCTCGACGAGTGCGATGTGCCCGTGGCCTTCCACCGCGATCTCGACGATCTCCACGATCAGGGTGTCGCCCGGTTCCGCGCCAGCCACGGCGATGGGCCCGGTGAGCGGGTTGAGTTCCTTCAGCGGCGGCGGCGCGGGGATCAGATCAGCATCTGAGGTCATCTCCCGGTACAGGGCGAAGTTGTCCTCGGTCTCTACAAGCAACGTTTGGCCAACTGCGACCCGGGCGATCGGCTCCAGATCGTGGCGCAATTCCAGATGCAGATGCGCTTTGTCCCGGGTGACGCGAAGTGGATCTGAGGTGGTCACGGGCAAACCTCTCCTGACGCACATTCGGTGCGTTCACAATCCGATCTGCAATGGATGTTGCGTTCACGATATGAGCAATTCGTCGTGTGGTCAAGCGGCGCATGTCCCGCCCTTTTTACCGTCGAGTCCTGCCGCGGCTGCCCTTCCTGACCTGTCGTGCTGTGCTCGCCCTGTGCTGGCATCCTGCGCCCGCAGGCAAAGAGGCTCGTACGCCCCGCTTGACAGCCCTCGCCCCTCCCCGTACCGTGCAGCGTCTGCTCACGTGCCGTGGGAGAAGCCGGAGATGCGTCGCATGAATCCGCTGGGGGTCAATTCCTGGGTCTTCGTCTCGCCGCCAACGGACGCGGCTATCGCGGACCTTGCGCCGCGCGTGAAGGCGATGGGCTTCGACGTGCTGGAGCTGGGCATCGAAGCGCCGGGGCAATGGGACCCGCAGCGCACCGGCGCGGTCCTGGCCGAGCACGGGCTGGGCACGGCGGTCTGCGCCGCGATGGGGCCAGACCGCGACTTCACCGATCCGGACCTGGTCGCGGGCACGCAGGCGTATGTCCGCTACTGCATCGACGCCGTGGCAGATGCGGGCGGCAGCGTGGTGGCGGGGCCGCTTTACTCGCCGGTGGGCAAGACCTGGCAAATGACCCCCGCCGAGCGCGCGGCGGCCATCGACCGCCTGATGACGGGCCTGGCGCCGGTGGCCGACTACGCGGCGGAGCGCGGGGTGCGCCTGGCGATCGAGCCGTTGAACCGTTTCGAGACCAGCTTCTTCAACACCGCCGCCCAGGTGCGGGAGGTCGTGGACCTCCTGGATCACCCCGCCGTCGGGATGTTGCTCGATACCTTCCACATGAATCTCGAGGAGAAGGACCAGGCAGCAGCCATCCGGCTGGCGGGCGACAAGCTCTACCACTTCCACGCCTGCGGCAACGACCGGGGCGCGCCCGGCTTCGACCACATCGCCTGGGAGCCGATCATCGCCGCCCTGCGCGAGGTGGAGTATGAGGGGCCGCTGGTTATCGAGTCCTTCACCCCCGACAACCAGACCATCGCCCGCGCCGCCGCCATCTGGCGCCCGCTGGCAGAGACGCAGGAGGCCCTGGCCGAAGATGGGCTGGCGTTTCTGCAAGGAGCGCTGGGGTAAGCGCGCTGTGGGCCAGCACCGCGAATCTTGTGCGCCCTGACGGAGTCAGGGGGCACGGCGTCACCGGCCGCGACGGATTGAGGTGGCACATCCCCACGCATGTCATCCTGAGCGAAGGCGAAGGATCTCGTTTCCCGGTCGCGCGGTTGCCAGGACGCAGCGATGCTCAGGCCTGGGATCTCTCGATTGCGATCAAGATGACGCCTGAAGAGGCTGATATCTCGAGCCTTTGTGGGTGGGGAACGAGGTCCTTCGACTTCGCTCAGGACGACACCTGTAAGGGGATGACATCTCGGACCATTGCGGCCGGCAACGCCGTGGCCCCTCGGCTCGGCTCAAGACAGGATGCGTGATCTGTGCGCTTCGGAAGGGTGTGGCGTCTGCATGCTGCCTTGCCGGGCTACATGGCGCCGGGATCAGGCCCCGTTTCCGCGAATGCCAGCCAGTCGGGCGCCAGTTCCAGCGGTAACCGTGCGGTCATGTCCCACAGGATCGTATCCGCTGCGTCAACCTCGAACGCAACGAGCCAGTTCTCTGCTGTCGCGTGGCGCAGACTCGCGCCAAGCAGCGCTTGAACCAGATGCTTCCGTTGCTGCTCGTCATCGAGAACCGCGCCGGTCCAGCCCAGTTCCACTCGCCCCGGCTGGCCGGCGCCCCGGAGGCTGGAGACCCCAACCAGACGCTTTTTCTCCAGGGCAACAAACGTCGCATCAAGCAGGAGTTCGTCAGCATCCAGGAACAGCTCCGCGGGTTCCCCGCCCGTGAGTTCGCGCACGGGGTCCCACGTGTGTCCTTGCGCATAGATGTCGGCGTGCAGGCGAGCGAGCTGGACGTAGGAGAACGGTTGGTTACGGAAGGCCGCCAGCGGCACGACCTTGAATCCCGCCTCGCTGGTCTGGTTGCTGGCGTCGTCGAAATCCTGTGCGACAGCCTCGGGGATGTTGCCGGGCGGCAGGCTGCCAGAACGCGTCCGCATGAGCAGCGAATAGCCGTGCTCCTGGAAGAAGGCACAGCCAAGCTCATTGCGGGCGGAGATCGCCGTTTGCAGGCGACGCTGATCGGGCCGGAGCTCCCTCAGCCGGGCCAGCAGGGACGCCGCAGCGCCCTGCAACCAGAACGTGGGGCGGCCATGCAGGTTCACCCGCCACCGCGCCGGGTGGATGTCGTTTTCCCACAGCGTGCCAATGCCGATGAGGTTTCCGTCATCTACCGCGACCAGCGTAGGGCTGGCGTCAAAGGCCGATAGCTCGGCCGGAACGCGCAGGGCGGCCAGGATGGCATCGCGCGCATGGTCATCAAGTGCGCTCTTCGCCAGCACGGTGAGTGCACCCCGGTCAGTCTCGCGCCACTCACGGATGATCATTTGCCTCTCCCCAGGGGCGCAGGGAGAGTTCCCGGAGCCTCACCACCTCAATTCCCGGTCGCCGCTCCCTTCTCATTCAGCATCGTTTGCATGTTGGCGATTTCGATCTCCTGCGCGGCCAGGATCTGGCGTGCCAGGTCACGCACCGCCGGGACGTCGCTGTGATCCAGCGCGAACTGCGCCATGGGGATGGCGGCCTGGTGGTGCGGGATCATCAGGTTCAGGAAGGCGATATCGGCGTCCGTGCCGCTGAGCGCGGCCAGGTCGGCGATCTGCTGCGGCGTCGCCATGCCCGGCATCAGGCCCGTGGTTGGGTGCCCCATCCAGGTCATGGCGGGCTGGCTGCCGGTGGCGGGCAGCCCCCACACGTTCAGCCAGCCGAACATCTGTCCAATCTGATTCTGCTGCGTCAGCACCATGTCGGTCGCCATCGAGCGCAGCACCGGATCATCGGTGCGGTCCTGGATCAGCATGGCCATGGTCACTGCCTGGTCGTGATGCACCATCATGTCCCGCGCGAAGCCGGCCTCCAGCGATGTATCGCCGGGTGGGCGGCCACTTTCCATGGCGACCACCGCCATGATCGCCAGCGCCAGCGCGGCCAGGCCCAGGATCAACGGCAGCCAACTGCGCTGGCGGGTGGGCTCCTCGTCGGCCTCGTAGGTGTTCTCGGCAATCAGGTCGCTCATGGCTACAGCGTCGCTGACGAGCCGCCGGCACAGGCGGCGCCCGGCTCCGGGGCCTCCCGGCTCAGGCGGTAGAGGCGGATGAAGCCGTCCAGCCCGGGATCATCGGCGCTCTGGAGTTGCAACTGGTGGTTCCAGGCCGAGGCCACCACCGGCGATGGCAGGTCATCCATCGGGCTGACCAGGATGTAGGACTGTGCTTCCGCCAGCTCTTTCAGCTTCTGGACCTGGTCCGCCGGCAGATCCGGCTGATAGGTGATCCAGATCGCGCCGTGCTCCAGCGAGTGGACGGCGGTTTCGTTCGGAACCGGGGCCGCGTAGTAGCCGCAGTTCTGCCAGACCGGATTGTGCACGCCGCCCACCGGCGGGTGCTCGGTGTACTCCACCGGGTCCTCGGAGTGCTGCGCGCCCTGGTAAGCGAAGTCCTGGATACCTTCCGGCACGGCCATGGATGCCTGCTGCCGGTTGAAGAGCACGAAGCCGACGATCGCAACCAGCGCAATCGCCGCGAGGGCAATGGCGATCGTGCGCGTGGCCGTCTGCTTGCGCTGGCGTTCAGCGGCGATGGCGCGGGCCGAGCGGCGCTGGCGGGAGGCTTCCGCCCGGCTCGGCTTGCTGGCGGCGCCGGGATTCGGCTCGGTCATCGAGAGCGGTGTCCTTTCCTGGTCTCTGTCATGCGCGCCCCGCTGGCGGAACGGCAAATTGGATCACACCGTGCGTGTCATGCGTTACATCATTGGTAGAATGCGCGACAGCCGCGCGGAATTTCCCCAGGATGCGCGGCTGACAACCGTGATCCACCACGAGCACGAGTTATTGCACCAGACGATACCCCATCGACACCGTAGAACGTTGACGCTGTCGCCAGGGATCCAGGAGGAACAGATGTCGTTCAATGACGAACCGCGACAAGTCGTCATCATCGGGTCAGGGCCAGCCGGGCTCACCGCCGCCATCTACGCCGCGCGCGCCGCGCTCAACCCGCTGGTGCTGGGCGGGGTCTACTGGGGTGGGCAGCTTGTGCTGACCAGCGATGTCGAAAACTTCCCGGGGTACACCGAGGGCGTGCTGGGCCCGGAGATGATGAATGACCTGCGCATGCAGGCCGAGCGCTTCGGGGCTGAGGTGCAGACCATCGATGTCGAGAGCGTCGATTTCTCCGTTTACCCCTTCGAGATCGACACCGCCACCCAGACGATCTACGCCAACAGTGTCATCGTCGCCACCGGCGCCAGCGCCAAGCGCATGGAAGCCATCGGCGAGGATGAAATGTTCGGGCGCGGGGTCTCCACCTGCGCCACCTGCGATGGCTGGTTCTACCGGGACAAGGAGATCGCCGTCGTGGGCGGCGGGGATTCGGCGCTGGAAGAGGCGCTCTTCCTGACGCGTTTCGCCAGCAAGGTGACCGTGATTCACCGCCGCGACAGCCTGCGCGCCAGCAAGGTGCTGCAGCAGCGAGCCCAGGAGAACCCGAAAATCGCGTTCATCTGGAACTCGGTCGTCGAGGAGGTGGTTGGCAACGACCGCGTCGAGGGGCTGCGCCTGCGCAACACCGCCACCGGCGAAGAAAGCACGCTGCCTGTGGACGGCGTGTTCGTGGCGGTCGGGCACAAGCCGAACACCGACCTGGTCGCTGGGCAGATCGAGCTGGATGCCCACGGCTACATCGCCAAGCAGGACGCCGACACCACCGCCACCAATATCCCCGGCGTCTTCGCCGCCGGTGACGTGCGCGACCGCCGCTACCGCCAGGCGATCACTTCCGCCGGCGATGGCTGTCGCGCCGCCATGGACGCCGAGCGCTGGCTGGAAGAACAGGGCGTCGCCACGCCGGATTTCGCTGCCGAGACCTACGCGTAACCTAGGGAAGACGCGCTGCGGCGCTTGGGGAAGGCGGCCTCTGGGCCTTAGGGAATAAGGGAATAAGGAACGACGAACAAGCGATGCTCGCCGGCTCCCGTTCTTTCTCCTTATTCCCTTACTCCCTAAGCGAAGCGACTACCCTAAGCGCGCAGCGCGTCTTCCCCTCCGTCCTCGAACTCCGTGCCCGTGTGCTGCCAGACCGCGCCGAGGCGCTCGGCGATGGCGGTGGATTGCGCCATGTGCTGCTGAATCTCCGGGCTGCCGTTCGTGGCGATTTCCGCCGCGATGGCGTTCACGATCGCCAGGTGCCCGACCAGCGACTGGTTGAAGCACACGCTTTCGCTGCGAGTGATGAGCACATGGTCCGCTACCTGGGCCAGCGGGGAGGCACGGCTGTCCGCAATCGCGATCGTGGCCGCGCCGCGCTCCCTGGCGACGGCCAGCGCCTCACGCGTGTCGTTCAGCACCCACCAGGCCGAACTGCCGAACACGACATGTCCCGGCTGCACCTGCGACAGGCGCGCCGCCAGGGAGATGCCGCCCCGGATCTCGGCGTCGACGGGGAGCCCCATGAAGCGGCAGAGATGGCTGAAGATGATCGCCAAGCCCCCGTGGCTCCCGCCGCCAATTGCCAGGGAGGCAGGCGCGGCCTCCACCAGCCGGGCCACCAGTTGTACGGTCTTGCCGTCCAGGGAGTTGCGAGTGGTAGCCAGGTTGCGCAGATCCTGATCCAGCGAGGAGGTCACAATGTCGGCGAAGCGGCTTGGCGTGTGGGGGGGATTCAGCGAAATCGCATCCAGCGAACAGAGGTAGGTGTGGCGGATCGCCGCCTGAAACTCCGGAAACCCGTCGTACCCCAGCAACTGCGCCAGCCGCACGACGGTGGAGGGGTGCACATTCACCCGCCCGCCGAGTTCCCCCGCGGTCGCGAAGGCCGCGAACTTGGGATTGTGCTCGATGTAGGAAACAACCGCGCGCTGCTTGCGAGAGAGACGGACAGGGTCCACTTGGTGCGACCCACTCGACCCGTTCATGACCACAACGGAGTTCGCCACGTCGCGCTCCTGTTGAAGACTGCGCACCTGCCTGGCCAAACCGTATCCCTGGGCGGCGGCAGCATCCCAATTGGCTGGTCTGTCGCCGAAACGGTGCGGCGCCCCGCCGCAATCGCGCTTCCCGCCGCCATTGCGGCTCTCAGGGCGCTGCACCACAGCGTGACCTGGGGACCAGCTTCACATGTCAATGCGCATGGGTTTTACCATATCGAAAGCAAACGCGCACCCGGAAAACGCAAATTTGCACGCAAACGTGGCGCGTGAAAGTTTCCGACAATCGCCAGGAGTCCGGGGCGCGTGGATCCGGTCGAGAGGCACGGCCGGCAATCGGGAGGAAAAGCGCACATGACACGGCAAGCGTGTGGCAGATTCACGCGGCGGCGGTTCGTGCTGGGCGGGGCGGCCGCAGGCGCCGGCCTGGCCGTGACCCGGTTCAGGTTGGCACAGGCTCAGGCCACGCCCCAGCCGGCCGGCCCCAGCGCATCTGGCCACCTGATCGACGTGGCGGCCGTCCAGGGGCTTCAGGCCGACCCCGCGTTCCGGCCGGTCGCCCTGGCAGGAGACGCCGCGCAGGCGCAGGGCTTCATCCCCGGTTCCCAACTGGTGGACTGGCATGAGATGGAGCTGATGGACACGGTCAACGAGGCCGCCGTGACCGGCTGGGCCGACAACATGTCGGCGCTCTTCGCACGGGTCGGCCTCAACCGGGAAGATGCGGTCGTCATCTACGACGACGGCTCGCTCTTCGCGCCCAGGCCCTGGTGGGTCATGCGCCTGCTGGGGTACGCCAACGTGGAGGTGCTGAACGGCGGGCTTGCGGCCTGGCAGCAGGCGCACGGCGACGAAGTGCCGGATGCGGCCAGCCCGCGCGTGGCCAGCACGCCACCGGCCGCAACAGACCGGCGCTGGGAGATGCTGGCGCGCCTGCCAGAGATCGTGGACCATCTGGATGACCCGGCGTGGGTGCTGGTGGATGCACGCACGCCGGAAGAGTATGCCCAGGGCCACATCCCCGGCGCGGTCAATATCAACTTCCTGCGCAACGTCAGCGAGGCTGGCCTCCCCTTCTGGCGGCCGGCCGATGACCTGCGCACCATGTACGCCGCCGCGGGCGTCACGCCAGACAAGCACGTCGTGCCGTACTGCGCGACCGGCGCGCGCTCCGCTGTCACCGATTTCACCCTGCGCTGGCTGGGGTATCCCAGCGTGGCGCTCTACTCCGCCTCCTGGCAGGAGTGGAGTGCCGAGCCGAGTACCCCGAAGACGAAGGGTGGCCAGCCGTAGGTTGCGCGCAACGCGGCGGACGGCATCTGGTGCGATCCGGAATGCTGTGACGCTGACCGCCGTACTCAGGCGCGCCGCACCCGGTAGCATCCCGGCGTGACTGCACTACCGGGGTGGCCGCAGTGGCCACCCCGGTCTGCCTGGGTCAGGCCGGAGCCGGCGCGGCCAGTTGGCTCTCGCCCAGCGTTTGCAGCAGGCGGTTGGCCCAGGCAAAGATGGCCGCGCCGTTCGTGATGTCCAGGATTTCCAGGTTGCTGAACCCCAGGTCGCGCAGTGGTTGCAGATCGGCGGCGGTGAAGCCCGCCGGGTCCTCGGTCAGCTTCACGGAAACATCGACGATGGCGCGCTCCCGCTCGCGCAACGAGGTCGCCACGCCGTCATCCAGGAGGCGCTGCATCTGGTCGGTGTCGCCGGTCATCTGGTTGTAGGCGGTGGCGTGTACCGCCGCGCAGTAAACGCAGCCGTTCACGCGGGAGGTGGCGACAGCGGCCAGCTCGCGGTCCGATTTCGCTGAGCCGCCCTCCCCTTTCATGATCCCGTTGAACAGGCCCGTGCGCTGCCGCAGCGGTTCCGGATCCTGCGCCAGGAGCAGGTAGTACGGGTTCGTCTTCATGGCCGGCACGACATCGTCCAGCACCTGCCACTGCTCCGGGGTCGATTCCCCCTCGGCGATGGTGGCGGTCCAGGGCTGCCAATCGAAGCGGGTGCTGGAGAAGCGCAGACGCTGGCGCGGCGCGCGCCGCGTGGTGCTGGGGTCGGCTTGCGGCCGCTCCTTCGGCGTCGAGGCCACGAGCTCCGGCCCCTCGGCGAGGGCGCGGGCCACGGCAATGGCCCGGACCTGGTACCCCAGGTAGCCGAGCAACTGCCCGAGCGTGACCACCGCCGCCGGGGAAAGGCCCGCCGCGTGCAGCGCGGCGATATCCTCCGGCCCGGCTGCGCCCGGCCTCAGCGTGACGAGGTCCGTGTGGCGGATGATGGCGGCCAACCGGGGCTCCAGCTTGACATCGGGGTAGCGTTCGATGTGCGAGGCCAGGTCGGTGCGCCCAAAATCGAGCAGGCGGCGGCGGTGCCGCTTCTCGACGGTGGGGAAGCCGGTCAGCAGGCCAACCCGGTAGGCCACCGCGTGCCGCTCCAGCAGCGAGAGATCGCCCGGATCGGCGGGCTCCAGCAGCGATTGGTCGCTGCCCTGCGCGAAAGCGACGAGGTCGGGCTTCTCGCGCCGCAGCGCGGCGACCGGAGAATCGGGCGCGAGACCCGCCAACTGGTCGATGAGATCGGGTGTGGCATCGGGCATGAAGGCTCCTGCTGGCACGGCGCGTGTCACAGCGCGGCGGCTCAATCGTTGCAGCAGTATGGAAGATGAGCGGTTGCCTGTCGCGGCGCATTGCGCGTGACAATGGCAAGATGGCTCACAATGATCGCGCGTCGCTACAGGATGACACGATGAGACACGTTCAGGATTCCGTCCAGGAGCAGTTCGGCCCGGTTGCCGCCGCCTATGTCACCAGCGCCGTGCACGCGGGCGGTCCCGACCTCGAGGCAATGGTGGCGGCAGGCAATCTGCAGGGCACTGAGCGGGTGCTGGATGTTGCCACCGGCGCGGGGCACACGGCCATCGCCTTCGCGCGCCAGGCCGCCGAAGTGACCGCCTTCGACCTGACCGCCGCGATGCTGGCCACGGCCCAGGAGTTGGCCGCCGCACAGGGCGTCACCAACATCGCGTTTGTGGCGGGCGACGCGGGCCATCTGCCCTTCCCGGATGCCAGCTTCGACCTCGTCACCTGCCGCTACGCGGCCCATCACTTCCCGCACCCGGCCCAGGCGGCGCAGGAGTGGGCGCGGGTGCTGAAGCCGGGTGGCCGCCTGCTGCTGGTTGATATCGTCTCCCCGGACGACCCGACGAGCGACACGTTCCTGAACACCGCCGAGATTCTGCGCGACCCCTCCCACGTGCGGGATCACACCGTCGGACAGTGGTTCACCATGCTGGGCGATGCCGGCCTGGCCGTCACAGACGCGGGGCGCTTTCCGCTGCGCCTGGAGTTCGCCAACTGGACCGCCCGCATGCGCACGCCTGAAGCCGCGGCTGCCCAGATTCGCACGCTCTTCGCGAACGCCCCGGCCAACGTGCAGGAGCAGCTGCGCCTGGAGCCAGACGGCACCTTCACCTGCCCGGTGGCGCTGCTGGTGGGGGAGAAGGCGGGGTAGCACGACGGCGAAGGGCGGGACCTTGCGCACGGCCTGGGTGCGAAACGCCGCACCCGGCACGTCGTGCCTCGAACGTGCCGGGCACTGCCAGGCTCCGGGAACGCGCCAGCCGCCGGCGAAGGACCTCGGCCCAGCCACGGGACGCCAGAGGCCAGCCGGGTACACCCTACCGAAACGCTGCCACGTGGACGGTTTGACAGGACATGCCTTGATGCTCGATGACGCGATTCGCACCTATTACGACCTGGGCCTGGAGCAGGAGCGGCTGGCGAGCAGCGGCGAGGGCACCCTGGAGTGGGCGCGCACGCTGGACGTGCTGGAGCGCGTACTGCCGCCCGCCCCGGCCCGCGTGCTGGATGTCGGTGGCGGGCCGGGCCCCTACGCCGTCTGGCTGGCGGCGCGCGGCTACGACGTCCACCTCATCGACCCGGTGCCGCTGCACGTGGCGCAGGCCACTGCCGCCGCGGGCGCTGCCCCGGCGCGCTTCACCGCCGCCCTCGGCGATGCCCGCGCCCTGGAGCAGCCGGATGCCAGCGCGGATGTGGTGCTGCTGTTCGGCCCGCTCTACCACCTGACCGAGCGCGCCGCCCGCCTGACCGCGCTGCGTGAGGCGCACCGCGTGCTGCGCCCGGGCGGCATCGTCTGCGCCATCGGTATCTCGCGCTTTGCCTCACTCTGCGATGGCCTGCTCTTCGGCCAGCTTGGCGACCCGGCCTTCGCCGCCATCATTGCCCAGGACCTGCGCGACGGCCAGCACCGCAACCCCGCCGCCAGTGACGCGCCGGAGTGGTTCACGACGACCTTCTTTCACCTGCCGCAGGAACTGGCCGGGGAAGTCGCGGAGGCCGGCTTCACCCTCGACGCGCTGCTCGGCATCGAAGGCCCCGGCAAGTACATCGGCGCGGGCTGGGCCGATGCACCGAACCGCGCGCACCTCATCGCCGCCGCCCGCGCCGTGGAGAGGGAGCCGAGCCTGCTGGGGGTCAGTGCGCACATGATGGCGGTGGGGCGGAAGGCGGGGTAGCGCCCTCGTCCAGGGATAATGAGTGATCGGGCCATGCTCGGTGTGAGGCCCTTTCAACCAGGAGACCAACACGTTCCGACATCTCCGCCCGCTCGCAAGTGTCAGCTCGTGCGGAGTCGAGAAATCTCGTCGTTGCTGGCCGTCAAGCTGCGAGGTCGCAGCGACGCTCACGTCCAGGCATTGCTCCCCTGCGGTCAGCCGGGCCGAGATTTCTCGACTCCGCGTGCGTGACACGCGCGCAGGCACCGCGTTACCCCAGCATCCGCTCCATCACCACCACGTCCACCCATCGCCCATCCAGCATGCCCTGCTCGTGGTAGACCCCGACCTGGGTGAAGCCGTGGCGCTCGTAGAGGCGCATGCCGGGCGCGTTGGTGGGGAAGGCGGCCAGGACGAGCTTGTGGTAGCCGAGGGATTGCGCTCGCTCGACGAGGGCGCCAAGCAGGGCATCGCCCACCCCGCGCCCGCGCTGCTCACGGGCGACATAGACCGAGAAGTCGGCAACGTGGTCGTAGGCCGGGCGCGGGTTGAAGCGGTTGAGCGAGGCCCAGCCCAGCACCGCGCCGGTGCTGTCGATGGCCACCAGTACCGGGTGTCGCCGCTCGCGCGCCGCCAGCCACTCGGCGCGCTCCTCAGGGGAGCGGAGCTGCGTCTCCAGCGTGGCCACGCGGTCCTCGATCCCCTGGTTGTAGATGCGGGCGATGGCGGAAGTGTCGTCCAACGTTGCGTCGCGGATTTCCAGCCCACCCGCCGTACGCGTTTCCACCACCAGCCCCTCCCATGCCCGCGCCTGCTGCGCCACCCCACCCAGGTACGCCGCCAGGAAATCGACCGCCTCCGGATCGAGGCAGTAGCAGCGATACGGCCCCTCCCCGCTCGCCTGCACCACGCCCGCGTCCCGCAGCCCGCCCAGGTGCTCGGCCAGCGTCGATTGCGCCAGACCGACGGCCGCCGCCAGGTGCGCCGCCGTGCCCTCCTTGCGCTCGGCCAGCAGCGTCACGATGCGGAAGCGCGCGGGGTTGGCCAGCAGGCGCAGCATCTGCACCGCCCGCTGCTCCGCCGCACTCAGGTTCAGGGTGTCTGCCTTCATCCACACGCCACCGTAGAGTATCGGTATCTCCCGATTTTCCAGTAGACGCCGTGGGCTGTCAACACCTTGCCGTGCGCGGCTTACAGGATCTGCCTCAGCCCCGTGCTCCCGATGGCCGCGCCGGGCTCCGGCGGTGGAACCCGACCTGCGACAGGGCCCCGCTGGGCGTCTTGACACGCGCCGTATTCCCTGTAGAGTGCGCAGGCAGTACCCGGTTTACACGACAGAAACGATGGCACGGGCGGGCCCACCTGCCGGCCCGCTTCCCTGCGCCCCTGGAGAGCGACGTCGTGATTATTGGCATCCCGGTCTACGACAACGGTGACGTATTCGACGTGGCCGGGCCTCTCGAGATGTTCGACTGGGCTGGCTTCGAGATCGATCTGCTCGCTGAGGAACCGGGCATGAAGCAGTTCCGCAGCCACGGGTTTTCCTATCAGGTCACGCGGGGATTCGACCAGGCGCGCACCTACGACGCGATCTGGGTACCTGGCGGCGAGCCAGATGCGATGGCCAGGATCATCGACGACCCCGCGCGGACCTATCTCAATTTCCTGGTCACCCAGGCCCGCACCGCGAAATACATGTGCTCCGTCTGCGACGGCGGAATGCTGCTGGCGGCGTCAGGGTTACTGGATGGCTACCAGGCGACCGCCCACTGGCAGTTCCTGTCCTGCTTCCCGCAGCGGTTCCCCAACGTCACCGTGGCGCCCGGCTATCCCCGCTTTGTCCATGACCGTGATCGCCTGACGGGCGCCGGTGTTGCTTCGGGCCTGGATACGGCACTGAAGTTGATCGACCTGCTCGCTGGCAGGGAGGTTGCCGAGCGCGTGCAGCAGGCGACTCAGTACTATCCTGAGCCGCCGGTGAGCAGCGTCATTCCCCCCATACCCGAGCAGTGCCCGCTGCCGGCAGCTCGCACCTGACCACACGGTTGGTCCTGAGCAGATGTAGACTCCGGGCGAATCCCGGCCGTCATCTGGAAGGAGGCCCCCATGCTCCGTCTGCTCCATGCAGCGCTCATCGCCCTGGTGCTCCTGACCCCTGGTGTTGTGGGACACGCGCAGGACGCCACCCCGGCTGCCAGCCCCACCGCTTGCCCAGCGACAACCGAGGAGCAGAACGCGGCGATTGCGCGGCGCTGGCTCGAGGATGTGATCAACGCGCACGACCTGGCGGTGCTCGATGAGATCCTGGCGCCCGCCGCCGCGCTCGATTCGGCGACATTCGCGGAGAATCCCGGGCCACAGAAGGTCCTGGGCGCGCTCCTGACCGGCTTCCCCGACGTGCAGCAAACGATCGAGAAGGTCATCACCCAGGACGATCTCGTGGTGATCCGCTATCGCTCCACCGGAACGCACACCGGCGAGTTCCAGGGCTACGCGCCAACCGGGAAGATCATCACCTGGACGGGCACGAATATCTATCGCATCGAGTGTGGCCGCATCGCCGACGTCTGGTCCGAAGTCGATGCCCTGGGCCGCATCGAGCAAATGACCGGTGAAGCGCCTGCAGGCACGCCTGCGCCGTAGACGATGAGACCAGGGCGCCCTGGCTGCGAGTCCGAAATCTCGCCAGCGCCGTGAGACAGCTCCTGCCCAGCATCGGTACGAGTTCAGCCACACGCTGCAGTGCCGGCCCGGCCGTGCCAATCCCGCTGCTGGTTCATAACTTGCATCCCCACGCAGCAGCCAGGCGTAGATTCGGCTGCGACACGCGCGGCGTGTCGTGGTATTGTGCGCATGCTGTCCTTGAATTGTGGATAGAGAACTCAAGAATGGTCAGGAGAAGGCCATGTCAGATTACGAACAGCTTCGCAACGCCCTTTTCGATCTCCGTGCCGGATACCTGTCTCGGCGCGGCTTCATGCAACGCGCGCTCGCCATTGGGATTACGACCCCTGTTGCCCTCCACCTGCTCCGGATAAGTGGAGCGGCCGCCCAGGACGCCACACCCGGCGCGTCGCCGGCGGCCGGCCTCACCGCCGCGCCAACGGGTGGGACCGAGGGACAAACGCGCGGTGCGGGCGGCGAACTCAAGATCCTGCAGTGGCAAGCGCCCACCACGCTCAACATGCACCTGGCCGGCAGCTTCAAGGATCAGCTTGCCTCCTGCCTCGTCACCGAGCCGCTGATCCACTTCCTGCCAGATGGCACGCCCATTCCCTGCCTCGCCGCCGAAGTGCCCTCGCCGGAGAACGGCCTGGTGGCCGCCGATCTCTCCAGCGTCACCTACCCGCTACTGGCGGGCGTGCAGTGGAGCGACGGCGAGCCCTTCACCGCCAACGACGTCGTCTTCACCTGGCAGTGGGTGACTGACCCCGCCAACCAGGCGGCCACCGCCTCACTGTATGCGCCCATCGCGAACGTCGAGGCGGTCGACGACCTGACCGTGAAGATCACGTTCACGGAGCCGCAGCTCGGCTGGTACAGCTACTTCTCCTCGGCGCAGAGCGGCGGCATCCTGCCGCAGCACGTCCTGGCTGCCGGCGCCGATGCCGCTGCCGCCTTCACCACGCAGCCCGTCGGCACCGGGCCGTACGTCGTGACCGCGTTCACGCCGAACGACAACGTGCAGTACGCGGTCAACGAGAACTACCGCGAGCCGAACAAGCCCTTCTTCGCGACGGTCAACCTGAAGGGCGGCGGCGATGCCACCTCCGCCGCGCGCGCCGTCCTGCAAACCGGTGACTGGGATTTCGCCTGGAACCTGCAGGTGGATCCCGAGCTGCTGCGCTCCTTCGAGGGCGAGGGGAAGGGGAACCTGGTCATCGTGCCCGGCACGGCGGTGGAATTCCTGACGCTCAACTTCTCCGACCCCAACAAGGAAGTCGACGGTCAGAAGTCGCAGTGGCAGACGCCAAACCCGGTCTTGGGCGACAAGGCGGTGCGCCAGGCGCTGGCGCTGGCGGTGGACCGCCAGACGATCTCGGAGCAGTTCTACTTCGGCCCTCCGGGTGAGCCGCCGGCCAGCAACATTCTGCTCGGCATCGCTGGCGCGACCTCGCCGAACACCACCTGGGAGTTCGACCTGGACAAGGCGAACGCGCTGCTGGACGAGGCTGGCTGGGTGCGCAACGGCGACCTGCGCGAGAAGGATGGCGTGCCGCTGCGCCTGACCCTGGCCACCACCTCGCAGAATGAGGTGCGCCAGAAGACGCAGCAACTCCTCAAGAGCGACTGGGGCAAGCTCGGCGCGGATATCCAGCTCCTGGAGATCGAGGCCAGCGTCTTCTTCGATACGTCAGCCGGGAACGACCAGAACTTCTACCACATGTACTGGGACGTTTCCGAGTACGCCTGGAGCCCGGCCGGGCCGTACCCGCTCTCCTACATGCTGCGCTGGGTCAGCCACGATGGCGAGAACATCCCGCAGGCGGACAATGGCTGGGCGGAGGTGGATGAGTCCCGCTACCACAACCCGGACTACGACGCTCTCTACGACGAGGCCGCGAAGACGACCGACCCGGCTCGCGCCGACGAGCTCTTCATCGCGATGAACGACACGCTGATTGACGATGTGGTCGTCATCCCGCTGGTGCAGCGCGCCTCGGAGAAGTTCGCCCTGGCCAGCACGCTCAACGCGGACAACATCGCCGCCGGGCCGTTCGAGTCGCTGTACTGGAACATCGCGAACTGGAACCGGGTGGGTTAGCCCTCACCCCCAAGACCCTCTCTCCGTGCCTCGTGGCGCGGGAGAGGGTTTTGCCGTACCGGGAGGGGGATGTACCCTGGGGTAGGCGGCGCTGGAACCATTAGCGCTGGCCTCCCGCATTCCCCGTGGGTTTCGCAACCTCGCGGGTCTGCGGCGGCCCAGGGCGGGGGCCGTCCTGAACGGGCCCACCACAGCCATCGCCGCAAGCCCGTTACGCTGCCACCGCCCACCCTCAGGTGTCATATCAGATGCGTGTCGAAGGATCTCGTTCCTCGGCCGCGCGAGTGCGAGATCGCCACCCAGGCTCGGGTGTGGGCAGCATTCCGGGTGGTTTGGGGGCGTGAGGTCCTTCGACTGCGCCCAGGACGACACCTGGAAGGCAGGCTGACACCTCGTCCCGCGTTGGCCAGCGGCCAAGGTCCTTCGATTGTGCTCGGGATGACCGGTGGGGATGGAGCGTCACCGTGGACCGGGCGGCAGGGAACAGGACCGTTCGCCAGGCCGCCCATGCTGTACCGCGTGCCCACACGACTACTATATATGGTATAATGCGCGAAATTGAGGCCCTAGATGCTGCATTGCGCCCCTTGCGAGCATGCCGGGTCTGCCTGGCGCTCATCGCCAGGCCACGCCGTTCGCGGGAACGGGATGTGCAGGGTATCGGGCAAGGCAAGGATGCGCACGATGTACGTTGAACACCGCTACGACCTTCCAACGGGGCTCCAGGCGTCGCTGAAGGCGAGGACACCCCGCTTCGGCTTCAATGGCCTCGGCGAGACCACGTTCTACCGCAGCTACTCCCGGCCAGTGCGCGACGCCAACGAGCAGATCATCGGCCAGGAGGACTGGGCCGATGTCGTCTCGCGCGTCATCACCGGCACGATGTCGATTGCCAAGGACACCGCGCTCCGCCGCCAGGGCCTGGCCTGGGACACTGCGCTCTGGGACGAGCGCGCCTGGCGGATGGCCGAGATGATGTTCGACATGAAGTGGTTGCCACCCGGGCGTGGTTTGTGGCTGAACGGCACCGATTACATCTACGAGCGCGGTGGTATGGGGCTCTACAACTGTTGCTGGTGCGATACCCGTGCCACCCGCCCGCTGGCGGATGATGCCGATTTCATCATGGACGCCCTGATGTGCGGAGTCGGGGTCGGCTTCGCCGCGCAGGATCGTGGGCTGCGCATGCCCGGGCCTGACCGGCTGTCGCGCCGCACCCACGTCATCGCTGACTCCCGCGAGGGGTGGACCGATTCCGTGCGGCAACTGATCCGCTCCTACGAGGTGGGCGAGCCCATCGTCGAGTTCGATTACGCCGAGTTGCGCCCGAGGGGTGCGCCGATCCGGGGCTTCGGTGGCGTCTCCAGTGGCTCCGCGCCCCTGATGCTGCTGCACGAGCGCGTCCGCGAATTCTGCGAACAGTACCTGGCGCATCAGGCCGGGAAGCTTCCGGACTACACCGAGACCCGCCTCATCGCCGACGTCATCAACGCCATCGGGGTGGCGGTGGTTGCCGGCAATGTGCGGCGCTCGGCCGAAATCATGCTCGGGAACGTGGACGATCCGGTCTTCGCGGACCTGAAGAACCATGAGCGCTTCCCGGAGCGCGACGCCTGGATGCACCTCTCGAACAACTCGGTGCGCCTCTACGACGATGCCGATTTCGCGCAACTTCCCACCATTGCGGCCCGCATCCGGCAGAATGGCGAACCCGGCTTTCTGAACATGATCAACATCGGAAAGTACGGCCGCTTCGGGGACGCCGCTGGCTCGGAGATCATGCCGGGCTACATCCTGCCCTACGACCATGCCACCGGCATCAACCCCTGTGCCGAAATTCCGCTGGAGAGCTACGAGACCTGCGTCCTGAGCGAGGTCTTTCTCACCCGCTGCGACACCGACGCCGAAATCCTGGCGGCAATGGAATGCGCCGCGATGTACGCCACCATCGTGCAGTGGCTGCCGACCCACCGCCCCGAAACGAACAACGTCAATGCCCGCAACCGGCGCATCGGCGTCAGCCTGTCGGGGGTCTTCGACTGGTATGAGCGGGAAGGCATGAGCCGCCTGGTGCGCATGATGCGCGATGGCTACCGCCATGTCCGCAAGGCCAACCTCGACCTGGCCGACCAGTTCGGGATGCGCCCGGCCATCCGGGTCACGACCATCAAGCCGTCTGGCAGCATCAGCAAGCTGGCGGGGTGCAGCTCCGGCATCCATGCGCCGGAGTACACGCACTACGTGCGCCGCATCCGGCTCGATGCCGAGTGGCCTGGCCGCGCGGTCCTCGATGCGGCGGGCATTCCCTCCGAACCGGAGGCGAACGACCCGCAGGGCACCGTGGTCTACGAGTTCCCGATCCGCGCCGATCACGGCTGGTCGGTGCGCACCGTCGATGAGGTCTCGATGTGGGAGCAGGCCATGCTGGTCATGGCCGCGCAGCGCCACTGGGCGGACAACTCCGTCAGCGTCACGGTCAAGTTCGATCCGCAGCAGGATGGCGGCGATATCGAGCACCTGCTGGCGCTGGTGGCCAGCAACGTCAAGAGCCTCTCCATGCTGCCGATCTTCGACCCGGAAGTGAAGGTGCTGCGCACGGCGGCGACCACCGAGAGCGGCCAGACGCTGCTCCAGGGCGGCGTGCCGGTCTGGGAGGAAACGACCCTCTGGGACGACGAAGCGGTCACACAGGCGATGGCGCTCATTGCCCGCGCCGACGCGAACGACCCGTTTGCGCCGCACATCATCAAGAAGGTGCCGTACGCGCAACTGCCGGAGGAACCGATCACCGGTGCGGAGTACGAGGCGCGCCTGGCTCAGCTCCGGCCACTGCACTGGAGCGCGTTCACCAGTCACGATGACGGCGCCGGCGAGCGCTACTGCACGGCAGACGCCTGCGAGATCGACCTGGTGGAGATTCGCAAGCAGGCCGGAGAGCGCGTGTAGCGGGAGCGAGGCCCCACGTGTGATCTCCCCGGCCCAGTCCCTCATGGCACGCCATGAGGGACTGGGTTGCGCCGGTCAATCATGGCCAATGCGCTCGCCAGCCTGGTGGTACGTGTCTCCCCTTACGTCCTGAGCGGGCTCGTTTCCTTGCGGCCGTGCGGGTCTGCCACGATGCCGAGTGCGGTGGCGAGTTCGATCTGGTGATCCTGCTCCTGCGTGATGATCTCCTGCAGAATCTCCGCCAGCGCATACTCGCCCAGCGCCTGCGCCTGGCGAATGCGCTTCCGGTACTCCAAGATGGTGACATCCTCGGCGTCCAGGTCCGCCCAGAGCATCAGGTCGTTGTCTTCAGAAACGGTGACCCTGGCCGGCTGATGCACCGGATACGCCCCGAAGTAGTCGAGCTGCTTGGCCACGGCGATCGCGTGGTCCAGTTCCTCGTGGGCATGGGCCTCCAGCACCTTGGCAATTTCCATGTAGCGCGCGCCGTCCAGCTTCTGGCTGAAGATCACGTACTGGATGATCGCCTGGTACTCGCGGGCGATATCCTCCTGCAAGCCCTGCACCAACGCTTCGCGCGTGACTGGCTGGCCGTCCACTTCGGGGGTTGCCATGTTGGTCCTTTCCTGCTGCTTGCCGGCGGCGAACCTGCCGCCGCGCTGCCGTTCCGCTGTGGGACATCGTCGTTCCGTCTCAGATCATGCATAGCCGATGCCATGGTTGCGTGAATCACACAGACAGCGCCGATCTCCCGGTGGTGGCACACTGAGCGGGAGCACACGCGGGGTGAAGATGGTCTGCCGCTGGTAGCAGGACGGGAGCGCATGACGGCACAACGGAGCGAACGGCCAGGGTTCACGGGCGAGTTGTGGCGGGCGATCGAGCCGATCTACGCGGAGATCGTGCGCCTGCCCTTCCTGCGCGGGCTGATCGACGGCACGCTGCCGATGGACGCCTTCCGCTTCTATATCGTGCAGGATGCGCTCTACCTGCGGGACTACGCGCGCTGCCTCAGCCTGGCCGCGGCGCGAGCGCCCCGCAGTGAGGTTTCGGCCATGTTCGCGGAGCATGTGCTCGGCATCATGGCCGCTGAGGGGAGCCTGCACGACACCTTTTTCGTGGACTTCGGCATTACCCGCGCCGAGGTGGAGCAAACCCCGCTGGCCCCGGTGAACCTGGCCTACACCAGCTACCTGCTGCGCCAGGCGTACGGTGGCGACTACGCGGAGCTGCTCGGCGCGGTGCTCCCCTGCTACTGGATCTACCGCGAGGTGGGGCAGATGCTCCTGGCCGAAGGCTCGGGCGATCCCCTCTTCCAGCGCTGGATCGCGACCTACGGCGGGGAGGAATACGGGGAAACCGTCGAACGGGTGCTGGAAGAAATGGACCGCGTCGGGGCGGACCTGGGCCCAGCGCAGCGCGCCGCCGTGATCCAGGCGTTTGTCACCACCAGCCGCTACGAGTGGATGTTCTGGGACATGGGCTCCCGGCTGGAGGCGTGGCCGGTGTAGGAGGGTTGCGTGCCCTCACCTTCGACCCCGCTCCCGGTGCGCGGGAGCGGGGTTGGGGTGAGGGCTAATCGGCTCGGAGGGCGGGGAGTGGAACAGGTCACGGTCCGCCAGGCAACGCAGGATGATGCCGCGGAACTGACTGTGCTGCTGAACCGGTTCGACGGCGAGGGCGCCACGCCAGCCCAGGTAGCCGCGCGGATGCAGGCCTGCGCCCACGTACTGACCACCTATGTCGCCGAAATCGACGGCGTGATGTCCGGGTTCGCCTGTCTGCGCCTCGTGCCGCATCTGCAGGGCGACGCGCCCTATGCCGAACTGACCGATCTCTACGTCGATGACGTCTTTCGGCGGCGCGGGGTCGCGCGGGCGCTCATGGCGCGCGTCGAGAGCGAGGCGCAGGCGGCGGGCGCGATCGAGGTCGTGGTCATCACCGGATCCGAGAACGACCCGGCGCAGGCGGCCTACCGGGCGCAGGGGTATGGCGATTGGGCGCTGGCCATGCGGAAATGCCTGTACGGCGTTGCAGACAGGGAGCGCTGCCGCGAGCCGTGAGGGCGCGGCGGTTCCCTCTCGCCGCAATGCGGAGCGCGGAGACACAGACCAGAGGAGTTTCGTCGTTCATGGTCAGTCACGAACCACAGGAAGCAGTGAGCCAGTCAGCCAGGACCGGCTCAACGCCAGTCGACAAGCTCACGGGCGGGCCGGGGCTTTCCCACATCGACCCGCGCGATCCCGCCGCGCCGAACTACGAGCTGATTTCCCGCCTGCGCAGCCCGCTCAGCCTGCGCGAGATCATGATTCAGCCAGTGCGCACCGGGTACATCGGCAAGGACCACCCGGTTGACCCGAAGCTGCTGCCGCCCTCCGGCGCGGCGCTCTTCCCGCAGGTGCGAGTCACGGAGGAGCTGATCCCCTCGCCGGACGGCCCGATCCGCTGCGCCGTCTACCACCCGCCGCAGCGCGCCTCGCCCGCCCCGGCCTTCATCGTCTACGCCCATGGCGGCGGGTTCATGGTCGGCAGTGCGGACGACACGGATTTCATCACCCGCCTGCTGGCCGCCCGCAACGGCGTCATCGTGGTCAGCGTCAACTACCGCCTCGCCCCGGAGTGGCCCTTCCCCATCGGGCTGGACGACACCCTGCGCGTCTACACGTATCTGCGGGAGCACGGCGCAGGTCTGGGTGGCGACTCCACACGCATCGCCATTGCCGGGGATTCCTCCGGCGCCAACTTCGCGGCCGCCGCGCCGCTGCGCCTGCGCGACCAGGGGTACGAGCCGCCGACCGCCGTCATCGCGCTCGGCCCGGTGACGGACTTCCGCTTCGAGCGGTACGCCTCGTTCAACGAGCAAGCGCCCCTTGGCATCGTCTACGACGCCGCCTTCGCCGGGTTCATGCGCGGCGCCTACGTGCGTTACGATCAGTGGGATCACCCGCATGTCAGCCCCATGAACGGCGACCTGGCCGGGTATCCCCCGGCCATGCTGGTAGTGGGCACCCACGACGGCATGATCGACAGCGCCCGCGCCTTCGCCGGGAAGCTGCGGGAGGCGGGCAACCGCCACGTCGATCTCTACGTGCGGTCGGGGATGCCGCACGGCTTCTACTTCTTCCCCGGCCTCTTCCAGCAGGAGGATGAGGCGTTTGCGGAAGTGAGCCGCTTCATCACGCGGCATCTCCTGGATGCCTCATGATTCATCACGTCGCGCGTTAGGTCAGCAATTGTCGCGAGAAAGGGAGCACGCGTGAAACTCATCAGTAGCGATCTCAACAAGGCCATCAACGAGCAGATTGGCCACGAGTTCAGCGCCATGCTGCAGTACGTGAATATCGCTGCCTACTTCGATGGCGATGCCCTTCCCCGCCTGGCCGCGCACTTCTACCGCCAGGCCGAGGAGGAGAAGGAGCACGCCATGCGCCTGGTCCACTACGTGGTGGAAGCGGGCGGCACGGTGAGCATCCCCGGTACGCCCGGCACGCGCAGTGAGTTCGCCTCGGCGGCGGATGCCGTACAGCTCGCGCTGGACCAGGAGATCACCGTCACGCAGCAGATCAACGCCCTGATGGACCTGGCCATCAAGGAGAACGACCACGCTGCCCAGATCATGCTCACCTGGTTCGTCACCGAGCAGATCGAGGAAGTCTCCAGCATGGAATCGCTGCTCAGCATGATCAAGCGCGCCGGGGAATCTGGCCTGCTCTTCGTGGAGCAGTTCCTGGCGGGTGCGCCTGCCCCAGCGGCCGAATAGCCCGGCCTTTTCCTCCCCGGCACGGTATCCAACTGGTTCAGCAGGACACCGCTGGCGGCGAGATGGGCCGGGTCACGCTGCGGCCCCGCGCGGGGAGGAAGACGGATGCACAGCGTACGCGCATTGACCCGGCGGCGGCTTCTGGCCGCCGCTGTGGCGCTGGCGCTGGCAGGTGGGTCACGCCTGGCCGGGGCCCGGGGAACGCCGGTGGCTGCGCCCGCGGTGAACGCCAGCGCGTTCCCGGTCACCATCAGCCACGACTTCGGGGAACCCACGATCCCGGCCCTGCCGCGGCGCATCGTGGTCCCCAACCAGGCGGAAGAGCTCAATTCGCTGCTGGCGCTGGGCGCGCTGCCGGTCGGGATGGTGAAGGGGCGTGGCTCTATCATCGACGCGCTCTCCCTGGAGCTGAGCAACGCGGTCGCGGACGCGAATACCATCATTGCGCCAGACTACCTGCCGGACCAGACGGCGGTGCAGGAGGCCAACGCGCCCATCCACGCTCTGCCGGCGGTGCAGCGTGGTGGCTACATGCTGCTTCCGCCGGAGATGGCGCAGGCGCTGTACATCGAGTCGGCACTCAGCGCAGAGTGGGGCGCCTGGTTGACACGGTCATCGCGGGCGCGGAAGACATGGGCAAGCGGTTGGACCAGGGAGTGATCCGGAGGGGTTTGATGCTGCACACCCAGCTTTGTGATCTGCTCGGCATCGAGCACCCCGTCATCAGCGCGCCGATGGCCGGCATCGCCGGGGTAGACCTGGTGGCCGCCGTCTCAGGCGCCGGGGGCTTCGGGGTGCTCGGGGCCACCATCCCCTTCCCGGATCCTGCCCGCCCGGCAGAGGTGCGGAGGCAGATCCGGGCGGTGCGAGAGCGAACCAGCCGTCCCTTTGGCGTGGGTATTGTGCCCGGGTTTCCGGGCAGCGCCGAGGTGCTGGCCGTGGCCCTGGAAGAGCGGGTGGCGGCGGTTACTTGCTCCTTTGCCGACCCCGATCCCATCATCGCCGCCGCCCACGCCGCTGGGGTGAAGGTGCTGGCCCAGGTGCAGACCATCGAGCGGGCACTGCGCGCCGCCCACCTCGGCGCGGATGTCATCGCCGCGCAGGGCACCGACGCCGGCGGCCACGGTGGCCTGAACGGCACGCTCGCCTTCGTGCCCGCTGTAGTCGATGCCATCGCGCCACTTGCGGATATTCCGGTGGTGGCGGCGGGAGGCATCGCCGATGGCCGGGGGTTGGCCGCCGTGCTGCTGCTGGGCGCGGACGGCGCCTGGATGGGTACCCGCTTCTGCGCCACGCCGGAGGTGGAGCTGGACGCGCTCAGCAAGGCGCGCATCGTGGCTGCCGGGGTGGACGACACCGTGCGCACCATGGCCTACGACGTGCTCCTGGCCCTGCCCGAATTCGGCCCGGGCATCGCCAGCCGGGTGCTGCGCAATGCCTTCCTGGCCACCTGGAATGGCCGCGAACCAGAGTTGCTGGCCGCACGCGAGACGCTGCTGGCGAACGCGGAGGCGGCCGGCGAGGTCAATGCCGGAGCCGTCTGGGCAGGGCACGCCAGCGGCCTCATTCACAGCATCGAGCCAGCCGGAGAGATCGTGCGCCGGGTCGCCGCCGAAGCCGAGGGTGTGCTGCGCACCCGCGCGGCGTCGCTCCTGCGCTGAGCTCTCGCACGGCGCACCCGGCGTAATCTGCGTAGGCCCAACGCGAAAATCAGGTAGCTCCCGGGGCCCCAGCGTGGGTGGCCTCTCATAGACTCGGAGCCGGGCCACGCCGCCGTGGCCGTTTGGGTTTTGCCCGACGCAACCGGAGTCGCTACCTTGCTGCACATCCCTGACCTGCGACGCGCTTTGCACGATCTCCAGCCGCACCGTGGGCTGACACGCCGCGTGGTGCTGGCGGGCCTGGCCGGCATCCTCCCGGCGTGGGCTATGCCCGAATCCCTGACGGTCCTGGCGAAGAAGCACAAGCACAAGCGCAAGAACAAGAAGAAGAAGAACAGGAAACCAGAGACCAACGCCTTCGGCTGCCTCAATGTCGGCCAGCACTGCAACGGCAACGACAGTTCATGCTGCTCTGGCGTCTGTGACGGGAAGAAGCCGAAAAAGGGCAAGAAGGACAAATCGACGTGCGTGGCCCACAACGTCGGGCCCTGCCAGGATGCCTTCGATATCTGCGCCGGGGTGGCTGTGCCGTGCTCGGTGGGAGACCTGGGAGGGTGCTTCAAGACCACCGGCAACGCGCCGTTCTGCGGGGCCGGAGACACCCCATGCGTGCCGTGCAAGCGGGATACCGACTGCGTGGCGCTGGGGTTTGGCGTTGGGGCGGCCTGTGTGGTCTGCAACTTCCTTTGCGCGGCCGAGAGTGGCGGCACCATGTGCATAGCCGCCGGCGTATGAGCGGTGCTCTGGCCCCGCTGCCGCAGTGGCAACGCTGTCCAGCCGGGTCCTGAGCCGGGGCTCGCCATGCTCAACCGCCATGCAAGTCCACCGGAGACACCGACATGTTGACCATTCCTGATCTGCAACGCGCGCTGCGTGACCCATCGTTCGCTCCTCCGGCCGCCCGCGCGGTGTCGCGGCGCGTTGCGCTGGCGGGGCTCGCCGCCGTGCTCCCGGTGGTGTCGCTGCTGAGCACCCACGACGCAGAGGCCAGAAAGAAGCACAAGCACAAGAAACGGAAGAAGCGGAACAAGAACAACAACAAGAAGCCAGAGAACAACGCCTTTGGTTGCCTGAACATTGGGCAGGCTTGCAACGGCAAGGACGACAAGTGCTGCTCCGGCATTTGCGACGGCAAGAAGCCGAAGAAGGGCAAGAAGGACACGTCGAAATGCGCCGGCCACGACGCCAACATTTGCCAACCCGGGTTCGATGTCTGCCAGGGCGTGATTGCCATGTGCTCGAACGGCGGCGCCTGTTTCACGACCACGGGCAAGGCGCCATTCTGCGCGGGCGGCAATGGCGTCTGCACCGTCTGCAAACGCGATCCCGATTGTGTCGCGGCGGGCTTCGGGGCGTTGGCGGCCTGCGTGGTCTGCACCAGCGAGTGCCCGGAGACCGGCGGCACGGTCTGTTTCGCGGCCGGGTAGCCGGCTGAACCGCTTTTCTTGCGCCCGGCGCGTAGACCGGCGCACCGGCTGGGAGGACGTATGCGAATCGTGGAACTGCGTGAGCGCGCCGGTCTGGGCCTCGGGGCTTCGCGCCGCCAGGCGCTGGCGGCGTTTGCTGGCGCGGGGCTGGGTGCCTGGCACGGGCCAGCGGTTGGCAGCAAGAAGAGCCGCAAGGCCGTCAAGCGCGCCCGGAAGAAGGGTGACAAGAAATGCCGGCGGCAGGAAGGCCAGTGCGTGCAGGCCATGACCGAGCTGTGCAATGCCAGCAACGCCGATCCGGCCGATGCGGCCGCCTGCATTACGAAGTTCGGCGCTTGCTGCGCGTTCCTGGGAGATTGCCAGGCAGGCTCGTACCTGGATTGCTCGCTCGCTGCGTGAGGAGAAGGTGACCCATGGAGACGCACGTCGAGGCCGGGAGGTTGTCTCCCGTGGCGCAGCGGAGCCGATCAGCCCTTCTGTGCGCCGCCCTGGCGGCGGGAGTGGCCGCAGCGTTCACTCGGGCCGCGGGGCCAGCGGAGCCGGTCGCTGCCAGCAAGCGCACCAATCGGCTCAAGACCAAACGCTGCAAGAAGCAGGTACAGCAATGCGTCGACTCCCTGACCACGGCCTGCAACGGAGAACCGGCCTGCCTGGAGAAGCGTCTCTGCTGCGACCTGCTTGCGGATTGCAACGCGGCGGCGGCGGTGCCGTGCATCTTCGCCAACGCCAACTGAGGCGTTGTTCACCAGTCACCGGGCGGGCCAGGGCCCTGAAACAGCGGTGGTGGGCCCTGGCGCGCTACCCTTATAGAGTGGGAACACACGACGCACGAGCTACCGCACACGCGACGATCAGCGATGCCGAGTACCAGGCCATTGCGGCGTTTCGCGCTGAACTCCGCCGCTTCCTGCGCTTCAGCGAGGAAGCGGCGGAGGCAATGGGCCTGAGCCCCCGGCAGCACCAACTGCTCCTTGCCATTCGCGGGCACCAGGGCGATGCTCCCCCGACTGTCGGCGATCTGGCCGCCGCGCTCCAGATCAAGCATCACTCGATGGTGGGCCTCATCAACCGCACGGTGCAGGCGGGGTATCTACGCCGCGAACCGTCGCTGGTGGACCACCGCGAGGTCCACGTGGTGCTGACACCCCAGGGTGAGGAAATTCTGCAGGCACTCACGGTCGCCCACCGCAGTGAGCACCTGCAACTCAAGCGCGTGCTGCGCCGCCTGGGGGCTCAGCCTTTGGCTGCTGAGCCCACCGGAACGCGGTCGGACGACGGCCCCGACCCATTCTCCTGAGCGGACGGCGGCTCCGGGCGCTGCGCGCGGGAGCGGGCCGGGAAGCGCAGGGTAATGGTGCGCTCGCGGGTACGCTCCTCTTCCAAATTGCGCTGGCGAGCGCGCAGGAAATCCGAGATGGTAATCAGCCCCACGAGCCGGTCGGGATCGTCGCGCGCCACCACCGGGAAGCGTGTCAGGCCCGTAGTGGCCATCCGCTCCATCACCACACGCAGCGGCTCGTCGGGGTAAACCACCTGGGGCGCCGTCTGGGCGATAGCGGCGAGCGTACGCCTGTCATCCGGCGCGAGGCCGGGGTCCAGCGCCTCATGCAGGTCGGTGCGAGTCACCACCCCGACCAGGCGCTGGTCGGCATCCACGACCGGGAAGAGCCCCTGCTTCAGCCCGGATACCCCGCCGGGCTGGCGGGAAAGCGCGGGCACATCGGCCAGCGGGAGATCGATCGGTAGCGCGACCACCTCGGTTCGCATCACTTCCCGCGTGAAGAAGACCTCCAGGGGGTCGATGGCGTACTCCCGGCTGAGGTGGAACCCGCGGCGGCTGATCTTCTCGGTCAGGATGGAGCGGCGCATGGTCAGCACGGTGAATCCGTGGGCGACCACCGTGGCGCAGAGGAGTGGCAGCAGCAGGTTGAGGTCATGCGTCAGTTCGAGCGTGAACACAATCGCGGTCAGGGGCGCGCGCATGGTGCCACCGAGCATGGCCGCCATGCTGATGGCCGGCCAGAACCCCAGCCCCAGGTTCGGGAAGACCATCGCCTCGAACCCGCCCAGCGCGCCGCCGATCATCAGGAGTGGCGCCAGCACGCCGCCGGACGTGCCGGAGCCGAGCGCGATGGCCCAGATCGTGGATTTCACCAGGAGCACGCCCAGCAGCACCGTGGTCGTGGCATCCCCGCGCAGCAGGGAAGCGATGACGTCGTAGCCGACCCCGAACGCGGGCGGGAAAATGAACCCGCCGATGCCCACCGCGATGCCGCCGATGGCCGGCCACCACATCCAGTGGATGGGGAGCCGCTGGAATGCATCTTCCGCGCCGTAGACCATGATGGTCAGCAGTGCCGACAGGCCCCCGGCCAGGATGCCCGCCGCCAGGCAGGCGGCCAGCCCGCCGGGCCCGACGAAGGCGGGGTGAGCCGGGGTAGGAAAGAGTGGTCCCATTCCCAGCAGGTAGGTGCGCAGCAGTCCCGCGGTGGCGCTGGCCAGCGCCACGGGGATGAGGCTGCGCGGCTTCCACTCGAACAGCAGCAGCTCCACCGCCAGCAGCACGGCCGCCACCGGCGTGGCGAACGTGGCGGACATGCCGGCGGCCGCGCCGGCCACCAGCAGCGTCTTGCGCTCGGTGCTGGTGAGGTGCATGAACTGGGCGATCAGTGACCCAACGGCCCCGCCCGTCATGATGATCGGGCCCTCGGCGCCGAACGGGCCGCCCGATCCGATGGAGATAGCGGACGAGACCGGCTTCAGCACCGCCAGGCGGGGCTGGATGCGGCTGCCGCCGAGCAGGATGGCTTCGATGGCCTCCGGGATGCCGTGCCCACGGATCTTCTCCGACCCGAAGCGGGCCATGAGGCCGATGATGAGGCCGCCGATGACCGGAATAGCGATGATAAACGGCCCCAGGCTGCTGCCAGCGGGTGAGGCGAACGTGGTGCTGATGCGCCCGTAGAAGAAGATGTTGGTGAAGAGGCCGATCATCTGCAGCAGCACGACGGCGAGGACGGTGCTGATGGCCCCGAGCACGATGGCGATCAGCGAGATGCGAATCAGCCGTGCGGTGGCGGTGAAATCGCCGAGGTGCGCCAGCGCGGGTGCGGAGCCAGGCAGCTCCAGCTCATGAGTGTCAGCCACGAAAACCTGTTCCTCTCTGATGTCTCGGCGCAGTGGGAAACACGACTGCTACACCTGCGCAGCCGCTGCCGCCTGGATTTCCGGCGCGGAAGATAGAGTGTATCGTATTACGATATACCTTTGCGAGTGCGTGGGATACCCGCGCGCGTGGCCCGCGTGGCGGCGAAGGAGCAGGCGGCCGTTACGAGAAGTCGGTGGTGTGCAGGTCCTTCAGGCGTTGCAGGACAGCCTCGCGCGTGACGCCGGCGGCGCCGCCCGGGATCTTCTCCGACCAGCGCGTCTTGAAGCGGCCGGTGCTCTGCGCGTTCCAGACCGGCACGATCTGGCCGCTGGTGATATCCGCGATCAGGGTGGCGGTGATCCGCCCGTCCGGCCGCCCGATGTGGACCATGATTTGCGGCCCCTCGATGTGATCGAGGAAGGGCACAACCTCGATCTTGCTGTTGTTGTCCAGCATGTATGGCTTGAAATCCTCGATGGCGGGCAGCGCCTCGGCCTCCAGCAGCGCCCGCGCCTCGGCGGTGAGGGCGGCCCGCACCTCCGGGTCAAGCTCCGGCTGTGGCGGCTCTCCCTGTGGGCGGGGACGGCGAACCTGACGACGTGCCATGATGCGTGATGCTCCCTCGTACGTGCGGCATTGTCAGGCGCGCACGCCTGTCCCGTAGATGAAGGCGTGCGGCGTCTCGTGCACCCGCACCTCCAGGCCAGCGGCGGCGCAGCGGGCCGCCAGTGCGTGCGGGTCCAGGAAGTTCTTGACGATGCGGTAGGCGCGGCCATCGTTCAGCGTGCGGGTCAGCACCTGCGAGCCCGGCTCCGGTGGCAACTGCGTGGCAGAGGGCTGCTTCGGCTTGATGCGCGGGTGGCTATCAATGAAGAAGAGCTTGCCGCCCGGCTTCAGCGCGGCTGCCACGGTGCGCAGGAAGCTGTCCAGTTGCTCCTCCGGCACGTGCGAAATCCAGAAGCAGAAGCAGACGCCGTCGTACTGCCGGTCTGGCTGCCAGGCGAAGAGATCGGCCAGCAGGTAGCGCACGCGCCCCTTGCCCACCTTCGCCTCATTCTGGGCGACCATCTCCGGCGCGATGTCGATCGCGGTCAGCGTATCGACCGTGCGCAGCAGCCGCTCCGTCCAGATGCCGGTGCCGGGCGCGAGTTCCAGCACTTCGCCGGTGAAGCCGACCGCATCGAACGCCGCAAATGCCTCCGCCACATCGGCAAACCACGCGGCGTTTGCCGCTTCACCCTGGTCGTAGCGGCCCTGGCGCGCGAACCACTCGTCGTACTCCGGGGCGCGGTCGCGGTAGTACTGGGCCATCTCGGCGAGGATATCGTTGGGAACCAGTGGCGTGGACATGCCGAAAGTATGGCCGACGCCGTGTCCGCAGCCCAACCCCGCGCTCGTTGCGGCCAGATCCAGAGAGTGGCGCAGCGCCGGACACCCCTGTTTGCTCAGCCGGCTGGACGCCCGCTGTCCAGATTCCTCCGGACGGGGATGACCCTGGTGGGGCCGCCGCTGAGCACTGCGGTCGTTCGTCGATCACGCGATACTCGGGCAGCGTGTAGGCGATGTCCTCTCTTGGGAGTTACCCGGCTGTCGGAAGGCGGCACTCGCTACTGGCCTCGCTCGCACCGTTCCCCGCCGCCTGCCCCGGACCCAGACTTCCCCTGAGCAGGACAGGACAGGGAAACCTCCACCCAGGCAACCGTGGCAGCGTCGCGCAAATGGCACGGGTGACTCACCATCGCCTACCCCTTCACCGCGCCCAACGTGAACCCGGCTATAAACCGGTCCAGGAAGACGTTGTAGATGAGCGCCACGGGAATGGCGACGAGGGCGGCGGCGGCCATCAGGGATTGCCAGAAGAAGACATCGCCCCGGATCAACTCGGTGGTGACGCCGATGGAGATCGTTTTCTGGTCCGATGAGGTCACGAAGGCCAGCGCGTACACGAACTCGTGCATGGTCAGCGCGAAGCTGAACACGATCACCGTCAGCAGGCCGGGGATGGAGACCGGCAGCACCGTGCGCCAGATCGCGCCGAGCCGGCTGTAGCCGTCGATCATCGCCTGCTCTTCGATGTCGCGCGGGATCGATTTGAAGAACCCCATCAGCAGCCAGGTGCAGAAGGGGATGGTAAAGCTGGGGTAGACCAGCACCATCGCCCACCACGTGTTGCGCAGGCCGAGATCCGCCACCACGCGCGAGAGCGGGATGAAGAGCAGCGTCGGCGGCACCAGGTAGACGAGGAAGATGACCATCCCCAGGCCCTCGCCCCAGCGCCCGGCCAGCCGGGTGAGGCTGTAGGCCGCCGGCACCGCGCCGATCAGCGTGATGATCACCACCAGGATAGAGACGATCAGCGTGTTGCGGACGAAGGTCAGGTACTGCGTGTTGTCGAAGAGGTAGGTGATGTGGTCCAGCGTCGGCGGGTCATGGAAGAGGAAGGGGTTGTTATTCGGGTTGTAGAGATCGGTGTTCTGCTTGAAGACGGTCAGAATCATCCAGGCGAAGGGCAGCGCCGCGAAGAGCGCGAAGAAGAGCGCCGTCGCGTAGAGCACGCCCCGGCCAGCCACGTACTGCCAGCGGGTCATCCGGATGTCTCCGCGCGCCGCGCCAGGCGCAGCATCAGGGCGGCCACGCCGACCAGCACCGGGAAGAGGAAGAGGGCGATGGCCGCGCCCTGCGCCAGGTTGCCGCCGTCCACGCCCTTGTAGAAGGCCCAGCTCGCCAGCACCTGCGTCGAGTCCGTGGGGCCGCCCCGGGTCAGGATGTAGACCACGGTCATGTCGGTAAACGTAAAGACGATGCCGTAGAGCACCGCCACCGCCATGATCGGCAGCAGCAGCGGGATGCGGATGAAAAAGAGCTGGCGAAAGAACCCCGCGCCATCCACGTTCGCCGCGTCGGTCAGGTCCTGCGGGATGGAGGTCAGCCCGGCCAGCAGGATCACGGTCGCCAGCGGCAACGTGCGCCAGATGTGCACCAGCAGCACGGAGAACCGGGCGCGATCCGGGTAGGCCAACCAGAGCGCGTTCGTGCCGAACCAGTCCGGCCCGAGCGGGCTGCCCACACCGAGCAGGCCCACCTGGCGCAGGATGAAATCGATCGGGCTGTAGACATTATCGAGTGTCCAGAGCCAGCCCAGGACCCCGAGCGCGATGGGCGTTGTCCACGGCAGGAGGACGAGGAAGCGCACCAGGCGCTTGCCGTGGAAGTCCGAGGTCAGCACGATAGCCAGGATATTCGCCAGTACCAGCACGACGATCTGCGAGACAATGGTGAAGAGGAAGGTGTTGCGCAGCGCCGTGCGGAAGGTGGTGTTCGCCAATGCGTCCTGGAAGTTCTGCAGCCCCACGAAGTCGAGGCTCTGGTCGCCCACGGTGACGTCGCTCAGGCTGTAGAGGATGGCCAGCACCAGCGGCACCCCCACCAGCGCGATGATGTAAATCACCGCTGGCAGCAGCATTACCCGCGCCAGGAAGGATTCGTTGTCCAGCCAGTAGCGGCCAGCAGGCTCCGGCTCTGGCGAGACCGGCGCGATGTCAGGAGCCAGCGCCCCGGCGCGCGTGCTCGTTGCGGCGCTCACACCAGCATCCCGGCGGGAATGCGCAGCCCGGTGGCCGCGTCGAAACGCTTCAGGTCGCGGCGCGGCACCGCGAAGTCGTGCGTGGCGCCAACTTCCACCGGCAGCCCCACCGTAACCGGGAAGCGGGCGACCGCCTTCGCGTCCCCGATCTCGCCGTAGAGCAGCCGCTCCGCGCCGAGGTACTCGACGCGGTGAACATGGAACGGAAAGCGCACCAGGTCATCGTGCAGGCGGCCATCGGTAGGCCAGGGGATGAAGTGCTCCGGCCGGAAGCCGAGGAGTTCCCGGCCATCCTCCGAGGGCACAAGGTTCATCGGTGGGGAGCCGAGGAAGGTGGCGACAAACGTATCCGCCGGGTCATCGTAGATCTCGGCCGGGGTGCCCAGTTGCCGCAGGCGGCCCTGGTCAAGGACCGCGATGCGGTCGCCCATCCCCATCGCCTCGACCTGATCGTGCGTGACATAAATAGTGGTCGTCCCAACGCGGCGCTGGAACCCCTGGAGCTCGTCGCGCGCCGAGGCGCGCCGCTGCGCGTCGAGGTTGGAGAGGGGTTCATCCAGCAGGAAAACGGCCGGCTCGCGCACCAGGGCGCGCGCCAGCGCCACGCGCTGCCGCTGCCCGCCGGAGAGCTGGCGCGGCTTGCGCTCCAGCAGGGTGTCGATGCCCAGGATGCCCGCCGCCCAGGCGATGCGCTGCTCCTGCTCCGCCTTCGGCATTTTGGCGGCCTGCAGCGGGAAGGCGATGTTATTGCGCACGCTCATGTGCGGGTAGAGCGCGTAGCTCTGGAAGACCATGGCGATCTGCCGCGCACGGGGCGGCAGATCAGTGACGTTGCGGCCGCCGATGAGGATTTGCCCCTCGGTCGGCCGCTCCAGGCCGCCGATCATGCGGAGCAGGGTGGTCTTGCCGCAGCCCGAAGGCCCCAGCAAGACCAGGAATTCCCCGTCGGTTGAGGCGAGGCTGATGCCATCGACCGCCGCCACACCATCGAAGCGTTTGGCGAGGTCGCGCACCTCCACAACTGCCATGCGGTGCGGCTTTCTACGAACGATTCCGGAGCCAGAGACGTGTCATTCCGAGCTTGTCGAGGAACCTCGTGCTGCGCTGCGTGCCGGTCAGACGAGGGCTCTCGACAAGCTCGAGACGACACGATATCCGCGCGTCAGGCGCCGCCGCCCATGAGCCCCTCGGCGCGCCAGTGTTCGAAGATCGCGTTGATTTCCGTCTCGGCTTCCGCCACCGATTCCTCCGGCGTCTGCTGCCCCTGGGCCGCGCGCGCCATCATGTTCGGCAGGATCGGCAGGGCGAAGATCTCGCCCATGGCCGCGTTGGCCGGGCCGGGGTGCCCGAGGTTCGTGGTCCAGTCGTTCGCCGTCTTCAGGACGTTCAGCTTGTCCGCCGGTTCGGACCCGTACGGGTCGTTGTCCAGCCAGCTCTCCAGATCTGGCACCGTTTCGGGCCAGGCCGGGAAGTTGTACAGCTCGCTCTGCTCCGCCGCCTGCGCGTAGTTGTTGACCAGGTGGAGCAGGAACTCCTTGGCGGTATCGGGGTTCTTGGCGTAGGTCGGGATCATGGAGATGAAGACCGCGTGGCCATGCGCCAGCGCGGCTTCCTCGCCCGCTGGCCCCAGCAGCGGCGTGCGGAAGAAGATATCTGCCCCCACCTCCGGCTGGTCCTTCTGGGCCGTGCGGTAGGCGGAGATGGAGTTCAGGATGTAGGAGGCGCGGCCCGCCACCAGGAGCTGGTTGTTGCTGGCCGCGTTCCAGCCGAACACCTCGGGCGTCATGGTCTGCTTGAAGAGGTCGGCCATATAGGTGACCGCCGCCACCGTCTCCGGCGAGTTGATAGTCACGTTCTCGTCGGCATCCTGTACGGCGGCGCCATACGCCCAGAGCAGCGTCTGCGCGGCCATGCGGGAGTCGATCTCGTTCGACATCCCCAGGCCCATCTGCACGCCCTGGTCAGTCTTGATGCGGGCCCCGCCCGCCAGCAGGTCATCCCACGAGGCCGGGCCATCCGCCATCTCGACCCCCTCCCAGAGGGAGCGGCGGTAGTTGCCGGGGTCGGGCGCGAAGCCGTGGCAGAAGCCGTAGTAGACGTTCGTGGTCGGGTTGTAGGAGTTGCGCCTGGCCATCGGCAACTGCTCGCCGTGGCGGGCAGAGGCTTCCTCGACCAGGTCCGTCAGGTCGAGCACGCTCTTCTCGTACTGCGCCAGCGAGGCAATGTGCTCGACGATGTCGTGCCCCTGGCCAGCCGAGATTTCGGCGGCGATGGCGGCGGGGATATCGGCGGTATTGATGTGGTCCACCTGGGTGGTGACGCCGTTCGCCTCACCCCATTCCGCCACGAACTTGTCGAACCACTCATCGTGACGGGGCACGAAGTGACTCCACAGGAGCAAACTGAGGCTGGTGCCGGAGATATCCCGCGTGGTCGGCGTCTGCCGCAGCGTGGCCGCCCCGGCGCCGGTGCGGAAGAAGGGGGTCGATGCGGCCAGGGTCAGGCTGGCGGCGGCGCCCGCGCCCTGCAGCAGGCGGCGGCGGCTCAACCCGCGGGAGTCCGCAGTGCGACGACCGGGAAGGTGCAGCATGGGTGAGCTCCTTTGCTGTGGTCACACGTCACCGTGCGCTCGGGCCACTCTGCCCGGGAGCAACGATCGAAACATCTTTCCTGATTGGTGTCAAGCGCGCACGCTGCACATATCGCGTTGCGACGGAGGTGACGCAGGCCGGGCTACAGCGCGCGGCCGCGATTCCGCACCTGGGCCAGGCGCTCGGCGGAGTTGTCCGGCGGCTCAGCGGTAACCTGCAGCAGGTCGACCCACTTCACGCTGGTGTAGTAGCGCGTTTCGGGAATCACCAGCCGCCAGGGGCCGCCGCGCTCCAGCGGCAATTCCTCACCTCCAAGCTGGTCACAAAGGAGCGCCCGGCCCGCCACATCGAGCGCAATCGGCGTCGCATACGGCCCCGCGCACACGCGCACGAAGCGCGCCTCGGGCAACGGGGCGGCCAGGGCGAGCAGATCGGCAATCTCGAACCCGCTCCAGTCGGTGTCCGGGATGTCGCCGCGCTGGATGCAACTGATGCTGCCCACGAAGGGGCGGCGTGGCAGGCGATCCAGGTCGGCGGGCCGGAGTGCCAGGGAGCGCTCGACCAGGCCCTCCACCCGCAGGAGCGGGTTGGCCGCGTGCTTGCGCGCCGAGCGCGGCACGCCATACAAGGCCGGGGCAGCTGATTCCGTCATGGAACGATCTCCTGTGGTGCCGGCCTACTTCACCCGCAATGTCACGGCGGCAGGTATGTATGCCAGAGGATCATATCTCCTAGACAACGATGTGAGAGGTGTCATCTCCATCAGGTGTCATCTCTCGACTCCGCTCGAGATGACACCTGAAGGGAGCGGTGGAAAGGGGACTGGTAAGGGGCGATGAGCCGCAACCAGAGCGCTCCCGGGCTGAAACTCCGCGCCTACGCGCGCCAGCGCACCAACCCTAACAAACAGCCACGGCCCGTGCGGGATGCACGGGCCGTGGCCGGGGAAAGGGAGGGGAGGGAGGAGGAAGTAGGGAACGACGTGGCGCGCCGGGGCTGGCTGTTGGGATGGCAACGGCAATCAGCGCGCCGCGTGAAGGGTTAGCGGCTCCCGACGAACCCACGCAGGGTGGGGTTGCGATCCGTGCTCGCGAACCCGTGGCGGGAATCGACGCCGTAGCGCAGGGCGGCAACGGCGAGGAGGGTCAACAGACCAAAGGCGGCGATGAGGATGATGGCTTCCATGAGGTGCTCCTGTGGCGTGGAAATCGGAATGGTCTATCGATATCTACAACGTCGAATCGACTCGAAAGGTTCAATTGCAGGCAGGCGCACCCTGCCGCACGAACCACGGGACACTAATGGTGACCTGGGCTTGCGTGCGCACCCAGCCCCCCAGGGAGAGACGCGGGAAATGGCGCTTCGCGGCAGGCCGACGCGTGGCTTCGTCTGCCCGGGCGTGTTCGATGATGGCCCGCTCCCACTCGAATCGACGAAATGCGGCTTCCGTTTCCACGGCGTGCGCGTTGATCATTGCTGGCTCCTGTGTCTGACGAACACCCACCCTGCGTGGCGTTCAGCGTGGGCCTTCGCCCGTCATTCGTGCCACGCAAATAGAACGCGAGGGCACAGGGTGTGTGAGGTCGTTCCGGGACAATTCGGCGGTCAATTTCTTGCTGGGCGAGCTGTCAACTTGGGTGCATAATTAGCTTCGACTAAACTAGTCGCTCCAGCGCCATCGGGTCGGACCGCGCATCGTGCATTTCCATGTTGCGAGCAGCAAAGAATCCCGGACGCTCACCCTGGCGCCGCGCGGCAGGAATGATGGGAACCGATGGCCGATCCGCTGACTCCGCCAAAAACGACCGAGCACCATGCTGTCGAGGTGCTGGAGGGCCGCTCGCAACGCGGCTTCTTCGGGCGGCTGCTCCCCTTCCTGGGGCCGGCCTTCATCGCCTCCATCGCCTACATGGACCCGGGCAACTTCGCCACCAACATCCAGGGCGGGGCGCAGTTCGGCTACCTGCTGGTGTGGGTGGTGGTGGCCTCCAACCTGATGGCCATGTTGGTGCAGGCACTCTCGGCCAAGCTGGGCATTGCCGCCGGGCTCAGCCTGCCGGAGGCGATCCGCCAGGAAGCACCGGGCCCGGTGACCTGGGTGCTCTGGGCCCTGGCGGAGGTCGTGGCGATCGCCACCGATCTCGCGGAGTTCCTCGGCGCGGCGGTCGGCCTGTACCTGCTCTTCGGCATCCCGCTCTTCCCGGCCGCGCTGCTCACCGCCCTTATCACCTTCGCCATCCTGGCGCTGCAGCGCTTCGGGTTCCGCCCGCTGGAGGCCGTTATCACCGGCTTCGTGGGGCTGATCGGGTTGTGCTACCTGGTGGAAACGATTCTCGGCAAACCCGATTTCAGCCTGGCCGCGCAGTCGATCCTGCACCCGCGCTTCCAGGGCACGGAGAGCGTGTTGCTGGCGGCCGGCATCCTGGGCGCGACCGTGATGCCGCACGTCATCTACCTGCACTCCGCGCTGACCCAGAACCGCATCTCGGTGCAGGAACCAGCCCTGAAGCGGCGCATCTTCCGCTATGAGCTGATCGATATCCTGATCGCCATGGGCGTCGCCGGGCTGGTGAATGTGTCCATGCTGATGATGGCGGCCTCGACGTTCTGGGCGCGCGGCATCGCCGTCGATGCCGACTCGGACATCATCTTGCAGGCGTATCAAACCCTGGCGCCGCTACTGGGCGGTGCGGCCAGCATCATCTTTGCCGTCTCGCTGCTGGCCTCTGGCCTCTCCTCCGCCACGGTCGGCACCATGGCCGGTCAGGTCATCATGCAGGGGTTCATCCACCGCTCGATCCCGATCTGGCTGCGCCGGTTGATCACGATGGTGCCCGCGCTGGCAGTGATCGGATTCGGTGTGGACACCACGCGCGCCCTGGTCCTGAGCCAGGTGGTGCTCTCCTTTGGCATTCCGTTTGCGCTGGTGCCGCTGGTCATCTTCACCAGCCGCCGCGATCTGATGGGCGACCTGGTCAACCGGAAGCTGACGACCGTTGTCGCGACGATCATCACCGGGCTTATCATCAGCCTCAACATCTTCCTGCTCTACCAGACCTTCTTCGGCTGATCAGGAGCTCAACCCATGCCGCCTCCATCTGACAGCCCCCGCGCCCTGCTCGTGCCGCTCGATGGCTCTGCCGCCGCCGAGTCGGTGTTGCCAGCGGCCGTGACCCTGGCGCGGCGCCTGCCTGCACGTATCAGCTTGCTGCACACCCTGGAGCGCAACGCCCCGGCGCATGTGCACGGGCAGCCGCATCTCACAACGGAGCCGGATGCCGAGCGGTACCTGCAGCACATCGCAGAGCAGCTTGAGGCGCAGGGTGTGGCCGTGACGTGGCACGTCCATGAAGTCCCCGTGGGGAACGTGCCGCTCAATATCGCCGCGCACGCCGCCGAAGAGGGCGCGGAGCTGATCCTGCTCAGCACCCACGAGGTGACGGATCCCCGCTCCTGGCTGATGGGCGCGGTGGCGCAGGGGGTCATTCGCTACGCCGCGCCACCGGTGCTCCTGCTGCGTACCGGCCGCCATGCGCCGCCGGCCTTTGCCCCCGGTGAGGTCATCGTGGCGCTGGACAGCGAAGGGCACGGCGAGGTCGCCATACCCGGCGCACGGCGCATGGCGCAGGCGCTTGGAGTGCCGCTGCACCTGCTCTCCGTGGTGCCCACGGCCGAGACGATGCCCGGCGACCGCGCCGCCGCCGCCCGGCTGCTGCCCTCGGGAGCCAACGCCGCGCTGGACGCCGAGGCCCGGGAAGTGGCGCGCGGTCTCTCCGTGCTGGCCGGCCGCCTGCGCGATGAGAACCCCGGATTGGGGGTCGTGGCATCCGTGATGCGCGGTGACCCGGTCCAGGCCATCACGACCGCCGCGCGGACCCGGAACGGCATCATCGCGCTCGCCACCCACGGCCGCACCGGCCTGGATGCGCTCTGGTCCGGCAGCGTTGGCTCCCGCGTCATCGCACGCGCTCCGGGGCCATTCCTGCTGGTGCATCCGGACTCGGCGTAACGCCATGAGCGACAGGGCCTGGCAAGGGGTCTGCCAGCCGTAGGTTGGTGATGCGGAACTCCAGGATGGAGCCCTCACTCACCGATGCTCGCCAGGTGCGCCGCGCCAGGGTGTTCGTCATCCCCTGGAAAGGGCCACGGAGTGGGTCCAGCGCGCTGAAAACGCGGGGCGGCCTTTCTCCGCGAGATCGTCGCGCAGGGGTGACGAACCTGGCCCGCGAAACGCTGCCTGGTCTTGATGTTTCAAGTAGGTCGCTCTACAACCGTTGACCACGGCTCCCCTTGCCGCGTTGCCGTGACCACCTCTCACCCACATGCGGCGAAGGATGACCCTGAAGGCGCCGGGTGGGGCGCCGCGCCATGATCGAGGCAGCCATGGATGACTTTCACGGCGTGTTTCCCTACCTGGTCTCGCCGGTCGATGCCTCGGGGCGCGTACTGGGGGACGTACTCGGCCGCCTTATCTCGGACCTCATCGACGCCGGCGTGCACGGCCTGACTCCGCTTGGTTCGACTGGCGAGTTCGCCTACCTGGATCGCCGACAGCGGGAAGAGGTGGTGCGCGCCACTATCGCAGCGGCAGGAGGGCGGGTGCCGGTGGTGGCGGGCGTTGCCTCCGCCTCCACGGCCGATGCGGTCGCACAGGCGCGCACCTGTGAGCGGCTCGGCGCGGACGGCATTCTGGCGATCCTCGAGGCCTATTTTCCCCTCGCGGACGCGCAGGTCGAAGGCTACTTTCGCGCCATTGCTGACGCTGTCGACGTGCCGGTGGTGATCTATACGAACCCGCAGTTCCAGCGCAGCGATCTTACCCTCGACGCCATCGTGCGGCTCGCCGAGCACCCACGCATCCGCTTTATCAAGGATGCCTCCACGAACACGGGCCGCCTGCTCTCGATCATGAATCGGTGCGGCGAGCGCCTGCGCGTGTTCTCGGCCTCGTCCCACATCCCGGCCACCGTTATGCTGATCGGCGGGGTCGGCTGGATGGCTGGGCCGGCCTGTTTGGCGCCGCGGCAAAGCGTGCGCCTGTATGACCTGTGCCGCGCTGGTCGCTGGGACGAGGCGATGACCCTGCAGCGGGAGCTATGGGGCATCAACGAAGCGTTCGCGCGCTTCAACCTCGCCGCCTGCGTAAAGGCCGGGCTCACCCACCTCGGGTATCCGGTCGGCGACCCGGTGTCCCCGCAGGCGCCACTCACCGCGGAAGAACGGCGCGTGGTCGCGGAGATACTCGACCGGCTGGCGGACGGAGCGGTACGTTGAGGATGGCGTACGCCCAACCGTATGCCATTCTCGAGTCGACCCACAAGACGACGTGAGTGCGTCAGTGATCTCGACGCCAGGCGGGGGAGTTCCTCCCATCGACCCGCAGGAATCACCCGGAGTGGCGGCGCTACCCCATCCCCGTCACGCGCACCGGCCGGATCACCACCACCACGAACTCGTCGTCCGGCTTGCCCTCGGTGTAGGCCTCCTGTCCCCAGTACTTCCGCGCCATCGCGTTGATGAACGCCCGGTCCACATCGGGCTCGATGCGTTCCACCGTGCCGCGCACCTCGATGTAGCGATACATATTGGCCGGATCGACGATTGAGACGGCAACCCGCGGGTCGCGCTCCAGATTGCGCCGCTTGCGGTCCGCGCCGACGAGTTGCGCGAAGCGCAGGAACTCGCCATCCCAGCCAAACCAGAGCGGGCTGCTCTGCGGCTCGCCCTTCGGCCCGATAGTGGCGATATGCGCCAGCGCGGCCGATTGCAGCAGGTCGGTGTAGTGCTCCGGGATGACAGCGCTCATCGGTTCGGTAAGACTCCTCACCAGGAAAGAGACCGGCACCAAAGCGCTCAGTATGCACCGGTGCGGAGAATGTTCCAGCCTGGCGAAAGCGTCTCCCGCAGGTTGCCAGGTGCGTGATCCGCAGTTTGACCGGCGATAGCTGCGCTGACTTCCGCCGACGTGTTCGCCATCCAGCCACCGAGCGCCTTGATGGCCCCATCGGCTCGCTCCTCGCCACCAACGGCGCCGCTATGCTGCGCGTCCGTTCTTGTGCTCCACCTGGAGGACCAGGTTGCGCGTCTTGCGCCCCGTTTCGACGCGCCGGTGCGCTCGGCCGCCTGGGCCAGGGGAAAGCACCGATCGATAACGGGCCTGAGCATTCCCGCCTCGACCAGCGACCTGAGAATGTGGAGGTCGCTCGCCTTCTCGCTGGCCGGCCGGAAATTGGAGTAGGCAATGATGGCGCGTTTGTTGCCGATCCTGGCGGTCCAGAGCATGTGCGGATAGCTTGCCAGCGTGAGGACCGTTGTCACATAGACCCCGCCCGGCTTCAGCACCGCCTTGCTACGGGCAAACGAGCCGTTTCCGACCGTGTCGAGAATGAGGTCATAGGTCGGGCCGGTCCGGGTGAAGTCCTCCTGGCTGTAGTCGATGACTGTGTCGGCGCCCAGCGACCTGACCAGCGCCGCGTTAGCAGGGCCGCAGACACCGGTCACGTTGGCCCCGAAGCTCCTGGCCAATTGCACGGCCGAGCTGCCGACCGCGCCGGACGCGCCGTTGGTCAGGACGTGGTGCCCAGGCTGGATCTTTCCGTGATCGCGCAGGAACGGGAGCGCGGTCACCCCCCCTCGCAGATGGCGGCTGCCTCCGCATACGTCACATTTGCCGGCTTCGCCGCCAGCGCCCCATCTTCCGGCAGGTAGAGGTACTCGGCATGCGCACCGAACTCGGCGCCGGTTGCGGCAAACACCTGGTCGCCGGGCTTGAATTGGGTGACTGCCTTGCCCACCGCTTCAATATCCCCGGCCAGATTGGTCCAGGGGATCGGCTTCCTGGGCCGGATGAGGCCCGTAGCCAGGCGAATACTGACGGGGAACCTTTGCGAGCAGTGCAATCCCCGCGTGAGACAACAGCCGCATCGACACGCACCAGGACCTCGTTGTCCATGGGGGCTGGTTTGTCGACAGCTTTGCGGTGAACAACCTCCGGCGGCCCGTAGCTGGTGTAGATCATGGCGTCCATCCCACCCTCCTGAGCTCTCCCGAAGCGCGTGCCTGCACTCCAGAAGGTCTGCGTTCTGCTCAGGCCGGGAGCACACGGACCACCATTGCAACGCGAGCGACAGCGTGGCATTGGTGCGCCAGAGAGGGAACTGCCTGAGGTATGCGGATCGTCTCACGCCAATCCACCCTGGCTGAGACCGAGGAGGCCCACCTTCGCCGCCGGGAGCGATCCTCGCCCGCGGCAAGCAACGGGCTGTCGCGTGCGACATTCGTGCGGCGCCTGATCCGCGACAGCCCTGCCGGAGACCGTCAATGCCAGAGCTTCCGGGGGGCACCGTTACCTTCGTCATCACTGACATCGAAGGCTCCACCCTGCTCTGGGAACGCGATCACCAGGCGATGATCGGTGTGTTGCGCGTCACCCCGACCTGCCGGCCACGTTTCCGCCTCTCCGATCACTGGGCACGAGCCCGCACAATCTCCCCCGTCAGCCGACCCCGTTCCTGGGCAGGGAGCAGCAGGTGAACGAGGTCGCCGACCTCCTGCGCCGCGAGCACGTCACGTTGGTAACCCTCATCGGCCCGGGCGGCACGGGGAAGACACGTCTGGCATTGCAGGCTGCCGCCGAGGTGCTTGGCAATTTCCCCGATGGTGTCTTCTTCGTCCCGCTCGCGCCCCTGACCGACACCGCGCTTGTTCTGCCGGCCATTGCGACGGCGCTGGGCTTGCGTGAGGAGAGCGGGCAACCGCTGATCGATCGCCTGCGGGATGCTTTGGCGGCCAGGGCCGCACTCCTGGTTCTCGACAACAGGGAGCATCGCGCCGAGGCGGCTCCCGCCATTGGGCATCTGCTTGGGTTGGCGCCGCGGCTGAAGGTGGCTGGCCACGAGCCGATTGCCCGCGTTCGCCGGGGCGTGGGCGCAAGGGGAAAGCCTGCCGTTGGATCGGGCGATCGCCGGGGCCGATGGCGTGCTCGCGGTGACGGCGCAGGACGACCGTGGAGTGCATGAGACTGCGTGACCAGGTCACCCCCGCAACCGGGCGTTGAGGCGGGCGGCCTGCCGCGTGAGGTGGTCGCGCTCAGGGAGGCTGGCCGCTGAGCGGGCGGCCTCGGCGTAGAGGCGGGCGGCGGTCGCCAGATCGCCGTCGCGTTCATGCAGGTAGGCCGCAACGGCGCTGTAGCGCGGGAGGGCGGGGTCGAGCTCGGCGAGTGCGGCCAGGCCAGCGCGCGGGCCAGCGGCCTCGCCGAGGGCGACGGCCCGGTTGAGGCGGGCGACCGGGCTGCCGGTCAGGCCCACCAGCTCGTCGTACCACGCCACGATCTGCACCCAGTCGGTTTCCTCTGCCGTTGGCGCGTCCGCGTGCAGCGCCGCAATCGCGGCCTGGGCCTGGTACTCGCCCAACCGGTCCCGGGCCAGCGCAGCCTGCAGAATTACCACCCCCTCAGCGATCAGGCGGGTGTCCCAGCGCGTGCGGTCCTGCTCGGCCAGGGGGATCAGGCGGCCGCCTGGGCCGGTGCGGGAAGAACGGCGCGCCTGATGCAGGAGCATCAGCGCCAGCAGCCCGGCGGCCTCCGGCTCGTTCGTCAGCGCGACAAGCTGGCGGGTGAGCCGGATCGCCTCGGTGGCGAGGTCGACATCGCCGGAGTACCCCTCGTTGAAGACGAGGTAGAGCACGCGCAGCACCGTGGCCAGGTCCCCGGGCTGGTTGAAGCGAAGCCCGGAGACCGTCCGTTTGGCCCGGCTGATGCGCTGCGCCATCGTCGCCTCCGGCACCAGGTACGCCTGCGCGATCTGGCGTGTGGTCAGGCCGCCAACCGCGCGCAGCGTAAGCGCGACGGCCGAGGCGGGGGTGAGGGATGGGTGCGCGCACAGGAAGTAGAGGTAGAGGGTGTCATCCACTTCCTCCTCGCTCGTGTCCGCAATCGCCTCCCGCCCGGCGCGCTCCTCGCGCTGTCGCCGCGAGGCATCGGCGCGGGCGGCGTCCAGGAATTTGCGCCAGGCCACGGTGACCAGCCAGCCTTTGGCGTCGCGCGGCGGGTCGCCCGGCCAGGTGCGTACCGCCTCGATCAGCGCCTCCTGCACGGCGTCCTCGGCCGCCGCGAAGTCGGCCCCGCGACGGACGAGGATGCCAATGACGCCCGGGGTGAGGGTGCGGAGCAGGGCCTCATGCACGCCGCGTCACTCCGTGATGACCGGCAGCGCGGTCAGGAAGGGGCGCACCTCCAGCCACTCGTGGATCGGCTGCCCGCCCGCGCCCGGCGCCGCCGACAGTTCGCCGGCAAGCTCGACCGCGCGTTCCCAGGAATCGACATCGATGATCATCCAGCCGGCGATGAGATCCTTGGTCTCGGCGAACGGGCCATCGGTGATGGGCGGGCGGCCCTCGCCGTCATAGCGCACCCAGGCGCCCTGCGGCGCCAGCGCCTCGCCGCTGATGTACTCGCCGGTTTCCTCCAGGCGGGCCGCAAAATCGCGCATGTACTGCACGTGGGCGTCGAACTCCTCTGGCGTCCACTGCTCCATCGGCACGTTGTTGACCGCCGCCGGTGCGCCCCGGTAGTGCTTGAGGAAGAGATACTTGGGCATCGTCTACTCCTTGTCGCGTGTCGCTCGTTGCGGGGCCACCCGGTGTGGCCGCGTTCACTGCAAGGACGGAGCCGCGCGCCGGTTCTCGACATGGCCCACCATGCGCCGGCTCAGACAAGCACCGGGCCAGGCCGGACGAGCCCGGCGCGCACGAAGGGCGCGAGCGCCCGCTGCACCGCAGCGTGGTCTGCGGCAATGGCGGCGTGCGGAATCGGCAGGTAGGGCTGCAATTCCCGCCACGCATGGGCCTGGGCGTCCGCATCGCCCGGCGCAAGCAGGAGGGGCGCCGCGTAATCGGCGATCTCCTGCAACACCCAGCGGGCGGAATAGAAGGCGAAGAGATCGTGATGCAGCCGGACCGGGCCCGTGTGGGCGAGGTAGGCCTCCAGGAAGCTGGCAAAGCGATCGCCCGTGAAGGCCATGAGATCGCGCTCGCGCGGACCCAGCCCCAGCCCGCCCCAGTCAATCAGCCACAGGTCGCCCGTAGCATCGCGCAGGATATTGCTCAGGTTGGGGTCGCCGTGCGTCACGACCAGACTGGGAGCCAGACGCCGGGCCTGCTCCCCGAGGCGCGCGAACTGCGCCAGCATCGCAGCGATCTCCGCGTGTTGCGCGCGCAGCAGCGCCGCCGCCTGCCGCTGGAGGGGAGACGGCCACGCCTCCGTTGACGCCGCGCGCTGGAGCGCGTGCCTGATGGTGGAGGCAAAGGGATTCCCGAACGTCTCGCGCGGCAGCACGCCGCCACCGCGCGGCAGTTCACTGGCGTGCAGCGCCGCCATGATCGCGGCCAGCCGCTGCCAGTCGGCTTCGCTGAAGACCTGGTCGGTGGCGGTCGTGCCGTCCACAAACGGAAAGACCGCGACGATGGTATCCCCCACGCGGCTGGTGAACGCGCCGTGTACCGTGGGCAGCGGGGCCACGATGCCGGGAAAGTCCCCCTGCACGCGCAGCGCCGCCGAGGCCGCCAGGGCGGCCTCCAGTCGAGTCGCCGTGCGTGCGGGTTGCGCCCGGACGAAGTACCGCTGCCCCGCGCCGGTCGTGGCACGGTAGTCGTCGGCGTCCTCACCCTTTGGCACGCTGGCAATCGCCGCTATCGCCAGGCCGTACGCCGCGTGAAGGTGGGCTGCCAGACCGGACGGACCAATCTCGGCGGAAGCCATACTCATCGCGCCAGTATGCGGGAACACCGCGCCGCAGGCGGGCGAGGCAAGCAGGAGGGGCTGTGCAGGTGAGATGCTTGCACAGGAACGTTCCGGGAACCCTTTCCGGCGGAGGGCCACACGATGACCAGGCAGACCGCGCCGCGTCCATGGGACGACCTCGATACCCTGGTCGGCGGCCAGGACTACTGCAATTATGTCTTTGACGGCATGACGCTCGATCATCAGGACCTTGCCGATTGCACCTTCGACGGGTGCTCATTTGTCCACGCTGACTTGACCGGAACCCGGCTCAATGCGTCGGTGTTCCGGAATTGCAACCTCAGCCACGCGCGCGTGGCCGGTTGCAACGTCTTCTCGACCTCCTTCGAGGGCTGCAAACTGCTGGGAGTTGATTTCCAGAATGGCGTCACCCTCACCGGGGCGGCATTCACCAACTGCAATCTCAACTACGCCGCGTTCCGGGGTGTATCGCTGGCGAGGATGGATTGGGCAGGCTGCTCGTTCGTCGAGGCGGATCTCTCACTCACCGATCTCACGAAGGCCTCGTTTGTCGGTTGCGACCTCACCCGCGCGGATATCCAGGAAGCAACGTTCTTCCAGACCGACTTGCGGGGCGCCAACCTGACGGGCTGGAACCTGAAACGCCATGACCTGCACGGGATCATCATCACGCCCGCGCAGTTTGACGCCCTGGCGACCGAACTGGGCATCCTGATTCTCGAGGGGTAGGGGCGTCGCGCCGGAGCGAGGCGGGCACAACCATGACGCGATCGAGGTTTGCGTGTGTCAGCGCCGTCCACCTCTTCCTTCTCCGCGGCGAGCAGGTGCTGCTGCTGCGCAGGTTCAACACAGGCTATGAGGACGGAAACTACAGCGTGCCGGCCGGGCATCTGGATGGTGGCGAGCAGGTAACAACGGCGGCAATCCGCGAAGCGCGGGAAGAGATCGGTTGCGACATCGCGCCGGAGGACGTCGCGGTCGTCGGCATCATGCACCGCAAGGCGGAGGATGAGCGGATCG
>DAOUDE010000081.1:0-150701 GCA_034431475.1 Thermomicrobiales bacterium | reverse complement strand
GCGGGAGAGTGGAATCTCTGAGGAAGACCTCTTTGCGTTGATCGATGAGGCAATTGCTCCCTCTCGCCGTGCACGACCGTTGCCTCAGGAGTGAAACTCGTCCTTGACACCGTCGTACTCGTGCGGGGACTCGTGGGTTCCCAGGGCGCGCAGGGACAACTGCTCTTTGACCGCAGCGATGAGTACGTCTGGATCGCATCTCGGCTTATTGGTAATGAGTACATGGATATCCTGTCCCGGCCGGAGCTCCAACGCCGGTTTTCTCGCATGAGGACGCGTTATCAAGACATTCTGATGGGACAAATCGCTGCTGCAACGCTCGTGCGTCCCGTCGAAACTCCCCGTATCTGCCGCGATCCGCACAATGACATGTTCCTGGCCGCAGCCCTGGCCGGCGGCGCGGACGCCGTCGTCTCTGAAGACAAGGACTTGCGTTCTCTCGGGGTGTACGAGGGACTATCGATCGGCACGGCGCAGACCATGATCGCGGTCCTGGCCGGGCGCGATGAGCGAGAAGCTACCTGATGATGGACCTGGTTGATTCCCGCGAGGCGTTCGCGCTGGGCGTCTGCTTCTACCCGGAGCACTGGCCGCAGGAGATGTGGGCTGGTTATGCGCGGCAGATGCGCGAGTTGGGCCTGCGCTACGTGCGTATCGCCGAGTTCGCGTGGAGCAAGATCGAACCACGACCAGGGGAGTTCGAATGGGAATGGCTGGACGCGGCCATCGAGACGCTGGCGGAAGAGGGGCTCCTCGTCATCCTCTGCACGCCGACGCCGACGCCACCCGCGTGGCTCACGCACGCGCACCCGGAGATCTTGGCGGTGGCGCAGGATGGCCGGGTCATGCAGCACGGTTCGCGCCGCCACTACGACCCGGCGTCGGCGGTTTACCGCGAGCATTCACGGCGCATCACGACCGAGATCGCGCGGCGCTACGGCGAGCACCCGGCGGTGGTGGGCTGGCAGACCGACAACGAACTTGCTGACCACGACACGGGCCGGGCCTGGGGCAACGCCGCCCTGGCCCCCTTTCGCGCCTGGCTGCGCGAGCGCTACGGAACGCTTGAGGCGCTGAATGCGGCCTGGGGCGCGGTTTTCTGGAGCCAGAGCTACAGCGACTGGGAAGAGATCGGCCTGCCAAATGCGCTGCCCGCCAGCCCGAACCCGTCGCACCTGCTCGATTTCTACCGCCATCGTTCCCAGGTGATGCAGGAGTTCCACGGGGAGCAGATTGCCATTCTGCGCCAGCTTTCGCCGGGGCGGTGGATCACCCACAACTTCATGCGGTTCGAGGACGGGTTTGATCACTACGCGGTCGCGCAGGGGCTCGACTTCGCCTCGTGGGACTCATACCCCACGGGCGGCGTAGAGTTGTCCTGGTTGACCGCCGATGAGAAGGTGCGCTGGGCGCGCACCGGTCACCCGGACCTGATTTCGTTCAGCCACGATCTCTACCGGGGCATCCTGGGGCACAACCAGGGGCCGTGGGTGATGGAACAGCAGGCGGGGCAGATCAACTGGGCGCCCTACAACCCGCTGCCGGCGGCCGGCGCGGTCTCGCTCTGGACCGCGCAGGGTTACGCCCACGGCTGCGATGTCATCAGTTACTTCCGCTGGCGCGCGGCGACCGTGGCCCAGGAACTGATGCACTCTGGCCTGCTGCGCCACGACAACACCCTGGACCGGGGTGGGATGGAGATAGCAGGTCTGGAAATTGCCGGCCGCGTCAATGCGGCAGTGACCCCTCGGGTAGCGCTGCTGCACGACTACGAGAGCGCGTGGGCGTACGACGCGCAGCCGCACCATGCGGACGCCAGCTACTGGCGCCAAACGATGCTCTTCTACACCGCGCTGCGTGAGCTGGGCGTCGATGTCGATATCCGTCACCCGGAGCACGACCTTGCCGGCTATGACCTGATTGTTGCCCCCGCGCTCCAGATCGTCGGCGAGGAGCGCGCAGCGCGCCTGATTCACGCCGCCGCGGACGCGCTCTTTCTGGCCGGGCCGCGCACGGCCTACCGCACGCCGACCGGCCGGGTGCACGAAGATGGCCAGCCCGGTCCACTGCTCCCCCTGCTTGGCTGCTCCCTGCGGAACGTGGACTCGATGCGCCCCGGCCTGATTTGCCACGCTGGCGGTCACGAGGTGCAAATCTGGGCCGAGAGTTACACCCTGCACGGCGGGTCCGCGCTGCTGCGCTACGACGATGGCCCGCAGGCGGGGGAAGCGGCGGTGGTGCGCCACGGCAACGCGGTGACCCTTGGGGCGTGGTCTCCGTCGCTGATCCGGGAGGTACTGAGCGATCTGCTGGCCGAGCGCGCTATCTCGCACGCGCTGCTACCAGAAGGCGTGCGCGTTTCCCGGCGCGGCCTGGCCGAGATCTGGATGAACTTCAACGAGTTCGGGGCGACGCTCCCAAACGGCCAGGCGCTCGAACCGGTCTCCTGGCAGATACGATAGCGCCGGTTTGCAGCGGTGAACTCAATCTGCGACCGCTGTGAGTGTTGCCTGCGCGGCGCGCTCGGCCAGGCGCTCCTGGTAGTAATCCAGGTAGGTCACGATGCGCAGGCCGCGATCGAGCGCGTAACGGATGATGGCGTTGGTGGCGCGCATCTCGGGATCGGCGCGAATGCTCGACCAGTCGTGCTGGCAGAGCGAGAAGACCTCGTCGCGCTCGGCCGCGCGATCCAGGTAGGGTGTCACTGAATCGACATATCCCTGCAGGTCATCCCAGCCGATGACCTCGTCCCGGTAGACGCAGTCGTGCCAGCCATGGATGGGGATTTCCAGCACGTCGCCGAACCCATGGCAGTCGTACCAGTAGGGTTGCAGGTCCATGGACACCGGGTGCCAGTCCTGGGCGTTGCGGCCATCGCAACGGGTAAAGCGGATACCGCACTCATAGAGCGTTTCCAGAATCTCCGGACGGTCGCGCAGGCCACGGTAGTAGTTGTAGGGACCGGTAATGCCGGTGGCCTCTTTGCCGAGGACGTTGCGGATGAGGTCCGACGTGCGCAGCACTTCGGTGCGAATCTCGGGCAGGGGAATACCGCGTACCACGCGCACCGACTTGCCGTCATCCATGTGCACGGTCTTCAGCAGGCGGTGGGACCAGGTGTGCTGCTGGATATCGAAGAGCGGATCGGCGGCGATGCGCCGGAACTCGGGTACCCAACGCTCGAGCGTCAGGCCGACGAGGAACATCGTGGCCGGAGCGTTGAGCGTGTTGTGCAGATTCTGCGCTTGCTGCAGAAAGGGGACGGTGACATCCCCGGCGTCGAGCCACTCGACGTCATACCCGATGAGCAGAGTCCCGGCCATCCTTTGCAATCCCCTGTCCCAAATGCGCTGAGTGCCTGGTGCGGAATCGTACGCAAAGCCGAGGCGGATGGGGGTGACGGACTGCGCCTGAACAGGGGACGCGGCAAGATGTGCGGGTCGGGGGCACGGCCTGCCCTCCTGGTGCGAATTGCGGCGAGGGTGTGTGGCCAGCGCGGGTGAAAAGCGTGCTGTCGGCGGATGTCCCTGGCTCCCGGCGAGCCAGACGCCGCAAGCAAGATTGCCGCACTGTCCTGGCCTGAGACCTCGCGTCAGGCATGCACGTGGTTCCTCTCGACAAGCAGGGGATCAATATGCGATATATTACATATGACTGACGGGACCGACCTGATGATCGCCACGCTTGCTCCGGTGCCGCGCCAGACCCTGCGTGAGCAGGTCTACGCGTCGCTGCTGGATGCCATCGTCAGCGGCGCCTTACCGCCCGATTCGCGGCTGCGGGATGCCGACCTGGCGGCTGAGCTGCGCGTCAGCCGCACCCCCGTGCGGGAGGCGTTGCAGCGCCTGGAGGACGACGGGTTGGTGCAGACGGCCCCGGGGTCGCAAACACGGGTGACGCCCCTGCGGGAGAGCGACGCGCGAGAGGCGGTGCCGGTAGTGGCGGCGCTGCACGCCCTGGCGGCGCGGCACGCCGTGCCGCTGCTTGTGGCGGAAGATTTCTCTCGCCTGCGCGCGGCGAACAGCGCGTTTGCGGCGGCGCTGGGTCAGGGGGAAATGCCGGCAGCGCTGGCGGCAGACGATGCGTTTCACGCCGTCTTCGTGGCGCGGGTGGGCAACGGTGAGCTGCAGCGGTCACTTCAGCGCCTGCTTCCCCGCGTGCGCCGTCTGGAGTTGGCGCGGTTCCGCGCGCTGGCCGGGCGCGAGTCCGTGGCCCAGCACGACGCAATCATCGTCACCGCACTGGGCGGCGAGCCGCGCCGAACGGGTGACCTGGTCGAGGACAACTGGTTGACGCTGGGCCGCTTGCTGGCCGAGACATTCGCGTCTCCAGAAACACGCTCCGTTCAACAGTTGGAAGAGGAGAAGGCCCGATGACCGATGTCCTGAACGCGACGGAAGTCCACGATGCGCGGGTACTGCAGTGGGCGAGCGATATGCTCGATCGCGCTGGCGACCCAGCCGCCATGCAGCGGGAGGTTGTGGCCGCCGTGCAGCGCAACGCGCGCTGGCGCGGCGACGAGTGCCTGAACCTGCTGGCACCGGAGGCCCCGATGAGCCCCGTGGTGCGCGAACTCCTTTCCGCCGAGGTCGGGCAGCGTGCGGCCGAGGGGCACATTGGCCCGGCGAACCGCTGGTTTGCCGGGACGCAGTACATCGACGAGATCGAAGCCCTCTGCGTCGAACTGCTGAAGCGCGTCTTCCACTCCCGGTACGCCGACCACCGGCTGGTGGCAAGCATGATCGGGAACATGACGGTCTACACCGCGCTGACGCAGCCGGGTGATGTGATCATGAGCGTGACCCAGCCCTTCGGCGGGCACTCCAGCAACCGTCAGGATGGCCCGGCGGGGGTGCGTGGCCTGCGCATCCACGACGTGCCGATGGACCCAGTCGAATTGACGGTCGACCTGGACGCCTTCTCCGTCGCCGCGCGGGAGATCCAGCCCCGGCTGGTGTCGCTCGGCGCGTCGATGACGCTCTTCCCGTTCCCGGTGCGCGAGATGTCGGCCATTGTCAGCGAGTGGGGTGGCCGCATCTTCTTCGACGGGGCGCATCAGCTCGGGTTGATCGGGGGTGGGCAGTTCCAGGACCCGCTGGCAGAGGGCGCGGCGGTGTTGACCGGTTCAGCGGGGAAGACGTTTTCCGGGCCGCAGAGCGGCGTGATTGCCTGGAACGACCCGGAACTCACCGTGCCAATCACTGACGCCATTTTCCCGACGCTGGCGGCGACGCATCAGGTGAACCGCGTGGCGGCACTGGCTGCGGCTGCCGCCGAAATGCTGGCGTTCGGGGCCGAGTACATGAGCCAGATCGTGGCGAACGCGCAGGCGCTGGCCGCCGCCCTGGACGCCCAGGGCGTGCCGATGCTGGCGGCGCACAAGGGCTACACCCGAACGCACCAGGTGATCGCCGATGTCCGCGCGCTCGGTGGCGGCGAGGCAGCCGGATTCCGGCTGGCCGACGCAAACATCATCGTCAACAAGAACCTCATCCCCTCGGATCGTCCAGAAGATTGGGATCGCCCGAGCGGGCTGCGTATCGGCACGACGGAAGTGACGCGCTGGGGCATGAAGGAGCCGGAGATGTCGCTCATTGCCGAGTTGATTTCCGACGTCCTTTTCGCCCGTCGGAGCGCGGACCACGTGCGCGAAGATGTCGTTTCGCTCCGGCGCAGTTTCCCGCAGTTGCGGTACTGCTTCGCATGATCCCTCCCGGCCGGGGCGCAGCATCCAGGTGCCTGCGGCGTTGCCAGCAGCCAGATCCGGAGCAGATTTCCGTCGCGTAGCATCCCGCACGCCTACACTGAGGCACGATCGTTGCAGGGAGACAGCAGAAGCCGCTGGAAAGCGCTGTGCCGTGCGACGGCGCCGTGAACAAGGAGGACGACTGGATGAAGGTTTGGCGCACACTCGCGATCGTGCCGTTGGCCACGTTGATGCTGGCCGGGCCTGCTGCTGCCTATCAGGATGATAACGACGGAACCAACCCGCGTGTGGTCACTCCGGGGGAGTGCGTGACCGATCCGCGACCGGCGGATCAGATTGCCGGGCTGCTGGGGCTGGCGGGTGAAGGGGTGACCCCGCCGGCGTTGCCAACGATCACGGCCCCGCTGGGCCAGAACATGGACTCCGAGCAGTCCGTCTCGGTCAAGGAAGCCGCGCGTGAAATCCTGGCTTGCTTCAACGCGGGGGACATCGCACGCGCTGCGGCCCTGATGACCGACAATGGCGTTATCCGCACGTACTGGCAGTTGACCGAGACACCCGAACTGCGCGGCACGGCCCAGGAGCGTATCGCGACGGCGTCGCCCCGCCCGGAGCCGGGTCAGATTCGCCTCGTGACGGTGACCGATATCTCTCAACTCCCGGACGGCCGCGCGACGGCCTTCGTGGTCATCAATGATCCGGCTGCGCCGCAACTCGGGCCAGAAACCCTACTGTTCTACTTCGTGATCAAGGACGGCAAGTGGCTGCTGGATGACTGGGTGGACTTCTCCATCGCGGCAGTTCCTGCCAGCACTCCAGCCCCGTAACGCTCCTCTCCTCGTAGGTTCGCGCCGCTGCCTCTACGTGGGCAGCGGCGCGTTCGCGTTCAACGCGACGCCAGGAGGGCGATTGTTGCCTACCCCGAGGCGACGGTACGGTCACTGCGTTCAAGCGCTTCGCGGGTGTGCCGCCTGGCGCCGCACGTCGCGGCGGGGGAGGGGCATTGGCAGGAACTCCGCGTTGGGAAGGCGCCCAGGGAAGTTGAGACGAGCCGTTCCTGGCGTTGGGCAACCGGGAACGCTGGGCGCAGCCTCGCAGGGTGGCAGCGGCAACCAAGGTCCCTCGCCAGACACAGGACGACACCCCGAGGGGGAAGCCAGCTCGGGCCAGGATGTTGCGTGAGACACTCAGCCTGGCATGCCTTCTGGGCAAATGGCCGGATTGTGCGGATCGACTCTGGACGCCACCTGGAAACGTAGTGGGATCTCGGTGAAGCCCCGGAGAAACGTGTCGCGGAAGCGAAGATTCTTCACAGGGATGTCCAGTTGGAGCTTCGGGTAGCGCCGGAGCAACACCTCCAGGGCGACCTCACCCTCCAGGCGGGCCAGTGGCGCGCCGAGGCAGACGTGAATGCCCTTGCCAAAGGCGATGTGCCGGTTGGCGTCCGTGCGCTCGATGTCGAAGACATCCGGATTGGTGAACTTGTCCGGGTCACGATCAGCGGAAGCCAGGCTCACCGTCACGCGTTCGCGCTCCGAGATGGAGACGCCGCCCAGCTCCAGGTCGTGCAGGGCGATGCGCGGGAAGATCATTTCCGCGGCGCCCCAGTAGCGCAGGGTTTCCTCGACGGCATTGCGGGTGAGCCCAGGATTGGCGCGCAGTTTCGCCATCTGCTCCGGATGCGCCAGCAGGGCCACGACGGCGCTGCCAATGAGATTGACCGTGGTGATGTGTCCCGCCACGTAGAGCACGAATACCATGGAGAGGAGTTCGTCGGAATCGAGGCGATCTCCTGCCTCTTCCGCGCTGACGAGGAAGGAGGTGAGGTCGTCGCCGGGAGACCGGCGCTTCTCCTCCATGAACGCTCGCAGGTAATCCGCGAAGGCATCAATGCTGTCGCGCTGCTCCGGGGTCATCTGCTCGCCGCGCCGTTCCAGCAGGACTGCGGCCCAGCGCCGAATTTGCGGCGTATCCTCATGGGGGATGCCCAGCATGTCGCTGATCACCATGACGGGGAGCGGATAGGCAAAGGCCGTTACCAGGTCCAGACGGCGGTTGAGTGCGGTCTCCTCCCGCTCTGCCGCTTCAGCTTCCGCTGCGTCCAGGAGCGTTTCGGCCAGCGCGGTCATGCGTGGCCGTAGCGCCTCGATGGCGCGCCCGCTGAACCAGGGTTGCACGAGGCGGCGCAGCCGGGTGTGATCGGGAGGATCCAGCGTCAGGAGGGAGCGCGACAGGGGCAGGAACTCCTGGCTGGGAGGAATTGCGGCCCGCTGCTCGGGAGTGAGCGCGCTCAGGGGGTTGACCGAAAACGCTTCGTCATCCAGCAGCATCGCCACGGCGTCATCGTAACGGGTAATGAGCCAGATGTCGGGCACGAAAGAGGAATGCGCCGACCGGCGCCGCTCTGAGCCGCTCTCAGGCTCAGGCCGCTGGAACTGCTCGAACCGTGCGTGGGCAACGGGACACGTCGCGCGCAGGGTGGCATAGTCGTCGTGCGCGGAGGTGAAGAAGCCATGATTGAGCACGATCGACAGTGGGTTCTCCACGCTGCCGAGTGGACTCTCGGTGACCGGGGCGCCGGGCGGAGCGGGTCGGGACACAGACATCCGTTACTCCTGGAAAAATGACCTGGGCGATCGGCGAATTGTCTTCCTGGGCGAGAGTATGGCAGACGAAACCACCGTGGCCGCGCCATGCGCGGCCGCGGTGGTTCCTTGTGCGGGAGTGGGATCAGCGATTGGGATCAGCGAGGTGCTTGGCTGCCGCTGCCGCGATTCCGGCGATCGCCACCTTGGCTAGCGGGTTGTCCAGGATGTTTTCAAGTCCGCTCTTCGCGTTATCGACGGTCTTGTTGTCGCCGCCGAGCCCGAACAGCCCGGCGAGGCCCCCGCTGCTCTCGTGCTCCTGGTGGGCCTGCTGCGCTGACTGGGCCAGCACCGCCGGCGAATCGTCATCGTCCTGGTCATGCGGGTTCTGCATGCGGGAACGACGGCGCATCTCGCGCTTCAGTTCGCGTCGCTCCTCTGGCGACATCTTGCTGAAGGCTTCTTCGGCCGCACGCTGATACTGGTCCGGTGAAAGGCGAGATGTCGTCGCCCGATAGTTCTGCAAGACCTCGTTGGGATCGAGTTCGTGCGGATTGCGTTCCGCCCGGTCGGCGAAATCCCGCGCGCGCCTGCGCTGCGTATCGACATCATCGGTGTCGTTGGAGCCGAATAGCCCACTCAACAGTTGATCAACCATGCCGTCGATGCTCCCTTTCTGGTGTCCACGGGGCCTCGCGATTGGCATGACCCGTGAAGGCACGAGCCCAATAGTGCATACGCCGTGCCAGCCGGGAGTGGTTCTTGCTTGATGCGGTTGATGACGGCGATCGCACGACACTGGGCGCGGCGTGAAGACGCAGCAGGGCGGGCGCACCATCGCGCCCGCCCTGCTGAATCGCGCCCTGTGGGGTGTTGACCTGTTACCGATACTCCCCGGCCCGCAGGCGATCGATGGCCTCGTGGGCGGCGTTGTGGCCGGGCGCGCCCATCACGCAGCCGCCAGGCCAGGCGCCGGAGCCGCACAGGTAGAGGCCGGAGATAGGACCCTGGTACGACTTCGAGCCAGGCACCGGGCGCATGTCAAAGGCCTGTTCCGGCACCAACTCGCCCTGGAAGATGTGGCCGCCCGTGAGGCCAAAGCGCTCCTCGATGTCCGGCGGAGCCAGCACCTGCATCGTGATTTCAGCGTCGGCCATGTTTGGAGCGTAATGGGAGAAGCGAGTGAGCGCGTGCTGCGCAATCTCTTGCCGGCGCTCGTCCCAGGTCCCTTCTGCCAGCTCATATGGGAAGAACTGGGTGAAGATGGAGAACGTTTCTCCGCCCTCGGGCGCGAGTGAGCGGTCCACTGCCGATTGCGCGTGGATGGAGAAGAAGGGCCAGTCGGCCGGTCGGCCCTGCCGCGCATCCTCGTAGGCGCGCTGCAGGTAGTCGATGCTGGGGCCGATGTGGACCCCGCCCAGCTGACCCAGGGAGAAGTCGCGCTTGCGCAGCGCCTTGTACTCCGGGAGGCGGTCGGTGGCCAGGTTGATCTTCATCACCGGGGAGGTGATCTGGATCGTTTCGATATCCCGCGCGTAATCATCTGGCAGGTGCTTCTTGCCGACCAGCTTGAGGTAGGTGCGCACCGGGTCCGCATTGGAAAGGACCAGGCGAGAGTGGAACTCCTCCCCGTCCTTGGTGACCGCGCCGGTGGCGCGCCCGCCCTCGACGCAGATGTGATCGACCTCGACGCCCGTGCGTATGTCGACGCCCTCTTGTAGCGCGACACGCTTCAGTGCCTGCGTGAAGCTGCCCATGGCGCCGCGCAGGTACGCCCACGCGCCGCGCTTGCCGGTGGCCATGCCCATGGCGTGGTAGAGCTTCACATAGCCCGTGCCCGCATCGCGCGGGCCACGGAAGGTGCCAATAAGCCCGAGGGCACAGGCCGCGGCCTGCATGATGTCGGACTCGAAGAAGTATTCGGCAGAATCCGCCGCGGAACCGAGCACCATGAACTTCAGCACATGGTCATCGCCCGGCTGATTGAAGTGCGACACGAACTCGGCGAAGGAGGGCGGATTGCGCAGGATGAACTGGTCCATGATCTCGCAGGCGCGCTCGATCATGGCGTCGTAGACGGGGTACGCCTTCGCGTCGTGCGCCGAAAAGCGGGCGATCTCGCGGACGGTGTCGTCCATCTCTTCCCAGAAGACGACGCCGTCTTCGCCGTCCATGAAGGGGGCGAAGGAGCGCGGATTTCGCTTGATCTGTTCCACGCCGTTGTTCAGCAGATCCAGGTCCTGCAGCACCTTCTGCGGCGCGAGCGAGAGCACATACGAGCCGGTGGAGGCGATATGCCCCGGCGCGCCTTCGATCTCTTCGGAGAACGCGGCCCCGCCCACATCCTTGTAGCGCTCCAGGATGCAGACCGAGTAGCCCGCACGGGCGAGGTAGCACGCCGCCACCAACCCATTGTGGCCGCCGCCGACAATGACGACATCGTAGGTATTGCTGGGCACCTGGTACACCGGTCGCCATCCTCCCCATTCGCGCAGCGAAGCATGTTCTGGATGGTGGAACGCTACGCGGGCGGGGCAGGGGGCGTCAAACCCTGGGGTGACCACGACGCGCCGCCTCCGCACAGCGACGTACTGGCTGCCTGCCGGCGCACCGTGGCTTCGATGACGGTGCCTCGTGGCCATGGCGATTCCGGGCGAATGTTCATCCACATGGAGACACATTTCCCCGCATTGCCAGGAGGTCGAAGTCGCATCAGGAAGGGTGGACGTGGGCAAGGAAACGGGATCTGCGCCGGGCGGCATGTCCCGGCGCGCGGCAGTCAGGCCAGCGAAGCGCCGGCGCGGGGTGCGGCGGCTGTACGACGGCGTGGCGGGACCGAAGGAACTCCTGCGATTTACCGCCGCCGGGGGTGCGGACCTGCACTGCCAACCCAAGGCCAATGGATTGGTCAACCAGCGCTTCTTCGATGGCGTTGCGCGGTATCTGCAGCCCGGCGCCGCTACGGCTGAGGGAAAGCGGCGCACCTTTCGGGCGAGACAGGCGTGTGGCGCCGACCATCAGGTGGACCCCACACGCCTGGTGCATGAGCTATGGCGCGACCGGTGTGCCCTGGTCGTTCACGTACGTCGTGAACGGCTGCTCCGGGTCGAACAGGCGAGCTTCCCAGAGGACGGTTGTGCCGTCGCTGGCGTTCCAGCCGGTGTGCTCCATATGCGAGGCGAGGTGATCGAACGCAATGCAATCGCGCGGTTGCAGGACGACTTCGGTGTCCAGTTCCAGCGCTTCGGGCTTACCAGGCGCGTCGGCTGTGCCGCCCCGGGTGATGGTCGCGGCGCCTTGTTGCAGGACAAAGCCGAGCGCGCCTTCCTGGACACAGGTCACGAGCGCTGACGGGTGGAAGTGGCGCGTCGCGTATGCGCCGGGTTCCCAGGTCAATTCGACGATCTGGAGCCTGTAGCCGGGGGCAGCCACCGGGTCTACGCTCCCCAACGGGACGCCGCTGGTGCCCGGCGCTCCGGGTGCTGCGTCGGCAGGGGGGCGGTCCTGGGCGGTCGTGCCGGCAATCATGAGGCCAAGCAACGCGCTGGCCAGAACAGTGATCAGGGTGTGACGGCGCATGGATACCCCTCCTGCTGCGGAACTGGAGCGCCAGCCGGTGCGCGGCGCGTGCGACACACCATCATGGATGGGCAGGAGGCTGCCATCCGTACAACGTACTCGTTCCGGGTCGGGAGACAGGGTCGGGGCCTGCGTCCCGCGTTACACCAGGCCTTCGCGGGCGGCCCGGGCGGCCGCTTCGCGGCGGTTGGCAGCTCCGAGCCGGTTGAGAATCTGGGTCACGTGCCCCTCCACGGTGCGGGGGCTCAGGAAGAGGCGCTCCGCGATCTCCGGGTCAGTCAGGCGTTGACAGAGCAGGGAGAGAATCTCGCGCTGGCGCGGCGACATGCCGTGTGCGCCAGCGGAAACCACCTCCGGAGCCCGCGCCCGGAGTTCGGCCGAGGGGACCGCATCGAGCCGCACCGCGAGCGCGTAGGTGACTGCCTGCTCCATGGGCACCGTGCGGCCAGTGCGCCAGAGGGCGTCGGCCTTGGCTGGATCGGGAATCGGTGTGATCGGGTAAGGACCCCGGCGCAGGGTGGAATCGCGAATGGCCCGGGCTTGCCCGGTGTAGTCGTCCGGCCCCTGCCAGGGCTCGGGTACGCCGAACGCGCGGGTCAGGCTCCACGTGTCACGGGTGAAGTCGAGGCCAATGAGATCGCTGTAGGTCTCCGTTGCCCCCAGCACCCAGGCCGCTTCCCGCCACCGGCCGGTGGCGGCCAGAATGCTGGCAACGCGGGTGACGGACATGGCCACGCAGCGCGCTTCCTGATGTTGCCACGCAGCACTCAGTGACGACTGGTAGCGGGCGAAGGCCAACGGAAGATGTCCCGCCAGGTGTGCGGCCGCTCCCCAGACGAAGAGCGGCCAACAGGCGATCGCCTGACTGCCGCCAGAGTCCGCCACGCTTTGCTCCTGACTGGCGACGAGATCCGCGAGCAGGGTCTCCGCCAGCACGACATCGCCCCGGTTCTTCGCAATAACCCCCGGTAGGAGGCGCAGATGCCGACTGGCCTGTTGCGCCCAGGGCTCATCTTCAAGGTGGTCATACGCGGCCTGCGCCTCGGCCAGGTAGGCATCAGTGGTGTCGAGTGGAGTCACATCGAGGGATATGGTGGCCGCGTGGGCGGCGGCACGGGCAATCCGGGCGTGATCGCCGGCCGCCCGGTAGTGACGCAGGCTGGCTTCGCACAGGTCCAGCGCCCTCTGCGGGTCGTGTTGGTGACGGGTGAGGTGCGAGAGCGCCGCCTGGGCGTGGGCGATGATGCGGGGTGAGACACCCTCGGCCCGTGCCAGGCCCCACTCAAGCCACTCGCGGCCTTCGCGCAGATGGCCGCGCAGGTACCAGTACGACACGAGTTCGGCCGACAGCGAGAGGAGCCCGGTAACATCGCCGCGCAGTTGCATCCAGGCGAGCGCGCTATGCAGATTGGCGTGGTCTTCCGCCAGGCGGTCGAAGCGAGTGCTGCTCTCAGGCAGAAAGATGGCAACCCAGACCTCCTGCGCAAGGGTCGCGCTGTGGAACCATTGCGCGTGGCGTGTTCGCAGCGGCGCTTCCTCGCCAGCGGCTCGCAACTGCTTCAATGCGAAGGCGCGGATCGTCTCCAGCATGCGAAACCGGGGTTCGCCGTCGCCGGGCAGGCGCTGTACCAGGCTCTGGGTCACGAGCGCGTCAAGACGGCGCAGAAAGTCGAAGAATGGCGCGTCGTCAGGCGCCGCAAGGGCTTGCGCGGCGTCGAGCGTGAAGCTGCCGGAGAAGACCGCCAGGGCGCGGAGCAGTTCCTGTTGCTCCGGAGCGAGCAGATCGTACGACCAGGCAATTGTGGCTTCCATCGTCTGTTGCCGAATCGGCGCATCACGCGGGCCGTCGCTGAGCACGGTGAGGCGGTCGGTCATCTGGGCCAGGAGTGCTTCGGGCGACAGGATGGTGCTGCGCGCTGCCGCGAGTTCGATCGCCAGCGGCAGCCCATCGAGGGCGCGGCAGAGGGCGGCCGTCGTCTCGATGGTCCTGCCCTGGAGGCTGAATTCCGGCCGGATCGCCTGGGCGCGTTCCGCAAAGAGGCAAACCGCGGCACTCCGGGCCATCTCGTCCCTGCTGGTCAGGGCTGGCGGAACCGGGAGCGGCGCGACCGGCCAGACCTGTTCGCCACGCACCTGCAACGGTGCACGGCTGGTGGCCAGCAACTGGAGTGCCGGGCACGCGGCGATCAGCCTCCCCACCAGGTCTGCCGCGCCAGCCAGCACGTGCTCGCAGTTATCGAGCACGAGCAGGACCTGCCGGGAGGCCAGGTACGTCGTGAGATCCGCCAGGACCGGGCGTGGCAGATGGTGCGTCAGCCCAAGGGTGGCGGCCACCGTGCGGGTGACAGCTTCCTGGTTGGTGATCGGTGCGAGATCAATCCAGACCACCCCATCGGCAAAGTGCTCGCTTACATCCTCGCCGATGGCCAGGGCAAGCCGAGTCTTGCCGACGCCGCCGGGGCCCGTCAGGGTCAGCAGCGGAACGGCTCGCTCCAGCAGGCAAGTTCGGGAAAACGTGCGCTCGAGGTCGCGTCCGAGGAGGCTGGTTGGCCACCGGGGCAACGCCGTCGTTGCGTACGTGGTAGGGTCGGCCATGGTGTCGAGAAATTAGCATACACATTGGCGGATGGGAACCCTGATGTCCACTGTACGGCAGCAATGATCTTGCCGCCTTGAGATTCTGCGGTGACATTGCAAGGAACCCGAGATCAGCGTGAGGTCATTCTGCTGCGTGTTGAGGCCCTCACGCTCCGGACCTGGGCCTCCGGCGGTCTCTGATTCCAGAGGGTAAATTTTTATGCCATATTTCATGAAGTTAGAGTAAGTACACTCCCCGGTTTCTCGCCGAAAAGCTTACCTGTGCATCTGGACCGCCCCGGCTTTGCATGGAATGCCAGCGAAAAAACCCCGGGTGGCAGGCCGCTCCAGGCGGACTGCACTGTACGTACAGAACTCGAGTCATCATTTACCCCATTTTCATACTAGTGACGGCGCGATAGTGCCGATTGTCGGCACTTCCGGTCTCATCTACGCCCCGTTCAGAAGACATAACCAGCGATATTCATCATGGCATCATGTATTACCGGTTACCGCGTTATCGTGCGTTTTGCGATTGATGAAGGTAGTATGGGCGAGGATGGGTCGCGATTCGTTCGATTCCAGGGAAGGTTCAAGGTGCATGGATCGCAGCACGCAAGCCGAAGCAACAACCGAAACACGGTGGACACGACGTAGGCTCGTCCTGCGCGGACTGCTGATTTCTGGATTCGGGGCTGTTGCCGGCAGCTGGCTCATTGATGACGCTGAAGCCAAAAAGAAGAAGCACCGGAAGAAGAAGCGGAAGAAGCAGGGGTCATCTACCGAGAGCAATCCTCCTGCGCACTGGGAAGTGGATGCGCAAGAGCAGGAATTTCTCAGGCTGATCAATGCCTATCGTGAGCAGAAGGGCAAGCGAGCGCTGAATCTGAATACGCAGCTCACCGCCGCGTCCGCCGCGCACTCCCTCGACATGGGGCTGCACAACTACTTCAACCATGTCAACAAGCAGGGGAAGGACGCGGGGAATCGCGCGTCTGCCGCCGGGTACCGCTGGCGAGTGATTGGCGAGAACATCGCGGCCGGGCCTGTCCAGGACTCGGCGGCCGAGGTGTTTGCGATGTGGAAGATCAGCAGGGACCACAACCAGAACATGCTGGATGGAGATTTCCACGACATCGGGATCGGCCGCGAGCAGGTGCCGGGATCGAAGTGGGGCTGGTACTGGACGACCGTGTTCGGAACCTCCGCCTGAGTTCGCCGCGCTAAACTGCGGCCATGACCACTACGCGTCTGGGCCCGGTTGTGGCCCTGTACCGCTACCCTGTGAAGTCTCTACGTGGGGAACGTCTCGATACGCTCCGCGTCGATGCGCGCGGCGTGGCCGGGGATCGCCTCTACGCACTGCGCACCCCGGAGGGCAAGTTCGGCAGCGGAAAATCCACCCGCCGCTTCCGGCGAATGGAGGGGTTGCTGGACCTGGCGGCTGCCTATGACGGCGACTCGCCGGTGATCGCCTTCCCGGACGGCCAGGCGATCGTGGGCAGTGACCCTGCTCTCCACGACCATCTCTCGGCCCACGTTGGGCTGCCGGTGACGCTGGTGCGGGAGGCAGAGATTTCGCACTTTGACGACAGCCCGCTGCATCTGATCACGACCGCCGGGCTGCGTACCCTCGGCCTGGCCGCGGCCGACGCCCAGCGTTTCCGCCCGAACGTCGTCATCGATGTCCCCGGCTACGGCTTTGTCGAGGACACCTGGATCGGCCGCGTCGTGCGGCTGGGTGAGGTGCGCCTGCGCATCACGGGCGGTGCCGTGCGCTGCGTGATGATCGGGATGGCGCAGGACGATTTGCCCGAGCGGCCCGAACTCCTGCGCCGCGTGGGTGATCTCCATGAGACGTGCTTCGGTGTCTATGCTACGGTCGTGGCGCCGGGTGACATCGCGGTCGGTGGTGACGCCCACCTGGTTTGAGTACCGGCCCGCAAGCGGACAGCCGACTGTCGCTACTGAATCAACTGCAGGGCCTGGAGGTCGAGATCATGCTCGACTTCGCGCAGGACCTCATCGCCGATCAGCCCCCGGTCGCGCAGTTCCAGCACCGCCAGGCGTGCGGCTTCCACCATGCGGCCGCGGAGTTCTCGCCGGGGCCGGGCGTGGGCGTCGAGTTCCTCCCAGGTGATCACAGCGTCCTCACCGGCGGCCTCGCGTTCCGCCTGCAGGTCACGCAGCATCGGGGCGACCATTTCGTCGATGGCGGGGTCCTCCAGCGCAACCAGGCGCATTTGGTTGTGCATGGCCTCCCGCATGGTGACAAGCGCCAGCATCATCTCCTGCTCGTGCGAGCCATCGTCCGCCAGGTTGAGGCGGCGCACCAGCCACGGCAGCGGCAGCCCAAATCCGAAGAGCGTGAAGACGATGATGGCTGCCGTGATCAGGATGATCTCGTTGCGATGGTCGAATGGCGCGCCACTGTCGGTGACTAGTGGGAGCGCCAGCGCAGTGGCGAGTGACACGACGCCGCGCAGCCCCGACCAGGCGATCAGGAAGAGGCCGCGCCAGTCGAGCGGAGCAGGTGCTGGAGGTCGTGGCCGGCCGTCTCGCCCGGTCCGGTGATGAAAGCGCTGAATTGGCATGTGCGAACGAAAGACCCAGGTGCCGGCGAAGACGTAGGCGAAACGCACGACGATCAGCACCGCCAGCACGGCCAGTGAGTGTCCGAGCACCACCAGGAAATCTTCGCGGTCAAGCACATCCTGCAACGCGCCGAGCTCGAAGCCGATCAGGATGAAGATGAGCCCTTCCAGGATCGTCATCACCTGGTCCCACATCATGCGATTGCGACTGCGGGCCTCCGGCGTCATCGTGCGGGACAAGCGGAAGCCATGCACAATGCCGGCCGTGACGACGGCGAGGACCCCGGACCCGTGCAACCGCTCGGCCAATACGTAGATGGCTGTTGGCGCAATGAGTGTGGCGGATGCCACGAGCGCCGGGTCCTTGAGGATCTTCACCAGTTCGCCGAGCAGTCTGCCGGTCACCAGGCCGACGGCCACGCCGACCGCGACCACGACGACGAACTCCGCTGCCGCGGCAGAGGCCGAGAATGTGCCGGTGACGACGGCGGCCACCGCGAAGGTGTAGACCACGATGGCGCTGGCGTCGTTAATCAGGCTTTCGCCTTCCAGGATGGTGACGATGCGACGTGGGGCGCCGACGCTCTGGAAGATGGCGGTGGCGGCGACGGCGTCAGGCGGCGAGACGACGGCGCCAAGGACGAACGCCGCCGCCCAGGTCATTTCGGGAATGAGGGCGTGCATCACCACGGCAACTGCCGCCGTGGTGACCAGCACCAGCCCAACGGCGAGCCGCGAGATCGGCCCGAAATTGGCCCGAAAATCGCGCACCGAAGTGAGCTGCGCGGCCTGAAAGATGATGGGCGGCAGGAAGATGACCAGCACCACCTCGGGTTCGAGTTTGATGGTCGGTGTCCACGGCGCGACGCCCATCACTAACCCGCCGATCATCAGCAGCATGGGCGCTGGCACGCGCAGACGGCCGGCCAGCCAGTCCAGCCCGATCACGACGGCCATCAGGGCCACGATCAGTTCGAACTCTTCCATTGCCACTCCGCACTTTTCAGGAATCGCGCAGTCGTCAGCGTAACTCAGCCACGATTCGCTCGTAAGCGAGATGCCAGAAGGCCGCTGGCGAGGCCGGGCAGAGCCGTCTTGACGGGCTGTGCATAACGAATCGCCGTGTGGGAGTGTGGCAGAATCGAGAAAAGTGGCGTACGTGCGCGGGTTTTCCTGAACAAGGCCGTTTGCGGCTCTCACGAAGCGGGTTGTCTAGACGACGGTGGCGTGGCATCTAGGACGTGCAACATCGCTCGCCAATACGTGGAGATTGCACATGAGCCACGGATACACCGGGAAGATTCTGGTTGCCGATCTCACCGCCGGGACGGTCGCGGTGGAAGAGAAGGGTGACGCCTGGTACCGCACCCACATGGGTGGGGCCGCTGCCGGGATGGACTACGTCCTGCGCGAGGTCCCGGCTGGCGCTGATCCCCTGGGTCCCGAGAACGTCCTGACCTTCTTCACGGGGCCGCTCGCCGGCACCGCCATCTCCGGGCAGAGCCGGATGAGTGTGAACTGCAAGAGCCCGCTCAGCGGCCTGATCGGGGACGCCCAGGTGGGTGGCTTTTTCCCGGCGGAACTGAAGATGGCCGGGTTCGACGGCGTGGTCATCAGGGGGAGTTCCGCAACCCCGGTCTACCTCTGGATCAAGGACGGGGAGTACGAGCTGCGCGACGCCAGCGCGTACTGGGGGATGCAGACCGGCGAGTTCGAGGATGCCATTTTCGCGGACCTCGGCGACAAGAAGGTGCAGACGATGACCATCGGGCGGGCCGGTGAGAACCTGGTCAAGTACGCCTGCCCGGTCACCTACACCTCCCGGGCTCCGGGCCGCACTGGCACCGGCGCGGTGATGGGCAGCAAGAAGCTGAAGTCGATCGTGGTGCGCGGCACGGGCAAGGTGACGCCGCACGACCCGGAGAGCCTGAAGAAGCTGACCCAATGGGGCGCGAAGAACGTGCGGGTCAATGTGGCCATGGCTGGGCTGCAGAAGTACGGCACAGCCGAAACGGTGATGGCGCAGCAGTCGGTGGGTGGCCTGCCGACGCGGAACTGGGACAGCGGCGTGTTCGCCGAGGCGGAGCAGATTTCCGGCGAGCGCATGTACGAGACGATGACGCTCAAGAACGACACCTGCTACGCCTGCGCCGTGCGCTGCAAGCGGGTGGTGCAGGTGGAGAACCTGGGTGTGGAGGGGCGCTACGGCGGCCCGGAGTACGAGAACCTGGCCACACTGGGGTCGTACTGCCTCGTCTCCGACCTGGAGCGCGTGGCGCTGGTCAACCAGATGTGCAACAAGGAGGGGATGGACCCCATTGCCCTCGGGGCGACCATCGGCTGGGCCATGGACGCCTTCGACAAGGGCGAAATCACCCTGGAGGATACGGGCGGCCTGGCGCTGCCGTGGGGCGATGCGGACCTGATGGTGCAGCTCGCCGAAATGGTGGCCGCGCGTGAGGGATTTGGCGACGTACTGGCCGAGGGCATGGAGGGAGCGTCGAAGCGGCTCGGTGGCCGTGGCGCGGACCTGATCACCTCCGTCAAGGGCGGCGCGATGCCGGCGCACATGCCGCAGGTGAAGCGCTCGCTGGCGCTCATCTACGCGGTGAACCCGTTTGGCGCGGATCATCAGTCGAGTGAGCACGACCCCAGCTACGCCCCTGACAGCGATGAGGAGAGCATGCGGCGCCTGGCCCTGCTCGGTCTCACCGACCCACAGGACCCGCTGAACCTCTCTGACGAGAAGGTGCGCTACGCGCTGGTGACGCAGCAGTTCTACTCGGTGCTCGATTCGGCGTCTGTCTGCCAGTTCGTGTATGGGCCGGCCTGGCAGTTGTATGGCCCGGATCATCTCTCACAGGCGTTGAATGCCGTGACCGGTTGGGACACCACCGTCGATGAACTGGTGGAGGTCGGCGCGCGCAAGCTGACGATGCAGCGCCTGTTCAACGCACGCGAGGGCGCCGGCCGCAACGCCGACGTGCTGCCGAAGAAGCTGTTCAAGCCGCTTACCGGCGGCCCCTCGGACGGCTACCACGTCACCGAGGAGCAGATGGCGCACGCGCTGGACCGCTACTACGCCATGGCGGGCTGGGACGTGGCCAGCGGGATGCCGACAGAGGCGTCCCTGCAGCGATATGGCCTGGAATGGGCAGCCGCTGCGCCGGGTGCGTCTCCGCTGCCGGGCACCGGCGGGACGGCACGTCCCACGGGGGCTACGGCCTCGAAGTAGAACCTGGGTCAGGACCGCCGCAAGGGGCCAGCGCGTCACATGACGTGCTGGCCCCTGCGTGCGTTGCCGGGCGCATGCCACAAACGCCTCGCGGGGCACAAGGCCTGCCTGCCAAGGTAGCATCGGCGGGAAACTACAGGTCGCGCGCCCATTGCGGTGACAGGAGAGCGCGGGAAGGCGAGAACGATGTCCACGATGAACATCACGGTCAAGTACCACGGCATCATTGGCGACATGCTGGAGCGAAAGGTCGAGACCGTCACCCTGGCAAGCGGCGCGACCGTAGGCGATCTCCTGCATCACCTGACCAGCGACGACGACACGACGGCCGCGATCCTGAAGCAGACGCGTCCCTTCATCGACGGCCAACAGGCTGACCGCGCGGGCGTGCTCCACGACGGCGCGGACGTGATCTTCATGCGGCCCATCGCGGGCGGCTGAGCGGGCGTGCGCGGAATCACCGCCGGCGCCGCGCGGGAGATTGCCGCCACCTGGGTGGCTGCCAAGGGTTTCCAGACGCCCGGATTCGCCGGGGCGTTCCTGCACGGCTCCATCAACTGGCTGCCAGGTGACGCCGAGCTGCCGGCTACCTCCGACCTCGATGTCATGCTCGTACTGGCGGGAGAGGCGCCGGCGCAGAAGCCGGGCAAGCTTCGCTACCAGGGCGTGCTGCTGGAGGTCTCCTACCTGTCGCTGGCGGAGGTGGCGAACGCCGAGCTGGTGTTGGGCAACGCGCACCTGGCCGGCAGCTTCCACCGCCCGAGCGTGCTGGCGGACCCGAGTGGCCACCTGACCGCACTGCAACGGGAGGTGGCAAACCACTACGCAGATGATGTGTGGGTGCTGCGGCGTTGCGCGGAAATCGAGGCGAAGATGCGGCTGCCGTTCCCGCCGCCCAATGCTCCATTCGCGGACCAGGTGAACGCCTGGCTCTTCCCAACCGGGTTGACGACGCATCTGCTGCTGGTGGCCGGGCTGCGCAATCCAACCGTGCGCCGGCGGTACGAGGCGGTACGCGACCTGCTGGCAGAGTGCGGGAGGCCGGACATCTACGCGGGACTGCTGGAGGACCTGGGTGTGGCGAACATGACGCCGCAGCTCGCCACGGCCCGCCTGGACGCGCTGGAGGCGGCGTTCCTGGACGCGGCGCAGGTGATCTGCTCGCCCTTCTTCTTCGCTGCCGACATCAGCGAGGCAGGCTACCCCGTCGCCATCGGTGGCACGCACGAGCTGATCGCGCGGGGCGATCATCGCGAGGCCATGTTCTGGCTGGCGGCAAGTGCCGTGCGCTGCCAGCAGGTCTTCACGAAGGATGCACCGCACCTGTTGCCGCGTCACGCGTCGGGCTTCCTGGCGTTGTTGGAGGACCTGGGCGTCCCCGATCGCAGTGCGTTGATGGCGCGAAAGGCAGCGATGCTGGCGCGATTGCCGGAGCGCTGGCAGGTGGCGCGGGAGATCATCGCCGCGCGGCGCGATACTACTCCCAGCACGGACTGACGGAACGCAACCGGAGGAACAGGTGAACGCCACAGCGGATGCAGTCATCATCGGCGCGGGGATCATGGGCTGCGCCACGGCCCACGCGCTGGCGGAGCGCGGCATGACGAACGTGGTCGTGCTGGAGCAGGACCAGATTGGCCGGGGCGCCACCGCCGACGCCGCCGGCGGAGTGCGACAACAGTTCTCGACCGAAACCAACATTCGCCTTGCCACCGAGAGCGTCCGCGTGTGGGAGACGTTCCCGGAACGCTTTGGCCGCGAGATCGGCCTGCGCCAACAGGGCTACCTTTTCCTGTTGAGTGATCCGAGCGAAGAGCCGGTCTTCCGCGCCAACCTGGCGCTCCAGCAGGGGCTGGGCGTGCCCGCACGCTGGGTGACGCCAGAAGAGATTGCGGAACTGAACCCGCATGTCGTGCTGGACGACATCTACGGCGGCACGTTCTGCCCGGAGGATGGGTGGTGCGACACCTACGGCGCCACCATCGGCTTCGCGCAGGCGGCGCGGGCGCTCGGCGTGGAGATCGTCGAGGAAACGCCGGTCACGGGGATTGTCGTGGAGGGTGGGCGTGTGCGGGGCGTGGAGTCGGCGGCGGGCGTGATTGCCACACCGCTGGTGATCATCACCGCCGGGCCGCAAACGCGCGGCGTCGGCGCGCTGGCCGGCGTGGAGTTGCCAGTTGATCCGTACCGCCGCATGAGCTTCATCACCGAACCATTCCCGGCGTTGCCGCAGAGCCTGCCCATGACGATCGATTTCGCGAGCGGGCTCTATTTTCACCCGGAAAGTCACGGCTTCCTGTTCGGGATGGCGAACCGCGAGGAGCCGAGCAGCTTCAACAAGACGGTGGATGACGAGTGGATGTTGACGACGGTGGAGGCGCTGGTGACGCGCTGTCCCGCCTTCGAGGACGCGAGTGTCCTGCGCGGATGGGCCGGTTTCTACGAGGTCACGCCGGACGACAACCCGCTCTTTGGCTGGACGGGCGGCCCCGAAGGGCTTGCCGTGGCCGCCGGGTTCAGCGGGCACGGCTTCATGCAGGGGCCGGCCATCGGCCGTTGCATGGCGGAACTCGTGCTGGAGGGCGCGCCGCGCGGTATCGACCTCACGCCGTTCCGCCCGTCCCGTTTCGCCGAGGGCGATCTGGCCCAGGAGCACAACGTCATTTAGGGGCGCACGCGTGGCGATGACCGTCGGGGTGGCGCGGGTGACGCTCTACCTGGAGGACACCTTCAGCCTGAAGGACAAGCGGCAGGTGGTGCGCTCCATCACGCAGAAGGTGCGCAACCAGTTCAACGCGGGTATCGCCGAGGTGGAAGACCTCGACGACGCCCGCGCCGCCACACTCGCCATCGTCGTCGTCTCGAACTCGGCCAACCACGCGCAGGAGATGCTGCAGACCATCATCGACTTCATCGAGCGGCGAGTCGAGCTGGGTGTCATGGGCGAGATCGAAACGGAGCTGATTCCCTACGGGGATTGAGGGGGCATCGTTGCGCTCAGAAGGTGACACTTCGTTCCTGAGGTGAAGGAAGACGCGGGGACGTTTCCAGCTTTCGTTTTCCTTCACCCCCTGAGGGCGTGAGCCCGGCGCCCCCTGAGCGCAGCGACACCCCCTCGGTCACGCCAGTCGCTTGATGATGTGCCAGCCGTAGGGGCTGGTGCGCGGATCGAAGTCCGCCACGCCAATCTCGCCGACCCCGAGGCCAAAGCCGACATTGCCAAAGGCCGCCACCATACGCCCGCGCGGGTACTCGCCGGAGGCCGGGCTGACCCCGTTGTTGCTGAGGCGGTAGATGCCCGGAGGCGAGTCGTCGGTAAGTTCGCGCACCAGGGCGTCGAAATCTTCGCCGGCGTTGGCGCGGGCCAGGGTGGTTGCCGCCAACTCGGCGGCATCGGCCTGCGAACGGCGAGCCCGCGTGCCGGTGCCGGCAAAGGAGATGAGGACGTGCTGAATCTCGATCCGCTCCGGCTCGGCGGGCGTGATGTTGTCACTCATGCGTTTGGTGCTTCCTCCATGTGATCGTGACCGGTCCGGTGATGACTATAGAGCGAGGTGGTGTGACCGTGCCGGATGGGAGGCAGACGAGATCCTTCCTCCGTCAGGACGAAACCTGATGGTAGACGTCGCTGCGTTACAGCTTGGCCGCCATCACGTCCGCCATGGCCGCGTCGCCGGGGTCGGCGTCGCCGCGCAGGCCGTCGATGGCGCCCAGGCGGTCCACCATTTCCCGGTTCTGGCCCGCCTTCATCTTCCCAACCAGGCGGATGATGGGGATTTCGATGCCAACGATGCTCGCCAGCATCGTCTCCAGGTAATCGCGCGGGGCGTCAGCCATCTTCCACGGGACAGGCTGCGGTGATTCCATCATCTTGGTCAGGCGGCCGGCCTGCCCGCGCAGCCACTTCTCGTCGTCGTGGATGATCAACGGACCGTAGACGTGCGCGACGGCATAGTTCCAGGTAGGGACCACCCGGTGCGCGTCCTGCTTGGTGGGGTACCAGTTCGGTGAAATGTAACCCTCAGCCGCCTGAAAGACGACCAGCGCCTCCTGGTCTGCTGCGTGGTTATGCCAGACGGCGTTGTTGCGGGCAACGTGGCCCAGCAGCCGGCCCGCTTCCCCGAAGGTGCGGTCCAGGACAAAGGGGATGTGATTGGCGGAGAGGCCGTCCGTGCCCAGGGTGATCAGCAACCCAAGCGGGTGTTCCTCAATCAACGTGTGAATGACGTTGGTGTCATGCTCGGCGAAGTGTTCCGGGAGATAGACCATGGCTGGAATCCCTGAATGATAGTCGCTATAGTGACCGCATGATACCAGCAAAGCGACCGATAAATGACTCGATGACCGTAGAGGATCGCACAATCGCCCTGGCGCAGGCGGTTCGGGCGCGCCGGCACGTGCTCGGCCTGTCCCTCGATCAACTCTGCGCCCGGGCTGGGGTGAGCAAGGGCGCGCTGGTCGCTCTGGAGACCGGCGACGCCAACCCCACCTTTGGCACCATCGTCCGGGTTGCGGATGCCTTGCAAACCCCGATGTCCATGCTCTTCGAGGCGCCCGAGCCCGCGCCGGTGCAGGTGGTTTCGCACGCGACGGTACCCGCATTCTGGCAGGGGGCAGCGGGTGGGTCCGCCCGGTTGTTGCTGACGGTGCCCGGGGTAACGCCGGTGGAGTACTGGTCCTGGCTGCTCTATCCCGACGAGACGTATGTCAGCCACCCGCATCCGGAGGGTGTGCGGGAGGTGGTCACCGTTGCCTCGGGGGTATTGCTGCTGACCGTGAATGGGGAACGGCAGGCGATTCCCGCTGGGGCGACCGCGCTCTTCGCGGCAAACCAGGCGCACACCTACGCGGCTGGTGAGGAAGCATGCGCGTTCCTGATGCAGGTGCATCTGCCAGCGTCGCATGGTGGATAAGTTGCTGTGCGTCGCGGTGGGGCAAGTGGTGCTCCCTATGCGCACGAAGGTAGAGGCCTGGAGCACAACGTGACGACTGACGAGTACCAGCACCTCTCGCTGGAGACGCAGCGGCTGCTGGACGGGACAACCATTGCGAGCGAGGTGCGCGAGCGCTGGCCCGCGTACCACGTGCTGGTGATCGTTGCCGAGGGGCTGAACGCCGCGGGCTTCGACCCAGGGGTCATTCCGGACTCGCTGGCAGGGGCTGAGGCGTTCGTGCGCGAGCAGGGCGAGACCGACTGGACCGCGCACCCTCACATCGCGGAGTGGATGGCCGCCTACGCCGCATTCGGTGCGAAGCCGAAGCGGACGAGTCCGAGTGTGCTGGCGCTGATCAAGCGAGCCGGGAACGGGCTGCCCCGCATCGATCCCATCACGGACCTCTACAACGCCATCTCCGTTTCCCACGTGCTGCCGATTGGAGGCGAGAACCTGGCGGCGTACGTCAGCGCCCCGCGCCTGGAGGTCGCCAGGGGCGGGGAGCCGTTCGACACCATGGAGAGCGGCCAGCCGGCCATGGACGCGGCAGTCCCCGGCGAGGTGATCTGGCGAGATGACCAGGGCGTGACCTGCCGCCGCTGGAACTGGCGGCAGTGCGTGCGCACGCGCATCGACAGCGAAACGCAGACGGTGATCTTTCTGCTGGAGGCACTGAGCGCCATTCCGGATGAGGCATTGCTGGCCGCTGGTCACGAACTGACCGCGGGGCTACGGCGGTTGTGTCCAGGCGTAGTGCTGGGGCAGCGGCTGCTGCCGTAGCAGCGTAACCGGTGGTTGGTGGCTGTCGATTGAGGCACGGCTCGGGCGACTACTCAGTGAACGCGCGCGGGAGGCGTGCGAGCGTTGACTGATGTTGGGAGAACACGATGCCGAAGCCAATTGCTCCTTGTCTGTGGTTCGATGGCAAGGCCGAGGAAGCCGCGAAGTACTACGTCTCCGTGTTCAGGAACTCGCAAGTGACGAACATCGATCGCTACAGTGATGAAGGCCCAGACCCCGAGGGAAAGGTGGTCTACGTCGAGTTCGAGATCAACGGCCAGCCGTTTGCGGCGCTGGACGGCGGGCCGCTGTTCACCTTCAGCGAAGCGATTTCCTTCGTCATTGAAGTCGAGGATCAGGCGGAACTCGACTACTACTGGGACACCCTGGTCAACGATGGCGGCGAGGAGAGCCAGTGCGGCTGGCTCAAGGACAAGTACGGCGTGTCCTGGCAGGTGGTGCCAACAGCCTTCAACGAGATGCTGCGCAGCGCTGATCGGAAGCGCGCTGGCCAGGCGATGCGCAAGATGTACACGATGCAGAAGCTGAACATCGCCGAACTGCAGGCGGCCTACGACGCCTGATCCGTTCCTGCAACGGTCGCCAGGGCAGGGCGAGCGGAGTGACAGACAGGAGATTGCGCGTGTCCCAGACGAGCACGTACCTGAATTTTGAGCGTGGCTGCGAACAGGCCTTCGAGTTCTACAGGCAGGCGTTCGGCACCGACTACGCCTGGCCGATCACGCGCTACGGCGCGATGCCGGCCGAGGATGGCGCCCCGGCATTGAGCGCCGAGGACCAGAACCTGGTCATGAACATGGCGCTGCCGATCATGGGCGGTCACCTGCTGATGGGCTCGGATGTGCCGCCCTTCACGGGGCAAACGCTCACGGAGGGCAACCGGTACAGCGTCTGCCTGATGCCCGATACCCGCCGTGAGGCAGACGCCATCTTCGCGGCGCTCTCGGCGGGTGGCGAGGTGTTTCAGCCGCTGCACGAGGCGTTCTGGGGTGACTACTACGGCGAGTTCAGGGACCAATTTGGCATCAGTTGGATGCTCGTCTGCTCCAGCAAGGAGTAGGACGCCCTCCACCCTGACTGATTTGAGCGGCGCTCCACGATGGAGCGCCGCTTTCGTGTCCGCGGTCGTCGCGTAAGCTGCCATGATTCGGGGTTCGGTAGCTCGGTGGAAGGATGGCAAGCGGGCGATGGCTGCGTGGGAGACCGATTTCCAGATCACCATCGACGCCTGGTCCGCCGGGGCGCTGGCTGCCGGGCGGGCAGCTTGCGAGCGGCTGCTGCGCCGGGATGATCTGCCCGCGGAGATCCTGACCCAGACCCGGCGCAACGCGACGTTCTACCGGCAGCCTCTGGTGGAGCACGCAGGCTCGTTCGTCACCCTGCCGCTGGTTTTCCCCGTACCGGCCGGGTGGTCGCTGTTCAACCCGACGCTGGCGCAAGGGCCGCACGGTCTGACCGCCATCGTGCGCTCCGGCAACTACACCGTCGATGGCCACGGCCAGTACACGTCCAACGATCCCGCAGGCGTGGTGCGCACAACCAACTACCTGGTGAACCTGCTGCCCTCTGGGACGCTCGTGGCGATCGACCGTATTGACGATGAGGCCGTGCGCACTGAGCCACCGCTCTTCCCGGTTGCGGGCTTCGAAGATTGCCGCCTGGTCTGGCAGGAGGGCGCCTGGTGGGCATCGGCGACGCGGCGCGATGCAAACGCCGGCGGCATCTGCCAGATGGTGTTGCTGCGGCTCGATGGCAACCGCGTCGTCGAGGTGATTCCGCTGAGCGACGGCGTTTCCCGTCACGAGAAGAACTGGATGCCGGTCGATGTCGCCGGCCCGGAGATCCTCTTCGTGGCCTCCATTTCCCCGACGGTCGTTATGCGCCTGGACCTGGCGACGCGCGAGATAACACAGGAGATGCGGCGGCGGGCCTCGTCGCTTGCACGATACCTGCGCGGTGGCGGGCAGGTGCTGCCGGTCGCGGGGGGGTGGCTGGCCATCGGCCATGAGGCCGTGGGTTTCGACGACGGCGCTCGTGTCTACAGCCACCGCTGGATCTGGTTTGACGCCGGCTGGCGGCTGCGGCAGGTCTCTCCCAGCTTCTATCTCCGCGAACGGGGCATCGAGTTTGTGGCCGGGCTCGCGCAGGACGACCATGATCTGCTCCTGACATTCGGTGTGCAGGATCGCGAGGCCTGGCTGGGCAGGCTGGCGCTGGCGGACGTGATGAGGATGCTGATGCCGGTGGATCGTTTGGCAGCGGAAGGAGCTACGCAGGAGATGCCCGAAACGGCATCGGGGTTCACGCCTGTTATCAGCCAGCCGGTCATCGTGGCCACCACGCTCGCCGGGAACGCCGAGGCTGACATTGGCGACGCCCTGCGTAGCGTGATCGATTGGGTGGACTGGTGCCTGCTGATCGACACCGGGATCACGGACGGCACGTTGCGGATCGCGCAGGAGATTGCTGGTTCCAGGCTGGTGGTGCGCGCATTCCCCTGGTCAAACGACTTTGGGGCGGCGCGCAACTTCGCGCTGGCCGCTGCGCACGAGCTGGGGGCAGACTGGGCGCTGACCCTGGATACCGACGAGCGTCTTGATCTGCAGGGTCTCGATGTCCATCAGGCGCTGCGTGAAGCGACGGAGGACACGTTGCACGTGAGGCACGCGGCCGGAACCTACGGCAAGGAGCGCTTCATTCGCCTGCCAGCACGCGGGTCCTGGCAGGGACCGACGCACGAGGCCTACTCCGGCGGCGGCGATATCGCGACGCTGCCACTGATCACCTTCGATGAGCTGGGCAAGGATGCGGCGCAGTACCGGCGGAAGGCCGAGCGCGATGTCGCCATCCTGACCCGCCACACCGCCGCGCATCCGAACGACCCCCGCTGGCACTACTACCTGGGCGATTCCCTGGCCGGGCTGGAGCGCCATGAGGAGGCAGTGACCGCCTTCCGGGCGTGCGCGGCGTTACGTGGCTGGGACGAGGAGAGCGCGTGGGCGCTCTACCGGGCGGCCGAGAGCTTGCTGGCGCTGGGCCGGCCGGTGGAGGCAATGGAGGCGTGCGCTGAGGGCATGGCGCGCCACGCGGGACTCGGCGAACTGCCGTGGCTGGCCGCGTACGCCGCCTGGCAGGCAGGCCGGCCGCAGCAGGCCGTGTACTGGGCGCGGGTCTCCGTGATGCTGGGGCATTACATGGGAAGCGGGGCCGAGGTGCCGCGGATTGGTTTCCGTCACCCGCCAGCCCTGTGGGAAGGACCCTTCGACGTGCTCCGTTTCGCACTTGGCAGTGTCGGAGACGACGCGGGGGCGGAGGACGCGGAGCGCCTGTACACGGCGGCCAAAGCGGCGCGCAAGGCGCAGGGGTAGGCGCTTACCCCACCGGCGTCGCCGCGCTGGCGGGAACGTCTGGTATGGGCACGTAGGTAAACACCGCGTCCCGGCCGGCATCGGTGATGAGCACGTTTCCACCCGGCGCGACGGCCACCCCCAGCGGCTGCGCCAGGCGCTCCGCACCCGCGTTGGCGATGCGGCTGATGATCTCGCCGTTGCGGTTGAGCATCACGATTTCGCCCGCGTTGGAGGCGGAGGCGTACAGGTTGCCGGCGGCATCGAAGGCCAGGTACGGCTGGAAGGCGGGCGGAATGCCGTCCTGGTCCGGGGGTGGCCAGTCCGCGACCGGCCACTGGGCAACCGGTTCGCCGTCGGGCGTGAAGATCGAGATGCGAGCGTTGCCGGAATCCGCGACGTAAACGTTGCCATCTGGTCCGAGGGCGACGCCGACGGGCTCGATCAGGTGGTCCGCATCCGATCCGTAGCCGCCCCAGGCGCGCTCGAACGTGCCATCCGGCGCGAACTTCTGGACACGCTCGTTTCCCGTATCCACGATGTAGATCGCGTCGTCGCTGATGGCAACGGCGCGCGGCCCGAAGAAGCTGCCGGGACTTTCGCTGACCCGCGCCGGGTCATCGCCCAGGTCCACGGTCGGGCCGCCGATGGTACGCGTGAGCTGGCCGTTTGCATCGAGCGCAACGACGCGGTGGCCCCAGGTGTCCGCGACCCAGGTCTGGCCGTCTGGCGCGACCGTGATACCGGTTGGTCCAAGCCCATTTGCGGTGCGCGTGAAGATGGAGCCGAGGTCACTCTGGCCCCAGATGTCGAGGAAGGAGCCATCTTCCCGAAAGCGCTCGACCCGCGCGTTGCCACTGTCCACCACCAGCGTTGTCCCATCGGCGGCAACCGCGACCCCGACGGGGTCCTTGAACTGCCCGGGCTCCGTTCCGGGGCCCGGCGCCTGTCCCAGCGCGAAGGGACCGGCCGGCGCCTGCACGCGGGAGGCGAGTTCTGTGGTCAGGCCCAGGGAAATCATCTCTGGCGCTGGCGTCTCGATGCCCCGGCGGAAGAGCAGGTACTTCCAGAGATCCAGCCATCGGGTGGGGTTGATGAGGTAGGTCGCGAGGTCGCCCACGTCGGGATCGAGGTACTGCGGCGGCACGGTCGTGCGCCACGGCCAGGGTGTCACCCGGTAGCCGCTGGCCTCCAGCACCGCCGGGTCGCGCGCCAGCACGGCCTGTGCCCCGGCGCTACCGGCGGCGCCCGGATCCACGACCGAGAGGTTCGGGAAATCGCGGAAGTACCACACGTAGGGCCAGGCGAGATCGCGCTCGACCTCGATGCTCAGGCTGTAGCTGCCGGTCGGGTCCTGGGGCGTGCCGGCGTTAATGCCAACATCGCGCGAGAGGTTCAGGAAGTGCTTGATCGTGGGGAGCGTCCCCTCGGTCGAGGTCTGCTGGGCCAGGAGTTCGAACCCGGTGTTGCCGCGTTCGAACGCGAGCAGGTTGGCTGAGCGGTACCCGAACGCGCCAAGCAGGAGCGAAGCCACGAGGAGCGCCATCAGCACTGGTTGCTGGCGCGTTTCCGCATCATGGCGCAGCTCGTCGCTGATCCGCCAGATGAGATATACGAGCGGCACCACCACCAGGCAGAGCACCGCAACCGGCGGCATCGCCACGCTGATGCCATCGCCCATGGCGTTCGCGCGTGAGAGGAGCACACCGACTGCCGCCAGCCCGATCACGACACCGAGCATAGCCAGGCCCAGCACGCCAGAGATGCCGTGCCAGACGTTGCGCCACTGGATGGCGTGCCAGGTCTCGCCCACGCCGATCCCGGCCAGCAGGGTGATGGGGAGCACGACGTGGATCGCCTGCTCCGGAGCGCGTCCCGCGGAAAAGCTCCACAGGCAGAAGGCGGCCAGCCCCCACACCGCGAAGAGGGCCAGCGCGTCGCTGTGGGTGGCGCCGCCGGTGGTGAGGGCCACGAGCGCGAACAGGAGCGCGAGCAGTTCGTAGACGAGCAGCACGAGCAGGAAGAGCGCGACCGGCTGCCCGCCTCCGGGGCCGAACAGCAACTGCCGCCATGCCCCGAGCGTTTCCCAGAACCCGGCGATGCCGGCGGGGTAGGAGAAGAGGCGCGTGAAGATCACCACAACGGTGATAACGAAGGCGATCACGCTCCAGAGCGCATTCAGTGGTTGGCGCAGCCCGCGCAACCCGTCGGCGATGGTCCCGCGCGGTGCGGTCAGGCCAGCCGCCCCGAGGCCGATGATGAGCGTGATGGCCACGGTGAGCGCGGAGGGGCCCGTGCCCAGCGCCACACCGGCGGCAATGCCGGTTGCCGCCGCCGGGAAGGCACTCTTCGGGGCACGCGCCAGAGCGACGATGGCCGCGACGACTGCGGCGGCGCAGAGCGCGACGATGACCTCCGGGTTGATGACGCGGGAGGCGTAGACCAGGGTGGGGGAGATGGCCAGCATGACGGCCATGCCGAGCGCGGCGGGGCCACCCACCCAGCGCCGCAGCGCCAGGGGCGCCAGCACCAGCAGCACACCCGGTATCACCGCTGCGAGCCGGGCCACCACGTCGGTTGCGCCGAACAGGAAGAAGCACGCGCCCTGCAGGAGGAGCAGGAACGCGCCCACGTTTGGCAGTGCCTCGCCAGTCACTGGCGGTTGGCCCCGGTAGAGGACCCAGGCGTCGTAGGCGAACGGCGCTTCCTGCGGGTTCAATGCCACCGCGTTCAGCCGGGTCAACCGCAGCACCAGGGCCGCGACAACCACGGCGATCAGGCCAGCGGTTTGCCAGACCCGCTCCCCGCCGAGCGAAATGGTGCGGTCCAGGATTGTCGGCAGAGGCTGAGAAAACGGCAAGGCACTGCCGTCGCCATCCTCCGGGCGCCGAACGACGTCTTCCGGAGGCGGGGCGGGTTCTGTGGGTGCTGCCTCCATGGGCATTTGTGCTTCCTGGCTCAATAGCGAATCTCGTTGTACATCGGCAACAGGTCGTTGCGAATGAACAGGGTGTAGGTGTACGCGCCAATGGGCGTTGGCAGCTCGTGATACATCATTAGCCGGTACAGGTGCTGCTGACCCTCGGGTGAGCCCAACGCCGAGACGCTGGTCCAGATCGAGCGTGCAATGGCCCTTGCGTCCTTCGGGTTGTCGGCCGATTTCAGCGCCGACTGGCCAGGCGGGATCTCCGGTGCGATGGCGAAATTCCGGTAAAGCGACTCCGGGAACCACCAGCGCAGCACGTACTTCTGGGCGGTGTACCCCTCCAGGTAGGGCTCGACCGACGAGAGGTTGTCACTGGCCACCAGCACGATCGGCACGTTGTCTGGGGGGCCGGCCAGTACGCGGCCAAAAATGTTGCGATTCGGGAAGTCGCGCAGATACCACTGCATCGGCCACGACACGCCGTTGCCGTCGTCGTACCAGATTTCGAGGTCCTTGCCGCCCGTCATCTCCTCCGACAGGGTGGTGAGTTCCGCCACCATGCGGTGGATATCGGGCGAGGTCTGGGTGTAGACGAGCATGTCCTTCGGGATATCGCCCTCCTGGTAGACCAGCCGCCAGCCGGCGTGGATCTGGGCCGCGCCCAGCACCACCAACAGGGCCACCAGTGCGGCCTGGGCGGTGAGCCGTGGGCCCTGGCGGAACCAGGCCAGCACCAGCATGACCAGTGCCGCGAGGGGCGGCAACGCCAGCAGCCACCAGTGGGAGAGACCCCAGGTGGTCAATTCGCGCTGCCCGCCGGGCTGCGGGTAGGCGCCGTAGGTCAGCGGTGCGGCGATCAGGAACCAGCCGCCCGCGAGCACGAGCAGCGTGGTCAGGTGCATCCATTGCGGTGCGCGCCAGCCGGGCGCCAGGATGAGCCGGGCGCCGTCGGCGCGCGCCGGGCGCCAGCGCCGCCATGCTTCCCCGAGCAGCGCAGCGGCCAGCAGCGTGGCCGGCAGCGAAATGTGCATGACCAGCCAGGGCATCTTTTCCCCCGCCCAGGAGAGGGCGAGCAGGATGCCGGCGAACCAGATGGCCAGGAAGCTCTGGAAGAAGTAGCGCGGCCCCGGCTGCTTGCGCCCGAGGCCGACCAGCAGCACCTGCACGCCGGCCAGGATGGAGGCGGCAGTCCCGAAGATGACGGCAATGAACTCGTACTGCGGCATCAGGATCAGGTAGTAGAACCATGGCTGCTCGCCGCGCCGCACGTCGTGCTGGGCCAGCCAGTAGAGGAGGGTGCCATCGGTGGCGATGGTGCCGGTGGCCAGGCCGTAGAGGTTCGTGAAGAGCGTCGTGAACAGGGTCGCGAAGATGACCAGCCCAGCAATGACCCCCCACGAGACTCCGGTGGGGTCGTGCCAGGCCGCGCGCCACCCGGCGGCAACGCTGCCAGGCGGGGGATCGCCGAACAGGAGCGGCGCCCACCCCTCCTGCACGCGGTTCGGGTCACGCCGGAACTGGAGCAGCAGCAGCGCGGCGGCAATCGTGACCAAGGCCAGGATGGCCAGCAGCACGACCAGCGGGTGGGTGAGCAGTTCCCGGTAATACTCGAACTGTTGCTGCTGGCCCGGTGATTGCCAGGGAATCTCTGGCAACGGCCGGGTGCGCTTCGGCACGATGACCAGCAGTGCCAGCGCGACTGCCCCTGCCACGACGGCCAGCGGGATCAGGCGGCGGAGCGGTCCCCACAGCAGTGCGCCCGCGAGAGCGCCCAGGAAGATGGCGACGAGGCCGAACACGATCTCGTGGTTGGTGATCAGGAAGCCGATGGTCGCGCCCATGGTGACGAGCCAACCCCGGCTCGGCTGCTCCACGTAGCGCACAATGGCCGTAAAGAGCAGGAGCGCCCCGACCACCGTGAAGCTGTCGTGCCGGATGTAACGGCTCTGGTACAGGAGCACCGGCGAAATCAGGAGCAGCGTCGAGGCCGTCAGCGCGCCCCAGCGGCCAAGCTGGCGGTCGCTGCGCAGCATGATCGGCTGCATGACCAGGATGACGCCAAAGATGGCGCTGGAGAAGCGGGTCGTGACATCGGATGCGCCAAAGAGCGCGTAGATCAGGGCGTTGAAGTGGAAGAGGAACGGCCCGTGCATGAGGGGGTCATGCGTGTAGTTCTGCCCCGTGGCCAGCAGCCAGGAGAAGTAGGCGTGCAGGCTCTCATCGTGGTGCAGGGCGCGGGACCCCAGGTCCCAGAAACGGCTGAGCAGGGCCAGCGCCAGGATGACGAGATACAGCAGGCTTTCCAGCGTGATCGCTGGCCACTGGCGCGCGGGCGTGGCACTGGCCGGCGGCGTCTGACCCAACAGGTGCAACCTCATGACGCTCAACGCGCCCCGTGGGACCACGGAGCGCCCAGCGAGTATACGATGTGCAACATGACGCGCAGCCGGGCGGGATGGTTCCATGTCGTGGGCTGCCTGGCGAGCAAGCGATGCCTGGCCCATCGCGATGGGCGACTGAGGGGTTCCGAGTGACGACATCCATCGCAAACGCCAGTGAGCTGGCGATCATCGTCATCGACGTGCAACCGTTCTTCCTTGACGGCTGGATGGCCGGCGAGACGGAGGCACTGCTGGCGCGCCTGGAGTTCCTGCTGGGTCTGGCGACCGTCTACGAATTGCCCCTGCTGGCCACCTTCGAGCAGCCGGTGGCGCGCAAGGGGTGGCTGCCGCCGCGCCTGGAACCGTTCTTCCCGGCGCACGGGCTGAAACACACCAAACAGACGTTCAACTGCTGCGGCGAACCCGATATCGTGGCAGCCATCGCTGGCCTGGGGCGCAGGCAACTGGCGGTAGCGGGCGGCGAGACCGATGTATGCGTGCTGCAATCGGTGCTGGGGCTGCTGCGGGAGGGGTACGAGGTTTTCCTGCTGGAGGATGTGCTGTTCAGCGAGGAGCCGCACACCGGGCCGGCCCTGCGCCGCATGGAGCGGGCGGGCGTTATCCCATCCACCGTCAAAACGCTGAACTACGAGTTGCGGCTCTCCACCGCAGCCGCCCGCGCCGAGGCCGTGATCTCGGAGAAAGCGCCGGGCCTCAGCCTGCCGGAGCCAGAAGAATTGCCCGATTGGAAACCAGTCGGGTGAGCAAAGGACCATTCATGACAACCCCCGCACCCACGCCGACGCTCACGCCGCCCGTCGCGGACCGCCGACCGGTGGCACGTGAGTTCAGCGGCATCACCCTTTCCGATGACTACGCGTGGCTGGAGAACCCGCGTGACCCGGAGGTGATCGCGTACCTGGAGGCGGAGAACGCCTACCTGGACCAGGTGCTGGCCGCCACCGGGGACCTGCGGGCGCGCCTGCATCAGGAGTTGATGGCCCGCGTACAACGAACCGACATGCGCGTGCCCGTCCGCATCGACGACGTTTACTACTACATCCGCACCGAGGCCGGGCGTGATTACGACATCCTCTGCCGCCGGGTGGGCAGCATGGACGCCCCGGAGCAGATCCTGCTCGATCTGAACGAGATGGCGGGTGATTACCTGCGCCTCGGCATGTGGCAACCCAGCCCGGATCACCATTACCTCGCGTACTCGCTGAACGAGACCGGCGGCCTCGCCTACACCCTGCGCGTCCTCGACATGTCCAACGGTGAAACCCTTCCGGAGCGCATCCCGGCGTCGCCCTGGGGCATAGCCTGGGCGGACAACGCGCGCCTGATCTACACCGGGCAGGACGCTGCACTGCGCTCCTGCGCCGCCATACTGCACGATATCGGCGCAGACCCCGCCGCCGACCGATTGCTCTACCGGGAAGATGACGAGGTCTTTTCGCTCTACCTTCACCCCTCGGCCGACCGCGAGTTTCTGTTTTTGTTCAGTGGCAGCATGGACTCTTCCGAGGTGCGCTACGTGCCGCTCACCACGCCCGAGGCGCCGCTGACCCTGTTCGCGCCACGCCAGAAAGACGTGATCTACTCGCTGGAACACTGGCGCGGCGAGTTCCTCGTGCTCACGAACGAGGGCGCGCGTGATTTCCAGTTGCTGGCGGTTCCCGAGGATCCCCACCATCGGGACCAGGTGCGAATCGTGATCCCTCCGCTGGCTGGCCGGCTGCTCCAGCAGATCGCGTTGTTCCGGAGTGGCGCGCTCATGGCGGGACGGTTGGACGGTGGCAGCCGCCTCTGGCTGCTGGACCCGGACACCGGGGCGCTGCGCGACATGGACTTCGAGGAGTCGGTGTACGTTGTCTCGGAGGGTGACAACCGCGATTTCAATGCCACGAGCGCGGTGATCTGGTACCAGTCCATGGTGACGCCACCGACGGCGTTTGCCCTTGACCTGATCACGGGCGAGCGTACCCTGCTCAAACAGGAGGAGATCGTCGGTGGCCACGACCCGGCCAACTACGTGTCCCGGCGTACCTTTGCCACGGCTGCCGACGGCACGCAGGTGCCGGTATCGCTGGTGCGGCGGCGTGATCTCCCCGATGGACCGCGCCCGATGCTGCTGGTGGGTTACGGCTCCTACGGTCACAGCTACGACCCGGGGTTCAATCGCAACGCGCTCTCGCTGCTGGATCGCGGCGTGACGCTGGCCATTGCCCACATTCGTGGCGGGCAGGACCTCGGCCGGGCCTGGTACGAAGACGGCAAGCTGCTGCGAAAGCAGAACACCTTTACCGACTTCATCGCATGCGCCGAGCACCTCATCGCCATTGGCGAGACCTCGCCCGACCAGTTGGCGGCCATGGGCGGAAGCGCCGGGGGCCTGCTGATGGGGGCAGTCGTCAACGCGCGGCCGGATCTCTTCCGGGCGGTGGTGGCCGCCGTGCCGTTCGTCGATGTGATCCGGGTCATGCTCGATGCCAGCCTGCCGCTGACGACCGGGGAGTTCGTGGAGTGGGGAGACCCGCGTGACCCGGAGTACCTGGCCTGCATGCGCGCGTACTCCCCCTACGAGAACACCCGCGCGCAGCCATACCCCTGGCTCCTGATCACCGCCGGCATCGGGGATGACCAGGTGCCGTACTGGCAGCCCGCCAAGTGGACGGCCCGCCTGCGCACGCTGAAGACCGATGCGAACCCACTTCTGCTGCACACCAACCTGCAGGCCGGGCATGGTGGGCACTCCGGGTTCTCCGGTGCAATGGGGGAGATGGCGCTGACCTACGCCTTTCTGCTGGAGGCGCTGGGGCTGGCTGGGGCCACGTCACAGAGGTAGCCGTCGCGCCGCTGTAGACCACCGCGCCAGTGGCTCAACTTGGCGCGGAGGTCACATTTCGTACGTCCTGCATTGTTCTCACGGTACAAGTGGGCGGATACCTGGTGGAGGACAGGTCAAACACCGGACCAGTGTTGTGCAAGATGCCCTAAAAACACCAGACGATTCGTCTGGACCGCACGTATGCGTTCTTCACGTCACTCCATAGAGTCATAACCACGGTTCTGGACAGGGCCGAGGAAAGAGCGCCGCCGCGCGGCGCGACGTGAGGAGAGATCGGGTGGACTTCGGCGATACCGCATGGGTCCTGACCTCTGCCGCGCTGGTCATGCTCATGACACCGGCGCTCGGGTTCTTCTACGGCGGTCTGGTGCAGCGCAAGAATGCGCTCTCCACGATCATGCACAGCTTCTTCATCCTGGCGCTGATCAGCGTGCAGTGGGTGCTGTGGGGCTTCTCGCTGTCGTTCGCGCCGGGCGGCTCGTTCATCGGCGGGCTGAGTTTCCTCGGCTTCAATGGCGTCGGCCAGGAGCCGAACCCGGAATACTCCGCGACGATCCCGTTCATGCTCTTCGCGGCCTTTCAGATGATGTTCGCCATCATCACCCCGGCCCTTATCACCGGCGCGTTCGCTGAACGCAAGCGCTTCAAGGCGATGGTGGTCTTCACGCTGCTGTGGGCCACCCTGGTCTACGCCCCGGTCTGCCATATGGTCTGGGCGGTCGGCGGCTGGCTGCGTGATTTCGGCGCGCTCGACTTCGCGGGCGGCACGGTAGTGCACATCACGGCTGGCGTGGCGGCCCTCGTCGCGGCCAGCATGCTCGGCAAGCGCATCGGCTTTGGCAAGGGCGGCATGGAGCCGCACAACGTCACCTACACGGTGCTCGGCGCGGGCCTGCTCTGGTTCGGCTGGTTCGGCTTCAACGCCGGAAGTGCCCTGGGCGCGAACGGCCTGGCCGCGAACGCGCTGGTTGTGACCAACACGGCAGCCGCCATGGGCGGGCTGGCCTGGATGACGGTCGCCTGGATCCGGCATGGCCACCCGAGCGTGGTTGGCCTCGCTTGCGGTGCAGTGTCGGGCCTGGTTGCCATCACCCCGGCCGCTGGCTACGTGAACGTGCCCTCGGCGCTGATCATCGGTCTCGGCGCGGGCGTCATCTGCTTCTTCGCGGTCGACATCATGAAGGGCAACGTAGGCGTCGATGACGCGCTGGATGTCTTCGCAGTCCACGGCGTCGGCGGGATCTGGGGCGCGCTGGCCACGGGCCTCTTCGCCTCGACGGCGGTCAACCCGGCCGGTTTCGATGGCCTTTTCTACGGCAACCCGGCGCAGCTTGGCAAGCAGGCAGTCGCCGTCGCAGTGGTTGCGATCTTCACGGCAGTGGTGACCGCCATCATCCTCAAGGTCATCGATGTCACCATCGGCCTCCGCGTGCCGGAGCAGGAAGAGGTGCTCGGCCTCGATACCACCACGCACGGCGAGGTGGCCTACCAACTCTAGAACCTTCGCGGAAGCGGCTCGAAAGGGTCGAGCCGCTACCACTCAGGACACGATGCTTCGCCTCACGTAACAGTTACAGGAGACAGAGACATGGACATTACGCTTCTGGTCGCGTTCGTTGCCTTCTTCGCCATGGTCCTGGCCTGGCTGGTCGCTCCAAACTCCGTGCGCATGCCGGCCATGCTCGAGACCAGCGCGGTGGGGGCTGACTGACAGCAGGGGCTTTCGCTGAGACGGGGTGGCGATTCCGGTCGCGTCGGTCCCCAACGACCCGTGTGAGGGATGCGGCGCGCCGCATCCCTCTCCTGCTTTTTCCCGGGTGGTGCGCCCTGAACTCCGGGGCTGGCCCGACCCTGCGATACTCCTCATGCCGGCAAGCGCCGGAGGAGGTGCGCCTGCGGGCGCGGAGCGAAGATCTGCCCGGTCAGATGCGGGCGGTCGCCGAAGGGGTCATGATGGAAAAGGACCCGGCCGAGCAGGAAATGCTGGCCCGTGGCATCGGCAATGAGCTGACGGAGATCTTCGTAGGCTACGTGCGCGGGGAGTACGACTTCGCCGAGGCCAGTTTCGCCGCCTACGATGTGCTGGAGGACCTCCACGCCATCGCCACCGGCGACTACGAGCTGGAGGAGGATGGCGACATCGATGACGAGTACGACGTCGATGAGGCCACCGAGGTCCAGGAAGACCTGGCGCAGGAACCCGCTCGCTGAGGGAAGACGCGCTGCGGCGCTTAGGGAAGACGGCCTGCGGGCCTTAGGGAGTAAGGGAATAAGGAGAACGAAAGGGAGCCGCTGGCTCCTCATTCCCGTACTCCCTAAGCGCGTGAGCGCGTCTTCCCTGAGCGAAGCGTCTTCCCTTAGGCCCGCAGGCTGTCTTCCCTCACATCAGCTTGTCCAGCGTGATCGGCAGGTCCCGGACGCGCTTGCCGGTGGCGTGGTAGATGGCGTTGGCGACGGCGGCCGGCGCGCCGGTGATGCCGATTTCGCCCACGCCACGCGCGCCCAGCGGGGCGTGCTCGTCGGGGTAGTCGAGCAGGATGATCTGGAAGTCCTGCGGGATGTCCAGATGCACGGGGACGTGGTACTCCGCGAGGGAGCGGGTCACGATGCGGCCCCGGCGCTCATCGAGCACCGTCTCCTCCTGCAGCGCCATGCCGATGCCCATGATGATGCCGCCGCGTAACTGACTTGTCGCCGTCTTTGGATTGATGATGCGGCCGCAATCGAATGCGCCCACCCAGCGCGAGACGCGCGTTTCGCCCGTATCCTCGTGGACACGCACTTCGCAGAACTGCGCGCCGGACGACGCCATGGCGTACTTCAGGATCTCGACTGGCGGCCCGGATTTCCCTTCAACCTCGATGAACTCCCGCCCGGCTCGCTGCAGTATCGAAGCATAGGATTCGCCCTGGCGCGTGCCCGTGCAGTAGAGGCCGCCGTTACGTGCTTCGACCTGTTGCACCTTCGCGCCGGCGAGGGGTGAGCCTTCCGGAACGAGTTCGAGCAACGCGCGGTGCAGGTTTTCAACCGCCTTGTGGACGGCAGCGGCGATGGTCACCGTCTGGCTGGAGCCACCAGCCATGATCGGTGAATCGGGCAGCGCGGAATCCCCATACTCGAACGTCACGCGCTCGATGGGAAGCCCCAGGCGATCCGCAGCCTGCTGAATCTGGACCGTTGCCGTGCCCATGCCCATTTCGGCGGCGGCGGCCTGGACCAGGGCCGTGCCATCGGCATCCAGGCGTACCCCCACCCTGGCGTGCCAGCGGAAGTGCGGGAAATACGATGCAGCCACGCCCTGCCCCACCAGCCACTGACCGACGCGCTGGGAGCGGGGTTCTGGCGGGCGCCTAGCCCAGCCGAACACCTCTGCGCCTTGTGCGAAGCATTCCAGCAGGTGACGGCTGGAGAAGGGCGCACCGGTCGTGGGGTCTTGCGTTGGCTCGTTACGGCGGCGTAGCTCGATGGGATCGAGCTGCATGGCGACCGCCAGTTCGTCGATGGCAACCTCCAGCGCGTAGGTGGCCAGCGCGTCGCCCGGCGCACGCATCCAGGTGTTGGCGACCGTGTCGAGGTTGACCACATCCTGGCCACTGCGCAGGTTCGTCGTCGCGTAGACATGCCGTGACGTCAGCGAGAGCTGCTCGGGGTATCTGGCGTGCGTGGTCGTGGCCGTCGTCCCGGTGTGGATCAGGGCCGTCAGGGCGCCGTTGGCGTCTGCACCAAGGGCCACGCGCTGCTCGGCGAGCGTGCGGCCACCCACCAGCCGGAACACGCCTTCGCGGGAGAGGACCAGTTTCACCGGGCGGCCAGCCAGCTTCGCCGCTGCGGCGCAGAGAACCGTGTGGCTCCAGAGCGCGACCTTGCCGCCAAAACCACCGCCGACGAACGGCGACACCACGCGCACGTTCTCCGGCTTGAGCCCAAATACGTGGGCGAGTTGGTGCTTGAGGCCATTCACGAACTGGGTGGATTCGAGCACCAGCAGGTGATCGTCATCCTCCCAGATGGCAATGGTGGCGTGCGGCTCCAGCGCGTTCTGGTTCTGGCGCGGCGTCCGGTACGTGTGATCGACCACGAACGCGGCGGCAGCCAGGGCCGTGTCTGGGTCTCCCATGACGATCTCGGGCTCCTCGCCCATGACGTTCTTGGGAACCGTGGCGTGGGCCTTCGCGGCGGCAAACGAGACCTGAGGCTGCTCCGCCTCGTAGGTGACGCGCACGAGTGAGGCGGCGTAGGCGGCCTGTTCCGGCAGCTCCGCCACGACGACCGCCACGGCCTCGCCATCGAAGCTGACCGAGTTGTCCTGCATGATGGGAAGGTCGCTCGCGCCAACGCCCTTGCCGAGCCGCAGCATGCTGAGCAGGGTGGGATGCTCCATGCGCGGCGCGTTCCGGTAGGTGATGACGGCAATGACGCCGGGCGCCGCTTCAGCCTCAGCACCGTCGATCTGCGCGATGCGGCCCTTCGCAATCGTGCTGTAAACCAGCGCGGCGTGGGCCAGGTTTTCGACCTGGTACTCGGCGGTGAACGTAGCTGCGCCCTGCACCTTGAGGGCGCCGTCTACGCGGTCCAGCGGCAGCCCAATGGCGCCGGGTTCGCGGATGAGCGGATCAGGCGCGGCGTCTGGGACGAAGCGAACGGCCGTTTCCACGATCTTGCGCAGCACGGCCATCCTATCCTCCCTGTTGCTCGCTCAACCCGGCCAGGACACTCATGATCGTGCGTTTAGCGAGTTCGATCTTGAAGGTGTTGTGGTGTAGCCCGCGCGCCAGGGCCAGTTCGGCTTCCGCCGCCTCGCGGAAGGTCTCGCGCGTGGCGGGCGCACCCTGCAGCACGCGCTCGGCGGCGTCGGCGCGCCAGGGACGTGGAGCTACACCGCCGAGGGCCAGCCGGACCTGTGTGACCACGCCGCCCTCGACCTCCAGCGCCACTGCGACGCTGACGAGGGCAAAGGCGTAACTGGCGCGGTCCCGCACCTTGCGGTAGCACGAGCGGCGGGCAAACGGCAGTGGCGGGATGTCGATCCCGGTGATCAGTTCGTCCGGCTGCAGGGTGGTCTCGAGGTCGGGGCGGTCCCCCGGCAGCAGGTAAAACTCGGCGAAGGGGATGGCACGTTCGCCCCGTGGCCCGATGACGTGGATGACCGCATCGAGCGCGGCCAGCGCCACGCACATGTCGGAGGGATGCGTGGCGACGCAGGTTTCCGACGCGCCCAGGATGGCATTGTTGCGGTTGAAGCCTCCGATGGCGTCACAGCCCGCGCCGGGTCGGCGCTTGTTGCAGGCGGCAGCGAGATCGTAGAAGTAGGGGCAGCGCGTGCGTTGCAGGAGGTTTCCGCCCACTGTCGCCATGTTGCGAATCTGCCCGGAGGCACCGAACAGGATCGCCTGGGCCAGCAAGGGGAAGCGCTCCCGCACGCCCAGGTGCTGGGCGAGGGCCGTGTTCGTCACCACCGCCCCGATGCGCAGGCCGCCATCCGGGCGTTCTTCGATCCGGTTGATTGGCAGCCCGGTGATATCGACCAGCGCCTCAGGTTGCTCGATCTGTTCGCGCATCAGATCGACCAGGTTGGTGCCGCCCGCCAGGAAGCGGGCGTTCGGCGCCTGGCCGAGCAGACGCAGCGCGTCGGCGGTGTCAGTGGCGCGGGCGTAGGCAATGGGCTTCATCGCGCCGCCTCGCCGGCGGCGAACTCGTGGATCGCCGCACAGATGCCGACGTACGCGCCGCAGCGGCAGAGATTGCCACTCATGCGCTCCTTGAGCTCGGCGTCGGTGAGCACGATCTGCGTGGCCGCCATGTCTTCGCTGACGGCGCTGGGTAGCCCGGCCTCGACTTCGCGCAGCATGCCGATGGTGGAGCAGATCTGCCCGGGCGTGCAGTAGCCGCACTGGAAGCCATCGTGCCGGATGAACGCGGCCTGCAATGGGTGCAACTCGCCCTCGTGGGCCAACCCCTCGATGGTCGTGATCTCCTGCCCCTCGTACTGGATGGCCAGGGCCAGGCAGGAGAGGATGCGCTGGCCGGCGGCCAACACGGTGCAAGCGCCACATGCGCCCTGGTTGCACCCCTTCTTCGGCCCGGTAATGCCGAGGTGCTCGCGCAGCGCATCCAGCAGGGATGTGCGCGGATCGAGCGCGAGCGTGTGGCCTGTCCCATTGATCCGCAGGTGGACCTGCTGCGCGACTCCAGGTTGGGCGAACTCCCGGCGAGGGTGCAAAGCCGATGTCTGCAAGGCTGTTCCTCCTCAGGTCGCGCGTGGGAAAGGTTGCTCACCCCGCGTGGCGAAAACCTGCGGCGCGCATCTCCAGCGGGGTGCCCTCCGTGAGACTGGCGATTTCCACGACATCGGCGACAAACACCACCGAGTCACCCGCCGGGACCGCATCGCGGACCTGGCAAACGATGTAGCCGAGGGTGTTCGCCAGGGCGAGGTCCCCGCCGGCGGTTGCAACGATCTCCAGGTCCAGGGCGTCGAACTTGTCCCCGGCGCGTGCCTTCGGCTTCCCGAGCGCAGCGGCAAGATCGCGCTGCTCGGCGGTGAAGGGGCAGATCACGAAGCGCCCGCTGCCTTCGATCAAGGGAAGGGTGGAGCTGTCGTTCTCGACCGAGAGCATCACGACCGGCGGATCGAACGACGCCTGGCTGAGCCAGTTCGCCGTGAACACCCCGCGTTCGCCATTGTGCTGCGCGGTGACGGCGTACAAGCCATAAGTCAGGGCGCGCAGGACCTTCTTGCGGACGGCGGGATCGATGTCAGATGGTGGCTCGTCGGTTGCGGCCGGTGCTTCCAGCCGCGCGATGGCAGCCAGCGCGTTACCGATACGGGTGCGCAGCGCGATGGCCTCGTCGGGCGGCCAGTCGTAGAAGCCCCGCCCGCTCTTGATACCCAAATCGCCCTGCGCCACCCTGTCGCGCAGGAGTGGCGGCGCGGTGTTCGTGGTAGCGATGTCAGGGAAGAGTTGATCGGCGACGGCCAGCGTGACATCGAGGCCGGCCGCGTCGAAGATCTGGAACACACCCGCCACGCTGAGGCGGCGGCCGAAGCCGGTGTGAATGATGGTGTCGACATCCTGCGGCGAAGCGATGCCCGCCTCGACAATCGCCAGGGCTTCCCGGTAGAGCGCCATCTGCAGACGGTTGCCAACGAAGCCCGGGGCTTCCTTCTGCACGATGGCCGGGCTCTTCCCGATGCTCGTGTAGAGCGCGTGCATCGCCCCGATGGTGGCGTCCGAGGTTTCCGCGCCGCGCACCAGCTCCACGAGCGGCAGCAGGTGGGGCGGGTTGAAGTAGTGGGCGACCAGCACCTGCTCTGGGCGGGATGTGGCCGCGGCCATCAACGAAGGCATGAAGGTGGAGGAATTGCTGGCCAGGATGGCGTGGCGCGGCGCGTGGGCGTCCACCTCGGCGAAGATGGCGCGCTTGACGTCGATGTTCTCCGTCACTGCCTCGATAACGATGTCCGCGTCCTGCACGGCCTCGGGCAGGCTGCTGGTCAGGGAGATGCGGCCCGGCGCGGCGGCGGCTTCTGCCCCGGAGATGCGTCCAGCGGCGACCAGGCGGCCGAGCCCTTCGGCGATGCTCGCCTCGGCTTTCGCGAGTTGCGTCGCGCTCTGGTCCTGCAGGCGGACGTCATAGCCGTTGGCCGCGAACTCGAGGGCGATGCCGTGGCCCATCAGGCCCGCCCCGATCACGGCAATGCGGCGAATCGCCGGCGTGTCCGTCATGGTTGTTCCCTTGCGCTGGTATCTCCCATCGGTGGAAAAGCTGCGTCATTCTAACGGAGGTCGCAGGGCGCGTTTGTGCATTGTGTCGAGAACCCAAGTTGCCGGTGCGTCATGTTGACGCTGTGTTCATGAAAAGCCGGGCGCTCCGTGGCACACTTCCTGGAGGTTTTGGCGAGTCCGCATGGTGGCGAATCGCTGAATCAGGAACGCGCCGGCGCGGAAGAACGTTCTAGCGTACGGACGCGGATGCACATGCTATCCGCTCCGCGCGGAATTGCAGCGCGGATGTAGCGGGTGTGGACCCGGACAGACGCGGGCGGAATCGTCGGATGACTATCATCGCACCACTCATGCTCATCATCGCGGCCGGGGCGCTGTACACGCGGGTCTGGCTCCCCTGGGGCGAAAAGGCCTCGGGAAATATTGTCCGTGTCGAATCGCTGTCGCTCTTCGGCCGGTTGCGCATGCACGGGCCGCACGTGGGGCTCCTCTTTCTGGTGGCCATCCTCAGCGCGTTGCTGGGGTGGGTCAATCCCATAGTGGCCCTGTTGGCCATGATCATGGCGGCGGGCGTCATCGTCCTGCCCGTGCGGTACACCGTGACGACGACCGGCATTCGGTCGGGCGGCACGCCGTTCCGTCGCTGGACCGAGTTTGGCGGCGTGGCGCGGCGGCCTGGCGGTGTGCGGCTGCAGGGGGTGGCAGGGGCGCGGCCGCAGACGATCTGGCTGTCCGGGGGGCGGGACGATGATGACTTCGTCCTCCTGCTGCGGCAGTTGGTCCGTGGTTCCTACAAGGGGTTCATGGGGCCGGACGCGGCACTGGCGCCTGACACCTTGCCGGCTGCTCCGGGGCCGGGGCCCATCGGGATCGCCGGCGCTGGCGGGGCCTGATCTGACCACTCGTGATACGCTGCGGCGGCGCTCATTTCGAGCGCCGCCGATTTTCTGTGCATGGATTCCGTCTCGTCGCATTCGCTCGGATGATGGAGACACGCGATGGCTCTGGAGACGCCGTTTACCCGGCCGGGCCGCTTCTGGCGCGGCAACCTGCACACGCACTCGAACCTGTCTGACGGGCACCGCACGCCGGAGCAGGTCTGCGCGTTCTACGCCCGCAACGGATATGACTTCATTTCCCTGACCGAGCACTTCCTGGAGCGCTACGACTGGCCGATCGCGGACACCCGGCCATTTCGCTCGGACGCCTTCACGACCATCATTGGCGCCGAGCTGCATCCCATGCAGGACCGCATGGAACTCGGCCGGGAATGGCACATCCTGGCCGTGGGCTTGCCGTTCGACTTCGCGCCTTCGCCCCTGGAGGAAACTGGCCCGGAACTGGCCCAGCGCGCGCTCGCGGCCGGGGCGTATGTCGCCGCCGCGCACCCGATGTGGTACCTGATGACGGACCGGGATGTGCAGGCGCTCGGCCCCGTGCACGCGGTCGAGATCTACAACGCGGGCTGCCACGACGACAACGATTCCGCTGACAGCACCTACATGCTGGACCTGGTCCTGGAGCAAGGGATGCGGGTGACCGCCTGCGCCACGGACGACGCCCACTTCGTGCCGAATACGCACGACCGCGCGGCCGGCTGGGTGATGGTAAAAAGTGATTCGCTGGACCCGGACGCGCTCCTGGGCGCGCTCAAGCGCGGCGACTACTACTCCAGCACCGGGCCCATTATTCATGACATGCAGGCGGAGCCCGGCCAGAAGCTCACCGTTCACTGTTCGCCAGCAGAACGCGTCTTCCTGATTGGTGCGCGCGCCAAGTACCAGGCACTGGGCGAGCAAGGTGTGACGGAGGCCGAGTTCGACCTGAGTGAATGGCCAAGCCCGTGGGCGCGGGTGGTAGTGCGCGATGCCGCCGGGAAGAAGGCCTGGACCAACCCTGTCTGGCTGAACGAGGGGTAGGGGTCTCGACGGACTCTCACCCCAGGTCCCTCGTCCTGGGCCCAGGACGAGGGGCCTCTCGCTGGCCCATTTGCACCGATGGTCACGACCCGAGCGTGATCCCATGCCGGTGTAACGTCGTGCGCACGGTCTCTGGAGAAATCGACGGGATGATGCCCTGCTCCACGATGCGCTTCGTGAGCAGGCGCAGGCTCCAGCGGCTCTGTCCTGCTGGAGGTGGGGTGTTGACGATGGCGAGCACCTGCTGTTCCTGAGCCGGGGTGAGGCGGCGCTCGTAGACGCGGCGCGTGGGGCGGCGGCTGAGGGCGGCATCCAGGCCCGCCTGGGTGAACCGCGCCCGGACGCGGGCCACGGTGCGGCCACTGATGCCGAGTTCCTCGGCGATTTCGGCGTCTGTGTAGTAGCGTGCCGGGTTATGCTGGTCGGCCATGAGCAGGATGCGCGCGTGCTCCCGCGTCAGGAAGGACATCGTGTCGTCCTTGGCAAGGGATTCGAGGTGGGTGCGTTCCCCTGGGGTAATCAGAATCGGATTCTGGCGACGAACCATGATTGCCTCCAGCGGGATACGAAACGACCATGAACCATCATCGCACACTCATGACAGACCACGGTAGGCGAGCCAGGCTGCCGGTGTTACGCGGCGCACCATGCCACAATGCGCCGTTGGCGATGCTGGCCGTCCTGCGCCACGCCACGATACCGCCAATGGACACGATACGAGATAGCCATGACTGACGTGCCTGCGGATCGCTACACGACCCGGCAACACCTGATTTTTGACGCCGATGACACGCTCTGGGAAAACAACATTCACTTCGAGCGCGCCATCGAGGATTTTCTGGACTACCTGGCCCACTCCTCGCTTTCGCGGGACGACGTGCGCGCGGTGCTCGACGAGATCGAGATCGCGAACTTTCGCGTCCACGGCTACGGCTCGGCGGCCTTCAGCCGGAACTTGCGTACCACCTACGAGCGCCTGGCGGAGCGAGAGATCAACGAGACTGACCTGCGACACGTGATGGCCTTCGGCGAGCGCATCCTCTCGCAGCCGATAGAACTCATCGAGGGTGTCGAGGAGACGCTACAGCGCCTGGCGGAGGTCCATGATCTGACCTTGATGACCAAGGGGCACCCAGAAGAACAGCAGATGAAGATCGACCGCTCCGGCATAGGCAGCTACTTCCGCCACGCGGAGATCGTGCCAGAGAAAGACGCGGCGTCGTACCGGTTCCTGGCGGAATCGATTGGTCTTGATCCGGAGCGGACCTGGATGATCGGGAACTCCCCGAAGTCCGACATCAACCCGGCGCTGGCGGCTGGCCTCAACGCTGTCTTTATCCCGCACCACGCGACATGGCGCCTTGAGCATCAGGAGATCGACCCCGCATTGGGGAATGGCCGGCTGCTCCACGTCGCGCGGTTCTGCGAACTGACCAGTCTGTTTCTTCCCTGAAGCGGTATCGGCGAGTTCTCCGGCAAAGCGCGACTTTGCGATACTCCACCAACGTGACAAGGCCGTACGCCCGGAGGAGTGACTGTGCCACACGAGGCAATTGCGACAACCACCGAAGCACTGATGGCGGATATCACCGAGGATCTGGCGGCGCTGGTGCGCATCCCCTCCTGCGGCTTCCCGGGGTTCCCGGCGGAGCCGGTGCTGCAGACCGCGCAGGCGGTGGTCGATCTGCTTGATCGCTACGGGGTCCGGGCGCGGCTGCTGGAGGTGCCCGGCGGGTACCCGGCGGTCTATGCGGACATCCCAGCGCCTCCCGGCGCACCAACGGTGCTGCTCTACGCGCACTACGACATTCAGCCAGCGCCATCAGAGCAGGGCTGGGACTTCGAGCCGTTTGAGCCGTTTGTGCGCGATGGCCGCATGTATGGGCGTGGGGCCTCCGACGACAAGTCAGGCGTGATGATCATCGCTGGGGCGCTGCGCCTGTTCGGGGGCCGGCCGCCGGTCGGCGTGCGCGTGCTGATCGAGGGCGAGGAGGAGTTTGGCGGCAACCTGGAGTCGCTGATCGCAGCGAATCCCAGCCTGGCCCAGGTCGACGCCTTCATCATCAACGACGGCGGTAACATGAAGGCGGGTGAGCCGGAACTGACGGCGGCCCTGCGGGGCATTGCCTCCTGCGATGTCACGGTACGCTCTCTGAAGGGGATGGCGCACTCGGGAGCGTACGGCGGCGCCGCCCCGGACGCCCTGATGGCGCTGATCCGCATCCTCGATTCGCTGCTTGATGACCATGGCGATGTTGCGATCGAAGGGCTGACTCGCTTCGAATGGGAGGGCGGCGACCTGCCGGAAGAGGATTTCCGGACCGCCGCGGGCGTGCTCCCCGGCGTGGGTCTGATTGGGAGCGGCAGCCTGGCGACCCGGCTCTGGGCGCGCCCATCGGTGACGGCCATCGGCCTGGACGCAACTCCGACAGAGGGCGCATCCAATAGCCTGATCCCGGAGGCGAAGGCGCGCATTTCGCTCCGCATCGCCCCCGGCTCGGACCCGGCGGAGTCCCTGCGGCTCTTGATGGCGCATGTGCGGAATCACGCGCCCTGGGGGGTCGAGGTTGTGATGGCGCCCATGCACACCGGGGACGCCTTCCAGGTTGGCACGGGTGGCCCGGTCTTCACGGCGGCGCAGGAATCACTGCGGGAGACGTTCGGCGTGGAGGCGAAGATCACGGGCTCTGGCGGCACCATCCCGCTGCTGACGACCCTTCAGGGAGTGGCTCCGGAGGCGGAGTTCATTGTCTGGGGACCTGGTGACGAGCAGTCGCAGGTTCACGCGGCGAACGAAAGCCTGAGCCTGGAAGAACTGCAACGCTACATTGTGGCCGAGGCGCTGCTGCTTGAGAAGCTGGGCGAGCAGGCGGGGTAAGAAGAGGGCGCCGCGCGGCCTACCCGCTCAACCCCTGCAACTCCCTGGCCGTCTCTCCAAGCGCCAGAAAGCGGCCTTCCGCGCGCTGCAAGGCGGCGGACGTGTCGCCGCCCATTGTGAGCTGCACGAGCTCGTCCTGGGCGCTCTGGATGGCAGGGAGCAGCCGCAGGAGCACGGCGTCCTCCTGCTCCAGGCGCCGCTGCAGGGCGGGACCGCGCATGCGCTCGGCCACCACCAGGTGGTCGGCCAGGCGCCAGAGATGTTCCGAGACGGCGTCAGTCTGGGCGCGCAGGCGCTCGGTGACCACGACCGTGACCGGATCCTGGGGCAAGAGAGCCAGGTCGTGATCGAGGTTGCTGACGGCGCGCGCGACCTCGATCAGGGATGATGAGACGGGCCACTCGGGCAACATGGAATCCAGGCGGCGCAGGAGCACGTCCCACTGCCCGGTGTGTTGCAGTTCATTCAGTTCGGTGACGACGCCCGAGGCTGCCGGCTGCGGGATGGGCGCGGCGGCGGGTGCGGGCGCTGGCGGTAGAGTCGCCGCAGGCGTGGAGCGCCCCGGCCGTCTCGCCTGATAGATTCCGGCGGCGGCCAGCACGAGCAGAAAAACCACCAGGGCGATGATGAGTTCGCTACTCATGGCTGGCCGCCTGGCGGCCAGTCGTGGGCGGGCGCGCTAGTCGAAATCAAGGATGTCCTCGAGGAAGGAGCGGGCGCGCTTCTTTTTGCTCTTCCGGTAGTCATCGCGATCATCATCGTAGAAGCGGCGGTCGCGGTCATCGTCGCGATAGCGCCGGTCGTCATCGCCGTAGGGGCGGGCGGGCTCGTCATAACGCGCCGCGTCGCGCACGGCTGGGGCGGCAGACTGAGCCTGGGCATTGCGGTCAAGCAACTTGTCCAGTTCACCACGGTCCAGCCAGATTCCCCGGCATTGCGGGCAATAGTCGATCTCGATACCTTGGCGGTCACTGATACGCAGCTCACTGCCATCGATCGGGCACTTCATGCAGAGGATGTCCTTTCGGGCGGGAGGCGCAAGCGCCTCCCACTGGTGCTCTGACCGGCTTACGGGACCAGGGCCTCCAACCGGTCGATGTAGCCATCCATGATGGCAAAGGCACGCTCGACGGGTGCTGGCGTGGACATATCGACGCCAGCCTGGCGCAGGCCCGCGATAGGATCCACCGACCCGCCGGCGCGCAGAAAGTCCAGGTAGCGATCCCGCGCGGGTGCGCCTTCTCGCAGCAGGTTGTCTGCCAGGGCGGCGGCCGCTGAGATGCCCACCCCGTACTGGAACACGTAGTAATTCATGAACAGGTGGGGGAACCGCGCCCAGGTGATCCCCACCCGTGGCGCATCGACCTCCACCTCGTCTCCGTAGCCTTCCTGGTAGTAGGCCAGGAGGGTCTTGCTCATCCAGTCGGCGGACAGGGCTTCACCTGCTTCTACACGCTCATGGGCCGCCAGTTCGAAGCGAGCCAGAATCGGCATCGTAAACAGATAACGCATGTTGTTGGCCATTCGCTCCTCGATGACCGCAATCGTCCAGTCGCGGTCGTCGCGCTCGGCCAGCATGTGCGCGCCCATCAGGGCCTGATTGAAGTTCGAGGCTGTCTCGGCTGCGGACATGCCGTAGCCCTGGTAGGCGATCGGCTGCGACTGCCACGTGAGCCAGGAATGCATGGAATGGCCGATTTCGTGGGTGAGGGTGGAGACGCTGGTCAGGGTGTCCTGGTAGGTCATCGAGATGAATGGCTCGGTGCCGTATCGCCCGCTGGAAAACGCGCCGCCGCCTTTGCCCTGGTTCGCTGCCCGGTCGACCCACCGCTCGGCCATGCCGCGTCGCACCTCGTTGACATAGGCGTCACCAAGTGGGGCCAGCGAGGCCAGGATGGTTTCGACACCGCGCTGCCACGGGAAGCTGATCGTATCTGCCAGCGGAGCTTCCAGGTCGTAGACGTGGTGATCCCCCTCCGGCAAGCCGAGCAGGAGGCGGCGCACCCGGAAATAGCGATGCCAGACCGGGAAATTGCGCCAGACGGTGTCCAGCAGGTTGTGGAAGACGGCGGGATCGATGTTGTCATAGTCAAGCGCCGCCGCCAGTGAAGAGTCGTAGCCACGGGCGCGCGCATAGAAGACATCGCGCTTGACCGCGCCGGCCAGCGTCGCCGCGAACGTGTTGCGGAAGGCAAGGTACCCATCGGCTGAGGCTTCCCAGGCTTCCTGGCGTACCCGGCGATCGGCAGAGTCGAGGTAGCGCTGCAGGTTGCCCTGCGCCAGCCGGACTGGCAATCCCGCTTCGTCCTGAATCACGCCCAGCGGGAGCTCGCCATCCTCCAGCACGCCCTGGGTGACCTCCGAGGCGTCGGCCATTTCGGCGGCTCGTGCCAGCAGCTCCTCGATCTCTGTGGAGCGGATGTGCTTGCGCCGCCGCGTAATGCGTTCGATGGCGACGCGGTACGGCGCGAGGCCGGGTTCCTCGGCCAGCCAGGCCGCGACGTTGGCATCTGGCAGGGCGGCAACCTCGGGCTGAATGAACGCGGTGGCGGCTTCGAGGCGGCTCCCGAGCCCATCGGCGCGATCGGCCATTTCCCCGTAGCGGGTGTTCGTGGCGTCCTCAGCGCGGTGCAGCCCGGCGTAAATCGCGATCTTGCCCGCCTGTTCGTCCAGTTCATCCGCGAGCTGGAGCGCCCCCAGGAGCACACCGGCGCCTTCGGCGATATGGCCGCGAAACCGGGCAAACTCGCCCAGGCGCGCGTCGACCGCGTCGTAGGCGGTCTCCCAGGCGTTGTCATCCGGAAAGATCGTTTCCAGCGCCCAGGTTTCCTCAACCGGCACGTCGGCACGGGCTGGCACGGCGAACGTCGCAGTCATACGTGAGTCTCCTGTATGGTGAGGGCGGGCAGCGTACCGGGTGGTCAGGCGCCCTCACTGATCCAGATTGACGTCAGGTCCAGCCCCCAGGCGGTGGGCCGGAAGTTCTGTAGCCGCGTACTGTAGCCAATGTTGGCGTCGATGAAGTGCAGCACGCCGACCGGCAGGTCCTCGTTGATCATGTCGGTGGCGGCAATCACCAGTTCGCGGCGCGGCGCTTCCGGCAGCGTGCGCTTGGCGCGGGCGTTGATTTCGTCCAGCTCCGGGTTGCAGTAGCGGACGACGTTGAAGCCCCCCTCATACTGCGCGCAGCCGAACATCAGGTCCTGGATGAAGGTGGCATCCCAGCCGAAGCCCAGGAAGGCCATGTCGAAGGTGTGATCGCCCGTGATGGTGCCGACCAGCGCCGGGAAATCGAGCGCGGATGGCTGGGCATCGACGCCGACTTCTCGCCACGCGTCCTGCATGTACGCGAGTTCCTGGTCGTAGGTGGGGGATCCGCCGGGATAGAGCACCTCGAACGAGAGGGGCGTCCCTTCACGGTCGACGATACCGTCTCCGTCGCGGTCTTCCCAGCCCGCCTCGGCCAGTAGCGCCCTGGCCTTCTCGGGATCGTAGGTGTACTGCGTGGTGAGGCGGTCCGGGGCGTAGGCGTAGGAGATCTCTGGCTGGCTCCCATGCGCCACGCGGGCGCTGTCAAGCAGGATGTCGCGCGCCATGGATTCACGGTCGAGGGCGTACATGAGCGCCTGGCGCACGCGCACATCCTCGAAGAGGGTGGATTTCTCCGGATCCAGGTTGGTCAGGTAGAAGTTGAAGTCGGCGGTGGGGTAGGTGGCCACCGCCAGACCCTCGGTGTTGGCGACAGTGGCAACATCGGCCGGTTCCAGCGACGCGGCGTCGATCTCGGCGTTGAGGAGCGCGTTGACAATGGCGGTCTGATCCGGGCGGATGAGTACGGTGTAGCTGTCCAGGTGCGGGACCTGGTCGAAGGCGTCCGGATTGCGGTCGAGCGTGACGCTCTCGCCCGGGACCCACTCCCGGAAGCGGAAGGGGCCAGATCCCACCACGCGGGCGGCGTCCTGCCCGGTCGCACCGCCGTCCGTGCGCCAGTCGGCGACGGGCACAGCTTCCCAGATGTGGCGGGGAATGATCCACGTCACCAGGTCGTAGAGAAAGGTGAAGAGCGGTTCCTTCGCCACGACCTCGAAGGTGTGGTCATCCACCACGCGCCAGGATTCGGTAGCGTCCAGGAAGGTCTGCTGGTACGAGGACCCCACCTCGGGGTTGGCCAGGGCATCGAAGGAGAACTGCACATCGTCCGCCGTTACCGGCGTGCCGTCGTGCCACACCGCGTCCCGGTTCAGGTGGAACGTATACGTGCGGCCGTCGGCGGCGATCTCCCAGGAATCCGCGAGGCCGGAGGGCGCCGGGCCGCCGGTCACGAGATCAATCCCGACGAGAAGGTCGTAGATCTGCTCGACCAGGTTAATCGAATCCTCGTCGTCCGCCAGCAGGGGGTGGATCGTTTGCGGGTCGCTCACGATGGCGCGGATGAATGTGCCGCCAGGCGTCGCCGCCTCGCTGAAGCCCATCGTTTCCTGAACCTGGGCGTAGTACGCCTCCCGCGTTTGGGACGCCAACGGCTCGCCACTGACAGGGGTTGCGTCCTGGGCCCAGCCGATACGCCGGTCAACGGCCAGCGAGCCCAATCCGGCCAGGGCCAACAGGCTCGCGCGTCGGGTCATTCGCGGTGATGGCATGGGGGTCAAGTGCTCCTCGTCCACTTCGTCGTTCGCCTGAACACGCCAGCGCCCGGCCGCTCGCAGCGGCCGGGCGGGCGATGGTGCTGCCACACAGGATAAACGGCAGACAGGCTGAGATGAACGAAATGGGCGCTATTCCGTGAGTTTGGGGTCAAGCGCATCGCGCAAGCCATTGCCCACGAGGTTCATCGACAGCGACGTGATGTAGATCATCAGGCCCGGGATGAGCACCCCGGCGATGTTTGTGCGGAAGAACTGCTGCGCGTCGCCCAGCATGTTGCCCCAGGAAGGCGTTGGCACCTGCACGCCGATGCCGAGGAACGAGAGCCCGGTCTCCGCCAGGATCAGACCCGGGATGGTGAGTGAGATGTACACGATCATCAGGGGCAGGATGTTCGGCAGAATGTGGCGCATCACGATGCGCACGGGCGAGGCGCCGAGTGAGCGCGCCGCGTCCACGAATTCGCGGCCCCGAAGTTCCAACACCTGTCCACGAACGATCCGGGCAATGCTTGGCCAGGACACGATGGCGAGGACGAGCGCCAGGCCCTCCGGGCCCGGAGAGTACAGCGATGCGATCAGGATCAGGAGCGGAAGCCCCGGTATGGAGAGCAGGACATCGACGAGACGCATGATGATGGAGTCGATCTTCCCGCCGCTGTAGCCAGCAAGCAGCCCAAACGCTCCGCCCAGGAAGAACGTGGCCAGCCCGGACAGGATGGCAATTCTGATCGAGACGCGCCCCCCGTAGGCCAGGCGGGTGAGGATATCGCGGCCGTTTCCGTCGCTGCCCAGGATGTAGCCATCCGTCATCACGGGCTTCAGCTTGTCTCCCAGGTGATTCTCTGATGGCGTGAAGTGGGTCACATGCTGCGAAATCAATCCGGCGCTGAGGACAAACAGGAAGATCAACAGCAGCACGACAAGCGCCGTCATGGCGACGCGGTTTTTCCGGAAGCGCCGCCAGGCGCGGGTGTAGAGACCCGGTGTCTTGTGCAGTGAGCGGCGGTCCAGCGACCCGACATACGCTTCAGACTCAGCAAGCCCGCCAAGCACATTCTCACGTTGTGGAGACGCCGCAACAGGTCCGCCCCCCGTCGCGGGCAGAATCTCGACATCCGCTTCCTGGCCAGCAACGCGGCTGGATGTGGCTTCAACCATGGCTACGTCCCCTAATCCAGCCGGATGCGCGGATCGAGCGTAGCGTAGAGCACGTCCGCGATGAGATTGCTGAGCATGGTCAGGACCGAGAACATGAGCGTAGTAGCCATGATCATCGTGTAGTCACGGCGGCCCACGGCCTCGTAGGTGAGGCGCCCCATCCCCGGCCAGGCAAAGATGGTCTCGATGAACAGCGCGCCGCCGAGCAGGCCGGGCAACGCCAGACCAACGATGGTGATGAGGGGAAGAAAGGCGTTCTTGAACGCATGCAGGTACAGGATGGACCGTTCTTGCAGGCCCTTGCTGCGGGCGGTGCGGATGTACTCCTGGCTGAGGGTTTCCAGCATCGACGAGCGGAAGAACACTGCCCAGCCGCCAATTTGCACCAACGAGAGCGCAGCGACCGGCAGAATCAGGTGCCTGACACGGTCCATGAAATCGCCGCCGCCGCGCGCATCGGTCATGCCGCCGACAGGCAGCGCGGGAAGGCCCCACTCCTTGAACTTGAGGGCGAAAAAAATCACCAGCAAGAGCGCGAGCCAGAAATCTGGCATGGAGTAGAGGGCGACCGAGGTGACGCTGGAGGCTCGGTCAAAGGGCGAGCCGTGTCTGACCGCCGCGTAAATGCCCAGGGGCACCGCGATGGCCAGCGCGATCACCAGTGAAGTGACGGCCAGCAGGAGCGTGTTGGGAATGGCGGCCCAGATGCGGTCCGCGACGGGTAACTGGTTGTAGAGAGAGACGCCGAGGTTGCCGTGCGCCAGGTCGCCCAACCAATGCACGTACCGCACGGGCCACGGTTGATCGAGCCCCAGTTGCTTTTCCAGCATCAGCGCCGCTTCAGGGCGAATCTTGGGATTGTCCCGCAGCCGCATCACCGGGCTGCCTGGCATCAGGTTGATGATGGCGAACGAGAGAAACGTTACGCCCAGGACGAGGGGGATCATTTGCAGCAGGCGCCGCGCAATGTAGGCGATCACCGGCGACCTCCGCATGGGCCGTTGACGAGCGTCAGGATATGCATGGCCGATTCACCAGTATGGACATTGATGGGCACGCGGCCCTGACCACGGGCGGGACTTCCCGGGATACTACAAGATAAATGGTAAACCGCGTCGTGGTGACTCGCCACGACGCGGTCCCCAGATGACTATTGCTGGATCCAGACCTGGTTGAGATCCACTCCCCAGGTGCTTGGGGCGTAGTTCTGCAGCGCGTCGTTGAAGGCCGCGTGGGCCTGCGAGAAGTGCAGCACGGCGATGGGCTGCTCGTCATTGACGATGTTGCTGGCCTCGATCAGCAGGGCGCGCCGCTCGGCTTCGTCAAACGTGCGCTTGGCCTGGTCGTTGATCTCGTCCAGGTCCGGGTTGCAGTACTTCATGTCGTTGAAGCCGACCTGGTACTGATCGCAGCCGAACATGGCGTCCTGAATGAAGCTGGCGTCCCAACTGAACCCGTACATGGCGACGTCGAAGGTGGGGTTCGTGGTGGTCGCCTCGATCAGCGCCGGGAACTCCAGGGAACGCGGCGTGGCATCGACGCCGATCGCGCCCCAGGCATCCTGGATGTAGGCAGCGATCTGGTCCGAGGTCGGGGAGCCTGAGGGATAAAGGAACTCGAAGGAAAGCGCCTCGCCATCCTTGTCGAGGATGCCGTCGCCATCGCTGTCGGTCCATCCGGCCTCGGCCAGCAGGCTCTTCGCCTTTTCGGGGTCGTAATTGTACTTCGTGGCGATTTCGTCCGGAGCGTAGGCATACGAGACGACCGGCTGCGTGCCCTGCGCTACCTCCGCGTAGCCGAGCAGGATGTCGTTCACGATCGAATCGCGGTCGAGCGCGTAGAGCAGCGCCTGCCGCACGCGCTCATCCTGCCACTTGGTCGTCACCTCCGGATCGAGGTTGAACTCGTAGTAGGTGAAGCCGCGCGTCGGGTAGTGGGCCACGTCGATGCCCTCGGTCCCTTCGACGGTGGAAATGTCGGACGGCTCCAGCGCCGCCACATCCAGTTCCCCGTTCAGCAGCGCATTCACCACCGAGGTCTGATCCGGCCAGATGCGCAGGACGTAGGAATCGATGTAGGGCACTTTGTCGTAGTAGTCGTCGTTGCGGACCAGCGTGACGCTCTCGCCCTGCTTCCACTCCTGGAACTTGAAGGGCCCGGTGCCAACGACGCGCGAAGGGTCGGTGCCAGTGGCGCCGGGATCCGTGCGCCAGTCTGCAAAGGGCACATCCTCCCAGATGTGCTTCGGTACCACGAACAGCGTCTGGATATCGAACAGGAACGTGTACTTCGGCTCCTTCGCCACCATTTCGAAGGTGTAGTCGTCGATTGCGCGCCAGGATTCGACGGTATCGACGAAGCTGCCGGTGTAGACGCTGCCCGAATCCGGGCTGGCCAGCGCGTCAGCCGAGAACTGCACATCGGCGGCCGTGAAGGGCGTGCCGTCATGCCACTTCACATTCTGGTTCAGGTGGAAGGTGTAGGTGCGGCCGTCTTCTGCGATCTCCCACGAATCGGCGAGCCCGCCGGGCGCCGGCTGCCCGGTACGAGGGTCACCGCCGGTCAACCCTTCGTAGATCAACCCGACCACGCTGAGCGACGTCTGCTCCTCCGCCAGGAAGGGCTGGATGGTCTGGATATCTGAGGTTGCCGAGTCAATGAAGGTGCCGCCGGGCGTGGCTGCCTCGGTGTAACCCATCGCCTCGTTCAGTTCGGCGCGAAACTCTTCCCGGGTCTGGGACTTGATGGCTTCACCGAGCGCGGCTGGTGTGGCGTCCTGAGCCAGGGCTTCCCAGGGCTTCATCATGGCGCCGGCGACCAGCAACATTGCCGAAAGCCGCCCACGGGTAGTGAAACGGTGCTTGTCCATTCGGTGCGTCTCCTCCAGAAATAGGCATGCGGCGCACGGGGCGGGTTCACGGCGCCAGGCCGCTCATCATGCGGCGAAAGACGTGAGACAGGGTCAAAGAATACTGTACGCTGAACAAGCGACAACGCGGCGGATGAACAGGAGTTTTCCCGATTATGACCACCCAGGCCAACGATGCGGTCCACGCGGATCGGCTGCGCCGTGCGCAGGCAGAGATGACGCACCATGGGATTGAACTCCTGATCGTCGGGCCGTCTCCTGACCTCTTTTACCTGATTGGCTACGAGGGGCATGAATCCGAGCGGATGAGTGTCCTCGTGCTGCCGCGCGAGGGGCAGGCGCAGTACGTGGTGCCGCGCCTGGAGGCGGCTCTGCTCGAGGGCAAGGAGCACCTCCTGCACCTCGTTTCCTGGACGGAAACCGAGCAGCCAGCAGCGGTGCTGGCGGGCATCGCGGGTGCTGCGGCGACCGGCACGATTGCGGTCAATGACGACCTCTGGAGCGTGTTCCTGCTGCGGCTGCAGCAGGCGTTGCCAGGCGCGCGCTGGGTGGAGGCCGCGCCGCTCCTGCGGCCGTTGCGGATGCGCAAGGACGCGGCGGAAATCGCGACGATGGCAGAGGTGGCGCGCCGCACCGACGAGACCTGGGAAGAGTTTATCCGCCAGCCGGTGGCCGGGCTGACCGAGGTGCAGGCCAGGGCGCGGCTGGAGGCGGCGCTCGTCGCGCGCGGGGTCACGCCCGCCTTCTGCATCGTGGCCAGCGGGCCCAACTCCGCCTCGCCCCATCACAACGCCGGGGAGCGCGTGATCCAGGCAGGGGATGCGTTGGTCGTGGACTGGGGCGGCACGCTGGGTGGGTACTATTCTGATGTCACCCGCTCCGCGCACGTTGGCCCACCCTCGGCGGAGTACGAGGCCGCCTACGCTGCGGTCCTGGCGGCCAACGAGATCGCCTTCGCCGCCGTGCGGCCGGGGGTGCCTTGCGAGGAGATCGACCGGGCCGCGCGCGATTACCTGACCGTGAACGGCTACGGGGAGGCGTTCTTCCACCGGGTCGGGCACGGGCTCGGCCTGGCGGTCCATGAGGAGCCGTACCTGGTGGCCGGAAATGATCTGCCGTTGGCTGAGGGGATGACCTTCAGTGATGAACCAGGCGTCTACTTCCCCGGCAAATTCGGCATCCGCATTGAGGACACGGTGGTGGTCACGGCGAATGGCGGCGAAAAGCTGAACCACGCCACGCGCGCGTTGACGATGCTCACCTAGCGTCCGAACCGCACCCAGATCCGATCAAGGAGCCCGCCCATGCGTGTCAACGCCCAACGCCTGCACGAGAGTCTGAGACAGCTTGCCCAGATCGGCGCGACGCCGCGAGGGGGGGTGACCCGGCTGGCGCTTTCGACCGAAGACCAGAGCGCGCGCAACCTGCTGCGGCGGTGGATGGAGGAGTCCGCCCTGCAGGTGCGTCACGATGACTTTGGCAACATGACCGGTCGCCGCGCGGGCGCGCGCGCCGGCGGCGCAGTGGTGATGGCCTCACACCTCGACTCCGTGCGCCAGGGCGGCCGCTACGACGGCGCCTATGGGGTGCTGGCAGCGCTGGAGGTGATGCGCACGCTGAACGATCACGGCGTGACCACGACGAAGCCGCTGGAGATCGTGAACTGGACCAACGAGGAGGGTGTGCGCTTCGAGCCGGCCATGCTGGCCTCGGGCGGCGTGGCCGGCCGTTTCACGCCGGACTACATCTATGGCCGCACGGACCGTGAGGGCCTGCGTTTCGGTGATGAACTGGAGCGCATTGGCTACAAGGGGGAGCGGCAAAACCGCCCGGGGCCCATCGATGCGTACCTCGAGTTGCACATCGAGCAGGGGCCGGTGCTGGAGGACGCGGATATCCCGGTCGGCGTGGTCGAGGGCATCGTCGGGATCACGTGGAGCGAAGTGGTGGTGGAGGGGCACGCCGACCACGCTGGTCCGTCTCCCATGCCGCTGCGGCGCGATGCGCTGGTGGCAGCAGCGCGCGTGATCGCCGGGGTGAACGAGATCGCGCGGACGGTTGACGGCGCGGTCGGGACGGTGGGCCGCATCGCGGCGGAGCCAAACGTGATCAACACGATCCCCGGCAAGGTCACCATGAGCGTCGATTTCCGGCACCCGGAGCTTGCCACCCTGGACACGCTGCTGGGGAGCCTGGAGCGGCTGGCGCGTGAGGTGGCGCAGGAGACCCACACCAGCGTCGCCGTCACGCGCTTCTGGACCAGCGAACCGACCCCGTTCGCCACAATGGTGGTGGATGCGGTGCAGGGCGCGGCGGAAGAACTCGGTGTGTCCACCCAGCGCCTGTGGTCGGGGGCCGGGCACGACGCCAAGTACATGCAGGAGATGGCGCCCAGCGCGATGATCTTCGCCCGTTCCGTGAACGGCCTCAGCCACTGCGAGCAGGAGCACTCGCGGCCGGAAGACCTGGAGGCAGGCGCGAACGTGCTCCTGCGCGCCGCCCTGCGCCTGGCCGGGGTCGAGGGCGAGCGCAGCAGCCGGGAGCGGGGGTAGCAAGAGGTCATCATGGCGCTGCCACGAAGCTTCACCGTTGCCGACCTCTACGCAATGCCCGAGAGCGAGCGCGGCGAGCGGTACGAACTGATCGATGGGGATCTCCTGGTGAACCCGGCTCCCGCTATGCGACATCAGGTCATCAGCAGCAACCTTTTCTTCCATCTGTCGGCGCATGTTTGTACACAACGCATTAGGTAGGTTGGTGACAACTCCGGCGTCCAAATTGGCGACCGCACACGCGTGGTTCCTGACCTGGTCTTCGTTGCTCGTGAGCACCAGGACATTCTGGGGGAGGCCAACATCGAGGGCTCGCCCGACCTCGTCGTAGAGATCGTGTCACCCAGCACACGCCGCAATGACCTCCTGACCAAGCGGGCCCTCTATGCACGTATCGGCGTTTGCGAGTATTGGCTTGTCGAGCCCGTTACGCAGACCGTCACGGTGCTTGCGCTGGAGGCCGGCCGCTACATCGAGGTTCCGCTTGCAGAGGTTGGAGCCGTCAGGTCGCGCGTGCTGCCGGGTCTTCACCTTACGCTTCATCAGGTGTTTGAGGACGCCGATCTCGGGCCGCCGGGTGGAGGCGCTGAATAGCGCTCGATCATCTTCCAGGCAAGGCTACTTTCCTGCCATGCGACATCGCCGCGCCCGGTCTGCCGCTTCCGATCAATCTGGGACCAATGGTGTACGTACGCCACGAACCCAAGCCTGCCTGATGGCGTAGATCCAGGTACAACGCGCCTGCGATAAACGCGCGTCGTGCTGCTTCACAGTCGCCGTTGCCCCCGCGCAGGACGGCTATTCAGCGTTCACCGGGCGCTGGAGAGGGATGGGCGACGGACATGCCACGGGTCACGCTTCTTCTGGTCTGCACGCTATTAGGTCTGGTTGCCCTGGCTACGTCCGCCGCGTTGCATCCGCAGCCCGTGCTCGCCGCGCCGGGCATCCTCCAGTTCGATGTCTCGTTGCAGGACGGCCCGCAAGACACGGCCAACTCCCTTTCGTGGTTGACCGCTGGCACCGAGGTGTTTGTGACCGGGGAGGCAGTGACCGGCTACTATCCGGTCACCGTTGGTGTTCTCACCGGTTGGGTGTTGGCGAGCGCGCTGGTCCTCGAAGCGCAGAGCCCCGTCCCGGCTGTCGATCCCGCCGCCACCCCGGTGGGCGGCATGGCCGCCCCAGAATCGTTACCAGCAGAAGTGTCCGCGCCTGAGCCGCAGCTCGATCCCAATGCGCCGTCTGTCGCCGTGCCCGATCCCGGGCCCGTGGGGCCGGCGGCGGTGATGGCTGATGTCGCGATCTACGCGGGGCCCGGGCCGGAGTTTGGGGTGCTCGGCACCGCCGCGTCGGGGCAACTGGTCGAACAGACCGGCCACGCCGTGAGCGGGTTCGTCACGGTGCGTTATGTTGGCGTCACGGGGTGGGTGCCGCTGGATCATCTCGGGCCGCCGCCCACCGCCGACGGCAGCGCCTCGGTGCAGCAGTCTGGCTTGCAAAGTTGACAAGCCCCTATGCCGCAGTTAGGATCGCCAAGCAATCGACATCGGGAGCAAGGGCGCTGGGGCAACAGGGTTGGCCCGTCGGCGCAAACGCCTGAGCTTGTGCGCATTGCGGCGTGCATGGGTTGGCGTGTTTTCGGGAGCCCGTCCGCTGGGTACGCGAACTTGAAAGGACTCACGACATGCTAAGGCGCACATTTCTCGCTCAGGGTCTGGCACTTACTGGCGTTGGCGTCACGGGCTTCCGCTCGCTGACGTTCGCGCAGGATGCCACCCCGGCCGCTGCGGCTCCCTCGGGAGATCCCATCGTCATCGGTGCGGCCATTCACCAGTCTGGCTGGATGGCGGCGTATGATCTGCCGTCGCTCGCCTCAATGGAGCTGGCGATTGAGCAGATCAATGCGGCTGGTGGTGTGCTGGGGCGTCCGCTCGAGTTGCTGGTTGGCGACGGCAAGACGGACCCGGCGACGGTCGGCAACGTGGCGATCGAGCTGATCGACAAGGGCGCGGACATCATCATCGCGCCGAATGACTTCGACTACGGTGCGCCGGCCAGCCAGGCGGCCCAGGATGCCGGTATCGTGGGGATCTCCCCAGCTGCTTCCTCCCCGCTCTACGGCTCGGACGCGCTGGGCGACCTGCAGTTCACGCTCTCGATGTGGAACCAGACGATGTCGGCTGCGGCAGCGCAGTTCGCCATCGAGCAGGGCTGGACGAACGCGGCCATGATCGTGGATAGCTCCACCGAGTACACGCAGTCCCTGGGCAACTACTTCCGCGAAACGTTCGAGCATCTCGGGGGCACGATTGTCAGCGATGACACTTACGTGATGGGCGACATGCAGCTCAACGCGCAGGTGCAGCGCCTGAAGGAGTTGCCAGAGGCCCCACAGGTCATCTTCTTGTCCACCAACATGCCGGACTACGCCATGATGGTGCGCGAACTGCGGGCTGCCGGCCTGGACATGCCGCTGATGGGCGGCGACGCCATGGACACCGCAGATTTCTACCCGGCGGTCGGCCCAGACCTGGGCAACAACATCTTCATCTCCACGCACGGGTACCTCGGCTCCGAGTCGGGCCCGGCCATGGACGAGTACCTCCGGCTTTACACCGAGAAGTTCGGCGGGCCCCCCGAGACAGTCTTTGCCATCCTCGGCTGGGACGTGATCTACGTCCTGGCTGACGCCATCACCCGCGCCGGCACCACCGATGGCCCGGCCCTGGCCAAGGCGCTGGAAGAGGGCGAGTACGACATGCTCAGCGGTCACCTCAAGTGGGCTGATGCCGCCGGTGGCCATGCGCCCCAGAAGGAAGCATTCATCCTGGAGGTCAAGGACGGGAAGGCGACTTTTGTGGAGCGCCTCCAGCCGGACTGGACGCCAGAGGCATAGCCTGATTGCGCGAATGACGACGGAGTGGGAGGATGTGCCCGCTCCGTCGTCTCGTGTTTGAGACCTAGCAAACGAGGGAACATGGCCGCTGCGACACCGGCTGCTGCCACGAGCGCCAATACGCTCGAGGTGCATGACCTCAGCAAGGATTTTGGAGGGTTGCGAGCTGTTGACGGCGTGACCTTCACCTTGCGCGAAGGGGAGATCATGGGGCTCATCGGGCCCAATGGCTCCGGCAAGACCACCACCATCAACCTCATCACTGGCCTGCTCAATATCACCAGCGGCCGGGTCAGCGCCATGGGCCAGGAGATGGCCGGGTGGCCTCCCTACCGCATCGCCCGCGCGGGCCTGGGCCGCACCTTCCAGGTCGTGAAGCTCTTCAAGGATTTCACGGTGGCCGAGAATGTGGAAGTGGCCGCCATGAGCGCCCACCGGATCGGACGAGGCGAGGCGCAGAAGCGGGCGCAGGACGCGCTGGACCTGATGGGCATCAGCCATCTGGCGGCGCTGCCCGCCAGCATCCTGCCGCAGGGTCAGGAGCGGCGCGTCGAAATTGCCCGCGCATTGGCCACGCAACCGCGCTTCCTGCTGCTGGATGAACCAGGCGCCGGCCTGAATGACGCTGAAATCGAAGTGCTTCTGCCAACCCTGCAGCGCATCCGCCAGGTGCGCGGCTGCGGCATCCTCATCGTCGATCACGATATGCGGCTGATCATGAGCCTGTGTGACCGCATTCACGTCCTGAACTACGGCCAGACGATTGCCGAAGGCTCGCCCGAGCAAATCCGCCGCGAACCGGCCGTCGTCGAGGCCTACCTGGGCTCGGAGGTGGCCCTCCATGGCGCTGCTTGAGGTTGCAGACCTGCACGTCCGCTACGGCGCCATCGTCGCGTTGCGGGGGATGTCGCTTACGGTCAACCAGGGCGAGATCGTGGGGTTGATCGGGGTCAATGGCGCTGGCAAAAGCACCACGATGAAGGCGATCATGCAGGTGGTGCGGCCAGAGCGCGGCACGATCACGTACGAGGGGCAGTCGCTGATCGGGATGACGCCGGAGAACGTGGTTCGGCGCGGCATCGCCCCGGTCATGGAGGGGCGGCGCATTTTCCCGGCGCTCACGGTCGAGGAGAACCTGCGCCTGGGCGCGGCGATTCGCAGTGACCGCGACGGCATCAAGGCCGACATGGACAAGTGGTGCCAGTTCTTCCCCATTCTGGGTGAGCGGTTGGCGAAGCCCGCTGGCACGCTCTCGGGCGGGCAGCAGCAGATGCTGGCGGTGGCGCGTGGCCTGATGTCCCGGCCCAAACTGGTGCTGATGGACGAGCCGTCGCTCGGCCTCTCGCCCAAACTGGTGGGCGAGGTCTTCGGGCTCATCTCGGAACTGCGCGGGCTGGGGGTGACCATTCTGCTGATCGAGCAGAACGTGCGAATGACGCTCAACATCGTGGACCGCGCCTATCTGGTGAATACCGGGCGCGTGGAGTTTGTCGGCACGCCGGACGAAATCCGGCAGCACGCGGACCTGGAGCAGGCCTATCTGGGAGGTGGCCGTCCGGCGGCCAACGTGGGGATGGCCAGCGGTGGATAGTCTTGTTCAGTACCTGATCTCGTCGTTTTCCCTGGGCGGGCTCTACGCACTCATGACGCTGGGCCTGGTGGTGGTCTACGGCATCCTGCGCCTGATCAACTTTGCCTATGGCGAGCTGGTGATGGTGGCCGGGTACGGCCTGCTGCTCTTCGGCAACACGGAGCTCGCGTGGCCACTGGTGGCGCTTTTCAGCATCCTGTCGGCGGTCATCGCGGCGGTGATCATGGAGCGCGTAGCCTTCCGGCCCGTGCGCTTCGGCTCCGCCAACACCATGCTGATCACCTCGTTTGCCGTCAGCACCCTGTTGCAAAACGTGACGCTGCTGGCCATTTCGCCCCGGCCGCAAGCGGTGCGGCTGCCCTCCTTTTTCGTGGAGAGCGTTACAGTCGGGGACCTGCGGCTGCGGATTGTGGACCTGGCCAGCCTCGTGGTCAGTGTGCTGGCCCTGGTCATCCTGACCATCCTCGTGCGGCGCACCACCATCGGAATTGCGCTACGGGCAGCGGCGGACGACTTCACCATGACCCGCCTGCTCGGGGTGCGGGCCAACCTGCTGATCAGCGTGGCTTTCGCGATCAGCGGTTTGCTGGCTGGCATCGTCGCCATCTTCTGGGTGGGGCGCTCCTCGCTGGTTGAACCAGCGGTCGGGCTACAGCCCGTCCTCATCGCCTTCATCGCCGCCGTGGTGGGGGGCATGGAGAACCTGAAGGGCGCGGTGCTGGGCGGCTACCTGCTGGGGTTCCTGTGGGTGGGGCTGCAGACGTGGTTGCCCCAGGCGATGCTTGACTACCGCAACGCGGTGCTCTTCGGCATTGTCATCGTGATCCTGCTGATCCGGCCGGAAGGGTTGATCCGCCCGGTCTACTCCAGGGAGCGGCGATGAGCGGCTCGGCGCGGCGTTCGCCACTGGCGCAAATCGCCATCACTTCGGCCATTCTCTGCGGCATCCTGATCATCATCGGCCTCCTGACGAACACGTTCGGCGACCGCGTGCTGGTGCGCGTGGTCACCGTCCTGTTCATCAACGTTGTGCTGACGGTGGCTCTGCAAATGTTCATGGGGAACTCGGGGTTGAGTTCCTTCGGGCATATTGCCTTCATGGCCATTGGCGCGTATTCCTCACTCTGGTTCACGCTCACGCCCGAGGAAAAGAACCGCACCTTGCCAGACATGCCGGAAACCTGGATCATGCACGGCTGGCACACCGACTTCCTGCCAGCCATCCTGTTGGCAGGTGGCGTCGCGGCGGTGATAGGCGGGTTACTCGGGGTGGCGCTCGTGCGGCTCCGGGGCGCGTCCTTCACCATTGCCACGTTTGCGTTCCTGATCGTGGTCCACACGGTGGCGCTGAACTGGGACCCGATGACGCGCGGCTCACGCACCGTCTTCGGCATCCCGGACCTGACCACGCTCTGGATCGCGCTCGGCGCGGCGTTGATCGTGGTGGTAGCGGGCCTCCTCTTCCGGGAGTCGCCCGTGGGTCTGCGCCTGCGCGCGGCGCGCGATGATGAAGACGCGGCGGCCAGTATCGGCATCCACATCGCCTGGGTAAGGTGGGTGGCCTGGATTTCGAGCGTCTTCATTGCCGGCGCGGCGGGCGCGCTCTGGGCGCACTTCATCACCACCTTCTCACCGGCAGCGTTTTACATCAGTGAGACCTTTATCATCGTCGCCATGCTGATCATCGGCGGCTCCGGCAGTGTCTCGGGCGCCGTGGTTGGCGCGGTGCTGGTGTCGCTCAGCTCGGAGTGGCTGCGTCGCCTGGAAGGGTGGCTGAATCAGCATCGCTCCGACGGCACGGTGATCGGGCAGCTCATCCCGATCGAACTGCGCGGCTTCGCCGAGATCGTGATTGCCATCGCCATGATCCTCATCCTGATCAAGCGGCCGGCCGGGATCACCGGTGGGCGTGAGATTGGCTGGGGCGGGCAGTGGCGCCGTTCCCGGAGGATCACGGCGCAGCCAGGTGTGGAACCTGCCCCGGAGTAGCCCCGGCGGCAAGGAGCGGACTGCATGGACCTGATGGAAACACGCGCCGTGACGGACCTCGCCGCACGCGACGCCGCCGTGATCGCCGACGCGTTGCGGATGCGCTACACGTCGATGGACATCGCCAGCGGTGAGGGCGCGTGGCTGACCGACGCCAGCGGCAGGCGTTACCTCGATTTCGGCGCCGGATGGGCGCTGGCCGGGCTCGGATACAACGACCGCCGCGTGCGGGAGGCCGTAGCGGAGCAGATGGCGAAAAGCACCTTCGCCGGGCTGATCTCCTCCATCAACGAGCCCGCAGTCGAGCTTGCCGAGGAGTTGATCGCGCTAACGCCGGGTGACTTCCCGAAGAAGGTCTGGTTCGGCCTGGCGGGTTCCGACGCTGCCGAGGCAGCGCAACGCCTGCTGATGCGCGCCACGGGCAAGCGGCGTGTGGTCTCGTTCATTGGCGGCTGGCATGGAATGACGGATGGCACGATGGGGCTCTCAGCGCACCCCTCGCTGTCGGACGGACCAAGCGGTGGGCATGTCACCAAGATTCCGTTTCCCTATCCCTATCGTCCGCCCTTTGGCGGCGATGGCGAGAACCTCGCCGACCAGTGCCTGAACTACCTGGAGCACTACCTGTTCCGCACCATCTGCCCGCCGGAGCAGGTGGCGGCGGTCTTCGTGGAGGCGGTGCAGGCGGACAGCGGCGATGTCGTTCCTCCGCCTGATTTCCTGCCGAAGTTGCGCGCGCTCTGTGATCGGCACGGCATCCTGCTGGTGCTGGATGAGATCAAGATCGGGCTTGGCCGCACCGGGCGTATGTTTGGCTTCGACCACGCCGGGATCACGCCTGACCTGGTGCTGCTCGGCAAGTCGCTCGGCGGCGGCCTGCCGTTGAGCGCCATCGTCGGGCGCGAGGAGATCCTGGATGCCGGCAGTGGCATCGCGCTGTTCACTGCCGTGGGCAACGCCACCTGCTGCGCCGCTGGCCGCGCGGTGGTACGCGCCGTTCAGCAGGACAACCTGCCCGCACGGGCGGCAGCGACGGGCGCCTATCTGCACGAGAGGCTGGTGGAGGCGCTGGCCCCCTACGACATCGTGGGTGAGGTACGCGGCCTGGGCATGATCCAGGGGGTGGAACTCGTCACGGACCGCGCCAGCAAGGACCCGAACCAGCCGGCGGCCGCGAAGATCGTCTACCGGGCATGGGAGCTGGGGTTGATCCTGTACTACGCCGGGCTGTGGGGGAACGTGCTGGAGATCACGCCGCCGCTGATCCTGACAGAGGCCGAGGTCGATACCGGCGTGGCGATCCTGGCCCAGGCCGTGGATGACGTGGTGAATGGGCGCGTCGGGGATGAGGTCCTGGACGGGTTCGCGGGGTGGTGAAGGGCCGTTTCTGGGCAGGCGGCAAGTGCCGCCGCGACTCCTCCGTTGTCATTCCAACGAAGGAGGAATCTTGTCATTCTTTCGCGAGAAGGAACGGCAAGATCCTTCGCCTGCGGGCGCAGGATGACCAGTGAAGGGGAATGCCACCTCTGACCGACTAGGATGGGAACGAGGTCCTTCGACAAGCTCAGGACGACACCTGAGAGGGGATGCCATTTCGAGCAAGAGTTCGAGCCGCGCTCCTACGGAGGTTCGGTTTGGAAAGGCCCCTCGCCCTGCGCACAGGGAGAGGGGTTGGGGTGAGGGTAACTCGTGACCGATACGATCCTTTCCTATCTCGACGCCCACCTGGATGACTACCTCGCAGAACTGGAGCCGCTGGTCAACCAGGATTCCGGCAGCTACGTCAAGGCCGGCGTTGATCTCGTCACCGCGCGGCTGCAGGCACGCTTCGAGCGCATGGGCTTCACCGTCGAGCGGGCAGAGCAGGAGCGGTTCGGCGACGACCTGATCGCGCGGCGGCAGGGCAAGGGCGGCGCGAAGATCATGCTGCTTGGGCATGCGGACACCGTGTTCCCGGCGGGAACGACGGCGCAGCGCCCGATGAGCCTCGGTGAGGACCGCATCTTCGGCCCTGGTACCTGCGACATGAAGGCGGGCATCCTCGCCGGCATCTACGCGATCGACGCGCTCGATCACGTTGGCTGGGACAACTACGGCCAGATCACGTTCGTGATCGTCAGCGACGAGGAGATTGGTGAGCGCCACTCGGTCGAGTTGCTGATGCGCGAGGGCGCGCAGCACGACGCGGTGCTTACGCTGGAGGCCGCGCGGGAAAATGGCGACATCGTGACCGCGCGCAAGGCGGGCTGCTGGCTGACCGTCACGGCGCAAGGCAAGGCGGCGCACGCCGGGGTGGAGCCGGAGAAGGGGCGCAGCGCCACGCTGGCCATCGCCAACATCATTGTGGATACCTTCGCGCTGAACGGCCGCAAGCCGGGCATGACGGTGAACCCGGGTGAAATCAGCGGTGGCCGCGCGCCAAACATCGTATCGGCCGAGGCAAGCGCGCATTTCGACCTGCGGGCGTGGACGAACGCCGACCTGGACGAGCTGGTGGCGGAGTTCCGCCGGGTGGCCCAGGACCAGCCGGTGCCCGATGTCACCATCGCCATCGTGCAGGACCCTGGCTCCGGCTGCCCGGCCATGGAGCGCACGCCCGGCGTGGTCCGCCTGGAGGAGTCGGCGGTGCGCATCGCCGGGGAGCTGGGCTTCCCGCTCAAGGGCGCGGCCACGGGCGGAGGGTCGGATATCAGTTTTGCGGGCCACGCCGGTACGCCCGGGCTGGATGGCCTCGGCCCGATTGGCGGGCTGGATCACGGGCCGGACGAGTACGTGGTAACCAGCAGTGTGGCGCCGCGCATTGCCCTGCTGGCCAAGCTGATGATGGACATCGAGCCGCGCAAAGGATGACCATGAGCGAGAATCCAACCCCCGCTACCCCGGATGATCTGCTGGAGGCGCTGGATCGAGACGGCATCGATCACCTCTGGGTGACGTATCTCGACATGGCCGGTAAGCCGAGCGCCAAGACGATCCCACGCAGCGGGTTCCGCAGCGCGGTGCGTAGCGGCGTGGTCTTCGCCAAGGCGAACTTCGACCTGGATACCCGCGATCACATGGCGGACGCGGCCACCCTGGGCGCCGACACTGGCGACATGATGGCCGTGCCCGATCCGCGCAGCTACGTCACGCTCCCACGCTACCCCGGCACGGCACGCGTGCATACCTGGCTACGCAACCCCGATGGCTCTCCCTGGCTGGGATGCCCGCGTACGCGCCTGCAGGAGCAGGTCGATGCGCTGGCGGCTGAGGGGTACACCGTGCAGGCCGCGCTGGAGCCGGAGTTCTACCTGCTGACCAAGGATGAGTTCGGGAACTACCACCCGGCCGACGGCGTACGTAGCTTCGGCGAGGCCGGGCTGGCCACGCAGCATGAGTTTCTGCAGGAAGTGGTCGAGGAATTGACCGAGATGGGGATCACCGTCACCCAGATCGGTAAGGAGTTCGGCCCCGGCCAATACGAAATCTCGGTTCGCCACGGCGATCCCTTCGCGGCCATCGATGACTACGCGGCGGTGAAAGACGTCATTCGCTACGCCGCGCGTGAGAATGGCTACGTCGCGACGTTCATGCCGAAGGTCTTTGCGGAGTGGGTGGGGTGCAGCCTGCACCTGCATGTCAGCCTGTGGGACACGGCCGGCGAGAACGACCTGACGCCGAACCCGGGCGATGAGCAATCGCTTTCCGATGCCGGACGTTGGTTCATGGGCGGGCTGCTCAAGCATGTCGCTGCCCTGACGGCGCTCGGCTCCCCGACCGTCAACAGCTACAAGCGCCTGCTGCCCGGCTCTTGGGCGCCCGCCAACACCTACTGGGGGTACGGGAACCGCTCTGGCATCGTGCGCATTCCCGGTCCCGGCGGAAGGCGGCACCTGGAGTTCCGCTCTGGTGACAACACCTGCCAGCCCGCCCTCTTCCTGACGGGTGTGCTGGCGGCCGGCCTGGACGGCATCCGCAACCAGACCGATCCCGGGCTGCCCTTCGAGGGCGATGTCGGGCACATGACCCGGGAAGAGATTGCCAACGCCAGCTTTGGCTTCCTGCCGCGTAGTTTGCCGGAGGCGCTGGCCGCACTTGAGGCGGACGAGGTCATCACCGAGGCGCTTGGCCCGGTCACGCTGGAGCACATGCTGATTGTGCGTCGCAGCGAACTGGAGAGCTACAACCTGACCGTACACCCGTGGGAACGTGAGACCTATCTGGAGGTTGTCTAGGCGTGGCCGATCTTTCTGCGCTGTCTGTTACCGATGTCCACGCGCACCCGTTCCTGGACCGGGGCGCCATCACGACCGAAGAGTTCACGAACTTCACCGCGTTTGGCGGCGGCTCCCGGGAGTACATGGAGCAGGCCGGGATCGACTTCACCGACGACGTGCGAGGCGAACTGCTGCGTGTCAAGCAAGACACGCTCTACTACCGCCGCCTGATTCGCGACCTGGCGGCCTTCTTTGGCTGCGACCCGACGCTGGAGGCGGTCGTCGAGGCGCGCAACGCGGCGGTGGCCAGCGATGGCTACACGGAGTACGTGCGCAAGCTCTACGCCGACGCCGGGCTGGAGGCTATCGTCTTCGATTTCGGGGTACCGCTGCCGCAGCTCGACGTGGCAGAGGTCACGGGCCAATTGCCCGTCACCGTCGCGCCGATCTTCCGCATCGAGCCGTTGATCGCGGACCTGCTGAAGACCGGCTGCGGCTGGGCGGAGTTCAAGCGCACGTACGACGACACCATCAACGAGGCGCTGACCACGGGCGGCTACCGGGGCCTGAAGTCGATCATCGCGTACCGCACGGGCCTCGATGTCTCGCCCCTCAGCCGCAACGAGGACCAGGGGTTCAAGGCGCTCGATGCCATCCGGCGCGGGCTGGGCGGCGGCAGCATGAAGATGCTGCGCGACTACCTGCTCTGCCGGGCCCTGGAGCACTGCATGGAGCACGACGTGCCGATGCAGATCCACACCGGCATGGGCGACTTCGAGGTGAACCTGGTGCTCTGTCGCCCGGCCTACCTGATGGACCTGCTGCGCTTCCCCACGTTTCGCGCCTGCAATGTCATCCTTGTGCACGGCGGGTATCCGTACTCCCGCGAGGCGGGCTACATGGCGAACGTCTTGCCGCGTGTTTACTGCGATGTCAGCGAGGGAATTCCCTTCGCGGCGCATGGGGCGCGCAGCATCTTCTCCGAGATCCTGGAGATGACGCCAGTTTCCAAGGTTGTCTACGGCTCCGATGGTTACACGGTGCCGGAGATCATCTACACGAGCGCCAAGCTTGGCAAGCAGGCGCTGGGTCAGGTGTTGGACGGCCTGGTGGACGATGGCTTCATCAGCAAGACCGATGTGGAGGAGATTGCCGGCATGATTCTGGCCGGCACCGCCAACAGGCTCTACAAGATCGGCTAGCGTGTGATGATCAACCAATTCGGGGTTTGGGCTCGGCGAGGGAGCGTGCTGCTCTGCGCCACGCTGCTGGTTGCCGGCAGCGGCGCGGCGGCGCTGGCGCAGGAGACGGCAACCCCGGCTCCCCAGGGAACCCCAGCCACGACATGGGATGTGCCTGCGCCCGAAGCATGCACGTTGGAGCCACGCGCGTTCCCGATGTTCCCGGCGGGGGTGGGGCAGCGGGAGCCGGCGACGCCGCTGCCCTTGCCGGCCACGCCTGCACCGGCCTTCGTCGTGCCGGATGGCGACCCGGTGACGCCGGACATCGAGGCAGGCGTGCTGGCGACCGTGCGCGAGAGCATCGCCTGCCGCAATGCAAACCAGATGCTGCGCGCCTACGCGCTTTTCACCGAGCCGATGATCGTCTCGCTCTTCGGTGGCCCGGCTACGGTTGATCCGGAGATTCGGGCCCTGATCCAGCAGGGTGATGATCTCGGCCCGCTGCCGCGCCGGCAACGCGTGGCGTTGCTCCAGGTCTCCCAGATTGCGCACCGGCCGGATGGACGCATCGGGGCCATCGTCACCACCGGCACCGTGGACCGCATCTTCCAGGATTACCTGGTGTTCACCTATGACGCTGCGAGCAGCCGCTGGCTGATCGACGAGGTCAAACTGCTGGCCAGCGAACCAACCCCGTAGGAAAACAGGTCCGGCGCACAGCGCCCACGGCGGGCGAGGATGGTAAGGTTGCAGGGACCGGCAGCGAGGCTGGTCCCTGTCGCCTGACGTACCACATTGCCCGGGAGCCGAATCATGAGCGCCACGATCGAACGGCCGCCTGTCGCTGACATTACCAACCCGCCGGATAACGGCGGGCTCGATGCAGACACCTTGACCACCCTGGAAGCCATCGAGCGACGCCTGCTCTGGCTCTCCACCCAGATTATCCATCACGCCAACAATGTCCGGCCAAACACCGAGAAAATGAAGGTCGGCGGCCATCAGGCATCGTCGGCCTCGGTCGCTACGATCATCACCGCGCTCTATTTCAACTTCCTGCGTCCCGGCGACCGCGTTTCCATCAAACCCCACGCCTCGCCTGTATTCCACGCCGCGCAGTATCTGCTGGGCCGCCTGGACCGCTCCTACCTGACCACCCTGCGCGAATTCGGTGGCCTGCAGGCGTATCCCTCCCGCACGAAGGACCCGGACCAGGTTGATTTCTCGACTGGCTCAGTCGGCCTGGGCGCGGTGGCGCCGGTGTTTGCGGCGCAAGCTGCGCGCTACGCCGCCGAGCACTTCGGGCAGGTTTCCTCTGACCGCTTCATCTCACTGATCGGTGACGCCGAGCTGGACGAGGGGAACGTCTGGGAGACGGTGGCCGAGGAGTCGATCAAGGGGCTTGGCAACGTCATCTGGATCATCGACCTCAACCGGCAGAGCCTGGACCGCGTCATCCCCGGGGTGCGCGCGGCGCAGTTGAAGGCGCTCTTCGCGGCGGCCGGCTGGAGTGTGTTCGAGGCCAAGTACGGCTCCCGCCTTTCGGCGGCGATGGCGAACCCCGGCGGCGAGAGCCTGCGGCGGCGCATCGACGAGATGAGTAACCCGGAGTATCAGGCGCTGATCCGTATCAAGGACGGCGCGGAATTGCGCCGGCGCCTGGCCGATGTGCCAGACCTGACCGAACGCGAAAACATCCTGCGCTGCGTCGTAGACGTGCCGGATGATGAGTTGAACCGCGTGGTCTCGAACCTGGCCGGGCATGACCTGCCGCGTCTGCTGGAAGTGCTCGGCGAGGCCGATGCGGTTGAGCACGCACCGGTCGTCGTCTTTGCCTACACCATCAAGGGTTTTGGCCTGCCGTTGGCCGGCGACCCGCTGAATCACTCGCAACTGCTGAATCAGGCGCAGATGGACGAGTTGCGTCCGGTACTCGGCGCCCCGGAGGAAGACATCTGGGCCGCGTTCGATCCTGGCTCAGCGGAGGGCCGTCTGTGCGCGGAGCGAGGCGCGCTGCTCGCGTCGCCCCCGACCGTCCACACGCCGCCGCTTTCGCCGGATGTGATTCCGGAACGGCTGAACACTTCGCAGCCGGCCAGCACCTCGACCCAGGAGGCGATGGGCCGCGTGCTCGTGCGCCTGGCCGAGGTGCCGGGCGTCGGGGAGCGCACGGTGACGCTCTCGCCGGACGTGGCGACCTCTACCCACCTGGCAGGCTGGATCAACAAGGTCGGGGTATTCGCACCGGAAGAGGACACGGACTTCGAGGCGGGCGCGCAGCGCATGGTGCGCTGGCTGCCGGGGCCAGAAGGCCGCCACATCGAGCTCGGCATCTCCGAGATGAACCTCTTCATGGCGCTGGGCCAGTTCGGCCTCTCGTACGAACTCTCCGGCCAGCACCTGCTGCCTATCGGCACGGTCTACGACCCATTTGTGTGCCGGGGCCTCGATGCGCTCATCTACGGGCTCTACGTGGGCTCCAAGATGATCTTCGCCGGGACCCCGGCGGGCGTGTCACTTTCGCCCGAGGGCGGCGCGCACCAGAGCACCGTCACGCCGTCGCTCGGCATCGAACTGCCGAACCTCGATTTCTACGAGCCGGCGTTCGCCCGGGAAGTCGAGTGGTCGCTGCTGGAAGCCCTGCGCCAGGTCTGCGATCGGGAGCATGGCCGTTCGACCTACTTCCGCCTCTCGACCAAGCCCATCGACCAGAAGCTGATGGACGAGGCGCTGGCGCGCCTGGGCGAGGACGACGTGCGGCGGCAGACGCTGCTCGGCGGCTACCGCATTGTGGACCGCCGTACCGCTGCGCCCGACCTGCCGGCGAAGGACACGGTGCAGATCGCGGCCGGCGGCATCATGATCCCCGAGGCGATAGCGGCGGCCCACCGCCTGCACGAGGAAGGGATCGCGGCCAACGTCATCAACGTCACCAGTGCTCGCCGTCTCTACCGCACGCTGCGGGCGGCGCGTGACGCGCAACTGGCCGATGCGCGGCGGCAGCTCAACCTCGAGCACCTGGCCACGCTTTTTCCGCGTGAGGAGCGGCACGCGCCGATTGTGACGGTGCAGGATGGCGCGTCGCACGGCCTGGCGTTTCTTGGCAGCATCTACGGCGCGCCGACGGTGCCGTTGGGCGTCGACACCTGGGGGCAGTCAGGATCGCGGGCGGCTCTCTACGAGTACGCCGGCATCGACAGCGACCAGATCGTCAACGCGGCCATGCTGGCGCTGGATCTGACAGAAGACGACTAGCGTCTCTGCCGCGCCTGCCTCACTGCGCCGGAGCCATTGGTCTCAAGACCCGTGGTTCTGGCGCAGGCTGCGGTCGCGCTTCACTGGCGAGTCCGGGCCGAACCCGATCTCGCCCTGCGACGTCAGGGTACGGCCACGATAGTGTTGAGATAGCATTCGAAGAAGCCATTCGCGGAGCAGGTTTCGCAGCAGGGCGTGAGCGACGAAACGCACGCTTCGACGTCGCTATCTTTGGCGCAGGCGGTGCGAAGCGTGGCAAGACAGGCCGCGGTGTCCTTCTTGCAGCGCTGGCGCGACTTCTTCCTGGAGGAGTTCTTGCCTGCGGCGGTCAACGGTTCCACAGTCGCGAGCGCGGCTGCTGCGAGGGCGCCCAGCGCCGTCAATGAGGCACGACGATTGAGCGTCTCCAGAATGCTGATGTCCATGAAGGTTCCCCCGACGAGCAAGTATGTGAAGCCAGGTGCCTGGGTAAAGGCACTGTAGCAGAATCCTGAATCGCCCGTAGAAACGACGAGCGCCGTAGATGGCGCTCGGGTGAAAACGCGTGCAGCGGAAACGCCTACGGCACGACCGTCAGGGACTGTTCCATACCCTCCTCGCGGTGCTGGCCATCGCCCTCCGGGCAATACACCACATAGTCGCCGGGCGCCAACGTGGCATTGAGCACCGTTGAGGCGCCGGGAGCCAGCGGCTCGGGGAGTGAGAACGTGCCGCCGGGACCTTCGATGACGAGACTGTGCGCTTCGGCGCCCTCGTTCGTGACCGCGAAGTTGATTTCGCCAGCGCGCACCTCATCGGGCATGTCGATGAGCCATTCGAGCAACGCGACGTCCGCCACCTGGATCGGCTCGGCGGTGGGGGTGGGAATCGCGGTCGGTTCCAGTTCCGGCAGCCCTTCCGGCGTTGCGTCCAGCGCAATCGCCGTCAGTTCGCGCGTCTCCGCTACCGTCATCGGTGGGGCCAGAAAAACCGAGACACCCGTGGTGCCGCCGTCTTCGGTGCCAAGGAAGGCGATGCCGCTGAAGGCGGAGTCATTCTGGTCTGCGAGATGTATGACCAGGGAGCCGCCTTCGCTGACAACGCCGCCAAGGTCACCACAGGCAACGGCCACATCGCTGCCAGGCTCCAGGTAGGCGGTGATGTTCGTTTCACTGGCGAGCAGCGTCTCGATGTCTACTGGGACGCTCGTGTAGGAACGCGCCGCCTCGACCGCTGTTCCCTGGCCCTGGGCTTCGCCTTCGGGAATCGTGAGCGTGGTGAGGTCGGCCACCGGCTCGCCTGGGGAGGCGCACGAACCGGAAAGGATGGCAGCGGGGCGTTCCGCAACGACTTGCAGAAAGTCCGCGATGGGCGACGCCGCCGGGGTCGCAGCGCCGGGGGTGGCGTCCTGAAATGCTCGAGATGGGACCACAGGCTGCAGCGCGGCGCTGACAATGGCCAAGGCTGCCAGTACGCTGCCAGTCACGGCCAGATGACGACCTGGTGATCGATGTAGCGCGGCGCTCCCCACAAGTCCCCTCCATTGCTCACCATATTCTGAGCTGGACGGTAGCAGAGGTACGCGACCTGGACAATGCACCCGAGCTAGGCTGTGTGACAAGCCGGTGAATGGGGCATACAACGCCTTGTCGCACACATGAAACGAAAGTAGTATCCAGTCTGCCGGACGTTATACTCACGAATGAGCAGGCGAAAGCTTCGGTGAAGGTTCAGCGCCTGTAGCAAGTAGGAAGAGCCGGAGCTTCTGCGTTCTGCCGCGAACATGCGCGGGTGGGCGTGTGAGAGAGCAACGCGTGGCAAGTCGCGCAACCCGGATACCGCAATTCTCATACGAGCGCGTTGGCGTGATGCTCCGCGACGTGCTGCTGGTCGGCGGGATCGTCTTCGCGGCGGCAACCCTCGGTATCCTGAGTCGGCCCATTGGCATGCTGGCGGCCTTCTGGCCCGCTAACGCGTTGTTGCTTGGCCTGTTCGTGCGGATCCCGTCGCTGGCCCGGCCAGCGGGCTGGATCGCAGCTTTTGCCGGGTTCATGGCCGCCGATCTGCTTGCGGGCGGCGAGATGGCCCTGACCCTCTGGATGACGGCGGCAAACCTGATCGGTGTCGCCGTCGGCTTTATCCTGTTCCAGCAACTGCCCGAAGCAGACCGGCGGTTGCAGCGCCCGCTGTCCATTCTCTACATGTTCGGCATCAGCATGATCGCCGGTGCAGCGAGTGCGATAGTCGGCAGCAGCGTCGCCGCAATTGCACAGGGTGTCGATCTGTGGCGAGGGACCGGGTCCTGGTTCAGTGGAGAAATCGTGAACTACACGATTCTGCTCCCCGTGATTCTCACCGTCTCGCTGCCGCTTCCGGCCATAAAGGTGCGGCCGATTACCCAGGATACCCTCCTCCAGATCGCGCCGCTCATCGCGCTGATTGTCTCGGCCGTCGCGAGCGTTGCCGTCGGTGGGCCGGGAGCCATCGCGTTTCCGGTGCCGGCGTTGCTCTGGTGCGCGCTGACGTACAACCTCTTCACCACGGTCTTGCTGACGATGGCCTACAGCGTCTGGAAGATGGCGGCGTTCTCGACAGGCGTCATCGACATGTCGATGGATGGCAACTACATCGACACCATGCTCTCGATTCGCCTCGGCATCACCCTGTTGGCGTTGGGGCCATTGACCGTGGCCAGTATCAGTGCGGCGCGGCGGGAACTGATGCAAACGCTGGACCGCTCCGCGAACTATGACCACCTGACCGGAGCACTGACGCGCAGTGCGTTCATGGATCGCGGTCAGCAACTTTGCGAAGCGGCTGTCTCGGTTGGCGATACGATTGCCATGCTGGCGCTGGATATTGATCAGTTCAAGAAGGTCAACGACAGCTTCGGTCACGCCGCTGGAGACAGGGTACTCATCGCGTTCGCGGCGGCCGTCGCGCGCACTCTGCGCGATGGTGACCTGTTCGGCCGGCTGGGTGGCGAGGAGTTTGCCATCGTCCTGCCGAACGTCTCCGATGCCGATGCCCTGGCCCTGTCCGAGCGCATCCGGGCCCAGGTGGAGGCTGCTGGGGTCACCCTGGACGACGGGCAGCATGTTTCGATTACCGTCAGTATCGGACTCGTCAACCGGCGCTGCCGATCACGCTCGTCCATCGACGCCGCGTTGGCGGCTGCCGATCAGGCACTCTACGCCGCCAAGGCGGCTGGCCGCAATCGCGTCGTGGTCCTCGACGCTCCCTAGGCTCAGCCGGCAGCCTGCAGCAGGTTCGCTGCTGTCGCGATCTCGGCTGTCCCCTGTTTCAGAAGCTCATTGGCTGCGGCGATGCCGTCCCAATCAAGGCGGAGAAAGGCAGACTGGGCATCGCCCATGGCTTGGCGGATCTTCTCTGCACCGGCCCGGTACGCCGCTACGCCGGGGTCGCCCCGGTGCGCGGCCTGCTGCGCGAGCCAGGCATCCATGGCGTCCAGCGCTGCGTTCATCGCCGATTGCCGCTGGCTGACTATCAGCAGATTGTGTTCCCGGCGCTCCCCGAGATCGACAAGTGCGTCAGCGGCTTCCTGGACCGGTCCCAGGTGTCGCAGGAAGTCATCCGCGAACGAGCGAGTAGTTTTGTCATTGGTCACCAGTGGCGCGGGCTCGCGTGTGACAAGGAAGGCGGCGAACGGCACGAGCGCCAGGAGGATGAGGAGCACCACGCGCCGCATCACCTCGCGACGCAACCGACGCTCTGTGCCGCCAACCACGGCACGGCTTCAGCCAGCCTCGCAAAGGCGGAACGGCTCGGCGCTTCGCTGTCCACCGGCCGCCCACCCATGTCGAAGATGAAGGCGGAAACCGGGTCCGCATCTGGTGTGAATCTCACACATGCTCCCTCTGTCAGCGTTCTTTTGTAGCATCTTCGCAGATGCCAGGCCCCGGAAGCAGGGAGAGCGTCACGTGGCACAGGCGGAACGATGGGCCTTCGTCGATCAGGTCGAGGAGGATCCCGGGCCATTCACCTTCGCGGTGGATGCGGATGGCGCGCTACTCTGGGTGCAGTTTCTTGATGGCCATTACCCAGCGACGGCGGCCGAGGTGCTGGCGGGGCGTGGCTATCGGCTGGGCGTCGATCCTGTTCTGACATCGCAGGCGCGCAGCGAGCTGACCGGATACTGCCGGGGCGATCGCACGGCGTTCACGCTCACCTGCGCACTCACTGGCACGCCGTGGCAGCACGCCGTCTGGGAGGCCGTGCGCGCCATCCCGTTCGGTGAAACACGCACCTACGGCGAGGTCGCCGCCGGGCTCGGCAGGCCACGAGCGGCGCGGGCCATGGGCCGCGCCAACGCGACAAACCCGCTACCAATTGTGATTCCGTGTCACCGGGTCGTGGGTGCAAACGGCTCACTGACCGGCTTTGCCGGAGGCCTGCACATCAAGCAACGCTTGCTGGAACACGAGGCGCGGGTGCTGGCCGGCCGCTAGCGCCAGGCAGGCAGCCAGAGACGCTGGGCAACTTGCTCGTTGGTCAGGATGGCGGCGGTGTTGAGCGGATAGAACCACAGGAAGAGTGCAGCTACCGTCACCACGTAGGCCACTGCGCCCCAGCGCCATGCCCCACCGCGCCGCCAGCCATCTGCCACCAGCACCCCCAGCGCGATGCAGCCGAACGGCACGGCAGGCAGGAAGTGGTACACGAACGTGCCACGCGGTGAGAGCGCCCACGGGAGCCACTGTCCGAAGAACCCGATCAGGAGGACCCAGAGGGCGGCGGTGCGGCGCCCCCACCAGTCCACAGCGACCCAGGCCACGGCCAATGCCATGGGGAGGTAGAGCGCTGGGTTGCCGTTGCCAAGGATCAGCATGGCTCCGCCCGGGCGGCGCGCCTGGAAGTAGCGAACTGGCTGCAACGTCAGCGGCCATTCCCACCAGGCTGACGAATCGGCGTGGACCACGCCAAGGTTGCGGTGGTAGTCGAGCATCTCCCGGTGCAGGGAGAGCAGATCCGCCAGGCTATGCCCGGTCAGGATGAAGTGCAGCCACGACGCGGCATAGACGAGCGCCGGGGTCACCAGGAAAGCGACGACAACGGGCATTCCCCATTCGCGAGCGACGCGGCCTGGGGTCGCCCCGGGTACGCGAACGAGTTTCCAGCCGCGCCAGAGCAACGCGAGGCCGACCCAGCCCCAGAGCGCCACCGCGCTCCACTTGGTGGCCAGCGCGAGACCGAGAAACGTGCCCGTTAGCAGGAGGAACGGCTTCGCTCGGGGCAAAGGAAAGGAGAGCGCGCAGAAGCATGCAGCCAGGGCGGCCAGGGCAAGGACGGCGTAGATCAGGTTGGACATCCCGGTGCGGGATTCCACCAGGTAGAGGTTGTCCAGCAAGAGCAGACCCGCTGCCCCGGCCCCGACCGCCAGTTGCCCGCTCAGGGCACATCCGAGCAGGCAGGTCAGGCAAACGCCGGCCACTCCGAACAGCACGCTGACCAATCGCCAACCAACCGGGTTATCGCCTGCGGTCAGGATGCCTCCGGCGATGATCAGTTTCGCCAGAGGCGGGTGTGTCCACTCCAACGCGGGATCATCTCGCGGCATGACGTCGGTGTCGTAGGCTTCCAGCCCATCAACATAATGCTGTGCGGTGTAGACGTAATAGAGCTCGTCAAAGACGTACCGCGGCGGAGTTGTCAGGCGCTGGGTCGAGAGGAGGGGAGCGAGTATCGCCAGCAGGAGGCAGACGAGGACGCTCCTGTGCGTCAGGGAAAGCGGCAGAGCCCACTGGGCCCTGCCGCCCGCTCGGTACCTAATCGTCGAACCAGTCATCATCACCGGAGCCGCCCGAACCACCCGAACCGCCAGAGCCTCCGGAAGCACTGGAATCAAAGACCCAGTCGCCGGCTCCGCCTGAGCCGCCGCTCCCGAAGACCCAGTCGTCATTCAGGCCACCCGACCCGCCAGACCCACCTGAAGCAACGTCCCAGTCGTCGTCACCCCAGTCATCGTCGCCATGTTTGGCACGCACACTCGAGATACCCACGGCGCCGAGACCGACGACGCCAGCCAGGCCGACTGCGAGGCGAGCCATCTGTCGACGGGATATCTGGTTGCTGGTTCTGGAGAGCGGCATGTTCGTCATGGTGAACCTCCAACTTCAGGAACAGCCTCGAGCGAGCGAACGTGACATCGAGGCTTGCCAGGGATCGTGTGCCAGGTGGCCGCCAGACCACCAGTACTGTTTCCCACGGTATCTGCTGTGTGAGACGGCGAAAACCGGCAATCGTCCGCTGCGACATCGGACTTTGGTCTGAGCGTGATTGGGACGCCTGTTCGATGGGTCGTCACGGCGCGGCGTGACATACTCGTGCAACGGCCCGCGTCGGCCTGGAGGCAACAGCAGAACTCATGCGCGCACGCGCACGTGCCTGGTTCGAACAACTCAGTGTCGCCCAGCGCTTCATGCTCGGGAGCCTCGTCATCCTGGCGCTGGGTATGGCGATTATCGGGACATGGGTGAGCCGCCAGATCGAGGATGGCATTATCCACCGCACGGCCACCACGACGGCCCTCTACGTCGACAGCCTGATTGGCCCCTCGGCGCAGAGCCTGGTCATGGGCGATGACCTGATGGCAGCGGAATCCGACCGCCTGGACTGGCTCTTCGCGGATACCCCGCTGGGTCAGCAAGTCCTTGCGTTCCAGATCTGGGATCCTCACGGGCGCATCGTCTACAGCACGGTGCCCGCGCTGGTTAACACCACCGCGCCGATTGACGACGAGCTTGACCAGGCGCTGAAGGGCCAGGTCGTGGCGGATGTCGGGGAGGCAGAAGGCGGCCAGCTCTTGCCGGCCGACATGGCCGGGCGCAAACTCATCGAGATCTACAGCCCCATCCGCGACCGCAATCTGGGCCAGGTGATCGCCGCCGCCGAGTTCTACTACGGCATCAACGAACTGGAGGCAGACCTGGCGGCGGCGCAGCGCCGGAGCTGGCTGGTGGTAGGAGGGGTCACGCTCCTCATCTACCTGCTCCTGGCATCCTTCATCCAGCGCATCAGCAACACCATCCGCCGGCAACAGCAGGAACTCGAGCGCCGGGTCACGCAGTTGACCGAGGTGGTGGAACAGAACCGCAAACTGCACGAACGAGTGCGGGGTGCTGCCGCGCGCACAGTGGCCCTGAACGAGCGGGTGCTGCGACGCCTCAGCGCAGAGTTGCACGATGGGCCCGCGCAGGAGATCAGCCTGGCGCTGCTGCGGCTCGATCACATGAGCGCTTTGCTCGGCGCGCACGCCGACAAGGGCGGCGCTCGCGTTGCGGCGCTCGACGGGGAGTTCACCCTGGTCGAGGGCAGCCTGCGGCGCTCGCTGGATGAGGTACGGGCGATGTCTGCCGGGTGGTCGCTGCCGCACCTGGCTAACCTGACCGTGGCACAGACCATCGATCACGTGGAGCGTGCGCACCGGCGGCGCACGGGCATGCCGTTTGAGCTGACGGAGCACGATCTGCCAGAGCACGCGCCACTTGCCGTCAAGATCGCCCTCTATCGCATCATCCAGGAGGCGTTGACAAACGCGTGGCGGCATGCGGGCGGGAAAGGCTTGAAGTTGGAAGTCGCGTGCGAAGGGCAGGAACTTCGGGTGACCATCGCGGATGCCGGTCCTGGTTTCAATCCTGCAACGCTCAACGGCGCGGGCGATCAACTGGGGTTGACCGGGATGCGCGAGCGGGCGGAAAGCCTGGGAGGACGATTCCAGGTCGAGAGCAGCCCACAGGGTGGTACGCGCGTGATTGCTACGCTGCCACTGGCGGAAACCGGGGACGGCCATGACTGAGCCATTGCAGATTGCCATTATTGATGACCACCCGCTCTTTCGCGAAGGCGTGGTGCACACGCTCGGCGCGCAGCCGGACATCGAGGTTGTGGGTGAGGGAGAATCGGCGGCAGACGCCTTGCGCATCGTGGCGGAGCGCATGCCAGACATCCTGCTGCTGGATGTCTCCATGCCGGGCGGTGGACTGAACGCGGTTCGCCAGATTGCGGCGGCGTTCCCGGTGGTCAAGGTCGTGATGCTGACCGTATCCGAGGCTGAGGACGATGTGACGGCGGCGCTGCGCGCCGGGGCGCGAGCATACGTGCTCAAGGGCGTGGCCTCTCGCGAACTGGCGCGCATTATTCGCAGCGTGGCAGCGGGTGAGGTGTATGTCACCCCCTCGCTCGCGGCGAGCCTGTTGTATGAGTTGACGGGCGGTCGTGGGCCCAGCGTCGCACCCAACCCGCTGGACGGCCTCACGGAACGCGAGCGCCAGATCCTGGAGCGCGTGGCTGCCGGCGACAGCAACAAGGAGATTGGCGCGCAGTTGGGTGTCAGCGAGAAGACGGTCAAGCACCACATGACGAACATCCTGCAAAAACTGCAGGCCCGGAACCGGGTGGAAGCGGCGCTGATGGCCAGAACCGGGGAGTTGCCAGAGCGCTAACGCGCCGTGCTCGCGTCGACGCGGAGCTAGTGCGCCTGCGTTTCGTTGCCGCTCCTGCTGGTGGGATGCGGCGTGTGTGTTAGTAGCTGAGCACACATTGTGCCGCCGCCCGATGAGTGTGCGCAGGCCGGCTGAGCACGCGCAGTTTGGTAAAGTAGCTTCACCTCGTGCTCACGGCGCTTTACCGTATCGGACATCTGATGATGCTTTACAAACACGCCGATCCGGTAGGGCGCGCTACCGGGGCGCCCTTCGGTTCCGGGGCCCGGAAACTGGCTGAATTCGGCATCTGGGGAATCTTGCAGTGAGCCATTTGGCGCCTGAAGCAGCGCGGCTTTCTGCGATCCTGGCGGTCTCCCCAGTTGGTGCGGCACTCACAACTCCCGATCTGACCATGCTGGAGGTCAATCCGGCGCTCTGTGATCTGCTTGGTTACACCCCCGAAGGCCTGCTCGGGATGTCGCTGTGGGATCTGTGCGCCTCCAACCATGGCGTATCCCAACTCAACGGCCGTGCGCGCCCTCCCCGTGAAATGAAAACCCTCTTTCAAGAGGAGTGCTCATTTCGCCACCATGATGGACACATAATCTGGACACGGGTTTCTGGCTCATCACTGCCAACCCTTGGCGATGAGCCACCGATACTGGTCGTCTATCTTCAGGAACGTGCTGCGTTCAGCGTTGCGGCCGATGCATCGCTCGCACCGTCGCACCAGGCCCGGCAGGTGCTCGACAGCATCACCGAAGGCATCTATGTCCTGGACCGCAACTGGCGTGTGACCTACTGCAATGCGACTGCCGCGCAACGACTGGGGAGCGCGCTTCCCACGCCACTGGGCAGCAACATCTGGGATGCCTTCCCCCCGGCGGTCGAGACGTCGTTCTACACTGCCTGCCAGGCAGCCGTTCGCGACGGCGTACCTGTGAGTGTCGAGACGTTCTATCCGCCCACGCAGTCCTGGTTCGAAGCTCACCTCTACCCCATTGCTGATGGGCTTACTGTCGTCTCCCGGAACATCACGGAGGCGAAGGCGCTCGAGTTGAGCTTGCGCACCTCGGATGCGCATCATCGCTTCCTGCTGGATCACGTGCCGGCGGTGATCTACGCCCTGGCCCCGGATGCGCAGCAAACGAGGCTCTATTTCAGCCCTCGCCACCGGGAACTGACGGGCTACACCCTGGAGGAAACGCTCGCCAATTCCGGGCACTGGCTGGATCTGGTTCACCCGGATGACCGCGCGAGAACAGCGGCCGAAAACGCACGCGCGGTCGCCGAGGGCGTGCGATTCCGGGCGGAGTACCGGCTGCGGCGCAAAGACGGCTCCTACGTCTGGGTGCTCGACGAGCGCGTTCCGGTCCGGGACGACGACGGCAACATCATCACCTGGCAGGGCGTAGTCCTGGATATCACCGACCGCGTCACGGCGCAGGCGGCGCAGGGACACCTCGCGGCGCTGGTGAGATCGGCCGAGGATGCCATCATCAGCAGCGATCTCGATGGGTTGGTGACCAGTTGGAATCCGGGCGCCACAAGACTCTACGGGTATCGTCCGGAGGAAATCCTGGGGCAGCCATTTGAGCGGCTCCTCCCGGCTGCGGTTGATCATGACGCCCTGGCCGCTCGAATCCGGGCGGCGCGCTCCGGGGCAACCGTCGAGTTGTTCGAGACGCAACGCCAGCATCAGGATGGCAGCATCGTCGATGTGGCGATCACCATGTCGCCGATTCGCGACGAGAACGACAAGATCGTCGGTGTCTCGACCATTACCCGGAATATCACCGAGCGCAACCGCGTTGAGCGAGCCTTGCGGGAGGCGCTCGAGGCGGCCGAAACGGCGGCCCGTACCAAGTCGTTGTTCCTGGCCATGATGAGCCATGAGCTACGTACGCCGGTGCAGGCTGTCCTGGGTTATGCCGAATTGCTGCTCCTGGACCAGAATCTCGCGTTGACGCCGGATCAGTCGGCCGACCTGATGTCCATTCGCAACGGGGCGCGGCGTCTCGACAAACTGATCGACCAATTACTCGATCTCTCCCGCCTGGAGGCGGGGCGCCTCGTCCTGGATATCAAGGCAGTGGCGCTGGCCGATGTCGTGGGAGAGGTGTGCCAGGACATCGCGACACAGGCGAGGGCAAAGCACCTCTCCCTGGAAATCGATGTCCCGGCGTCGTTACCGCCGGCGCTTGGCGACCCTGATCGTCTGCGCCAGATCGTGCTCAACCTGGCAGAGAACGCCGTGAAGTTCACGGACCAGGGCACGGTGCGTATTCGTGTGCGCGAGGCGGGCGACCGGCTGGCAGTCGAGGTCAGCGACACGGGGATCGGCATCGCGCCTGAGGCGCTCTCCACCATCTTCGAGGAGTTTCGGCAAGTCGATTCCAACCTGACGCGCCGCTACGGCGGCGCTGGGCTCGGCCTGGCGATTGCCGAACGGCTTGCCGGCCAGATGCACGGCACGCTCCGTGTGTCCTCGGAAGTTGGGCAAGGTTCGACCTTCGTACTGGAGATTCCGCGCGCTCCCCGGTAGTCGCCTGCACCACCGCTGCCCGTTCATCCCGCGATGTGGACCCGGCACGGGACATGCTCGTACGCTCTTGCCTAAGCGAAAGGCGCACCCGGCCGGCCAGACCGAGGAGGACACGTGACGAATCGCTATCCGCCACTGCCCGCAACGCAGGCGCCCCCCAGCGGCATCATCATCGAGCGCGTACGGCCGGAGATTGACGGCGGCCGCTATCCCATCAAGCGCGTCGTGGGCGACGTGCTGCAGGTCAGCGCGGATATCTTCAAGGATAGCCACGACAAGATTGCCGCCGTCCTGCAGTACCGCCGCACGTCAGATGCTGACTGGCAGGAGGCGGAGATGCGCCTGGTCGATAACGACCGCTGGATGGGCGAATTCCTGCTGCCAGACAACACCCGCTACCACTACACCATCGCGGCATTTCCCGACCAATGGGCAACCTGGCGTGACGAGGTCGCGAAGAAGCACGATGCCGGACAGGATGTCGCCCTGGAGATCGTCGAGGGACGCCTGATCCTCGAGGAGGCACGTGATCGCGCCTCCGGCGCGGACCGTGAGGTACTGGAAGCCGCGATCGGCATCGCTGGTGGGGCTGCCACCCAGCCGGCAAAGGTGCAACATCTGCTCGGAGACGACGTGGCGTTCGCCATGCAGCGCGCCCGCTCCCGCGCCGGAGAGGCGCGCTATGCGCGCGAGTTGGCAGTCGTTGTCGATCGGCCAGCGGCGCGTTTTGCCGCCTGGTACGAGTTCTTTCCGCGTTCCGCCGGGACCGACGCATCGCGCAGCGCTACCCTGGCCGAGGCAGCAAAACGCCTGCCAGCCATCGCGGCCATGGGCTTCGACGTGGCTTACCTGACGCCGATCCACCCGATCGGGAGCGCATTCCGCAAGGGCAAGAACAACACGCTGCACCCCGAACCGGGCGACCCAGGGGTGCCGTACGCCATTGGCAGTGAGGCCGGCGGCCACGATGCCATCGAGCCCGGCCTGGGCACGCTGGAGGATTTCCAGGGGTTCGTCGCGGCGGCCGCCAGCCTGGGCATGGAGGTCGCGCTCGATATCGCGCTGCAGGCGTCGCCCGACCATCCGTGGGCGCGGGAGCACCCGGAGTGGTTCAGCGTGCGGCCCGATGGCACGATCCGCTACGCGGAGAACCCCCCGAAGAAGTACCAGGACATCTACCCGATCAACTTCGATACGCCCGCCTGGCGCGAGTTGTGGCAGGAGATGCGGCGCATCCTGATCTTCTGGATAGAGCATGGGGTAAAGACGTTCCGCGTTGATAACCCGCACACGAAGTCGATGGCCTTCTGGGAGTGGGTGATCGCCAGCGTCCAGGCCGAGCACCCGGACGTCATCTTTCTCTCTGAGGCGTTCACGCGGCCCAAGGTCATGAAGTTGCTCGCCAAGGCGGGATTCACGCAGAGCTACACGTACTTCACCTGGCGGAACTTCAAGCGCGAGTTGGAGGAGTACTTCATCGAGCTGACGCAAAGCGAGATGAAGGAGTATTACCGGGGCAACCTCTTCCCGAACACGCACGACATCCTGCCATTCATTCTCCAGGAAGGCGGGCGCCCGGCCTTCAAAATGCGCTTCGCGTTGGCTGCCACGCTCTCCTCCGTGTACGGCATCTACAGTAGCTACGAACTCTGCGAGAACACGCCGGTGCCCGGGCGGGAGGAGTACCTGAACTCGGAAAAGTACGAGTACAAGGTCTGGGACTGGGATCGCCCGGGGAACATCATCCCGTACATCACGCGGGTTAACGCCATGCGGCGGGCGCATCCGGCTCTGCAGCTCTACGACAACCTGCGCTTCTACCCCAGCGATGACGAGCACATCACCTGCTACGGCAAGGCCACGGCCGATGGCTCCGACCGCGTGCTAATGGTCGTGAATCTCGATCCCTTTGATACCCACGAGACCTGGCTGCACCTGCCTGTGGGCGACTGGGGGTTTCCGGCGGGGCAGCCCTTCCAGGTGGAGGACCTGCTCACCGGCGAGGTCCACCTCTGGCATGAGCATCAGCACATGCGGCTCGATCCCCACGATGAACCCGCGCGTTTCTACGCCGTGCGGCCGATTGCGCGTGTCAGCTATGTCGAAGGGTGTGGCTGAGGCCGCACATCCAGTAATTGGGACTACCAGTCGCGCGGCTGTACCCCAGCGCTGACGTACCATCGGACACAAGCTGTGCGTTCTGGGGGGGGACGTGTTCTGCCCGCATCCCGCGAGGAGCCCGCGACGTGATCTGGACCCGCGTACTGCTCGCCCTGGCCTGCTGGGCACTGCTGCTGCCCCTGCTGGCCACGTCGGCGCAGGACGCTCCACGGACCGGCGAACCGGCTGCACAAACGGTGGCGCACGGGGTCATGGCGATGCCGGCCGACACGATGGTCTGGCAGAGCGAACTGCAGCGCGCCGTTGTTTCGCCCCGGGCCGAGGCCATGCCCCAGCCGGGCGGCTTCGTGCTGGCAGACACCGGTTCCCTGGCCATTACCGACGCCGCTGGGAAACCCCTGCAGCGGCTGGCCCCGGGTGAAGCAACCTGGATCGATCCGGGTGATATCCGGGCCATCATCAGCCTGGAGGGCCGCAGCGCCGGGTATCTGCGCATTTCCCTGATTCCCGCCAGCTTTGTGCCGGATGAGCCGGGCGCGGCCAGCCATGGCGACCCGTTCGCGGCGCCCACCGGCGTGGCAGACCTCGATCTCCTGCGTGACATTCTGCCGCGCGGCGAGGAACTCGTCGTCGTCTCTGGCGACACGCCCGCCCTGCTGCAGGTCACCAGCGGCAAGGTGTATGTCACGGGAGACGGCGGGGAAATCGGTGAGGTTTCCGCCGGCTCCCCGCTCCAGTTTCAGGGGCAACTCACGCTCAGCGGCGGCAGCCGTGCGCCCGCCGCTCTGGTGATTGCCCGGCTGGGACCACCAGTGCCGGCGCGCCTGGAGTTGCGCGATCCCAATGCCATGCCGGTCGCCACGCCGTGGGCAACCCCCCTGGCCACGCCACTCTCGCTCCCAGACGAGGCGGCGCTCTCCGTCGAGGCCTGGCTCTGCCCGCCCGGCTACGACGCATCTGCGCCGATCATCTCCTGCACCGGGCCGGCGGCGGGTGTGCGCTTCACGGCGGAAGGCGAGGACGAGTCCGTGAACATCCTGGCGGATTCCGGAGGCACTGCGGCGTTCCCGCCTCTGACGCCCGGGAATGTGACCCTGCGCGCCAATCTGCCAGAGGGCGCAAGAACGGCCGTCGCGACCTGTCGCGATCTGCGCGGCGATGCCCTCGGTCGCGTTCGTGACAGTGCCCTCAGCCTGTCGCTGGCGCCGGGTGCTTCCGTGGGGTGTTCCTGGTTCATGGAGGTGGGCGCTACCTGGCCAGCAGCATCGCTCACCGTCTCTGTGCTTGCGTGTCCGCCCGGTATGACGGCGAAGGCGCTGCACCCCGAATACTGCCTGCCTCCGGAAACGCAGGTTGCCCCGCAACTCGCGGTCGCCGATGCGGTCCTGGAGCCAGCCCCGGCGGGTGAGGACACCTGGGTCTGGGGGCCGCTGCTGGAACGTACCTACGACCTGACACTCCTGAAGCTGGATGACCGCTTTAGCGGTGCGGTTCTCGATGATGGCACGATGATCCGCAACGGTGAGGCGTTCCCAATTCACCTGGGGGAGAACCCGGCCGCGGCGCGTACGGTGTACCTCCTCCAGTCGCCCGATGCGAACGCGGCGGAGGTCGATAGTGATGCCGACCGGTTGACCGACGCCCAGGAACTGGAGATCGAGACTGATCCATTCCTGGCAGACACGGACGGTGACGGCCTGGCTGACGGCGATGAGACCGACGTCTACGGTACCGAGCCGCAGCTTGCCGACACGGACGATGATGGCCTGGACGACCAGGAGGAAGTTGCCGTCGTCTTCACCAATCCCTTCCTGGCCGACACGGATGGAGATGGGGTAGGTGATGCGGACGAGGTAGCCGCCCAGACCAACCCGCTCGATATGCTCAGCCTGCCTCCCACGGCGACCCCGGAGCCAACCGCGACGCCATCGCCCACGCCGACCTTCACCCCAACGCCGTTGTCATCTCCGGTCGCCCCGGCTGCTACCCCCACCTGGTCGAGCGCGGCCACGCCGGTGGGTGCGGCCACGCCGGTGGGTGCGGCGACGCGCATCCCGGCCGCGCTGCCGACCCTCGCGCCGGAGGCGTCGCCCATCTCGCACAAGGCCACGCCCGCCAGCACGCCCGACTCGACAGCGGCTGCCGCAGCGCTCGACAACGATGGGCTGACGACGCTCGATGAGGTCGCCATTTACGGGACGAACCCGCTCGTGGCGGACACGGATGGAGACGGAACGAATGACGGCGACGAAGTAGCATCAGGGCGTGATCCTCGGGATCCTGCGAGCTGACCGCAACCCCACCCGAAAGGAGGGAGAGAGATGAAGCACCCGACCATGACCCGCTGGGCCTCACTTGCCACGGTGCTCGCGCTGCTCCTGCTGATTGTCACCCCGCTTCTCGGGTTGGCGCAGGCGCCGGCTTCCACCAGACCCAACGACCCCTCGCCCGCGCTGGGCCACGCGCAGGTCATTGCGCACGGGGTCGCGCCGTTGCCACGAGGCGACCTGGTCTGGCGGCTGCGCCTGGGCCGCGCTCCGCTCCCGAACCGGGCGGTGCCGCAGCCGCGGCCGCCGTCCTTCGTGGCGGGTGTCTCGGGCGTGGTCGCGGTGACGGCCGCGAACGGGGCCGTTACCTCCCGGGTGCCAGCCGGTGAGGCAGTCTGGATGCCCCCGGGTACGCCGCAGGCCGTGGTGAGCCTCGAACGGCAGCCAACCGAGTACCTCGATTTTGCCGTGGTGCGCGCCACCGAACCAACGGCGCGTGACCTGGTTGGGTCCGCGTTCGCATCTCCCCGCGCCGGGGCCTACGACATGGTCCTGCTGCGCGATGTGGTGACCCGTGGCGAGGAGAGCGACCTGGCCAGCGTGACCGGCCCGGCGTTCCTCTATGTTGGCAGCGGTCGGATTGCCCTGTACGACGAGCGGGGCGCGGAAATTGCCCTGGCGGCCGGTGATGTCGCCGAGTTCACCGGCGCAGCGGTTGCCGTTGGGCAAAGTCGCTCCCCCGCGACATTCCTGGTGGCCATGATCGGCGCGGAGACGCCGCGTGCCGTTGACTTGCGTCAGCAGACGCCGGTTCCGCCGGTGCAGCCGACGATGGCTCCGGTGCAGACGCCGACTCCAGCTCCGACCGTCACCCCGGCCCCGACAGCTACTGCGACGGCCACCCGCGTGCCACCAACGGCAACTGCGACCCCTGTGCCGCCAACGGCCACACCGCTGCCGACCGTAACACCAGTCCCCACGGCCACGCCGACCGCGACGCCGCAGCCGACCGCGACACCGCTGCCGACTGCCACGCCATCGCCGACCCCGGCGCCTAGCCCGACGCCATCACCGACCGCCACCCCGGCGCCAACGGCAACTCCGGCGCCTACCGCAACGCCCACACCGACGCCCGCACCGGGCGAAATCGCCATTGCCGCCGCGATCTGCCCGGCGGGCTACGGTGGCCCCGACTTCGCGGCTGAGTGCACGGACCCGGCAGCGGATGTCCCGTTTGTGCTGGCCGCCGGGCACGGCATTATCGATACCCAGGACGCGGATGCGGCCGGAAACGTGCAATTCACGAACATCATCCCCGGCAGCTACCAGATTGGCGCAGATATTCCGGGTGACTTCGCCTCATCGCAGGTGAGTTGTGCGACCGGCTCTGGCCAGAACCTGGCGCGGCCGGAAGAATTGAACCAGGTCGCCCTCGATGTCGCGGCGGGCGATGCCATTGCCTGTGACTGGTACATCGTGCCGGACAACGCGCGCGGCCTCGTTGATCTCACGGTCGACATCCAGGCCTGCCCGGAGGGAATGACGCCGGACACGCTGGTGCGCGACGAGTGCGGACCCGCGCCAGATGGCACGCTCCTCACGCTGAGTGGCGCCAGCGGCGTGATCGACCCGGCAAGTACATCGGCTGATGCCTGGGCCTGGAGCGCGCTCGATCCCGGTGCTTACACGCTCGTGGCGGATGCGTTGCCGCCCACCGTCACCGACTCCCAACTGGATGATCAGCCCTGCTGTGGGCCGGATGGCGGCTTCAGCGTCGACCTGGACGGCCAGTTGGCAGAGGAAAGCCGGACGCTCTACCTCTTCCAGCCAGCGGTCGACCAGGAGCAGGATGCGCCGGACACGTCGGTCACGGTCGACATCGCGACCTGCCCGCCGGGAATGAATGTCAACAACCTCGATCCGGCGGCCTGTGGGCCAGCGCCGGCCGGCACATCGCTCGCGCTGTTCGTGGGCAACGAGCAGTTGCCGGCCGCCACGGAAGAGGATGCGCAGTGGACGTGGCGCGGAGTGCCCTACGGCACGGCCACGCTCATCCTGAACGCGGTGCCCGAGGGTACGGCGACCTTCAGCCTGAACCAGCGCACCTGCTGCAATCTCGACGGTGGCCTGGACGTCTCGGTGAGCGAGGAGACCCCGCACACCGGGTACATCCTCTACTTCTACCCGCCAGAATCAGCCGCGACCGAGGTTGTCGAGACGCCGGAACCTGACGCGACAGTGGACGTGACGGAGACCCCGGAAGTGGTCGACATGGCTGACATCGACCCGGACGGCGATGGGCTACCGAGTACCGACGAGGAGTTCTTCCAGACTGATCCGGACAATGCCGACACGGACGGAGACGGCGTCAACGATGCGGCGGAGATTGCGGCGGGTACCGATCCACTGACGCCGTAGGCAGGCGGACTACCCGCCACCCACCGCGTGCACGACCTCGAGTTGGTCGCCGGCGGTCAGGTGCGTCGTCGCATACGCGTCGCGCGGGAGGATGATCCCGTTGCGTTCGACGATGGCCATACTGTCCGCGAGCTTGCGGCTTGCGAGCAGGTCGTGCACCGTGCCCCCGGCGGGGAGGTCGCGCGGTTTGCCGTTGACCATGATGGTAATGGTGGTCTCGTTGCCCGGAGCAGGGTGCATCTCAGGTCCTTTCGGGTAAACGACGCGTGCCGCGTCGACTGCGGATCGCAAGGCGCGGGCGGCGGAGCGGGGATCGTGCGCCTCGCAGATGGCCCCGATCACCGCCACGCCCTGCGCCCCGGCGGCCATCACCGCAGGGACTCGCTCTGGGGTGATGCCCCCGATGGCCAGCAGCGGCACAGGCGATGCCGCGGCAATGTGGGCCAGGCCACCCAGGCCAAGTGGCTCCCGGCCGGGTTTGCTGGCGCTCGGGTAGACATGCCCGGTCACGACATACCATGCACCACTGGAGCGGACGGCTTCCTCGGCCGAATGGACCGACCGGCTCAGCGGGTAGGGTGCTCCGGACAGGAAAGGCTGCGGGAGCGGCTCACGTTCCCGCAGGTGGCGGCCGACGCCTGGGAAGCCAGCTGGAGGCTCGCCCGGGACCATCACGAGTACCTCCGGAGCGACGCGCTCCCTAAGCAGCGCCAGCGTGGCGGCCCAGTCGTCGGCGGCCGTCAGGTGGCGCAGGTAGATGGCGTCAACGCCGCCCGCGACCGCCTCGGCAGCCAGATCCAGCACGGGCAGGCGCGCACGCGCAGGATCGGTCACCAGGAGCAGACGAGGGTGCGGCATCAGGCAGTCGCCGCGCCTACCACGCCGCTGAGCGGGCTGCTGGCAGAGGCGAAGGGCAGACGCGGAATGCGGCCGGAGAGGAACGAGAGGCGACCCGCGCGTACGCCCCCGGCTATTGCCTCTGCCATCAGGGCCGGGTTTCCGGCGAGTGCAACCGCCGTGTTGACCAGGCAGGCGTCGGCGCCCTGCTCCATGGCTAGGGCGGCGTCCGAGGGCGCCCCGATCCCGGCGTCCACCACGACCGGCACGCTGGCCTGGGCGATGATGATGCGGATCGCCTCCAGGTTGATGATGCCCTGGCCGGAGCCAATCGGGGAGCCGAGCGGCATCACCGTCGCGCAGCCGAGAGCCTCCAGGTGGCGCGCCAGTGGGGGATCGGCCCCGATGTAGGGGAGAACGGCGAAGCCCTCGTTGACGAGGGTGCGCGCAGCCTCCAGCGTGCCAATGGGGTCGGGCAAGAGGTAGACCGGGTCCGGGATGACCTCCAGCTTCACCCATTCGCCGAGGCCCATGGCGCGAGCCATACGCGCGATGCGCACGGCCTCTTCGGCCGTCTTGCAGCCAGCGGTGTTCGGCAGGATGGCGTAGCGGGAGGTATCGATATCCTCCAGCACCGAGCGGCTGGCCGGGTCATCGAAGTCGATGCGTCGCAGCGCCACCGTCACGATGCCCGTGCCGGAGGCGTCCAGCGCGGCGCGCATCTCCTCGTTGGTGCGGTACTTGCCGGTGCCGAGCATGAGGCGGCTGCTGAACTCGCGGCCAGCAATCGTGAACGGGGTATCGACCGGGGTTGTGATGAGAGTCATGGCTCTTCTCCTGACGGGCGCCCGGTGAGACAGGCTGCCCTGCCGACGCATGGCCGCGCACCCACCGGGAGATGGGTGCGCGGCTGAGAAGAGCGTGCGAGGTTCCTACGCGGGCATTACCCCGGTCAGGTTCGACGGTCGGCGGCGGTTTGGCCACCCTCTCAGCCCGGCGCCTCCGAGCTCCCGTAGTGGTGCGATTTCGGTTGTTCCTCGCAGCCTACGCCGGTCGCTTGCCGGCGTCAAGCGTCTGGAATACTGCCCGCTGGTCAGTCCTGGGGGGTGAGATCGAACCAGGTCCCGACACCCTCGGCGAGGGCGGCCTGGTACACGAGTGCGGCGGTTACGACATCTTCCATCGCATGACCCATCGACTTGTAGACCGTGATCTGCTCGGGTGAGGTGCGGCCTGGGTGCATTCCGAGCACGACCTCGCCCAACTCGGCGGCGCTGCGTGGGTCGAGACCCTGCAACTCGTCGCAACCGACCGGCGGTGGCGCGAAGGCCGAGCGCGTCTCGACGAAGAGCGCTCCGTTTGCGAGAAGGGCCGTATCCAGCTCTCCACCGGGGGGGTGGTACCCGACGGAGGTCAGGTGTGTGCCGGGCGCCACCCATGCGGCGCGGACGGGCGGCTCTTGCGCCGTGGTGCAGAGGCAGATTATGTCTGCGTCTCTTACGGCCTCCTCTGGCGTGGCGAAGACCCGTGCTGCCTCATGGGCGGCGGCCACGCGCGCCGCACTCGCCGGATTGCGGGACCAGACGCGAATCTCGCGGATATCGCGCACCAGGGGCATCAGCTCGGCATGGGAGACGCCCTGCACGCCGCCGCCGATGATGGCCAGCCGGCAGGCATCGGACCGCGCCAGGAGTCTTGCGGAGAGCACCGCGCCACCTGCGGTGCGGTAGGCGGTGATATGCGCGCCGTCCATGACCACCAGCGGGGTGCCGGTTTCTTCGTCGAAGAGGCAGATCAGCGCCTGGTGCCCGGGCAGGCCGCGCGCCGGGTTGCCGTGGAAGGCGGCAACCAGCTTGACCCCGATGGGCGAGCCAGGGAGCCAACCCGGCATGGCCAGCAGCGCGCCGGCCTCGGTCTGCACGCCGTCACGCCCCGGCGCGGCCACCTTCCCCGCGGTCAAATCGGCGAAGCCCTGCGCCAGGAGATCGAGCATCGTAGCGGGATCCAGGAGGCGGCGAACATCATCCTGGTTCAGGAGCAGCAAAGGCATCGGGCGAACTCCAGAAAGTTGACGTGGCGTAAGCCGGGTTTTAGACTCCGCTGCGCTGTCTCGATCTGAGACGGCGGACGAACCGGCAGTATCTCTTCCGGAAGGAGCATTCAATGCAAACGACTGTCATGGTGCTCCACCGGGGCGCTTCGGCGAATGGGATGCCTCGCTAGCGTTCATTCCCACGCGTTCGCAACATTTTGCTCCCAGCGGCGGTCATGCCGCATGCTGGCGGTGTGGCTGCGTGCGCTGACGATTCTCGCCAGACCTGACATCGCATCTCTTTCCTGAAGCGCCCTAGTGCGTCGTGCCGGCTTGACCGGAGGCGCAGAGGGCGTGCGGTTGCGTCCCACCTGGTGGTGGCCGCAGCGCAATCTGCCTTCCCCATGCGCTCCGTTCCTGGCCGGCGCCCGCGCAGCGCGAGGTGGTCTCGTGCTGCCTCCATGATTGCCGCAGGAAAGGGTGTTTTGTGTTGACCGCGCTTGTGTCCCGATTGTTCTGGATCGTTCTGGACGATTGCCCAATCGGAGGACACCGCATTGCCTCGTCTCTCATCAATCGAACTCACCTACCTGGAAAACGACGACGATCTTTTCTCATCTGTTGATGTCCGGCCGCATCGCCGGAAGCCTCGCGAGAGCGGGGTCGAAGCGCCGTTCCGGCCGACCATGCGGCGGAACGAAAATCAGCCCTTTCGCTGCGGCAGGTGCCGCGTGTTTGTGGGACAGACGGTCTCCGGTGGCAAGCACCGAAACCACTGTCCCTTCTGCCTAACGTCCCGGCACGTCGACCTGCGGCGGCCGGGTGATCGCGAAAATCCGTGCCGCGCGCTGATGCCCGCCGTTGGCGTGGCGTTCCGCGCCGACGGTGAGCAGATGCTGGTGCACCGCTGCAACGGCTGCGGCGCTGAGCGGCAGAATCGTATTGCCGCGGATGATGACCCGGTGGCCGTGATGCGCCTGACTCCCGTGCCGCTGCCGCGTGGCCGGGCCGGGGTGCATGACGACGCGATCATGGCAGTCGACGACCTCGTCGCGAGCCGGTAAGCAGACGATTCCTCGCGGAACCCCACGGCTGGTTGGCCAACCAGCCGTGGGGTTCCGCGTGCTACCCGTTCGGCGCGATGTCCACCGCGCCTTGTCAACAACATGCGATACTCCGTACGTACATTCGTGAACGAGGGGTGAGGCGTGCGGTACGCGGAACAGGGCCCGGTCTCAGGTGGCACGGCTACGCAGGTTGGTGACCGCATCTGGGCGATCGATCTCGCGTTCCAGGGCTGGGACAACGTCGTTTTTGCCTACCTGTTGGCGTCGCCGGATGAACTGGTCCTGATCGAGACCGGGCCGACCTCCACCCTGCCGAATCTGCGGGCCGGGATCATGGCTGCCGGCTTCGACCCCGCGAAGTTGACGAAGATTTTCGTTTCCCACATTCACCTCGATCACTCCGGCGCCGCCGGCGTGATCGTCCGCGAGCAACCGCAGGTCGACGTCTTCGTCCACCCGGTCGGGATGCCACACCTCATTGACCCGTCGAAGCTCGTCAATTCCGCCGGGCGTCTGTACACGGATCGCATGGACGAATTGTGGGGAGAAGTCGCCCCGGTGCCAGCGGAGCGCGTACGTCCCCTGGCGGACGGCGAGACCGTTGATGCCGCAGGGCACGTCATGAGCGTGCTCTTCACCCCTGGCCACGCAGCCCACCACGTCGCCTACTGGATTCCGGACGAGAGCCTGGTCTTTACCGGGGATGTCGGCGGCGTGCGCATGCCGGGCTCAAGCTACGCGCTGCCGCCCGCCCCGCCACCGGAGCTCGCACCTGGCGAGTGGATTGTCTCCACCGAGCGGTTGCGCCAGACCGGCGCCCAGCGGTTGCTGCTGACGCACGGCGGCGCGTTCGATGACGCCAGTATGCACCTGGACCAGCTCATGCCCAATCTCGACGAGGTCGGGTCGCTGGCGCTGGAGGTGATGCGGGATGGGGCCGATGACGAGGCCGTTACCGACCTGATCCAGGAGCACACCGAGACCCGGCTTGGGTCAGTGATCGCGGAGGACCCGGGGATCGTGCAGCGCTACGGCTGGGCGTCGCCCAGCTTCCTCTCCGCGCTGGGCTTCCGCCGCTACCTGACCAAGCGCGGCGAGCTGCCTGCGCCACCCCGGCCCTGACGGAAGAGCAGCGTGGTCGCCGGGTCGCCGCCACGAGCGGGTATTCCCCTGGGCGGCTTGGCGCCTCTTTCATCGCGTCATACGCTCACGGCCGCCTGGTTGCGGCACCGCACGGTCTTCACCTCGGCGCTGCTGTACGCACTGGCGCTGGTGCTGCTGGTGCTGCCGGTCCCGTTTGGCCAGCATCCGCCCTGGGCCTACAACTGGGAGGGCTACACCGCCTGGCGGTGGCTGACCTTCTGGGGAGCGCCGGAGTTCACGCTTGGCTTTCTTGCCCCAACCGACGGCCTGATGACGGACAGCGGGCAGGGGCCGTTGCTGGGGTTGCCGCTCACCATCAGTATCCTGCTGAACGGCTTCACACTGGAGGCCCTGCGCCTGCCAGCCATGCTGATCTCCGCACTGGCGCCGCCGCTCCTCTGGCTTTGTGGCAAGCGTATGATCGGCCCGGCTCCGGCGCTGCTTGCGGCGGTGTTGTTGGCGACATCCTCCGTGTTTCTCTTCTATGGGCGCACCGCCACCCTGGTCGGCGTGTCGCTGTTCCCACTCCTGCTGACCGTGTTGGCATTGCTGCGTGTGCTCGATGCACCGCTCCGCTCTGGCTGGCGCTGGAGGCGCGAGGGCGCACTGATGGCGACGATGCTGCTGGGGATTCTTGCCTACGCCCCGGTGCGCTTGCTCTGGCCGATAACGGTGGTGATTCTGGCACTGGCAGCGGTCCTCACGCCGGCACGGCGGCGGGTCTACCTGCTGACGAGCGTGGGGTGCCTGCTGGTGGTGCCGGCCGTGGTCATGGCGCAGGAAGCGGTGACGATGCCGGAGCCGGAGCCGATCGCGGCGGCCCTGAGCTACTTCTACGCCCGGGGCGAGCAGATCACCGCGATGAGCGGCGATCCCTCCGCAGCGAGCGAGTATGTGCGTGACGCCCCGCAGGGTGGTGCGGATGGCTCCGTCCTCGACGCAGCAACTGGCCTCATCGTCCAGAACGCGCGCGATCTGGGCCGCCTGTTGCGAGACGCCGATACGCGCCCGGTGCCAACGGACTACTGGAACGAATCTGGCCGCCTGTGGCCGGGGTTCTTTCTGCCGCTGGCGATCATTGGCGCGGTGGCCGCCCTGGGCAACGCCGTGCGTGGCGGACCCCGCCCGCTCGTTCGCACGCTGCCCGTACTGCTGGCACTCGGGTTGGCCCTGCCGCTGCTCCTGACCTCGCGCGTGCACGTGGGCCGCTTGCTCCCGGCGCTACCGTTCGGGCTCCTGCTGGTGGCACTCGGCGTTGCCGTGGCGGCCACGCAGGTGAGCCGGGTGTTGGCACGCTCGGCCGTGCCCGCGCGGCCAGCCGTGGTGGGAGTGGCGCTGGCGGCCGGGGTAGTGGTTGCATCCGCATGGCAGGTGCGAGCCGAGATGTCGGTGATCGTAGCCCCAACGCGCGAGGAACAGACCGTGCAGCAACTCGCGGCCTGGGCGGGGCCGATCGCTGAGCGGGGCGGGGCCGTGCTGGTGGAAGACCCCGCGCTGGGCGATGAAATCGAGCGCGTTCACGCCGCCACGTACCAGTTGGGTCTGGACCGGCAGTACCAGTTCGTCGATCTCACCCATAGGGCTGGCGCGCCATCAGACGGCCGCGCTCAGCTCTACTGGCGCGGGGCGCTCGATGCACTCCGCACGGGCGCTATCGATGCGCCGTGTGACCGCCTCTGGCTCGTGACGCCCGAGGTGAGCGAGGTCTTCCTCGATACCTGGCGCGACGCGGGTTGCGCTGGCATGCCAGACTTGGTGCTGTTGCCCTAGAGCGTGCTTGAGCCCATCCTGGGCGGGGAGGGATCGACGGCATACCCGTTTGTTGTGTTCGAGGTGGTCATGCCTATCCGCCGCGGGTCGCACCGGACGCATTCGAGCTTCGTGCAAGGCGAACGTGCAGAAGACCCCGGCGCGAGGGACAGGGGTGTTGTTCAGGACTCGGACTGGACGGCAGCAAGCCCCCGCCTGGGCAGAGGGCAACGCGCAAAGCATCGCGACCGCGTCCGGTAGCCGCAACCGGCAGAGTTCTCCCTCAATCCGAGACCCCGCACACGCTGTATCGTCACCTTTCCCTCATGAGCATTCGGGCGAACGCCGGCGCTAGTGCTTCTTCTTGCGATGCTTCTTCTTCTTAACGCACCGGCCGTGCTTGTAGACCTTGCCCTTGGGACAATCGTGCGCGGATCCGCCTCCCTGGCCTGGGTCCGTCCCGCCTCCTCGCTTTCTCATGATGATCGCCGGCGATGAGAAGGTCAGGTCGGGAATCTCGATGAAAGCCCCATCATTGAACTCGGTGATCGAGACGTCAACCGCGGAGACGACGCCGTCGTCGCTCCGGGATATCTTCAGCTCTCCGCCAACTGCCTGCTGGGTGGTCAATCCCATCCGCTGCAGATTCGCCGGAGCCATCCACGCGGCGTAGCTGCCGTGATTGATGGAGCCGTCAGGCAAGAAGTGCGGACTCGACAGCCGAACCTCCCAGCCTCCGTCCACCCACTCGGGATACGCCCACCCGTGCGCGGTGCTCGAGATCATGCCCTCAAAGGGTTGAATGTCCGCCGGCCATTCCTCGCGCGGATACCCCATGCCGTGGAACGCGGGAAGCGCGTGGGCAGCTTGTTCCTGGTCGGCCGGAGGGTTGTCGGGCCAGGCCAGGATGCCCGGGCGACCCCGGATCTCGGTCTCCCACCCGGCAGCCTCACTGCCAGTGACGCGGACCCGGGTGACGCCACTCTCCTGATAGGTCAAATACGGCTTGAGACGCCCCATACGTATGCGCAGGAAGATCTCCTTGTCGAGATCGGCGTCTTCAAGGTTCCAGCCGCAGCCCGCTAGCGTGTGAGTGTCGCAAAGGGGGTCGTCGTTGTACCTGTTGACTTGCCAATTGACATTGGTGGCGAGCCCGCTCGCCTCTGGGTCACTGAGCCCCAGGACGTCCGCGATGTAGGCGGGAGGATCGCCTGCCAATTGATCCTGGCCATCGACGGAAAACTCGGCAACGCAATAGTGCGGCCCCTCGGCTGAGCAAACAGGCCATTTCAGGCTGAAGCTGGCCGGCGGCGGAGGTGGCACATCGTCCGCGGCACGTCCATACCGCAGCGCGATAGCACCACCTGCCACGCCGCCCGCCATGCCAGCGGCGATCCTCAGAGCGGTGCGGCGCGTGCTCATCTGCTCAAGACTGCGGGCGAGTAGGTCGAAGCGCTCAGGTTTCATGGTCGCTTCCTTGCGTACCACCATTGACAGACGAATCGGAAGAGAAAGCTGTCGGACTCCCGATCAACGACGATACGTCGATCGGGAGAGGCCCTCATCGGCCCCGCATCAACCTACACGAATAGGTCCGTGGGCAAAGGATACGCAGCCCGACCCGCGACCACACCCGTACTCTGTACGGGATTCGCTCTTTTTCGATTTCTCCGGAAGGAGCCAGGACAGGAAAGCGGCCGACCGCGGAAACTCCGAGCACCACCAGCCGCGTGACTTCACGAGCAGCAGCGGAAATGGCCCATGCGTTTTGCTCCAGCTCGCTGCGGCCACGACGGACGGTGCCCGCGTCCTGGGCCAGCGGCTCTCTTCAGCGGACTACGCCGACGAAAGGTGAAACGCTGCCTTAGCCGCGCATCACAGCCTGGGGCTGGCCCGCCAGCACCTTGTCGGCCAGTTCCCTCAGGGAATTGACGGTCGGGATATCCGTGTTGGGGTGGCGGTGGTAACGGTCCAGCAGGACCGCGTTCATGCCGACGCCACGCGCGCCAACCACGTCGGACTTTGCCTGGTCTCCAATGTGCAGCGTGCGCCGGGGATCGACCGCCAACGGATCGAGCGCGGCGTAGAACGTGCGCGGATCGGGCTTCTCGTAGCCGACGAAGGCCGACGTCACCAGCAGGTCCATCAGCAGCGCGAAGTCAAAGTGCACCGCGACCACGGTGACGTCGTCATCGGCATTGGAGATCAGCGCCGTCTTCAACCCGGCCTGTCGCAGCCGGCGCAAGGTCGGCATCACGTCATCAAAGAGGCGGTAGTACTCGTGGTACGGGCGCTCATCGAACTCGGAGACGTAGAGGCGGCGCAGCTCTTTCACGGTCTCCGGGTCATGCGGGAGACCGGCGGCTTCCAGCCAGATTCGCATCAGCTCCAGGCGGAAGGCTTCCTGGTCCGCCGTGGTCCGATCCCGAATCGGAACCGCCCCATTCTCAATCGTAAAGAAATCCTCGGCGACGATGTCTGCCTCACGCAGGACATCGACATCGGCGTCGATCCCAATCTGGGCGGCCGCCGTGACAAGCCGCTCCCAGCGGGGCGGCTTCAACTCGATCAAGGTGTCGTACAAGTCAAAAGTTACAAGGTCCAGCGGACCTGGAGTGATAAACGTTCCCATAACAGAGAGGGTAACACGACATCGGGGCCGGCTTGTTATGCAGATGTGCCAGAGGATACGGCTGATGTAGAATCTGCCACCATGAAGGAAGAATCATCCACTATTGTGGAGGCGGAACGGCCCGGCACGGGCGAAGGCGACAATGGGGTCGACCTCGTGAGGCTGGGCGCGCGCATCAGGTCGCTGCGGAGCGCGCAGGGGCTGTCCCTCGACGAGGCCGCTCAGCGCTGCGGGGTGAGCCGCAGCATGCTCTCGGCGGTTGAGCGCGGCGAGAAGACCCCAAGCGTATTGGTCGTGCATCGCATCGCCGTGGGACTGGGCAGCAACATCACGCGCCTCCTGGGGGAGGAGCAGGCCGCACCGGTGGTGGTGCTGCGGCGGGCGGCGCAGGATGTGGCGCGGGATCCCAGCGGCTGGGAGCGACGCAACCTGGCGCCCGCACAGCCGGATGTGGCATTCGAGTTCATGCGCACCACGATTCCGCCCGGCGTCAATGCCGGGGAGTTCCCGCCGCATCCGACCGGTTCGCGCGAGTATGTCGCGGTCGAGCAGGGGAGGCTGCGGTTGACCGTGGCCGGGACGGCGTTCCTGCTGGAGACCGGAGACAGCATCGCGTATCACGGGGACTGCTGGCACGCGTTTGCCAACCCTGGTCCCGGCGACTGCGTCTACTATCTCGCCCTCGAAGCGCCGCCACAGTACGCGCCCCAGCATCTGCGTTCGCCCCAGGAGACCACTCATGGATGATGCGCCTGCCCTGATGCTCGATCCCGAAGTGTTTCGCGCGCTGGGATACCAGGCGGTTGACCTGGCGGCCGCACACCTGGCGGGGATGCGGGAGGCTCCGGTATTCCGGCCGATGCCGCCTGCTGCCCGCCTGACACTCCTGGAGCAGCCGCTGCCAGCAAAAGGCGCCGCGCCCGAGGAAATCCTGGGCCGGTTCGCGGCCGATGTGCTGCCGTACCCGATGGGTAACGGCCACCCGCGCTTTTTCGGCTGGGTCAACTCGCCGCCGGCGCCCATGGGCATCCTGGGCGAACTGCTGGCGGCGGCCATGGGGCCGAGCTGCGCCGGGGGAGACCATGCCGCCAGCTACCTGGAGCGCTGCGTGGTGCGCTGGCTGATGGAGTTGGTTGCCTTCCCCACCGACGGGAGCATGGGGCTGCTTGTCAGCGGCGGCTCCATGGCCTCGCTGACCGGGCTGGCCACGGCGCGGCAGCAGGCGGCAGTTGACGATGGCTGGCCGGTGCGGGAGCGCGGTCTCTCCGGCTGGGGCGATCACCTGATCATGTATCTCTCCAGTGAGGCGCATACCACCCTCTACAAGGCGGCGGAGCTGCTGGGCCTGGGTGCGGAGAGCGTTCGCGCTATCCCGGTCAGGCCGGATTGCCGCATGGATATGGCAGCGCTGCGCGCGGCCATCGCGGCGGACCGAGCCGCGGGCCTGCGCCCCTTCTGCGTCGTTGGCACGGCCGGGACGGTAAGTACTGGGGCAATTGACCCGCTCGACGAGATCGCCGAACTTTGCGCGCGAGAGCGCCTCTGGTTCCACGTCGACGGAGCCTATGGCGCCGTAGGGGTGCTCGATCCCCGCGTGGCTGTGCAGTACGCCGGAATGGAGCGCGCCGATTCCCTCGCGCTCGACCCGCACAAGTGGCTCTCGGTGCCGGTGGAGTGCGGCTGCGCACTGGTGCGAGACGGCGCGTTGCTGCGTGACACCTTCAGCATGGTGCCGGCCTACCTGCGCACGGAAGAGGGCAAGGGGTTCGGCGGGCTGCCCTGGTTCTCCGAGTACGGCTTCCAGCAGACGCGCGGGTTCCGCGCGCTCAAGCTCTGGATGACCCTGCTCCACGCCGGGCGGGACGGGCTGGCGGCAATGATTGCCCGCCAGAACAGCCTGGCGTGGGAGCTGGGCGAGTTGGTTGCTGCTGCGCCCGACCTGGAACTGCTATCCGATGTCACGTTGTCCATTTGCTGCTTCCGCTACGTGCCGTCGGGCCGCGCCCTGGACGACGCGGCGCTGGATGCGCTGAACAAGCAGATCATGGAGCGCGTCCAGGCGGGCGGCGCCGCGTTCCTGACGCAAGCGATGGTGCGCGGCAGATTCGCCCTCCGCGCCAACGTCCTGCACTACGCCACAACGCGCGAGGATATCGAGGCACTGGCGGCGGTCGTGCGGGAGATCGGCGCAGGGCTTGCTACCCCAGTCGTGGCGTTGTCCTGGCGACCTGGGTTGAGCGCGTCAGATACCGGGTGAAGCCGGCAAGCGGCCACGATGCGAAGGTTGCAGTCCACGACGGAGATGGCGTCATCAGCTCCCAGAGCGAGGTCTGACAAGCAGGGGAAGCGGCCATTCGGACGTTGCGCGGTAGCCAGTAACTCGAACGTCGGGCGGAAAACCTCAATCGTGTCGTCAATGCGGAGCTCCAGGTCTCCAGCAGGAGAGAGCATCTGGAAGCGGTCATTGCCGCCGTCCGCCACCCAGATGCGGCGACGTCACCTGGAGGCGTAGCTGGGCGCCAGTTCGCTGCGATACACGTCCGCGAACGCCGAGGCCTGCTGCAAGCGGGAGTGGACGGTCGGCACATAGACCGTGTTACGCACTACCCCGGAGCGTGCTTGGTGGCGAGGGTGGCACAGTGTGTGCAACCTTCTGACGTAGGAACGCGGGAACCCAAACGAGCGTCCCGGCGTTCCAAACACACGAGGCACCCAGGTTTCCCCTTCCCTCCCCTGGATCCCTCGTTCCCATAAAGACCCTGGCTGCCATCCCGGCCAGGGTCTTCCCTTGCCCGGAGGCCCTGGCCGCACCCCTGGTGCAATGAGGCCCGGTTGCGACATGGCAACTGGGCCTCGTCGAGTTGAGCGGAAACCGCTACGGCCTGGGACGCAGGTCGCCGCTCTGGCGTTCGTGGCTCAGGCTGCGTGCGGCCTCGGAGGTCACAGGGGGGACACAGCACCCCCTGAGGCACGTAGCGCCATCGCTGCAGTCGGCATCGACATCGCAGCAGGCCCGCTCCTCCGCACAGCACGCTCCGCGGGAGAAGTGACCTGTCGGTGGGCAACACTTCGGAGTGGCCGGCTGGCACCAGCCGCCGCCGTCTTCAGAGGAGCAGCAGGTCTCCGTTTCCTCCAGGCACAAACCCTGCGGATTCTGGGTCGTAGCCGGGCAGCATTGCGGTCGGCCAGGCGGGCACGCGCCGCCACCCTGCTCACTGGTGCAACAGGTTCCTCCGGTGGGCCCGCACGAGCCTTGCGGGTTCTGTGCGGTGTCTGGGCAGCAGAGCGACGTGTTGCCACTGCAACAGACCTGGCCGTTGCCGCATGTGCCACTCTTGCAGACGCAGGCGCCGTTCACGCAGGTTCGCTTCCGGTTGCACCGGCCGCACGATCCGCCACACCCGTTGTTCCCGCAGACGCGCCCCGCGCAGTTTGGGGCGCACCGTCGCGGCCGCCGCTTTCGCCGTCGCCGGCGGTTTCGCCTGGCCGCGTCGGTCCCGTCCGCGGCATGGGCCTGTGCGGACGCTGCCAGTAGCCCGGCGGCAAGCTGCATGAGGAATGTCCGCCGTGAGCCGCCGGCAACAGCGTTCTTCAACACGCTGGCGAAGCGGTTGGCGTCCATGGTGGCAGCTCCTGGCAAGCGTCATTGGCGAGCAATCACACTATTGCAGAAGATGCCCGATGTGAAAAGAGATCTCGTCTATTCCTCGCCCATGCGGTGGGCGGTTTCCACGTCATCGACCTCGGTGACCGCCTCCGGGTTGACAGAAACATGTAATTCACCATCGCTGACGCCCGTGATGGCGTGCACGGGCACATCCAGGTCGTCGTGCTTCCCTTCCTGGCCCACCAGGATGTAATGCGGATGTACTTCGCGGACATACCCAAGCAGGCCGCCGCTGTAGCCGCGCACCGGCATACCGATGGGAATCTCGCTGGTGTAGTGGGGGTCGTAGCTCACGATCGCACTCCTCTCGACGCACGTGGTTCTCGGCATCATAGCCAGCGGTGATGACGTTGTATCAGCGCCGGTGCACCGAGATCCCGGCTTCCGGAAACTGCTGTTGCAGCTTCTGCACCATCTCGGAGATGGTCGCGTCTGCGGTTTCGCTGTTCCAGGAGATGACGGCGCGCTGCCGATGTCCCGGGCGCGGCGGAACATCTGTCGCTCCGGTATGCCGGAGTGGCCAGGGCACGGCGCGCCGCAGATCCCACTGCAAGAGGACCTCCGGGCTCTGGTGCAGGCCGGTGATGCCTTCCAGCACCATATTGATGCAAGCCTTTGCCTCGTGGGCTGGGCGGGCGATGTTGCTGACGATGACGGCGTAGGCGAAGTTCCCGGTGCGTGAGAAGTTCTCGAACGGCTCGGTGAAGAGCAGGCCATTGGGCGCCATGGCAATGTGACCGTCGTCCATGCGGAGCACGATCTGCCGCACGTGCACGTCCACGACCTCGCCCGTGAGGTCCTTGATCCTGATGCGGTCTCCGATTTCGAAGGGGCGCTCCAGGATGATGACGACGCCGCCGGCGATGCTTTTCAAGACATCCTGGAGGCCAAGGGCAATCGCCAGCGTGCTCAGCCCGATCCCGGCAGCTATGGCGGACCAGGTTGCGCCCCACAGCCCGAGGATGGCCGTACAGGCGATGATGCCAATGAAAATGGAGATCGCATTGAGTGCCAGGGTCTGGCCGACCACTGGCAACTCGCGAAACGTCGCGCGCCGCTGGATGAACCCACGCACCATGCGGGAGATCAGGATCGCGAAGCCGACGATAACGGCGGCAATGGCCATGTTGCGGGCCACGTAGCCCACCTCGCGGGCGATGTCCTGCATCATGGCGGCGAACGATTCGTTCACGCAGCATCCTGATAGCGCCTGAAGGTTCATGGCGGTTCGCCCGCAGGCATGATGGCATACCGGCGTGGTCGCCGCCTGCCGGACCCGGCGAGGGAACCGCAACGCCCCGGCCATGCGCATGGCCGGGGCGTCTGCACAGCCCCAGGAAGCACTTCCTAGTTGGAAACTCCCTCGATGGCCGTCATGATGACCTTGGTCACCGCGTCTGGCTGCGCGATGAAGAGCACATGCGAACCGTCGAGCTCCGTGATGGCCGCGCCGGAACGCTCCGCCATGAACTTCTCGCCAGATGGGCCGATGGTGACATCGTTCGGGGAGATGATGGCCCACGAGGGAAGGGTCTTCCATCCCACCGGTCCGGAGGGCTCGCCGAAACCGATGGCGCCGCCCGGGCGCTGGGAGACGGCCATTACGGCCGCCTGCTCCGCTGAGAGGTCGGCGGCGAAGACATCGTGGAACTGCGCCGGATCGATGTACAGCTCGACACCCGGTTCCTCGCCGGGGCCGTTCGGGTACTGGCGCGGGACCAGGGCCGGGCCGAGGAGGCTATCTGTGGCCTGCTCCGAGAGCGCCTGGATGCTCTCGCCTTCCTCCGGGATAAAGGCGCAGACGTAGACCAGGCCGACCACGTTGTCTGCCATCGGCGCGGCGTTGCTGATGACCATCCCGCCGTAGGAGTGCCCGACCAGCAGCACCGGGCCGGGGATCTGGCTCACGACACTGGCGATATACGCAGCATCACCCGAGACGCTGCGCAGGGGGTTCGCCGGGGCCATGACGGCGATCCCGGCGGCGTGTAGCCGCTCGATGATGCCTGCCCAGCCACTGGCGTCGGCGAAGGCGCCATGCACCAGGACGACGGTCAGCGGGGCCTCGGCGGTGGGAGTTGCCTGGGACATGGGTGCTCCTTGCGGCATTGCCAGTGGATGGTTGACTTGGCTGGTTCCCTGCGCGTGCAGGCTCGGAGCGGCTCCGGCGCCTCCAGCAACTGCCAGTGCGCTCGCGCTGGCAGCTTGTAGCAGGGTGCGCCGGGTCGATCGATTGGCGGGTGGTTGGTTCACGACTGATCTCCCAGGGGACAACAACGTGTGCTCCTCTCGCGGCGCAACCAAGACAGCGACTGATCTGTCCAACATCAGCGCACTTGTAGCCTACGGTACCTTTGCGGTTCGCTTGTTGTGAGATTCGCCAATTTCGATCCTGTGGGTCGGTTCGAATCGTTGCGTTGCCCAGTTGAGACTGCTTGGGAACAGGATGCGGCTGCTATGCTGTCCTGGCGCCGCAGCGCGTGTGCTGTCCGTCGCCTGACGCCTTTCTCCTCACTACGCAACACTCACCGCTCTTGACCTCCCGAGGAGACGAACATGGACCACACCAGATTCGACGCGTTGGCGCGTACGCTCGCAACGCGCCGGGTTGCGCTTGGAAGTGGTCTGGCGCTCCTGTTCGGGGGCGCCGCAGGGAAGTCCGTGGCTGCGGCCAGAAGGTGCAAGCCCGCTGGGGCGAAGTGCGGCCGCCGCAAGTGCTGCGCCGGCGCGCACTGCCGGCGAAAGCGCTGCCGGTGCAAGGCTGGCTATCCCCTGTGGGCTGGCGAGTGCTGCAAGGACCGCTTCGCGCTGGCGAATGGCCCGGGCCTGCCCGCACTACCCGGATCCGAGTTCTGCTGTTCAACCGCTGGTGTTTGCAGCCAGGACGGTAACCCCGCCCATGACGACTGTTGCCAGGAGAACGAAACCTGCATCGACGGCAAGTGCTGCTGCGATGGCTGCCGCGGGACGGTGATCTGCGGCGGGGTGTGCTGTGCCAGCGCCTCGTGCTGCAACGGGGTCTGCTGCGGCAGCGGTCAAATTTGTGCTGAAACTGCGCCTGGTGTGCATGCCTGTGTTTCGGCGACGAGGGATTGCACGACGAATGCCGACTGCTATCCGGGCGAGACCTGCTTTGGCGACATTTGCTGCACAGACGGGCGCATATGCGTGCTGCCATTAGGCGGTGGATCGACCTGCTGCCCAGCGAACAGTTACTGCTACGAAGACCTCGACACGTGTTGTTCCAATGGCAACATTTGCACCACGGGCAAGAAGGTGCGCATCCGCGTGTAACGTGGCGGACTCCCTCGATGCATCGCGTGTCTCCCCTGGGTCACGGGATGCGCTGGGCCGCGCCTTGACGTAACTACCTCTTCCGGTAATGGGCCAGTAATGGCTCCGCCATACGCTCCTGCCGAGGTCACTGGCAACCGGCAGGACCTCCGCTCGTCGCTCCGCGGGGCACTGACCGGAGGAGTTCGTGGTGGACCACCGTACATTCGACACCGTTGTCCAGATGATGGCGACGCGCCGCGCAGCGGTCCGCAGTGGTGCGGCCATGGTGCTTGGCGTCTCGCAAATCAGCCAGCCAGCCCACGCCCGGTGTAAGTCCGTCGGCGCGAAATGCAACGAACGCAAATGTTGCGCGGGCGCGCGGTGCAAGCGCGGGCGCTGCCGGTGCAAGTCTGGGCGGCCGCTCTGGGCCAACGTGTGTTGCCGTGATCGCTTCGTCGAAACGTTCCTGGGGCAGAAGGTCGAAGAAGGGACACCGCTGTGCTGCCCGCCGGAGCGCGTTTGCCCACAAACCGGCGACCCGTTCGATGACGACTGCTGCGCCGATAACGCACCATGCATTGGTGGCCAGTGCTGTTGCGATGGCTGCCGGGGCACGGTCGTCTGTGGCGGAACGTGCTGTCCCTCCGGCTCGTGCTGCAACGGCGCGTGCTGCGGCAGCGGCCAGGTGTGTGCCGAGAGTTCGCCCGGAGTGCGCAGTTGCGTGGCCGCGGAACGGAATTGTGTCAGTGACGCCCAGTGCTACCCGGGAGAGAGCTGCTGGGGTAACGTGTGCTGCACCGCCGAACGCATGTGCCGGGAGCCGAACGGCCCGGGTCTGGTGAACCCGGTATGCTGCGCCACGTCGCATTACTGCGATGCAGCCGATGTTTGCTGCCCCAACGGCGGCGACTGCTCGACCGGCAAGAAAGTGCGCATCCGGGTGTAGGCAGCGCTCAGGATCAGGCCGTGCGGCCCTCGCCCGCGGCGAGCGCAAAGAGCGAGGCGGCAGCCCGCTCACCGCTCTGGATTGAGGCAAGGTGGTGGCGGGCCTGGACTGCGCCGGCCGCCCGGGCCCTGGCCAGCTCAGCGGCGGGCAGGGTGGCCCGCAGGCCGTGCAGGCAGGATGCCAGTGCCGCCTGGTGAACCGCCGGTACAGGCAGGCTCAGGGCCTGCCGTAACTCTTCGGCCGCGCCCCACGCCCGCGCGGCCGTTATCGGTTCGCCGGTCTCCTTGAGCAGCATGGCCAGCCCCTCCAGCGTCTCGGTGGCGGAGACCCAATCCTCAATCTCCTCAGCGGTCTTCAGCGCCAGGACCAGGTGAGTGGTGGCGAGGTCGTGTTCGGCCCGCAGCAGGGCAAGCTTGCCCAGGTGCAATTCGGCAAAGGCCAGGCCGCTGCGGTCTCCCAGGTGCGCGAAGTGCTCCCGTGCCTCCTCGTAGAGGGTCCCGGCCTCGTCCCAGTCGCCCAGGTGCTGCGTGGCGTGCCCCAGGTTCAGGAGTTCCGCCGCTTCAGCCGGGCCATCGCCCAGCTCACGAAACACGCGCAGTGCCTCCTGGTGACAGTGGCGGGCCACGGCGGCGTCGCCAGACATGAGCGACATCAGGCCGAGATTCGCCAGGATCGCGGCCTCGCTGCGCGGGTCGCCCAGCGCGCGGAATGCGAGGACGCTCTCGTTCAGGAGGCTGGCCGCTCGCGCGTAGTCGGCCAGCGACAGCGCGACCTGCCCCAGGTTGGCCAGGGCAACGGCAACCGCCCGGTGGTCGCCAATGGCCCGGCTGGTGTGCAATGCCTCCTCCAGGTACTCCGCCGCCAGCTCGGGGATGCCTTGCTCGTCGGCGACCGCGCCGAGGTTCACCAGCGCCCGAGCCGCCAGCGCCAGGTCGTCAGTCGTCCGTGCGATTGTCAGAGCTTCCTCATGCCGCTCGCGTGCGGCAACGAAATCACCCAGCGCGAACGCCAGCACGCCGTCGGCGTCGAGGGCAGCTCCGTGGAGGACAGACCCGGCCTCGCCCGCTGTGGCGAGGCACCGCGCGAGCCAGTCCCGGCCCTCACGGAGATGGCCGCGCAAGAGCCAAAAGCGCCAGAGACTGGTGGCCAACCGGAGCGCGGACTCGGCATCACCCTGGTCCAGGAGGGTCGCCATCGCTGCCCGCAAGTTGGGATGCTCCTGCTCCAGCGTGGCAAGCGCCACGCCAGCACGTTCCGTCGTCAGGTGGGGAGCCTGCTCAGCGGCAACTGCCTGAAAGTAGTGGGCATGCCGCACCCGGATCGAGGCAGCACCGGGTGACTCACCCAGGAGTTCCGTTGCGTAGGCGCGGACCACCGTGAGCATGGCAAAGCGCGGCGTTTCGGCATCTGCGCCAATGCGCCGCAGAAGATGGGTGTCCAGCAGGTCCTCCAGGACATCGAGGAACGCCGTTGGTCTGGATTCCGTTGGCGCCGTCTCGGAATCCAGGATGTGCTGAGCGGCAGGAAGCGAGAAGCTGCCGGGGAAGCAGGCCAGGTGCTGGAACACCTCACGCGAATCTGCCGCCAGGAGATCGACACTCCAGGCGATGGCGGCGCGCATGGTCCGTTGCCGCGCGGGAGCATCGCGTGGCCCGCCGACGAGCAGCGGCAGCGGGTGGGCCATGTGGGAGAGCAGGGCAAGCGGGGGAAGGACCCGAGTTCGGGCGGCGGCGAGTTCGATCGCCAGCGGCAGGCCGTCCACCCGCTGGCAGATTTCGGCAATCGCTCGCAGTTCGCCGGTGGTGGGGGAGAAGGTGGAGTCGGCATTGGCGGCACGCCGCAGGAACAGGTGAACTGCGGGACAGGCAGCAAGCGCGTCGTCGGTTTGCGTCGCGAGTTCCGGGAGGGCGAGCGGGGAGACGTCGTAGGCGTGTTCGGCGCGCAGCCGCAGGCGTTCCCGGCTGGTCACGACGATCCCCAGGCGCGGGCAGGCGCGCAGGAGGTCGGCCACGTACGGCGCAGCGTCCAGGATCTGCTCGAAGTTGTCCAGCACAAGCAGCAAACTGGACTGCCCAATGTGGGCGGCCAATGTCTCCCAGTCTGGATCTGTCTCGGGTTCAGTCGCGCCGAGGGCGCTGGCGAGCGCGCCAGGCAACAGGTCTGACCTGGTGATGGCTGCAAGTTCGATGAGGTGCGCGTGGCGGCCATTGCCCGCCTCAGCCGAAAGTAGCGCCTCCGCGAGACGCGTCTTGCCGACGCCGGCGGGACCCACCAGCGTGACGAGACGATGCCGCGCCAGCAAACGCGCCAACTCGGCCAGTTCGCGGTCGCGGCCAACGAGGTCAGTATCTTGCGGCTCCCCGGCCGGTGGGAGGGGGGCGGGTACTTGCCCCAGCGGTGGGGGCGCAAGAGGTGGCTGCCGCGCGCTCGCGCTGGCCAGCGCGCCGATGTCATCCCGCAGCGCCAGCGTTGCGGCATCAGGCTCTGCGTCCAACTCCTGCGCCAGAATCACCGCCAGGGCGTCGTACTGGTCGAGCGCCTGGCGGTATGCGCCAACCCGCGCGTAGCGACGCATGAGGCTGGCATGTGCGGCCTCATCGAGCGGCTCTGCCGCCACGAGCTGCTGCGTTGCGGCGATGGCCGCCGCGTCATCGTTGCGCGCCTCATGCAACTGGGCCAGGCGAGAGAGCAGCGCCAGGTAGCTGATCCGCAGGTCGGTGCGCCGGTGGGCGGCCCACTCCTCGTATGGGTCCTCCGGCAAGAGATCGCCCGTGTACAGGGCTACCGCCGCGTGCGTTTGCGCCGGATCGTTATCCAGCCAGGCGCGCTGGGCGAACTCGACGAAGCGCTGGACATCAACAACTACGTCCGCCGGGTCTGCCAGCACGACCTCGTCCTGTAGCCGGGTAAGAAAGCGGCCGGCCGGAGCGCCGGCGTCTTCCAGCCGCTGCCGGGCGCGGTGCGTGGCGACGCGCAGGTTGTTAGCGGCAGATTCGCTGGCCAGCTCGGGCCACAGGGTTTCCATCAGGACTTCGCGGTGCAGGCGGTGCTGCGGCTGCAACGCCAGCAGTTTGACGATCGCTGCCGCTCGTCGCTGCTGCCAGGCGCTCGCCGGCACGTCGTGCCCGGCGACCCGAACCGCGAAGCCGCCCAGGAGCTGGACTACGAGTGGAGGAGGGTTGGTCATCGTGCCCGCTCCCATGAGCGCCGCAGGCTCGGGCTGGCGCGGCGCGGGTGAGGTGTTCCCAGCGTAGGGAGTGCGTCACGCCCGGTCAAGGGGGCGCGGTAATGGCGCGGTAATGGCCAGCGCGGAGGATGTCATCAGGTCAGGGCCAACGCGAATGGTCGCATCAGGGCCCCGAAGAGGTGAAAGGCAACGTGCGATGTCTGCGAAGACGATGGATCAGCCGGTACGCCGCTCGAGAGGGCTTCGCCGCATGCTGTTCGGGCCTGCCTGGTTGCTTGCGGCCATGTCCTGCCTGACGCTGGCTCTGCCAGCGGCTGAGCCGCTGGTTGCCGCCATGCCGCACAAGAACCACGCGCAGGCCGAGAAAAAGGGTGGCAAGACGATTCACCGCACCTTCTCGTCGGCAGGATCGATCACGATCAACGACAACCAGGAGGCCGACCCCTACCCATCGACCATCAAGGTCTCGGGCCTCAAGAAGAGCAAGGTGACGGATGTCAACGTCATCATCCGCGAATTCAGCCACGATTTCCCGGCGAATGTCGATGTTGTCCTGGAAGCTCCGAATGGCGCCAGCACCATCCTGATGAGCGACGTGGGCGCGGGAACCGACGTCCTGGACCTGACGCTGACACTCGATGATCAGTCGGGCAACACGCTCCCCAGCACCACGGCGTTCGAGAGCGGCACGTTCAAGCCGACCAACCTGGGAGCCACGCCGGATCTCTTCCCATCCCTGGGTTCGCCGCCCACGGGCGCGCTCCTGGCAGACCTGAACGGCGGGAACCCCAACGGGGAGTGGCGCTTGTAGGTCGTCGATGATCAGGGCGCGAACACTGGCGAAATCAGCGGTGGCTGGAAGCTTGAGCTGACGGCTAAGGCCAAGACCAGGAAGAAGCACGACGGCAAGCGCTGACAAGCGACTCGAGTGAATGGCAAGCGGACCATTGTCGCGACCCCGTGCAGTGGCGGATAGCACTGCACGGGGTCGCACCGTGTCTGTTACCGTGAGTCCGCAATCAGGCGGGAGCGAACATCACGAGGGATAGCGTGCAGGTCTGGTACATCTCGTTCCACGGCGGCGATGACGACGCGGAGTGGAACAACATCCATGTCTATGACCTCGAGGGCGAGCCGCTGGGCAAGGCGTTAGCCACGCACACATTGCCAGAAGGTCTGGAACTGCGGGAGTTGCGGGGCTTCGCGTTTGGGCCAGATGGCGCGCTGTACGTCGCCAATGCCTACCAGCATGCATCCCAGGTGCTGCGCTTCACCGGCACCGTGAACGCGCAGCACCAGCATGAGTTCATCGACATCTTCGTGGATCGCCACCAGGACAACCTGGGGCTGGCGCACCCGTTCGACGTCACCTTCGGACCGGACAACAACCTCTACGTTCCCAGCCAGGATACGAACGTGGTGGGCCGCTACTACGGCCCGCATGAAGAGAGCGGGACGCCGGGGCAGCCCATGCCATTCCCGGCCGCGCTCGAGAACGCAAATCCCCGCCATCTTCTGCCGGGCACGTTCGTGCCGTCAGCCGAACACGTGCCCAATGGCGTGCGCACCGTACGACGCACGTTGTTCGGGCCGAAGGGCGATCTGCTGGTGGTGGATCGCGACACCGACAGCGTGAAGCGCTACGAAACGCCGAGCGGCAAGCTACGCGCGGTGTATCAGCACCACAAGCTGAAGAAGCCGGTCCACATGGTGATGCGTCACCCGGACGACACGATCCTCGTGGGGAGCCGGGAGCAGAACGCCATCTTCGTGGTCGATCCCGCCACCGGGGAAGTCGAGAGCCTGGTTGAACCGGGCGCCGGCGGGCTGGAGGCTCCGGCTGGTATGGCGATGGGGCCAGACGGCAAGCTCTACGTGTGCAGCCGCATGGGCAAGAGCATCCTGCGCTTTGACCCGCACACCGGCGCGCCCGACCCCAGGCCATTCATCAGCAAGCTGAAGGACTACCCGGAGTTCATCTCCCTGGTGGATCGCCAGGGAGATGGGGCGTGAGCTACTTCTTCCTGTTTCTGCGCCCGCGCTTGCCCCTCCTGGATTCTGCCGCTTCATCGACGACGACTGTCGCGGCAAGGCAAACAGCGGTTACCGTAATCTGATGATCCTTTTGTGCTCCTTCAATTTCAATCAACCAGGCGTTTTCGTCCAGTCGTGGTGTTGAGGTCAACAGGACCGGGTTGGGCACCGAACTGAAGAATCCGCCGTTGATCGGTACGTAGTCATCAGGACACTTCGATAGCGCGTTGGCAACGCCGTCACCGTCGAAGACGGTCGTCGTCTCGACCATGCGCACCGACGGCAATGCGTCGCCAACCCCCTTGCCCTTGCCGCCCTTGCCGCCCTTGTTCTTCTTGCCTTTCTTTCCTTTTTTGCCTTTGGCCGCCTCGACTTGCGGCGTGCCGCTCATGGCCGCGAGGCCAAGCGCTGACCCCGCGAGCAGGGCGGCCAGCGTGCCGCGCCTGGTGCCGGTGGCCCGAACGCCTGCTTGTTGCATGTCGCTCGTGGGTGTCGCGTCAGCATTCACGGTCAGGTTCTCCCGCGCGGATGTCAGATCGTACGAACGCGGGGAGGATAGGACGCGCTGCACACTATGTCTAGTGAAGCCGGGGTTCAACCCCGGCCGCTCAGCGTCAGAGGTTCCCCAGAACCTCCAGGAGCTGATCTTCGTGCGCGGTGTCATCCTCGGTGCGGAGCGGATTGACCATCAGGTAATCGAACCCCAGCGCCAGGCGCCCGCGGAGTTTCTCGGCGATCTGTTCGGGGGTCCCGTACACCACCAGGTCGTCGATCAGCTCGGGGCTGACACTGCCGTCTGCGTGCAGGGGGTACCCGGCATCGGCAAACATGCGCGCGTAGAAGGGTGCGGCCGCGTAGTAGCGCAGTTGCTCGCCAGCGCGACGGTGGACCGCCGCCTGGTCCGTGCTGACCATGACTGGCACGTGCACAAGCAGCGGCGGCCGCTCGCGGCCGGCCTGGTCCGCGCCGCTTTGCAGGGCTGGCAGGGCAACGCTTTGCAGGTAGGCGGTCGGGCAGTTCCAGCTCATCGCGCCGTCCGCCAGGCGCCCTGCCAGCCGGAAGGCGGGCGCGCGCAGCGCGGCAATCGGTACTGGCGTACCGGGCGGGTTCGGGAAGCTGACATCGACCTGGTAGTACTCACCCGCGAAGTGCGATGCGCCGGTTTTCAGCACGTCCTGCACGATCTGCAGGTATTCCGCCAGTTCCCGCAAGGGATGGGCGAAGTCCACGTGGTAGACATCGACCATGGTGCGGGCGTGCGCGGTGCCAATGCCCAGGTTCAGGCGGCCCGGCGCCAGGCCCTCCAGCGAGAGGGCCTGGGTGACTAAGGTCAGCGGGTGGCGGGTGAAGGCAGGCACAATCGACGTTCCGAGCACGATGCGCTCGGTCTGAACCGCGGCTGTGCCGATCAAGGTCAGCGTATCGAGCCCGGTGGCCGGCATCACCATCCAGGCGTGGCTGACATTCGCACGTTCAGCCCGGACGCACAGGTTTACCGCCGTGTCCGCGCTGCGGGGGAAGAAGGCGATGCCTACACGCTCCCGGTCAGTCAGCATGATGTGTACCCCCGGCGTCTAGTCGGCAGCGGAGCGCAGCGGCAAGCCGTGCTCGCGGCGCGCCTCATTCCCTTCGTAGTCGAATGAGGTCTTGAACGGCTCTTTCTGCCCGTTCCAGCCCAGGTGATAAACCGCTTCGATAGCGGCGGTCTGTTCCTCCGGCGTCATCGGCACGAAGTTCTGACCGATACCGAGGTTCTGCTCCAGTACCTTCAGCGAGTCCGTCCCGACACAGAGCGCGGAGATCGGCTGCGACAGGGAGTAGCGGATCGCGTCGACCGGGCTCAACGTGAGCGACGGGTCTTCGAGGAGGTGCCCGGCCGCCAGGCTCTTCATGCCGATTACGCCCACGCCTTGCTCATTGGCCAGGGGCAGGATTTCGCGCTGGAACGAGTTGAAGTTGGCGTCCAGCACGCTGACCGGCATCTGGAGGGTGTCCCACTGGAAGCCCTGCGAGAGCATGCGGCGGAAGATGGCCGGGCTCTTGTGACCAGTGAAGCCGATGAAGCGCACCTTGCCTTCTTCCTTGGCCTTGACCATCGCTTCGAGCGCGCCGCCCGGGGCGAAGATACGCTCGGGGTCGTCGTGCCAGGTGACCTCGTGGATCTGCCACAGGTCCAGGTAGTCGGTCTGCAGGCGGCGCAGGCTCTCCTCCAGCTTGATCACCGAACTTGCGGCGGTGCGGTCGTGTGCGCAGTTCTTGGTCATCAGGAAGGCCTTCTCGCGGTAGCCGTCCTGCGCCAGGGCTCGGCCCATGCGTTCCTCCGAGAGGCCGTCGTTGTACTCCCAGGCGTTGTCGAGGAAGGTGATGCCGCCGTCAATCGCCTCGTGAATGATGCGGACGCCCTCCGCCTCATCCGGCACTCCGATGTGGTAGCCGCCGAGGCAGAGCATGGAGACCTCCACGCCTGTCTTACCGAGGGGACGAGTGGGAATTGCGCCGGCCATGTCCTACTCCTGATGCGCTGCCTGCAACCTGGTGACAACTCACCGGCTGATTCACACAGGTACGATACCGGGGGTATCCAAAGTGGGCAACAGGGGCGATGTGCGCCAGCGCAAGGAGAGGGCAGTGCCGGACCGGCAGTTGGTGAGTTCAGGCGGGCCATTCGAGCGGAAGTACGGGTATAGCCGCGCCGTGCGCGTGGGTGACCGCGTCTTCGTGGCGGGTACGGCGGCCTTCAAGGACGGCGCGCCGGTGGCCCCAGGCGACGCTGCGGCGCAGACGCGCCACATCCTGGGCGTGATGGCAGCCGCGCTGGAAGAGGCGGGCGCTTCGCTGGAAGATGTCACGCGCTACCGCATCTATGTGACGGACATGAGCGTCTATGACGCGGTGGGTCAGGAATTTGGCCGGGTCTTCGGCGAGATTCGCCCGGCGGGCACAATGGTCGGCACGAGCGCGCTCATCCACCCCGATCTCGTGGTCGAGATCGAGATGGACGCCATCATCGGTAGCGGCGGCAGCGGGGACGACGATGTGGTGGCGGTCGATGAGGTGAGCTCGTAGGGGTTGAGAACTCGCATTCCCAGCCCCTCTCCCTGATCGCAGGGCGAGGAGAACTGAGACCAGGACGGGGTGGGGAACACGGCCGTGGTGATGCCGGAAAGGCCACGCTGCCGCGTCCATAAAGCCCCTCGCCCTTCGCAAAGGGAGAGGGGTTTGGGGTGAGGGTTTCCTGGGCGTCAGCGCCCGGTTACCCCTGGTCGAACTTGCGGACGACCTCGCCAAATTGCTCCAGGGTTTCCAGGTTGCAGGGGCTGGGGGTGGCCAGGTAGTGACGCATGCCCATCTCCGCGAACTTGTGCATGAAGCCGACCATCTCGTCCGGCGAGCCTGCAAATGGGCGGAATGAGAAGGGGTGCGGCGCCATGGTGAACTGCGTGCCGCCCGTGCGAATCAGCCCCTTCGGGTCGCGCCCAACCGCCTCGCAGGCCGCGTCGAGTTCCGCCATGCGCTGGCTGACCTGGGTGAGGTCGTTCTGCCAGTCCGCGTTCCAGGCGTCGGCGTAGCGGGCCGTCAGGCGCATCATGCGTGGCTGCTGCGCGCCGAAGATGATCGGCGTGCCGCCCTCCTTGCCCTGCGGACCCTGCGGGAAGTTCACGGCGTTGCGAGCCTGGTAATACGCCCCCTCGAAGGTGGCGCGGCCGTTGCGAACCAGCGGCGAGATGATCTCCATCGCCTCTTCGAAGCGATCCACCCGATGATCGAACGGCATGCCGAACATCTCGTACTCGTCGCCGTGCCAGCCGCAGCCAAGGCCGAGCACGAAGTTGCCGTCACTGACCTCGTCGATCACCTCCGCGAACTTGGCGATGGAGCCGGGGTTATGGAAGCCCGTGCAGGCGACCATGGTGCCGATGCCCATGCCCGGAACAGCGGCGGCCAACGCGGCGGTCGTTGTCCAGCACTCCCAGACGCCCCGGGCCTCGCCGCCGTGCCAGTCCAGCTTCAGGATGAAGTGATCCGGCACCCAGATCATGTCGTAGCCGATCTGCTGCGCCATCCTGGCCATGGCCAGGAAATCGCGGAAGCCTTCGCGCGGCGAGTCGGCTTCCACCGCGTTCTGCTCGGCAATCGGCATCATCAGGCCGAGTCCCACTGGCCGTTTCGATTCCAGCCAGCGTCCCTGCTGCACATGGGGTTCCGTGGAAATTGCGCCTGCCATGATTCCTCGCTTTCCCGTGCTGCCGGCGAGCGTGAACTGGAATGTCCTCACTCCGGGCTCGGCGGTCGTCTGGTGATCATCCCCGAATTTGGCCGGGGGCACCAGAGGGTGCCGAGCCTCCTGGCGTGGCACAATCCGCGCACGGATCGTGCGGCAGAACGAGCGTATCTGCCTGCGCGTTGTCGGATGCAGAGATCGACTCCCAGTTGCCCAGCTGGCTGTTGCCAGAAAGCGAGGTTACCCGTGCGTCGCACCGTATCGCTTCTGCTCGTTGCCGCCACCAGCTTGCTCGCTGTTCCGCACAGTTCCGCGCAGGAGGTCACGTTTCCGGCCTCCGCCGTCATCCGTGGTGAGAACATCCGCCTCTGGGCAGAGCCGTCGTTCAGCGCCGACGAGCTGGAAATCCTGCAGCGCGGAGATACCGTCACGATTACGGGCGCGGCGGTGTCCGCCGAAGGTGATGAGTTCTATCCGGTGGAATTCACGCAGAGCGGGCAGGCAGGCTGGGTGCGCACGATCTTCATCAACCCGGCCAGCCTGGTAGCGGTTCAGGTGTTGGAACCCGCCACGGAAGAGCGGCCGAACCAGCGCGAGCAGGCGCCAGCAGAAGCCCCGGTGGAGCAGGCCGGCGGCGAACAGGGCGGCGCGTCGGCCAACGCCGAGACACGTGAAGAGCGGCGCGCCCGGCGACAGGCCGAGCAGGATACCGCCGCGCAGGACGCGACAGCTGACCAGGCCAGCAATCCGGTGCCAGTCGAGCAGACGCCCGCCGAGGAGACCCCGGCCGCGTTGCCGCCGGCAGACAATAGCGACAATGGCAGCAATGCTCCCGCAGACAACGCCGGGCAGGATGACACGGCGGGTGCGGTCACGTTTTCGGGCGAGGGTTCACTGACCACAGATCCGGTGGAGCTCCTGGCTGGCGAGTACACCGTCACGATCACGAGCGATGTCTCCGCGCCCAGCGATGTGGTTGTCCGGTTGGTTGATGCGGACGAGCAGGCCCAGCGACTCTTCCGGGAGTCGGTCGGCGCGCAGAGTTGGACCGCCGAGACTGAGGTCACGCTGGATGTGGATGGAGACTACTCCGTGCGGGTCTCCGGCCTGGAAGACGCGTGGACCGTCACGTTCGAGCCGGTGGCGGCATAGCGCGACCAGCACCGGCGTTGCTCTGGCCGGCTCATGAGCAGGCGGCTTGCCCAGCGCATGCGCCGGGCAAGCCGTTTGCCGTGCGGGTGAATGTCAGCTAGTTTCCGCAACTGTCCTGGCACACACCGTCGCTGGCATCGCCGCCAGAGACCGGGCAGCAGGTGAGACCCGGCGCACAGGCAGTGGGATCGGCCAAAGAGCAATCGCCACCGGCCTGGCTGTAGTAAATCGTGGTGCACGCGCCGTAGCCCGCGCAGAAGCCGCCGCAGCAATCGTCGCACGGCTCCCCTTGTGAGCAGCTGGCCGGGCACGCGGTGCCGGTGCCGGTGCAGGTGAGGCCGCAGTTGCCCGAGGTGTTGCAGCTATTGCCGCAGCAGACCAGGCCATCGACGCACGTGGAGTCATCGCTGCATGGGCAGCCAAAGCCGGCGCAGCCACCGGCGGCAGCGGGCTGCGCCGCGGGCAGCACCTTGCGCCCAGCGACGACCGTCACCGCGAGCGCCGTGAGTGCGCGCAGTACCGAACGGCGTGAGCCAGATTTCACGCCACGAGTCCAGCGGTCGAAGTCCTTCGGGTCCACGGCAGCCTCCCAGTTATGGTGTTGGACAGGTGTCCGTACACCATCATATCGCGATGATGGTGGTTGTCCAGCCATGGGTCGGCGGTCTGGGCCGAATTGACAATGCACCAACTTCATGTAGGGTACCGTCAACTCAATCTTGCCAATCGATGCGGTCCTGGAGATGCGCGATGGACTCACACCGTTTCGATTCCCTCACCCGCGCCTTCGCCACCGGAGGCTCTCGACGCCGGATGCTGGCCGCCCTGGCGGCCCTGCCGATTGGCCAGTTAGCGCACACCCTCGATGCCGACGAAGCCTCCGCCGAGCGCCCGCGAGACCGGCTCAAACGCCGCAACAAGCGCCACCACCATAAGCGGCGCAATGAACATCGTCGCAAGCGCAAGAACCAGAAGAACAACGAGAACAACGGCAATGACGGCAACAAAGATGGAGTCAGGCCGGGGAATTGCACTCCCAACGGTCAAGCTTGCAATCAGGACAGCGACTGCTGCCAAGGCAATTGTTTCAACCAGATTTGCTCAAACACGCCTAATCAGTGCGGTGGGGTGAAATGTCCGGCCGGGGCTACCGGTTGCTGCTCAAGCGACGGCTGCTGTGGGTCGCCAGCCAATCAGTGCAATGATGCCGAGCTGTGCTGTGCACCGAACTGCGATGGCCGGGAATGTGGCCCGGACGGCTGTGGCAACACCGGCGTCTGTGGTCAGTGCAAGAATGGCCAGACCTGCAATGCGAACGGCCAGTGCACCGGGCAGCCGATTTGCGACGCCCAGAGCTGTTCGAACGGGTGCTGTGACAACGGCGAGTGCCGCACCGACCAACGCAACTGCGAGGAAACCCCGGGCGGTCCGTGCTGCGCTGGCTGTTGCGACGACAACTTTCAGTGCCAGAGTGGGACGAGCGATGGGGCGTGCGGCAAGAACGGCGAGGGCTGTGACATCTGCATCTTCCATGGCCACTGCGCCAATAACCAGTGCCAGTGCGATGCTGACTTCTGCACCCAAACAGGCTCCCCGAATGGCTGCTGCGAAAATGGGCCCGGCAATCCTGGTTTGTGCTTCTCCGGCACGGCCAACAATGCCTGCGGGCACAGCGCCGAAATTTGCGTCAACTGTGAAGCTGGCTCCGTCTGCTGCCCGGATCAGAGCTGTGGGAAGAACAATGGGGGTAGCTGCACCCGGAACCGCGACTGCTGCGACGGCAACTGCTTCAACGGCGTCTGCTCCTCACTGGTCGATGTATGTGGCGGCACACCCTGCCATCCACCTGCCAAAGGCTGCGCTGGCGACACGTGTTGCACCGAGGCAACGCTGACTTGCGGTGACACCTGCTGTGGCGCGTCAGCCGGCAAATGCTGTGGCGATAAATGCTGCGATGCCGGCGATTCGTGCTGCGGCGGCACCTGTTGCCCCGCCGGTCGGGAGTGCTCGGGTGACACCTGCTGTCCGGAAGGCCGGGCCGGTTGTAACGATGACGGAACCTGCTGCCCGACCGGCCAGATCTGCAGTGACAACGTCTGCTGCAATGCCAATCAGGTTGGCTGTAACGGCCTGTGCTGTGCTCCCGGCCAGCAGTGCTGTGATGGCAATTGTTGCGATGGGGACCATCATTGCTGCGGCGCGAACTGCTGCGAGGAGAGCAATATCTGCTGTGATGGCAACTGTTGCGACTCCACCAATCACTGCTGCGGCAGTAACTGCTGCGAGCAGGGCAATGACTGCTGCGGCGATGAATGCTGCGAACCACAGCAGAGCTGCTGCGGCGGCGAGACTTGTTGCGGCGACGACGGGAGCGTCTGTTGTGGCACGAGCTGCTGCCCACAGGGCAGCAAGTGCTGCGGCAACAGTTGTTGCGCTCAGGATCAGCAGTGCTGCGGAGATAGCTGTTGCGCGGAGGGCAGCTTGTGCTGCGGCAACACTTGTTGCTCCTCCGATGAGAAGTGCTGTGAAGAAACCTGTTGCTCGAAGGACCTTCTGTGCAGCGGCAGCGTGTGTTGTCCTCCGGGCACCAAGAACGTGTGCCTGGATCCGTTCGGCAATCCTGAGTTCAATACGTGTTGTCCGTATCTCTGCGCGCAGAATATCTGCTGCGGGATAGACGCCGTCTTCGTCTGCTACAACCAATGCTGTAACTCCAATTACTCCCAATGCTGCGGTGGAGATTCGTGCTGCTAGGCACGTGGATCTTCGCCTGGGCCGCGTGACGCCGTTGCTGTTCATCGGACGACAGGGGCTACGTCCTGTGCAATGAGTCGTGGTGACCCGCAGGGTCACCACGACTCGTGCGTACCACGGTCGATCTGCCACTCGCCGCCCAACGCACTGCCGCAGGGCGGTATCAGATGGCGGTATCGCCGTCTCACAATCCGTGCTCACGCTTGTGTGGGAGTCGCTGATGCCCACGTCGAATCAGCCTCGCCGGGAAAGGACGCACATGCGTCCGCCGGGACTTTAACTTGAAGGGAATTGGCTGCGCTCTGACCCGCACCAGCGATGCCACCACTACCGCCTGCCGCGCAGCTCCGGGGCAATGAGTACTTCGCGGCGTGTACGGTGCAAATCCAGCGGGGTATGCGTCGCGCAAGCCGATTGCGTCGCCTCACGTCTGTAGAGCCAGGCAGGCGCAGTGGCGCTTACCTCCTGGTACGTGGATCGAGCGCGTCACGCAGGCCATCGCCCACGAAGTTGAAGCTGGCCACCGTCAGCGTGATCAGCACGCCCGGGAAGAGCGCGATCCAGGGGGCGGTGCCGAAATAGCTCTGCGCGTTGTTCAGCATGTTGCCCCAGCTCGCTTCCGGGGGCTGGATGCCGTACCCGAGGTACGAGATGTAGGACTCGGCCAGCACCGCGTTGGCGATGTTCAGGGTGGCCGCCACCATGATCGGTCCCAGAGTGTTGGGCAGGATGTGGCGCGTGATCAACCAGCCGTTCGATGCGCCAAGCGCGCGGCCCGCCTGCACGAAGTCCTGTTCGCGCAGGGTGAGCGCCTGGTTGCGCAAGATGCGCGACAGTTCCATCCACGAGGTCAAGCCGATGATGAGCGTGATCGACAGGATCGACGCGCCCACGAAGGCGGCCAACACCAGCAGAAGGAAGACGGTGGGGAAGGAGAGAAGCGCGTCCGCGAAGCGCATCAGGAGCGAATCGACCCGCCCGCCGTAGAAACCTGCCGTAAGGCCGACAACGGTACCCACGATCACCGTGACCGCCATCGCCGCGAACCCGACCAGCAAGGAGATACGGCCAGCGTAGAGCAGGCGGGAAACGAGGTCGCGCCCGACCTCATCCGCACCCAGGATGAACCCCTTGGTCATCGGGGGCGCAAATTTGTCGAGAATCGATATTTTCAGGGGATCGCGCGGGGCGAGGGCCGGTGCAAACAGCGCAGACAGTACGAGCAGGACCGAGATGATCAGCCCGGCGGTTGCCAGGCGGTGGCGCAGAAAGCGGCGAATCGCCACTCTGGTTGGACTCTCGACTGTTGTCTGGCGCGTGGCCGGGATGCTCGCGCCAAGGTCGATGGCTGCGGCAGGAACAGGCGTCGACACAAGCGGCTCCTAACGCAGGCGTACGCGCGGATCGACCACGGCGATGATCAGATCCGCCACAAGATTGCTCCCGATCACCAGCATCGCCGTGATCACCAGCACCCCCATCAGCACCGGATAGTCCCGGTAGCCGAGTGAGTCCACGAAGAGCCGGCCCATACCTGGCCAGGTGAAGACGCTCTCGGTGACGAGCGCCCCGCTGAAGAGGAACGGCACCTGCAGCCCGGCGAGGGTGATGAGCGGGCCCAGCGCGTTGCGGAAGGCATGGGTCCAGATCACGCCCTTCTCCGCGATGCCCTTGGCGCGAGCCGTGCGCACGTAATCCTGGTTGATCGTTTCCAGCATCGACGCGCGGGTGTAACGGCTCCAGGTGGCCACCAGCACGAGCCCGAGCACCAGCGCGGGCGCGACGAGATGGTGCAGGCGGTCAGTCCAGGAGAAGTCCGCACCCATCGTTTCCCGCCCACCAGAGGGAATCCAGTCCAGCCGCACGGCGAAAATGAAGATCACCATCAGCCCGAACCAGAAGGTCGGAATGGAGAGCGCCAGCATCGCGCCGATGGTCGCCAGGTAGTCCGGCAACGAGTGCGGCCGCAGCGCGCCAAGCACCCCCAGCAACACGCCGACAATGACCGCAAACGCCAGCGCGGTGACGGTCAGTTCCAGCGTGGCAGGAATGCGGTCGAAAATGACATCCCGCACCGGACGGCTGTCACGGTAGGAGCGTCCCCAGTCGCCGGTGAACATGCCGCGCGCCCACTTGGCGTACTGCACCGGAATGGGTTGATCCAGGCCGAAGGAGGCCCGGATGCGCGCCAGATCTTCGGCGCGCATTCCCGGGCTCAAGGCGTAGACCGATTCTGGCCCGCCGGGTGCAAGCCGCATCAGGCCGAAGGCAATGGCCGTTACCAGCACCAGCAAGACCACGCTTTGCCCGACACGGCGGAGAAGGAATGCCGACATGCGGTTCTGCCCTGGAGGTGAAAACGGGCTGGCTGCCGGTCATGAGTGGGCAGCCAGCCCGCGCGGTTATCGGCCGTCAGGAGGCCGGCTCATCCCAGTACCATTCGAACACGTTCCACATGTTGCTGACCACGAAGGGGTTCTGCTTGTAGTTCTGCAGGCCGGCCTTCGTGCCCTCGATGGCGGTGTACTGGAAAATTGGCAGATACGCGAGATCATCGCGCATGATCTGCTGCGCTTCCTTGTAGATGTCGACGCGCTTGGCTGGGTCCACCTCGGCAACGCCCGCGTCCCACAGGGCATCCAGGTCGGGATTGGCGTACTGCATGGTGTTCTGGCCAGCCCCGCCCTTGATTGGACTGTAGTCCGAGTGGAAGCGGCTGGTGCCGTCCGGGTCCGGCGGGTGGCCCCAGCCGACCATGACCGTGTCGTACTCGGAGAGGTTGAAGTAGTCGCCCCAGATCACTGCCGCCGGCATGTTGTTGATCTGCATGTCGATGCCGGCTTCTTTCCAGGTCTGCTGCAGGTACTGCTGCGCCTGCTCACGCACCTTGTTGCCGGCGGTGGTGGAGTTCGTGAAGCTGAGCTTGACGCCATCCTTCTCGCGGATGCCATCCGCGCCAGGCGCCCACCCGGCGTCGTCCAGGATCTTCTTTGCGGCCTCCACGTCGAAGACCTGCGGCGTCAAGTCCGGGTTGTAGGCCCAGGACTGCTGGGGTAGGTAGGACTCGGTCGGTGTTTGCACGCCGTAGTACACCGCGTCGATGATGTTCGCCTTGTCCATGGCCGCGTACATCGCCTCACGCACAGCCTTGTCCTGGAAAAACTCCTTGCCGAAGTTCATGTAGATGAACTCGACGAACGCGGCCGGGCCCGCATTGATGACCTTGCCTTCAAGCGTCTGGGCCTCGGCGTAGTTGTCTGCCGTGATGCCCTGGATGCCGGTGACATCGACCTCACCCGTCTTGAACTGGGTGAAGAGCCCGGTGAGGTCCGGCACGTACTTGAAGATCACCGTGTCGAGATATGGGCCGGGTCCGTGGTACTCCGGGTTGGCCTCCAGGGTGATGTGGTCACCCGGCACGCGTTCCACAAACTTGAAAGGCCCGGTGCCCACTGGCGCAGTGGAGTTGAACTCGGCAGTGTTGGGGTCTTCGACGTCGGCCAGAACGTGCTCTGGCACGATGAACGTGTCGCCCCAGGTGAACAGGAACGGCGCGTATGGCTCGCTGAGCGTCATGGTGACCGTGTAGTCGTCCGGCGCGGAGATCTCCGCCACCTTGTCATGACCGATCTTGGTGCCCGCGACGAAGTCCGGATTCATGATCAGGTTGTGGCTGAAAACGACATCGGCGGCGGTGAAAGGCTCGCCATCATGCCACTTGGCATCATCGCGCAGCTTGAAGGTGTAGGTCAGGCCATCCTCACCGATGCCGCCGTTCTCGACGGACGGGATCTCCGTCGCAAGATTCGGGATCAGTTCCGACGCTTCGTTGATGCGCCAGAGGCTGTCGAACATCGCCATCTGGGCGCCGCGATCCACTTCCAGCGTTGACTTGAGCGGGTTGAAAATGGTCGGCTCCTGCGAGAGACCGACGATGACCTGCCCACCCTTGGGTGGTTCGTCCTGGGCGAGCGGCGCCGCGCTTGCACCGCGCCGCGGCAGACCTTCGGCAAACGTCAGGGAGAACCCCGCTGCCGCCGCACTGGCGAGAAAGGAGCGCCGGGAGATCACTTTCGCACGCACCGCGTGTGCTTTGTGAACCAGATCATCGTGATGACGTAGCATCTGTCCACTCCTCGACGAACGGTTGGCCGTGATTCCGCTTTACCGGAAGACGTCGAGCAGGCCCTCGCCGTACTCGTGCTCTCCGGCGAAAAGAGAACCCTCTGCAAAGCGCGACGCCCGGAAGGGATGCAGATCGACTGACTGCGCCGCGCCATCGACGATCCACTCCGCCATGCTCTTGCCGATGGCCGGAGCGGTCTTGAAATTGGTCCCAGAATCTCCAAGGATACCGTACAGGCCGGCGTACGGCGCCAACTGGTCGATGATGGCGTGGCTATCGGGGCTCATGGTGATGACCCCGGCCCAGCCGCCGCGCATGAAGGCATGGGTCAGCGCGGGCCGGCGCCGTGCGCAACGCTGGCGCGCGTCCCTGATGTAGTCGAAGTCGACACCTTCGTCATAGTAGTCGGGGTCGACACCGAGTTGATCGCGGAGCACGCCGGTCAGCGTCCCGAACTCGCCTTCCGGCCGGAGCCAGGTGCCGTTCGGCCCATCGATGTACACGGGGTGAGAGAAGTCGTCTGCCGTCCGGCGCAGGATGGCGATCTGGACGCGGTTCGCCATCAGCCCGTAGTCAAGACCCAGAGGGTTGAGCAGCTCGTTTGTGTACGCGCCGGGTACGGCCACGACGGTCTCGGTGGCAATGGCGCCCAGCGGCGTCGCAACACCAGTGACCTTCTCGCCCTCGGTCAGGATGGCGGTCGCTTCGACGCCTTCGTGGATGCTGGCGCCCATCGCTTTGGCCGCTGCGGCGAAGCCGTAGACCGTCGCCGCTGGTTCGGCGAAGCCCGACTCTGGCTCCCAGGCCGCAACGTCGATATCACCGGTATAGACGCCGGGGTCGATCTCGCGCAGTTCGTCTGCCGAGATCACCTCCGTGTTCACGCCCACCCCGCGCAGCATGTCAACGTTGGCCCGGAGCGCATCGTTGTACCTGGCCGGGACGAGACGGACCACGCCGACCGGCCGGAACGCGGGATCCCCGTGGCCTACCAGGTCACCCCAGTGCTGGAAGTAGGGCAGGCTGAGCTGCGCGAGGCTGGCATCCAGGGGGTTGGTGTAGTGCATACGCACCAGCGCCCCAGACTTGCCGCTGGCCCCGCCAGCCAGCACCGTGCGCTCCAGAAGCGTCACCTTGAGGCCCCGCTGAGCCAGGTGGAACGCCGTGCTGGCGCCATTCACGCCACCACCAATCACGACGACATCCGCGGATTGTGCCATGGGTTCCTCGCTTCCCTGTTCGCCGCGCCGTGCAGTCAGCCAGCCAGCGCCTCCCCGGCTAGCTCAGGTCCTGGTCAAACCAGACCATGTCCCGGTGCGGCAGCCCATTTTCCCGTTCATCAGGATCATATCCCTTCTCAACCGTAAGATAATCTCGCTCGATGCTCAAGAGCCTGAACCCTGCCTTCTGGTAGAACGCAATCTGCCCGATGCCGGCATTGCTGGTGCCGACCACGGCACGGGTGAGCCCGCGCGCGCGCAAATCATCCAGAACGCCGCGCAACATGCGCTTCCCCAGGCCGCGGTTGTGCGTGCTGGCATCCACCGCCACTGCCTTCAACTCAACGGTGGTCGCTTCGTCGCGGTAGGGCAGGACCAGCGTGACCCCCAGTGGGGTACCGGAAGCATGTCGCAAGACATACAGGTCGCCATCGTCCAGGTACGAACGCAGTGGAACCGGTTCGTCGGCCAGGAGCAAGAGGGGAACATAGGGTTCACGGGACGCGCCCGGGGCAAGGCGTTCAACGCGCGTTTCGGCAGAAGAGTCACTCATGAGGGTGATGGCTCCATTCCCACACTCGGTTACGATGCCAGCAGCAAAGGGCGCTGGTGTTGGCGCCCCTCACGCAGCGTGGGAAAGAAACTGGATGCCATACGCAAACGTCAACGACATCCGCATGTATTACGAGGAAGTGGGGGACCCGGCGGCCACGCCGCTGATTCTGCTGCACGGCGCCAGCGGCACGATCGACAGCCCGTCATCTGGCTGGGGCGGCCAGATGGCAGCGTTTGGCGAGCACTACCGGGCCATTCACCTCGAACATCGGGGCCACGGCCGCACGAACAACCCCGCCGGAAAGATCCGCTACGATATGATTGCGGATGACGTGGTGCAGTTCATCGAGCAGCTCGGCTCTGGCCCCGCGCATATCGCCGGTGTGAGTGATGGAGGCATCACCGCTCTGGTGGTGGGCATGACGCGCCCGGACGTGGCGCGGGCTCTGGTCGCCGTTGGGCCGAACTATTACAACGATGCGCAAGTGGCAATCGCCAACCAGTTTGCCGATCTGGTGATCATGGCCCGCGAGCGGCCGGACGAAATGGAGGCATTGGCAGCGCTGCATGACCGTGGCGGCGGCCCCGGCTGGTGGCGAGAGCTGTTCCGCCAGTTGGCGGAGAACCTGGCTGCATACCCCGCATACACGAAGGACGACCTGGCGCGCATCCCGAACCCGACCCTCCTCATTGCTGGCGGCAACGATCTCTGGGGCAACCTGGACCAGATGACCGATATGCAGCGGGCCATTCCCAACGCGGAATTGCTGCTCATCAACAATGCGCCGCATGTGGTGCAGCATACGCATCCCTGGATTGTTGGGCCACAGGTGCTCGATTTTCTGGCACGGAACTCTGGTTAGGCCACCGGCGTAGTGACGGCGAAATGGAGACGACCGCCATGCCTGAAGAAGCAACCTTGCCGACGCCGTCACCCTCGCCCAAGCGTAGCCTGCCCGGGGCGGCTGGTCGCTACGTCATCACGTTGCCCGAGCGTTTCGCGCGCGCATCCGCGGCCCTGGCGGGCGGGGCGCTGTATGAGACCAGCCAGGTGGCCCTGCCAAACGCCGTGCGCGACTCGAAGCTCTACCAGGTCACCGTGAGCCGCCTGCTGCGGATCCTCATCGAGTGGGTCGGTGACGTGCGCGGCATCTATGAGAACGAAGAAATGGCGGCCAGCGAGTTGGCCGTTCGCAAGTTCACCGGAAATGTCGTCGAGTTTGCCAGCATCTTCGCGGTCGGGTTTTCCCCGCTCTGGATCCTGGCCGCAGCCTCCGACGTCATGGGCGGCTCCAAGGCCTATCTGCGCACATTGGTGGCTGAACTCCAGCAAACCGGCCAGCTCCCGGCGGAGACGGACATCGCCTCGTATGAGGAGCTGCTGCAACGCCTGGAAACAGGTTCCAGTGTGCTGGCAGATACGATCGACGTGCCGCCGCTGACGGTGAGGGACGCCCGCGCCTCCTTTGAGTCGCTCCGCCGCCAGGCGGATGATCTGCCTTCCGCTGATGAGCTTGCCCTGATCTTCCGGGAACTGCAAACCACCGCGCAAAAGGAAGGGCGCTCCGTGTCCGAGGTGTCGGCCGCATTGGCAGGAGCTGCCGCGCGGGCCGGGATGAACCTGGGGAGCACCCATATCTTCGACTTCTACCGCGAGTCGCTGAACGCCATCCAGCAGGAGGGGCTGCTCCGGTTCCTGCTGCGCACGTCCACTCCATACGTGAAGCGCGCCGGCGGCCACTTCGATCCGCGTGCAGCAACCTATACCGACCGGGCGATAGAGTATCTTGCGGCCAGGCGCGCCGGAACGGAAGCCGGAAGCGCCAGGGATACGTAGATCGCAACAGATTCCAGGGATGATTCGCTCACCAGGCGTCACACCGGGCACGGATGGGACCCTCGAGCGGCGCGAATGGGTAGTGTATCCATAGATACACAGCGTCGATGATTAACCGTCGCCTTCGTGCCCGATGGCGGACGGAGTGACGGATTTGCTACGACGCCTTTCGCTCAAGAATCGGCTTGTGCTCTTTGCGGGGGCCTGTTTGCTTCCGCTATTAGTGGTGACGCTCGTGATTCTCTCGGAGACGGCAGACGCCGGGCGCGAGCAGGTCCTGGATGCCCAGGGCGCTACGGCAGAGGTCGCCGCCAGCGTCATCAGTGCCACCATTGTCGACAACCAGAAAGTTCTCCAGGAACTCGCCAGTATCGACCGCCTGCGACGCATGGAAACCGAGCCTTCGCGAGAGGCCCTCGACCAGTTCAGCCGCGCACACCCCAACCTCTACGGGCTCTTCTTGCTGAGCGATACCGGCCAGCTTATCGCCAGCACGGGTCTTGATCCCAACCAGTTCCGCGCGAACGTGCCGTTCAGCGATGCCGTGGATCGCTCCCTGAAGCTGGGCGAGCCGGGCGTCTCGACGGCGCTGACGACGCCCGATGCGCGCGTTATTGCGCTCACGATGCCTGTCCGGGCCAAGGATCAGGCAGAGGGTGAGCCAATCGGTGTCGTGGGGTCGCTGCTCTCCGTGGAACGCCTGGGCGCCGCCGTGTTGCCGATCGCTCGCGGCGATACCCTGATCGCCGTGGTCGCTGATGGGCAAATCGTGGCCGCACAGGGCAAGGACCCCGCCGTGGAGGCGATCGTCGGCTCCAGCGTTTCACCCCCGACCTCGGCTAAACAGGGCACGCTTTCTTATACCGACGAGGCCGGCCACGAGCGCTTCGCGGTCTACGCGCCGGTGCCCAATACGACCTGGGGGGTGCTGGTGACCCACCCGTCGCCCGCAGCCTACGCGCCGAACCGCGAGATGGTCTCCCGCTCGCTGATCGCCGTGCTGGCCGCGACGCTGGTGACCTTTGCGCTGGCCGCTCTGGTCAGCGAACTGGTGTCGCGGCCACTGCGGCAACTGCAATCGCAGGCGGCGGCTCTGGCGGCCGGCGATGTCTCCCTGCGCGAGCCCGTGGATGGTGGCGGCGAGGAGATCGCGGACATCGGCGTGTCGCTGCGCGAAATAGCAAGTCACCTCGGGGACCAGATGCGCGACCTGGAGCGCTCGCATGAATCGGGCGCATCGCAGGCAGAACAGTTGCGCGAGTTGAACCGGCGCACCGTTCGCCTGCAGGAGGATGAGCGCCGCCGCATCGCGGGCGAAATTCACGACGCCGTCTCTCCGCTCATTACTGGCGCGCTCTATCAGGCACGGGCGATTCGCCTCGGAAACCAGGATGAACACGGGTGGGAGAACACCCGGCGAGACGCCGGGCTCGACAGCGTGGGTGACCTGCTGGCGCGGGCCATGGAGGAGCTGCACGGCGTTGTCTTCGCGCTGCGGCCACCGGACCTGGATGATATCGGCGTGGTGGCGGCAATCGAGCGGTACGCCGCACAGGTGCAGCGCTCTGGACTGAACGTCCGCATCGACGCGACCGAAGATCCCCCGGCGCTGACGCCGGAGGTGCGCCTGGCGATCTACCGCATTGTCCAGGAGGCGTTGCACAACGCACTGCGCCACGCCGCAGCCGATGAGGCCGTGGTCAGCTTCGAAATCTCCAATGATCTCCTGCGCGTGACCATCAGCGACAACGGGGCAGGGTTCAATCCGGAGATTGCCACGCGGCCGACCGCGCTCGGTTTGCTGAGCATGCGGGAACGGGCGGCGGCAATTGGAGCTACGCTTGCCATTCGCTCCCGGCCGGGCGACGGCACGATTGTGCTGATTGAACGGCAGTTGGAGCCAGCGGAGACATCGCCCGTGCTCGGCCCGGTCACCGGACTCACCGAGTTGGCAGTCTCTGACCTGAAGAGGATTTCGGCGTGATCTCCGTGTTACTGGTCGATGACCATCCTGTTGTGATTGAAGGACTCCGCAAGGTGCTGGCAACGGCCGGCGATCTGATGGTGACCGGCGAGGCGCACGATGCCTCCGGCGCGATCGAGAAGACCCGTGCCCTGCACCCGGATGTGGTGCTGCTCGACCTGCGCATGCCAGGCGCCAGCGGCGTGCAGGCCACACGACGCCTGCGCGACCTGGACGACAATGTTGCCATCATCATCCTGACGTCCTATGGCGACCAGGCCTACGTGCGCCAGGCCATCGAGGCGGGAGCCGACGGCTACTTGCTGAAGAGCACCCCACCGGAGCAGTTGATCTCCTCGATCCGGTCAGCGGCCCGCGGGCGGCGCCAGCTCAGCCCGGAACTGCTGGATGGTGTGCTTCAGGAGTTCGGCGGACTGGCCCGGGAGCATACCCAGCGCAGTACCGATCTCTCCCCGGATGACCTGGAGATCGTGCGTCGGGCCAGCAAGGGCGCCACGAACCGGGAGATCGGTTTGGCCACGGGCCGCACGGAGGTGGCCGTCAAGAAGCGCCTCCAGGTGATCTTCCAGAAGCTGGGTGCAGTGGATCGCGCGCACGCGGTGGCTGAGGCGATCCGGCGCGGCTTGATTTAGCGCTTCTATTCGGCGCAACCGTGCCAGCAACGGTATCCGATCGGGGCGCCCCAGCGGGCGTTCCCCTTCATACAATCACACGCACGGAACCATGCGACGATCTGGCGGGGTTCCCGAGCGGTCTCCACGCCGCTCGATGCGTTGCGGCGCATCGACCAGTTCACCCATCTCGCACCGCCAGCCACGGTGCGAGCGACCTTCCCTCCGGAGGCCGAGCCACGCGACCCCATCCAGGTCGCGCAGTTCGGCCTCTTGTTGTGCAAGATTGCCGCGCAAAACCGTTGCTTTCACGTTTCACCAGTGATACTGTGCGTCCAAGTCCAATGCAGACGACGAAATAGCAAGGGAGACCCGCATGGACGCGCGCGAGTTCGACGCTCTTGTATCCCAGATCACGAGCCAGGCAAGCCGCCGTCAGACTCTTCTCGGCATAGCTGGTGGTGCGTTGACCTCCGCTGGCCTGGTCATGGCAGCAGATGCCCGCAAGAAGAAGCGCGGCCACGGCCGGAAGGCTGATCGTCGCACCAAGGTTTCCGCGCAAGGGAAGCATGGCAAGAAGCGCAAGGTGTGTGTTTGCGCTTCGTACGAGATGCTGGAGTGCGAGGAAAAGAAGATCAAGAAGAACAAGGTCAAGAGGACGCTGCGAAACAATCCGGGAAGCTACAAGGGCTCGTGCGAGCCGCTCTCGCAGCGTTTGCCTGGCCGCGACCGCTAGCAACTGGCGCTGCCATGTGCGTTGCAGCCCTCTGATGAGCCAGCAATCTGGAGCACCCCTGCCAACGGCAGGGGTGCTTTCCTGAGGTTGAGACGTCGTACGAGTTCAGGGGCGCGCATGCCCACATTGTCCATCGGCATCATCCACACCCAGAGCCGGAGAGATTTGGCCGCAACCATCGAGGCGCTGCGGCGTAGCGATGCATTGGACGCCGTGGAGCTTGTCGTCCTTGGCGTTCGTGATACCCGAAAAATCCGGAAATGGGTTAAGCGGCAGCCTGGTGTTCGCTATATCCCGTCGAGCCACGACCACACGCCAGGCGCGCTCGACCAGCTCTTTGCGGAAGCGACTGGTGAGGTCGTGCTGGTCCTGGAGGGCTCGGTACGCCTGCATCGTGGCGCTCTGACCTGTTTGCGCACGTATTTCGACACGCATCCGGCCACCCGTGACATGCTGCATGGTCCGCTCGTGGACGGTAAGCGGGTGATTTCGACGCACAGCAGGCCGCACTGGCGCGGAATTTCGTGGGGAGAACCGGCGCGAGATCGTCGAGGTCTGGACATCGACGGGGAGCCATTCGTCATCCCGATGCAGGAGGCCGGTGTCTTCGGATGCCTGCGCGCCGCGTGGCCGGGTTTGCCACCTGGCTGGCGCGGATACGGCGCGGAGGCAGGCTACCTGCAGGAGCGGTTTCGGCGGACGGGCGGGCAGGTGATCTGTGTGCCTGGGTTGCGATGGGAACGCAAGACTCCGCCAGGGGCCGTTGCGCCACGTTCGCCCGAGGCTCTGGCACTTCTGCGCAATCATTATGCGGGTGCGGTGGATACTGGTCTGGATACGGCGTATATCGCGCAGCGATTTCGCGACTACCTCGCGCCCGGTGAAGCGCATCACCTGCGGACGACGATCCTGCGCGAACACGAGCAGCCCGCATTGCATGGTGCGCCGTTGGTCAGTTGCCTCCTCTATGCAGGCCGACTCGTCCCAGGTCAGCAAACGCTGCTGGAAGAGGCTGTTGAATCATTCCTGCGCCAGGACTACCCACAGAAGGAACTCATTCTCTTCAATGACCAGCCCGAGCAGGTCCTGATATGTGATGCCCCCGGGGTGCGGGTCATCAACACGTCGTCTCGCTGTCCCTCGCTCGGCGCGTGCTACAACGCGGCGGCGGCGTTTGCGCAAGGCGATCTGCTTGCCCCGTGGAGCGCGACGAGCATCCACTTGCCGTGGCGGCTTTCGCGCAGCGTAGCGAGCCTGAATGGCCACAGTGTGTACCGGCCAACGGATTGCTGGTACATGCTTGATGGCGAGTTGGACGAGCGGCCCGCGCAGCCGGACGGCGGGCAGGTCGCGTTGTTCACCCGTGAGGCTTTGCGCGCCGTCGGTGGATATCCCGCCATCACGCTCGGGCTGCACCGGGAGATGGATGCCATGCTCGATGCCTGGGTGATCGCCAGTGGGCAGCCGCGCCCGGAGCCGGGTGTGCCACAAGCGGCGTGGTTCACGATCCTGCGCCGAACGCAAGGCGATGCGCAGTACACGGGCGATCCCTTCCTGGATCCCTGGCAGGCGGCCGCGCAAATCCCGGTCACGAAAGGGCGATTCATGCTGCGGCCCCATTGGGCACACGACTATCCCGCACTTTGCCAGGAGCGAGTGAGCCATTCCTCAGTCGAACGGCCGTTGGTCTCCATGCCCCAGGCGTTCGTGCTGGGGCGCCGGCCGCATGCAGCGCAGCGACTGTTTCCGCGAGTGGACCAGACGACAGAGCAGACGCCGGCGCAACACCTGGAGCTGGTGACGGCTCTGGTTGGCGCCGCCGTGGCCGCAGGTGGAACGCACCTGGTGATTCCGCGCGCGGAGGCAGGTTGGCTCAGCCTGCACCCGCACGTCGCGGAGTTTCTGACGCTGCGTCACAACCTGGTGGAGGCGAACGAGCAAACCGGCTTCATCTTCGCGTTCATCGATGAAGATGTCACGCTGCAGCCCACGCGCGCGGGGGCAACCGATGGATAGCGCGGCCGCCGGCGGTGCGGCGCTCCCCCTGGTCAGTTGCCTCTGCCTCACGTATCGCCGCCCGCAGCGTGACCAACACCTGCTGGAGGAGGCAATCGAGTCGTTTCTCCGGCAGACGTATCCGAACAAGGAACTCATCGTCCTCAATGACTGTCCGGGCCAGATCCTGTCCTGCGATGCTCCAGGCGTGCGCGTGTACAACGCGCCGAATCGCAGTAATTCGGTGGGCGAAAAGCGCAACCTGGCCGTGGCGCTCGCGAAAGGCGACGTGCTTGTCCCGTGGGACGACGATGACATCAGTCTGCCCTGGCGCCTGGAGCTCTCGCTGGCGCGCCTGGGAGAGGCAGACTATTACTCGCCCGGCATCATCTGGGTGGTGCGGGACGGCCACCTGCAGCGGCAGCCTATCTGGTACTTCGCCCACGTGGCGAGCATGTTCACCCGGGGCGGGTTCCGCAAGGTGGGTGGCTACCGCGCCATCAGCTTCGGGGAAGATCTCCGGTTCGATGAAGACCTGCGCACACAGGCCCGCCTCAGCCCATACTCCGATCCACAGGTGCATGAGTTGCCCGCCGGGGACCTCTTCTACCTGTACCGGGCTGGCGCGAGCGGGAACCATCTCTCACGCGCGCACAATCCGTTTCGCTGGGACGAGATCGGCAGCCGCCCCATCGACCAGGGGTACTACACACTGCGACCACACTGGCGAATGGACTACGTTGCCCTGACGCGCCGCCAGGTGGAAGTGCGGCGGCTGGGAGCCCTTGCAGACCGTCATGCCGACGATGTGGTGCTGCTGGTGGGCGGTATGCCCCGCCTGGAGGCCACGCCGCCGCAGTTGCGCCGGTTTTCGCTCCCCGAGGCGCTTCCAGAGGAAACCGACGCGCGTCACACGGAGCGAGTTGCACTCGCGCTGGAGGCGGCCACGATGCTGGGTGCTACGCATCTCATGATCGGGCCGGAGCACGGAGGGTGGCTCACTCGCTACCCAGCCGTGCTCGACTACCTCACATCCGAGCATGTCGTGTTGCCCGAGGCTTCACGGCACGCACTCGTGTTCGCGCTTCGTTCCACCGCCTTCAGGAAGGGTCGCACGACGAGGTGATGCGCCTGCCGCACGCTGCCGTCACGCCCCGACGTATTCCGCGAGGTGTTGCCCCGTGAGGGTCGAGCGGCTGGCAACCAGCTCGGCGGGAGCGCCTTCGAAAACGACGAGGCCGCCATCGTGGCCGGCGCCGGGACCGAGGTCGATGATCCAGTCCGCGTGGGCCATGACCGCCTGGTGGTGCTCGATCACAATCACCGATTTGCCGGATTCGACCAGCCGGTCCAGCAGACCGAGCAGTTGCTCGACATCGGCCAGGTGCAGGCCGGTGGTCGGCTCGTCCAGGATGTAGACGTCACCCTTGTCGCCCATCTGGTTCGCGAGTTTGAGCCGCTGCCGTTCACCGCCGGAGAGCGTTGTCAGTGGCTGACCAAGGCTGAGGTAGCCGAGGCCGACATCTTCCAGTCGTTCCAGAATCGTGTGAGCGGCGGGCACGCGTGATTCGCCCTCGCTGAAGAACTCCAGGGCCTCGGTCACGGGCATGGCGAGGACTTCGCTGATGTTGTGGCCATTGAGCAGGTACCCCAGCACCGCTGCCTGAAAGCGCCTGCCCTCGCACTCCTCACAGGTCGTTTCCACGGTGGCCATCATCCCGAGATCGGTGTAGATCACCCCGGCGCCGTTACACGCGGGGCACGCGCCCTCGGAGTTGGCGCTGAAGAGCGCGGGCTTGACGCCGTTCGCCTTCGCGAACGCCTTGCGGATCGGCTCCAGCAAGCCGGTGTAGGTGGCAGGATTGCTGCGGCGCGAGCCACGGATGGCGGTCTGGTCGATGGTTACGACGTCGGCCAGCTTCGAGAGCGACCCATGAATGAGTGAACTCTTGCCTGATCCCGCCACGCCGGTGACGACCACCAGCACCCCCAGCGGGATATCTACGTCGACATCGCGAAGATTGTGGGTGTTCGCCCCACGAATTTTCAGGTGATCCTTGTGCCGGCGCACGTTCTCCTTGAGCGTGGCCCGGTCATCGAGGTGGCGGCCGGTCAGGGTGCCGCTGGCGCGGAGGCCATCGAGTGGGCCCTCGTAACAAATCTCGCCGCCCGCCCTCCCGGCGCCGGGGCCAAGATCGATCACGTGGTCGGCGATGGCGATCGCTTCCGGCTTGTGCTCGACGACCAGGACCGTGTTGCCCTTGTCGCGCAGTTGCAGGAGCAGGTCGTTCATGCGCTGGATGTCGTGCGGGTGCAGCCCGATGGTCGGCTCGTCGAAGACGTAGGTGACATCGGTGAGCGCGGAGCCCAGGTGCCGGATCATGCGCGTGCGCTGCGACTCCCCGCCCGAGAGCGTGCCGGATGGCCGGTCGAGTGAGAGGTAGCCAAGCCCGATGTTGACGAACGCGTCGAGGTGTTCGCTCAACGCGGTGAGCAGCGGGGCTACGGACGGTTCGTCTACCGTGCGAATCCACTTCGCCAGGTCGCTGATCTGCATCGCGCAGGCATCGGCGATGCTGATACCCCTGATCTTCGACGAGCGCGCGCCCTCGTTCAGCCGCGTCCCGCCGCAGTCGGGACAGGACGTGAAGGTGACGGCCCGGTCCACGAAGGCGCGGATATGGGGCTGCAGCGCATCGACATCTTTGGAGAGAAACGACTTCTGCACGCGCAGCACGAGGCCCTCGTAGGTCAGGTTGAAGTTGTCGAACTTGATCTTGACCGGCTCCTTGTACAGGAAATCGTGCCGCTCCTGCTCGCTGTAGTCGCGGATCGGCTTGGTCGGGTCCAGCAGGCCCGATTCGGTGAAGGTGCGCACCGACCAGCCGTCGGCGTTGTAGCCGGGGATCGTGATGGCGCCTTCGGCCAGGGATTTGCTGTCGTCGAAGAGTTGGGTCAGGTCGATATCGTTGACCTGGCCCATGCCTTCGCAACGCGGGCACATGCCGCCGGTGATGGAGAAGGTGCGCGTCTCTTTCGTGGCCCCCGCGCGGTCAACCGAGATGGCGCCTGCGCCCCGGGCCGAAGCCACGTTGAAGGAGAACGCTTGCGGCGACCCGATGTGTGGCTGCCCGAGCCGGCTGAAGAGGATGCGCAACATGGCGTTGGCGTCGGTCGCCGTGCCGACGGTGGAGCGGGCATTGGCCCCCATGCGCTCCTGATCGACAATGATGGCAGTGGTGAGGCCGTCCATGACATCGACATCGGGCCGCGCCAGCGTCGGCATGAAGCCTTGCACGAACGCGCTGTACGTCTCGTTGATCATGCGCTGGGATTCGGCGGCGATCGTGCCGAACACCAAGGAACTCTTGCCGGAGCCGGAGACGCCGGTGAAGACGGTCAACCGGCGCTTCGGGATCTCGACGCTGATGTTCTTGAGGTTATTCTCACGTGCCCCCTGCACGCGAATCATGTCGTGGCTGTCGGCCGGATGCATGGTGAGGGCACGTGAATCCGGCCTCGTGGCAATGCTCATGAACGCTCCATCTCTTCGGCTGGGTCGCCTCGTCGGCCCCTGGCAGCACCGACGGGCCTGCCTTCAGCCATGGCAGGCCTGTCGGTGTTCGGGGGCGGGGCGAAGGGGAAGTACGGCAAACGCCGCGGTTGTGCTCTCAAGCTCGCGGCAGGATCATCCGCAGCGGGGAGGCAATGTTACCAGCGCGCGAGCTGTGTCAGTTGCAGGAGGTTGCCACACGTGTCATCCACCGTCGCGATGGTCGCAAAAGTGACATCGGTCGGCGGCATCGTGAAGTTGGCGCCGAGCGCCGACATGCGGTCAAAGTCCGCCTGCACGTCCTCCGAGTGCAGCACGGCCGCCGGCTGGCCCGCCTCATACACCGCTTCCTGAAACACCTTCGCGGCGCGGAAGGTGTTCAGCTCGAGTTGCAGTTGAGGGCCGTCTGGATCTTCCGGGGAAACGACGGTGAGCCAGCGATACCCGTCGTTGCTGAAATCGTCCTGCTTCAGGAAGCCCAACACGTCTGTGTAGAACCGCAGTGCCTGCTCCTGGTCATTGACGTAAACCTTGGTCAGCTTGATCTTCAATGTGATCCTCCTGAAATCTCCGACGGGCTCACTGCCTCGTTACTACCATGACGAAGCGCAGCGCAAGATTGTGACCGGAACCAGGGGACCCTGCGTGAACTGGGGCTGTGCGGTCTCGGTATTCCAGCGGACTGAGCGAACCGGATGCGTGTTGACAAGGTGATGATGCCGCCTCGAGATCGTGCTAATGAAAGGACGTAGCACCCGTGGAGCACGATGAACTTGCCGGGCGGTTCGAGGAGCACCGGGCCCACCTGAGAGCGGTGGCCTACCGCATGCTCGGCTCCCTGAGCGAAGCCGACGACGCCGTGCAGGAAGCGTGGTTGCGCCTGAGCCGCACCAACGCCGGCGAGATCGAGAACCTTGGCGGTTGGCTGCGCCAGGTGGTTTCCCGCATCAGCCTCGACTTGCTGCGGTCGCGCAAGGCACGCCGCGAAGATTCGCTGGATGCGCCAGAGGCCGCCACCGTGGCGAACCGGGCGGATCGGGCAGACCCCGAACAGGAAGCTCTCATGGCTGACGCTGTTGGCCTGGCACTGCTGGTGGTTATGGAGCGCCTGGACCCGGCCGAACGGCTGGCCTTCGTGCTGCACGACATGTTTGCCGTGCCCTTCGAGGAGATTGCCTCAGTTGTCGGTCGCACACCAGCGGCCACCCGGCAACTCGCCAGCCGTGCCCGCCGCCGCGTGCATGGCGCTGCGAGGCTGGATGAGGGCGACGCGGTCGCGGAGACGCCGTTCCGCGGGCGGTCCACGATGTCTCACGCGGGTGATCTTGCGCAGCAACGTGCGGTGATCGATGCCTTTCTCGCGGCCGCGCGATCCGGAGATCTCAATGGCGTACTGGCCGTGCTCGACCCGGATGTTGTCTTCCGTACCCCGTCGCCCGCCGGACCCCAGGAGGTGCGTGGCGCCGAGGCTGTCGCGCCGCTGGCGATGCGCGGCCGCGCGGTTGCAGCGCGGCCGGTGCTGGTGAACGGCATGGTAGGGGTAGTCGTTGCGCCGCGCGGCCACCTCCTGATGATCCTGGACTTCACGATCCGCGACGGAATGGTCGTGGCCATCGAGGCCATCACCGAGCCGGAGCGTGTGGCTGCGTTGGACCTGGCTGTTCCGGCCGCATAGGCCACCGGGATCAACCAAGACAGGCGCCACACTATCATCAGCAGATTGTGGCGTGGGCGACCATCCCGGAAGGGGTGCCAGACATGGTGGCGTTGACAATCGGGATGGCGACGTACGACGACTTCGATGGCGTGTACTTCACGATCCAGTCGTTGCGCCTCTACCAGGACCTGTCCGACACAGAGATCCTGGTCATCGACAACTACGGCTGTGACGACACGGAAGCGTTCGTCAAGGGTGTCGCCAACGCGAGCTACGTTCGTGCGACAGAGATCGTCGGGACGGCGGTGCGTGAACTGGTGTTCACCCATGCCCAGGGCGACGCGGTCCTCTGCGTCGATTCGCACATTCTTTTCGTTCCCGGCGCGATCGAGCGGCTGCGCCGGTACTACGCGGATCACCCGGGCACCCCAGACCTGCTGCAGGGACCGCTGCTGTATGACGATCTGAGTTCGATTTCGACGCACTTCGATCCGGTATGGCGTTCCCAGATGTGGGGCACCTGGGGCACCGACCCGCGCGGCCACGATGCCAACGGCGAGGAGTTTGATATCCCCAGTCAGGGGCTCGGCATCTTCAGTTGCCGCCGCGAGGCCTGGCCCGGCTTCAACCCCGCCTTTCGTGGCTTCGGAGGGGAAGAAGGCTACATCCACGAGAAGTTCCGCCAGCGCGGTGGGCGCACCCTCTGCCTGCCGTGGCTGCGCTGGGTCCACCGCTTCGGGCGGCCCAAGGGGGTGCCGTACCCGCTGAGCGTCGAGATGAAGCTGCGCAACTACATCATCGGCTTCACCGAACTGGGTCTGGACACGACCGAGGCGGAGGCGCACTTTGCGGATTTCCTGCCGCCCGGGCGGGTGAAGAAGGTGAAGGCCGAGGCGTTGGCGGACTACGTGCTTTTCAACCTGCCGCTGATCAGTTGCATCTGTCCGACCTTTGGGCGGCCTCCGGGCCGCCAGCACCTCATCGAGGAAGCGATCCAGAGCTTCCTGCTGCAGGACTACCCGAACAAGGAGTTGATCGTCCTCAATGATTGCCCCGGCCAGGAGCTGGTTTGCAACGCGCCGGGGGTACGCGTTGTGAACATCTCCGAGCGCTTCCCATCGCTGGGCGACAAGCGCAACGCCGGGGTAGCCCTGGCGCGCGGCGATCTCATCGCGACCTGGGACGACGACGATATCAGCCTGCCGTGGCGTCTCTCGCTCTCCTACCAGATGCTGGGGAACGCGGATTACTTCAATCCGCAGTCTTGCTGGTTCCGTCACAGCGGAAAGATGGAGGCGCAGCATGGCTCCATTGTCGGGGCGAACATGTCCCTGTTTCGGCGGGACGCCCTGCGGGCCATCGGCGGCTACCCCTCGCTCACGCTGGGCGAGGATCAGGTCTTCGATGCGGCCATGCGCGCCACGGTCGTGACCCGTGGTGGGGCTGCGTCTGGCGATCCGGAGTTGCCGCCCGAAGACTGGTTCTACATCTATCGCTGGGGCGAAAGTGACTTCCATCTTTCGGGAAGGTCAGACGCAGATTTCTGGGACGAGGTAGGCAAGCGGCCATTCACGCCGGGCCGCTTTGTCCTGACGCCACGGTGGCGTGTGGATTACGTGGCTGAGGCGGAAGCCAGGCTGCGCACACTGATACGCATTGCGGTGGTGGGAGATCCGGCGCAGGCGAATGGTCAGCGCGTGCCATTCGCCCGGGAGGACCAGCGGCCCGGTGAACCTCCCGAACGGCACCTGGCCCGGGTGCGGGAGCAGGTGGCTGCGGCCATGGCCGGAGGCAGCACTCATCTGCTGATTCCGCGCGCCGAGGTGGATTGGCTCGGGGATCACCCGCACCTGGAGGCGTACTTCTCGCAGGAGCACGACTTCCTTGACGCCGGACAGGAACTTGGCCTGGTGTTCGCCCTGCGCAGGCCAGCAGAGACGCGATCCTCCGGCACGTAGGGCCCTGGCCGCACCACGGCGCCTGTCCCAGAGTGGGGTGCAGGCGCCGTGGTGTTCCCGTCCGCGCGTGGGTCGGGATCGCGCGGAAGAGGCCAGATGGGGGGTGGCTCGGGATTTGACTCCCTGACCGGCCCGCGAGTGGGCCAGGTCACCAATTACCACGCGCGAGCAGGCAGGTCCGTTTCACGAAGGCACTGACGCCATCCCTGCGTAAATTGGCAGACCCTTACAAAATGCAGGCTATGCAACAGTGATCGCCAAAGTGTCCTGCAAAGATGCTGATACTTGGTTGGGGGTAAGCATCGACGGCGGAGTGATCGTCATTTTCGAAGGTGCCTGTGCTATTGTTCGGATCAAATAAGGCGTTACCGCTGTGACGCGGGTGGAAGCTGTGGGGATTGGGCAATTTGGACGATCTTTCGCTGGTTGCGACGGTGGCTCTGGTGCTCGGAGCCGCGCTCATTGGTGGGATGGTGGCGCGACGCCTGGGGCAGCCGGTGCTGCTGGGGTACGTCGTCGCCGGGGCCATGATCGGGCCGCATACGCCGGGCCTGTCGACCGAGCGCGACCGGGTGGTTGTGCTGGCTAACCTGGGCGTCGCGTTTCTCATGTTCGCGCTTGGCCTGGAATTCTCCCTGGAGGAATTGCTGCGGGTGCGTCGCATTGCGCTCCTCGGCGGCATCGCGCAGATCGTGCTCACGCTTGGGCTTGGGGTCGCGACGGGATTGGCCATTGGGTGGTCCGTTCAGGCGTCGGTCTTGCTCGGCGCCGCCTTTGCGATCTCCAGCTCGATTGTCGCCATCAAGCTCCTGGCTGGCCGCGGCGAGATAGAGGCCACCCACGGGCGGATCGCGCTGGGCGTGGGTGTCATCCAGGACCTGAGCGTCGTCCCGATGCTGGCGCTGCTTCCCCTGTTAGCGGGTGTGCAGGGAGACCTCGCGCCGTCGCTGCTGCGCTCGATTGGCGTCTCGGTGTTGGCCCTGGCAGCGGTCATCGTGGTTGGCGCCCGGTTGGTGCCGCGCGTGCTGTATCTGCTGGCGCAGTCTGGGTCGCGCGAGCTCTTCATCATGGCGGTGGTGGTTATCGCGCTGGGCACCGGCCTGGCCAGCCAGCAGGCCGGGCTCTCGTTTGCGCTCGGGGCGTTCCTGGCCGGGATCGTGGTCGCGGAGTCCGAGTTCGAGGGGCAGGTGCTGGCCCAGATCATCCCCCTGCGCGATCTCTTCGCCTCCGTCTTCTTCGTTGCCGTTGGCATGATGGTCGATCCTCCATTTCTGCTGGCGCACATCGGGATCGTGCTGACGATGGTGGCCGCGCTGGTGGTGGGCAAGCTGCTGTTGACCACCATCGCCATGATGCTGGCGGGTGTCGAGGCGCGCACGGCTGCGCTGGTTGGCGCCGTGCTCGCCCAGATGGGCGAGTTCAGCTTTGTGCTCGCCGGGCTTGGTGTCACCTGGGGCATCATCACCAACGATCAGTACGGGCTGATGCTTTCCGTAGCCCTGGCCTCCATCCTCATCTCATCGCCGCTGGTCGCTGCTGCGCCCGGCGTGCTGCATCGCCTGGCGCGTTGGCTTCCCCTGACCACCGAGCAACGCCGGGCCATGGGGACGTCTGGGGTGTATGTCTACAAGCCAGATGTCATCGTCTGCGGGTATGGCCGGGTTGGCGCGGAACTGGTGCACATCCTGAAGAACGCGGGATTTGGCTCTGTCGTCGTCGACATCAACCCGGCAGTGGTGCGTGAAGTGCGGGCCGCTGGCGGCCACGCCATCTACGGCGACGCCGGTATGGAGCCGGTGCTGGTGCGCGCCGGCGTGGCGCACGCGCGGATCCTGGCCCTGGCCATTCCGGATCTGGTCTCGGCGTCAGAGGCGGTGCGCATCGTCCGGCGCCTCAACCCGAAGACGCAGGTGATTGCCCTGGCGGATTCGAGTTCAGCGGTGCGGGCGCTGGAGCATGGCGGGGTCAATCAGGTGGTGCAGCCGGAGTTCGAGGTCTCGCTTGGCTTCGGGCGGCAGGTGCTGCGCTGGCTGGGGGTTTCGGCTGCCGATGCCCGCACGCTGGTCGCCGATGAGCGAGACGGCTTCTACGCCCTGGAGCATGCCCGCAGCGTCCGCCGGGCGCGCCGCAATACCCGGCAGGATGAGGCCGCGATGGGCACCTCCATCGCGGCCCTGGTCGAACAGGCCTAGGTGACGGGGCCCACCGCTACGCCGCCGGCTCGGCGAGGAAATCTGCGTACGCCCAGCCTTGCAAACCGCCGTAATCGACCGTGATGTAGCCGTTTTCGTAACCCTCCTGCGTCAGGTAGACCACAGAGCCTTCAGGCATCCCGGTCAGGGTCTCGGCATCGAGCGACGGCTCGGCGCGCAGCATGATCGGGGAGATGGTGACGCGCTCCAGGGAGCCATCAAATGCGACGAAGGAGCCATCACCCGCGCCATCTGTCGGGGCTGCGGCCGGCAGATCCTGCGGGGTTGAAACGACACCGAGCGAGAAGACCCAACCGTCGATCCCCTCGTAGCGCACGGGGATGTAGTCGTTGACGAGGCCACCCTCGCGGCGTTCGAGCGTGGTCCCGAACGGGATGGTCGCGAAGATGGCGTCGCCTTCTCCCGGGCCCTTCCGCAGGTTGAGGTCGGTGGCGGCGTAGACCAGATTGGCCGCAGCCACGGCGGGAGTTTCCTGAGCGTGGGTGGGAGCGGGCAATGTGATCTGAGAGTAGACCAGGACACTGGCCAGCAGGGCGGCACGCGCGGCGGTGCGAACGGCGGAAGGGAGTGGTGTGGGCATTCGAACGCTCCTTGGTGGATCGGAGAAGACGCATCGCACAGCGCCCTCATAGCAACAACGCGGGAAACTGGCGGAGACGTTTCGGCGGGGAACGATCATGCGTGCAGGACGGCCCGGTCAGGTGCGGCGCTGGCGGAGGCGCGCTGGCGTTGCCGACCAATCCGCACAGGGCATGCCAGGGGCGCTGTGGTAGGGTTGCGGGCTGTGTCCGCGAACGGTGGCGAAAGCGCATGCAATGACCCGCGAGCAAGTGAGTCCCATCCGGCAGGTCCAGGTGCTGCGCTATGTGACCCCGCTGCGCGAGGGTGGATCGCTGCCAGCCATCGTGGAGGCAGACGATGACGGGATGTACGTCGTCAAGTTCCGTGGCGCGGGGCAGGGGCCAAAGGCGCTCGTCGCCGAGTTGATCGCCGCGGCGCTCGGGCGCGCCCTCGACCTACCGGTGCCGGAGCCGGTCCTGGTGGACCTCGATCTCGCGTTGGGGCTGGCTGAGCCGGACCCGGAGATCCAGGGTCTGCTCGAACGCAGCGCGGGCCTGAACGTCGGGCTGGACTACCTGCCAGGTTCGCTGCCGCTGGGCGTGGCGGATACGGCGGGCCTTTCACCCGACCTGGCGGCGGACGTCGTCTGGTTCGATGCCTTCCTGCAGAACGTGGACCGTACGCCGCGCAACCCGAACTTGCTGCTGTGGCACCGCAAGCTGTGGTTGATCGATCACGGCGCGTCGCTCTACACGCAACATAGCTGGACGGGCGATCTTGGAGTCGTGGAAGCGAACGCGGGCGGCCGCTTTCCGGCGATCCGCGACCACGTGCTGCTTGCTGTAGCTGGGCCCATTCCCGAGGCAGACGCGCGGCTCGCGCCGCGCCTGACGCCTGCGGTCATTACCGAGGCCGTCGCCACCGTACCGGATGCACTGCTGGAAGATATGCCGCCGTTTGCCTCGCCAGAGGAGCACCGGGCGGCTTACCGCATGCACCTCAAAGCACGCCTGCAGGCCCCAAGGCTGTGGGTGGAGACGGCAGAGGAGGCGCGCCGTGGCGCAGCCTGAGTCAGCGCCGGGCGCTGGCCTGGCGCCCTTTGCTTACGCCCCGATCCGGCTCGTGCCGCGCGTGGAGCGCGGCGAGTGCATCAATGTCGGGGTTGTTCTCTACTCGCGGCCGCGCCGCTTCCTTGGCGTGCGCACCGGTTTCGACCCGCAGCGCCTGCTCGCCCTGTGGCCCGGCCTGGATGTCGAAGCCGTACAGCGCCACCTCGACATTCTCTGCCTGGTGAGCAATGGCGACCCCGCTGGCGGGCCAATTGCGTTGCTGCCACCCTTCGAGCGCTTTGGCTGGCTGACCGCGCCGGCCAGCACCATCGTGCAACCGGGACCGGTGCACTCAGGGTTGACTCTAGATCCAGCGCAAGCGCTCGAGCGCCTGTATCGAGACCTGGTTGCGCCAGCGGCAACGTAGCGCGATGTTCTTGATCGGCAGGGGCCAACCGCCGGTCTGGAGAAGCGTGAGGGCGCCTATCCGAACGGCAAGCCAGGTGGCATCTTGCCCTTCTTCGCCATGCGCCCGAACTGAGACATCATCTTCTTCATCTCTTCGAACTGCTTGATGAGCGCGCGCACCTCCTGCGGGGTGGTGCCGCTGCCCCGCGCGATGCGGGCTGCCCGGCGCTTGCCAATGACATCCGGATTACGGCGCTCATCTGCCGTCATCGAATAAATGATCGCCTCGACGCGCTTGTAGTCATCGTCGGAGATCTGCGCCTTGGCCTGCCGCATCTGCGCACCCAGGCCGGGAATCATGTCCAGCAGTTGCGACAGGGGACCCATCTGCTTGACCTTCTGGAGCTGTTCCAGGAAGTCTTCCAGGTTGAATTGCCCCTTCATCATGCGGGACTGCAGCTCTTCGGCGTCCTCGACCGTGGTCGTTTCCTGCGCCCGCTCGATGAGGGAAAGGATGTCGCCCATGCCGAGGATGCGGCCGGCAAGGCGATTCGGGTGGAACGCCTCCAGCGCGTCCATCTTTTCACCGGTCCCGATGAACTTGATCGGAACCCCGGTGACCGCGCGAATAGAGAGTGCGGCGCCGCCGCGGGCGTCGCCATCCATCTTGGTCAGGATCAGACCACTGGCGCCGACGCGCTCATTGAACGTCTGCGCCACACTCACCGCTTCCTGCCCGGTCATGGCGTCGGCCACGAGCAGAATCTCGGTGGGGTGAACGGTGTCGCGGATGTTGACCAACTCCTGCATGAGCCGGTCATCGATCTGCAGGCGGCCAGCGGTGTCGATAATGACCGGGTTGTAGCCGCGTTCGAGCGCGTACCGCACCGCGTTGCGGGCGATATCGACGGGGTTCTTGCCGGTGCCCTCTTCGTAGACGGGCACGTTGACCTGCTTGCCGAGCGCCTGCAACTGGTTGATGGCGGCCGGGCGGTAGACATCGGCGGCCACCAGCAGCGGGTTGCGCCCCTGCTTGCGCAGGTGGACCGAGAGCTTGGCCGCGTGCGTCGTTTTACCGCTCCCCTGCAGGCCGACCAGCATCAGGATCTGCGGCGGGCGGTCCGGCGGGAGCAGGCCCTGGCCCTCTTCGCCAAGGACGCGGATCAGTTCCTCGTTGGCAATGCCGATCACGGTCTGGGCCGGGGTCAGGGAGCGCAGCACGTCCTGGCCAACGGCGCGCTCACGCACGGCGGCCACGAAGTCCTTGGCGACCTTGAAGTTAACGTCCGCCTCGAGCAACGCGCGGCGCACTTCACGCATCGCGTCATCGACGTCCTGCTCGGTGAGGCGGCCCTTTCTGCCCAGCCGGGCAAAGGTTTCATTCAGGCGATCTGT